>PAQV01000090.1 GCA_002709405.1 Paracoccaceae bacterium
GGGTCCATCGAGATGAACGGCTGGTTGATCTCGGTCTGCGACGAGCTCGACAGTTCGATCTTGGCCTTTTCGGCAGCCTCTTTCAGACGCTGCAGGGCCATCTTGTCCTGGGTCAGGTCGACGCCGTTCTCTTTCTTGAACTCGTCGGCCAGGTAATTGACGATCCGCATGTCGAAATCTTCACCGCCCAGGAACGTGTCCCCGTTGGTCGATTTCACTTCGAACAGGCCGTCGTCGATTTCCAGGATGGTCACGTCGAACGTACCGCCACCAAGGTCATAGACCGCGATGGTGTGGCTGTTTTCCTTGTCCAAACCATAGGCCAGGGCGGCAGCTGTCGGTTCGTTGATGATCCGCAGCACTTCCAGGCCGGCGATCTTGCCGGCGTCCTTGGTGGCCTGACGCTGGGCGTCGTTGAAATAGGCAGGAACGGTGATGACGGCTTGCGTCACCTCTTCGCCAAGATAGCTCTCGGCGGTTTCCTTCATCTTGCCCAGGATGAAGGCGGAAATCTGGCTGGGCGAATATTTCTCGCCCTTGGCTTCCACCCAGGCGTCGCCGTTGCCGCCGTTGATCACGGCGTAGGGCAGGTTCTTCTTGTCCTTGGCCAGATCCACGTCGTCCGCACGACGGCCGATCAGGCGTTTGACGCCAAAGACGGTGTTTTCGGGGTTGGTGACCGCCTGGCGCTTGGCCGGCTGACCCACGAGACGCTCGTCATCCGTGAAGGCGACGATCGACGGGGTGGTGCGAGCCCCTTCGGAGTTTTCGATCACACGGGGTTGCGCACCGTCCATGATGGCGATGCAGCTGTTGGTCGTCCCGAGGTCGATACCGATAACTTTCGACATTTTTGATCCCTCTCATTCAAAGGCGATTTCACGAGACCTGGACCCATTATGGCATCAAGGTCCCGACTGTGTGGCGCTTCGGTCACATGACCTCGACGCGTCCCGGCGTATATAGGGATGGCATCAAATGCCTGCAAGCGCGTGAACGGCTTGCATTTCGCCTTTCTTCTGCGGTTTGCCTTTCAGTAACACCTGACGGGTAAACGGAGGCCAACATGGGCGCGGCTGCGGTCGAATTGCGCGGATTTCGGATCTGGAAGGACTACCTGGACACATCGGGCCAGGCGGCCGTGGTCGATGCCTTGCGCCCGGTTCTGAAGGCCGCTCCGCTGTTTCGCCCGGTCACGCCGCGCGGGCAGGCGATGTCTGTGCGGATGACCTCGGCCGGGGATTTGGGCTGGGTGACGGACCGTAAGGGGTATCGGTATGAACCGCAGCATCCCTCGGGCGTGGACTGGCCGGGCATCCCCGAGGCTGTGCTTGCCATATGGCACGGGGTGACAGGGCTGGACCGGCAGCCCGACAGCTGCCTGATCAACTATTACGGCCAGGACGCCCGGATGAGCCTGCACCAGGACAAGGACGAAGAGGATTACTCTTGGCCCGTGGTGTCGGTGTCGCTGGGCGATGACGGGCTCTTTCGCATCGGCAACACTACGCGGGGCGGCAAGACGGAATCGATCTGGCTGAACTCGGGCGATGTGGTCGTGATGGGGGGCGAGGCGCGGCTGACCTATCACGGGATCGACCGCATCCGCTTCGGCTCGTCCCGGTTGCTGCCCAAGGGCGGGCGGATCAACCTGACGATGCGGGTGGCGGGCTAGCCTAGGCTCAGGACCCATTGATTGCACCGCCTCAGTTCGGCAGATTTCGTGTCTGACCAGGCGCTTGGCCGCAGGAATAGTGGTTCTATTTCAAGGCCATGCAACAAAGGCAGGCGGGAAATCCGCCGAATCCGGAGGACGCCGGGAAATGCACGATCTCAGTCGCGTGCTTCCCTCGCCATGACGCCCAGTCGTGACTTCGGAAAGCAAACGCCTGATCTCACGCATTTTTCGGCGCTGAGGCGGTGCAATCAGTGGGTCCTGAGCCTAGGGTCGCAGCGAACAGCAGCCGCGCAGGATGGTCGACTGGTCGATCACCAGGTTGACCGACACGCCGTAGGGCCGGTCGGACATGGTGTCGCTGCATTGCTCGGCCACCAGCAGGGCGGCGTGGGTGTCGCCCAGGTCCAGGAAATACCGGCCCTTCTGCTTGGTGCCCTTGCGGATCTTGCCAGCGGGAAGGGTCACGTCGTCGGATTCCATCCGCGAGAAGACCGCGCTGTCGCCCTGGGTGATGTCCAGGCTCCAGAAGGGTTCGACCCCGCCGCATTGCATGGAGGTCGCAAACAGCACGCCAGCATCCTCGGGGTGCGGCTTCAGGTAACCCGCAGCCGCCCAGCCCGACCCTTCCGGCAGGGCGACCTGCATCCAGTAGCCGTTTTCGCTGACGTCCAGAACCTCGATCCCGGTGGTGTCTGGGGGCAGGGTCCCGATCTCTTCCGCCGACGAGGATGGCCCATCCCTGAGGTTCAGCGCATCGTCGATGCCAACCACGTCGTAAAGCTTGGGGAAGGCGGGTTCGGCGGCAGCGGTCCCAGCCAGCGCGGCGACCAGCAGGGCCAGCGCCTTCATCGCCGTGCGTTCCAGCTAAGCGACGCGTTCTTGCGTGTGTAGAATTCGCCCATCAGCCCGACCACCACCAGAATTATCCCGATGATCAAAGGATATTCCCAATTCGAGTACCGTGGGAAGTAGTTCTTGAAGGCAAAGCCGCGCGACTGGTCGATGATGTGGAACAGCGGGTTCCAGTCGAACATGGCCAGCATGAAGCTGGGCAGGGTGTTGGCCACGAACATCTTGCCCGAGGCCAGCATGTTGGCCCGCTGGTAGATCTGGCTGAAAACCTGGGTGAAGACCGGGAACCACGGCTTCAGGGCCAGCAGGACAAGCCCCAGCGCGCAACCCGTGAACCAGGCCAACATCAGCATCGCCAGGCAGCCTATGGGATCGTAGATCTCGATCGGATTGAAGGCGGCGTGATAGATGTAGAGGATCAGGATCATCGACAGCAGCTGCACGTAGAGCGTGCTGAGCGCCGACGAGGCGATCGCGATGGCCGTGTTCATCGGCGCGTGTTTCATCATCGGGCTGGTGGGCCCGGCCGATCCCATCACCGCGCCCATGGACTTGATGTTGGTCATGTACATGAAGATGCCGGTCATGATGTAGATCAGGAAATCACCCCGGATCTGCGGCGATCGCATCCCCAGCACCCAGAACATCACGTAGAAGGCCAGCACAAAAACCAGCATTTGCAGCATGTTCAGCCCGATGGCCATGAACGCGTTGCTGTGCATGGCCCGGATCGACCGGACGATGGCGTGATACGTGACCTCGGCCATGCCGACGGCAATCATGAAGTTCGATCGACGTGTAGAGTGCTGAAACACTGATCCGTGGCCTCGGTGTGATCCTGTGACGCTGCCCATAAATGGCACGGAGTTCTTGCCGATCCGTTGCCGCCCAAGCATAAGGTGCGCGGAACGCATTTTCAATCAGACCCCGATAGGACGGAGCTTATTCGTGAATTATGACCTACTTGTGCCCGTGATGAGGAAACTGGCGATCGAAGCCGGTGCCAAGATCATGGAGATCTACAACGCCGATGATTTCGACGTGAAGGTCAAGTCGGACGACAGCCCGGTGACCGAGGCGGACGAGAAGGCCGATGCGCTGATCTCGGCCGGTCTGACCGAAGCCTTCCCCGACCTGATGCTGGTGACCGAGGAACAATCCGCAAGCCATGCGGCCAAGGGCGACACCTTCCTGATCGTCGACCCGCTGGACGGCACCAAGGAATTCATCAACCGCCGCGGCGATTTCACCGTGAACATCGCGCTGGTCGAGGGCGGCATCCCGACCCGTGGCGTGGTTTATGCTCCGGCCAAGAATCGCATGTTCTTCACCCAGGCCGGCGGCCAGTCGGTCGAGGAAACCGGGGCCTTCGATCCCGACACCATCGGCGAGACCAAGGACATCAATGTCTCCGACCCCGACAACGGCGGGCTGATGGTCGTGGCGTCGAAATCGCACCGTGACCAGGCCACTGACGACTATATCGGCAAGTACGAGGTCAAGGACATGACCTCGGCCGGCTCGTCGCTGAAGTTCTGCCTGATCGCCACCGGCGAGGCCGACCTCTACCCGCGCCTTGGCCGCACGATGGAATGGGACACCGCGGCCGGCCATGCCGTGCTGAACGGGGCCGGCGGCCAGGTGGTGCGCTTTGATGACCTCAACCCGCTGGTCTACGGCAAGGACGGCTTTGCCAACCCGTTCTTCATTGCATACGCCCCGGGCGTGGATCTGAAACCCACCGCATGAGTGTCCTGGTCGTCATCCCGGCCCGCTATGCCTCGACCCGCTATCCCGGCAAGCCGCTTGTCGAGCTGACCGGCGCCGAGGGCGTGGCGAAAAGCCTGGTCCGGCGCACGTGGGAGGCGGCGCAATCCGTCTCGGGCGTGGACCGGGTCGTGGTGGCCACGGATGACGACCGGATCCGCGATGCGGCGGAAGGCTTCGGGGCCGAGGTCGTGATGACCTCGCCCGACTGCGCCAATGGCACCGAACGCTGTGCCGAGGCGCTGGCCACGCTGGGCGGCGAGGTCGAGATCGTCGTGAACCTGCAAGGCGATGCGCCGCTGACCCCCCATTGGTTCATCGAGGACCTGGTCGCCGGCCTGCGCGCCGCACCCGATGCGGGTGTCGCCACGCCGGTGCTGCGCTGCGACGGGGCCACGCTGAACGCCCTGCTGGCCGACCGCAAGGCGGGGCGCGTCGGGGGGACGACCGCGGTCTTCGGCGCCGGGAACCTGGCGCTCTACTTCTCGAAAGAGGTCATCCCCTTCACCTCGGACATCTACGCGCCCGACGCGGACACCCCGGTGTTTCACCACGTCGGCGTCTATGCCTACCGCCCCGGCCCGCTGACCGCCTATGGCGCCTTGCCGCCGGGACCCCTGGAAGGGCTGGAGGGGCTGGAACAGCTGCGGTTCCTCGAAAACGGCCACAAGGTGCTGTGCGTCGAGGTCGACGCGAAGGGGCGCAGCTTCTGGGAGCTGAACAACCCCGAGGACGTCCCCCGGATCGAGGGCATGATGGCCGAGATGGGGATGCCATGAGGACCGCCCCGGCATGACAGACCTGCCCGTCAGTGTCGTCATTGTCAGCCGGGATCGGCCCGAGGCCCTGGCGCGCTGCCTGTTGGGCGTGTCGCAACTGCGCTACTCCAATTTCGAAGTGATCGTCGTCGCCGACAAGGCCGGCATGGCCCGTTTGTGGAGCATGCCCGAAGCCGCCCATGCCAAGCTGGTGCGCTATGACGAGCCCAATATCTCGCACGCGCGCAACCTGGGCATCGTGGAATCTTCAGGAGAGGTCATTGCCTTCATCGACGACGATGCGGTGCCGGAACCCTCGTGGCTAAGCCACCTGATCCCGCCCTTCCTGTCGGATCATGTCACCGCGGCGGGGGGCTTCGTGCTGGGCCGCAACGGGATTTCCTACCAGTGGACGGCGCAATCGGTGGACCTGACCGGCCAGGCCGAGGCCATCCGGGTCGATCCCGACCGGGTGACCCTGCTCAGCCCGAACGATGACCGGGGGATCAAGACCCAGGGCACCAACATGGCGGTGCGCCGGTCGTGGCTGGCCAGCGAAGGCGGGTTCGATCCGGGGTTTCACTATTACCTGGACGAAACCGACGTGAACCTGCGCCTGGCCGAAATGGGATGCCTGACGGCGGTGGTGCCCCAGGCCCTGGTCCATCACGGCTATGCGGCCAATGCGGTGCGCACGGCTGACCGGGTGCCGCGCGACCTGTTCGAGATCGGGGCCAGCTGGGCGGTGTTCCTCGACAAGCATTGCCCGCCCGACTGGCGCACCCGGGCCCTGAACCGGGCCCGCCGGACCGAACGGCTGCGCGCCCTGCGCCACATGGTGGCCGGCACGCTGGAACCGCGCGATGTCCGTCGGCTGATGAAGGGCTTCGAGGCCGGGGTCGAAGAGGGCCGCGCCCGGGCCCATCGGCGGATGGCCGCCCTGCCGGAACCGGAAACGGATTTCCGCCGCTATCCGGCCCAGCTTGATCCACCTTCGGTTGTTGTTTCGGGTCGCTCCTGGCAAGCGCGGACCCGGCAGGCGGAATCTCTGACGGAACGTCAGGCGGGGCGAGTGGTCACGGAAATCATCCTGTCGCCCACGGCCTGGCGCCACAAGGTCAGCTATGGCCCGGACGGCATCTGGCACCAGCGGGGCGGGCTGTTCGGCAAGTCCGACCGGGGTGATTCGTCCTTCAGGATGTGGCGTTTTGCGCGAAGAGTCTCCAGAGAGGCAGACCGTGTTCGCAGCGCAAGATTAATTCGGAGGGAACTTGCCGATTAGCCACGGCGTTAAACGAAGTAGGGACATCTTTTTACGTGCCAACCGAAAGTGTGTTATGCACGTGCAGAGAGCATACTTAACTGAACAGACCCAATGTGTTGAGGTTGAAAAAAACATGCGCAAACGAGTGACCAAAGCGATCTTCCCGGTGGCCGGCATGGGGACACGGTTCCTGCCGGCAACGAAATCGGTTCCGAAGGAGATCATGACGCTGGTCGACCGTCCCCTGGTGCAATACGCGATCGACGAGGCGCGGGCAGCAGGGATCAAGGAATTCATCTTCGTGACCTCGCGCGGCAAAAGCGCGCTTGAGGACTATTTCGACCATTCGCCCGTGCTGGAGCAGGAGCTTCGCAAGAAGGGCAAGGACGATCTGCTGGAGATCCTCAAAGATACCAACATGGACAGCGGGGCGATTGCCTACATCCGCCAGCACAAGGCGCTTGGCCTGGGCCACGCGATCTGGTGCGCCCGCCGCCTGATCGGCAACGAACCCTTCGCCGTGATGCTGCCCGATGACGTGATCGCCGCCGAAACCCCCTGCCTGCAGCAGATGGTCGAGGCCTACGAGGAAACCGGCGGCAACATGGTCGCGGCCATGGAGGTCCCGCCCGAGCGGACCAAGGCCTACGGTGTCCTGGATGTCGAGGAAGACATGGGCTCGATGGTCAAGGTGCGGGGCATGGTCGAAAAGCCCGAACCCGCCGAGGCGCCGTCGAACCTGGCGGTGATCGGCCGCTACATCCTCAGCCCCTCGGTCTTCAAGACGCTCAACAGCATGAAGACCGGCGCCGGCGGAGAAATCCAGCTGACCGACGCCATCGCGGCCGACATCGGCACGGAAAACGGTGTCTACGGCTACCGCTTCCGCGGCCAGCGGTTCGACTGCGGATCCAAGGCGGGCTTCCTGCAGGCCACCGTTGCCTTCGGCCTGGCCCGTGACGACCTGCGCGACGACCTGCATCGGTTCCTGGTGGAAATCACCCAGGTCGACCGGGCCGCCCAGTAACGGACGACCCGCAGGTGCAGCATGTTCTGGTGACAGGTGGTGCGGGCTATATCGGCTCGCACGCCTGCAAGGCGCTCAAGGCGGCAGGCTATGTGCCCGTCACCTTCGACAGCTTCGTGACCGGCTGGCGACAGGCGGTCAAGTATGGCCCCGTGGAAGAGGGCGACCTGCTGGACCGGGCCCGGGTGGACGAGGTCTTCGCGACCTGGAAACCCGTGGCCGTCATGCATTTCGCGGCCATCAGCCTAGTCGGCGAGGCCATGAAGATCCCGGGAAAGTACTGGCGCAACAACGTGCTGGGCTCTTTGAACCTGATCGAGGCCGCCTGCGCGGCCGGGGTCAAGAAGTTCGTCTTTTCGTCGACCTGCGCGACCTATGGCGAACATGACAACGTGGTGCTGGACGAATCCACACCGCAGGAACCGCTGAATGCCTATGGCGCCTCGAAGCGCGCGATCGAGGACATCCTGCGCGATTTCGCGGCCTCGGACGGGCTGGAACACGTGATCTTCCGCTATTTCAACGTGGCCGGGGCGGACCCGGACGGCGAGGTCGGCGAATTTCACCGCCCTGAAACGCACCTGATCCCCCTGATGCTGGACGCCATCGACGGCAAGCGCGATGCCCTGACGGTGTTCGGCACCGATTACGACACGCCCGACGGCACCTGTATCCGCGATTATGTGCATGTCTGCGACCTGGTGGATGCCCATGTCCTGGGCCTGAAATGGCTGGAAGAGGGCAAGGGCAACCGGGTGTTCAACCTGGGCACCGGAGACGGGTTCTCGGTCCGCGAGGTCATCGATCAGTCGCGTGTGGTGACCAATCGCGAGGTGCCCTATAATGAAGGCCCGCGGCGGGCCGGTGATGCGGTCAAGCTGGTGTCGGGATCGACCCGGGCCGAGGAAGAACTGGGCTGGCGCCCGACCCGGTCGAAAATGCAGACCATGATCGCCGACGCCTGGAGATGGCACCAAGCTGGGCATTACGACGAATAATCCGCACGTTCCTCCGACGGCGCGGCTTCTGGACCTGACGCGAAGCCTGTCCCGCGCCGGCCGTCTGCCAACCGGCGTGGACCGGGTGGAACTGGCCTATCTCGATCACCTTCTGGACGATGACGTGCCGCTTTACGGGCTGGTGCGGACAGGGGCGGGCTACCTGCTGCTGGATCCGGCCGGGTTGCGCGCGGCACGGGACCGATTGCACGGGACCGCGCCCTGGGGGCCGGCCGACCTGTTGTCGGGGCTTTATCGCAAGCGCCCCGTGCAGGTGCGCCGGGCGGAAAGCGATCTGCGGCGCCTGGCCGTGGGGCGGTGCAGGCCGAAGGGCCTTGTTGCGCTGCTGCGGGCCCGGGTGGCAGCGGGGTCAACCTATCTGAATGTCGGCCACTCGGCCCTGAAAGCCCGCGCGCTTTCGGCGATCCGCGAGGGGATCCAGGGGCCGATTGCCGTGATGATCCACGACACGATCCCGTTGGATCATCCGGACTACCAGCGGCCGGGCACGGTCGAGGCCTTCCGGCGCAGGCTGAACGCGGTGGCCGAGCAAGCCGACCTTGTGATCTGCAATTCCCGCCATACCGAGGCCCGGCTGAAGGCGCATCTGCCGCAATGTCCCGATACGCTGGTGGCGCCGTTGGGCGTGACCCCGGCCGCGCCGGACCCGGCGGCCCTGCCCGAAGGCCTGCCCCTGCACCGCCCCTATTTCGTAACCGTCGGGACGATCGAGCCGCGCAAGAACCACGCGCTTTTGCTGGATGTGTGGGACGACCTGGCCCGGACCCTGCCGGCCGAACAGGTGCCCGGCCTGATGATCTGCGGGCGGCGCGGGTGGAACAACGCGGCCGTCTTCGACCGGCTTGACGCGCTGCCCAAGGACGGCCCCGTGCGGGAATTGCCGGGCCTGTCGGACGGGGCGGTGTCGGCCCTGCTGACGGGCAGCCAGGCGCTGCTGTTTCCAAGCCTGGCCGAGGGGTATGGCCTGCCCCCTCTGGAGGCCGCGAGCCTGGGGGTTCCGCTGATCCTGGGGGACTTGAACGTCTACCGCGAAACGCTTGATCACATTCCCGTTTACCTGATGGAAACCGATCGTTATCTATGGAGAAACATCGTCGACCAGGCCACGACGGTGGACTGGCGGCACCAGGAAGCAGAGAAAACGAATGGGTTCGCGGCTCCGGGCTGGGCGGACCATTTTGGCATGATACGAAAAAGGATCTGACGCGCGGCTGCGCTCGGGCGGATCGCGAGAACAAGAGGCGGGACCTTGGGTGCCTGGCAGTCTTACAAGCTTCGGGTGAAGCGCCAGCGCTGGCGGGGCCGTGCTTGGCGCAAGCATGGCGAGTTGAAGCCGGTGATCGATCGGACTGCACAGATCCGGCCCGGAGATCTTCTTGCCTTCTCGACCCTGCGCAACGAGAAGATCCGCCTGCCGTTCTTCCTGGATTACTACCGGAACATGGGCATCGCTCATTTCTGCATCGTCGACAACGACAGCACGGACGGCTCGCTTGACTACCTGGCCGATCAGCCGGACGTGTCGCTGTGGCATACGTCGGCCGGCTACAAGCGCGCGCGTTTCGGGGTCGACTGGCTGAACTGGCTGCAAAGCCAGTACGGCCATGGCCATTGGTGCCTGGTTGTCGATCCCGACGAATTCCTGGTCTACCCGTTCTGCGACACGCGACCCCTGCGCGCGCTGACCGACTGGCTGGATGCCTCGTCGATCCGGTCCTTTTCGGCCATGCTTCTGGACATGTATCCCAAGGGCCGGCTGGACGAACAGCCGTACCGGCCCGGCCAGGACCCGATGGACATCGCCTCGTGGTTCGACAGCGGCAACTACACGCTGAAACGCAATTTCGAGTACGGCAACCTGTGGATCCAGGGCGGGCCGCGCCGACGCATGTTCTTTGCCGAGGAGCCCGAGCGCGCCCCGGCCCTGAACAAGATCCCCCTGGTCAAATGGGATCGCCGGTACGTCTATGTCAGCTCGACCCACATGCTGCTGCCCCGCGGGCTGAACCTGGTCTACGACGAATGGGGGGGCGAAAAGGCCTCGGGCATCCTGCTGCACGCCAAGTTCCTGGACACGTTCAACGCCAAGGCCAGCGAAGAGCTTGAACGCAAACAGCATTACTCGGCCTCGGTCGAATACAAGGCCTATGCCCGGCGGCTGGATGACAACCCCGAGCTGTGGTGCACCTGGTCGGAAAAATACATCAACTGGCGCCAGCTGGAGATCCTCGGCCTGATGTCCAAGGGGAACTGGGCATGAGCGTCGGCATCGTCATGCTGGTGCACACCGCGCTGAACCGGGCGGAACAGGTGGCCCGGCACTGGACGGCCGCCGGGTGCCCGGTGGTGATCCATGTGGATTCAAATGTCCCGCGCAAGGTCTTCCGGGCGTTCCAATCGGCCCTGGCCGACAATGACCAGGTGCGGTTCTGCCGCCGGCATCGCTGCGAATGGGGGACCTGGGGGATCGTCGCGGCCTCGCAATCGGGGGCCGAGATGATGCTGGCCGACTTCCCCGACGTGCGCCACGTGTACCTGGCCTCCGGGTCGTGCCTGCCGCTGCGGCCGGTGCAAGAGCTGGTGGATTACCTGGCCGACCGCCCGCTGACGGATTTCATCGAAAGCGCCACCACGGCCGATGTGCCCTGGACGGTCGGCGGGCTGGACGAGGAGCGGTTCACCCTGCGGTTCCCGTTCTCGTGGAAGAAGAACCGGTTCCTGTTCGACCGCTACGTCGAATTCCAGCGCCGGTTCCGGCTGTATCGCCGGATGCCGGCCGGGCTTGTGCCGCACATGGGCAGCCAGTGGTGGTGCCTGACCCGGAGGACCCTGTCGGCCATCCTGGAAGACCCCGACAGGCAGATGTTCGACACCTATTTCCGCCAGGTCTGGATCCCCGACGAAAGCTATTTCCAGACCCTGGTGCGGCTCTATTCGTCCAACATCGAAAGCCGGTCGCTGACCCTGTCCAAGTTCGACTTCCAGGGCAAACCGCACATCTTCTACGACGACCACCTGCAATTGCTGCGCCGGTCCGATTGCTTCGTGGCCCGCAAGATCTGGCCCTGGGCGGACCGGCTGTACAAGGCCTTCCTGACCGACGGGTCGGCGGCGATGAAACGGACCGAACCCAACCCGGGCAAGATCGACCGCATCTTTGCCAAGGCCGTCGAGCGGCGGACCCGGGGGAGGCCGGGGCTTTACATGCAAAGCCGCTTTCCCAACCAGGACTGGGAAAACGGGCTGACCTCGTCGCCCTATTCCGTGTTCGAGGGCTTTTCCGAGCTTTTCGAGGATTTCGAACCCTGGCTGACCAAGATCACCGGCACCCGGGTGCATGGCCACCTGTTCGCCGATGCGCGGGCCGAGTTCTCGGGCGGGGCGCACCTGATCAACGGGGCGCTCAGCGACAATGCAATTTGCCGGGACAACGACCCCAAGGCGTTCTTCACCTCGCTGATTTGGAACACGCGGGGTGAACGGCAGTGCTTTCAGTTCGGACCGCATGACAACCAGGCCATCGAATGGACCCTGGCCAAGGACCCCAACGCCCAGATTTCGGTGATCTCGGGGGCCTGGGCGGTGCCCCTCTTCCGGTCGAACAAGAATTTCTCGGTCCTGCGCAAGGAAGCCGCGGCCCTGCAAAAGATCGAGGCCGCCCACCTGGATGTTCTGCGCTCGACCTGGGCCAAGGCAAGGGTGCGGATCTGGACGATGGCCGAATTCATCGAAAGCCCGATGGAGCCGCTCCAGACCATCATCGACGAGATCGGCACGGTCAGCCCGAGGCGGTTGGCCGAGGCCCCGCGCATGGTCGATCTTGAAGGCTTTGGTCGCTTCCTGCAAAACCTCAAGAACCAGGGGATGCACCCCTACCTGATGGGAGACTTCCCCGTGGAAACCGAGGTTCGCCATGCCCCCAAGCCGCCGCGCAAACCCTACCTGGTGCAGTAAGCGGCGATGAAATTCGACTATTTCATCGTCTTTGCGGAAATGCGCACGGGGTCCAATTTCCTGGAAACCAACCTGAACGCGCTGCCGGGGGTGTCCTGCCTGGGCGAGCTGTTCAACCCGCATTTCATCGGCTACCCCAACAAGACAGAAATGCTCGGCTTTACCCAGGCGATGCGCGACGGCGACCCGGTCAAGGTGATCAAGGCGGTGCGCGGGCAGGAGGGCATGGCCGGGTTCCGGTTCTTCCACGACCATGACGACCGGGTGTTGGACAAGGCGCTAGGCGATCCGCGCTGCGCCAAGATCGTGCTGACGCGCAACCCGCTGGAAAGCTATGTCAGCTGGAAGATCGCGCAGGAAACCGGGCAGTGGAAACTGACCAACGTGACCCGGCGCAAGGATGCCCGGGCGACCTTTGACGCGGCCGAATTCAGCACCCATGTCGAGGCGCTGCAGGCGTTCCAACTGCGCCTGATGCGCAGCCTGCAGGTTACCGGGCAGACGGCCTTCTACGTGGCCTATGAAGACCTGCGCGATCTGCAGGTTATGAACGGCCTGGCCGCGTGGCTGGGGGTGGAGGGGCGGCTGGAGGCCCTGGACCAAAGCCTGAAACCCCAGAACCCCGCGCCCGTCACCGACAAGGTCGCCAACCTCGACGAGATGGAGCGCGCCCTGGCCGGGCTGGACCGGTTCAACCTGACACGGACGCCGAATTTCGAACCCCGGCGCGGGGCAGCGACGCCGTCCTATGTCGGGGCCGCGAAGACGCCGCTGCTGTTCCTGCCCATGCGCGGCGCGCCCGAGGACGAGGTGATCGACTGGATGGTTGCCCTCGACGGGGTGACGCCGTCCGACCTGGCCCGGAAAATGAGCCAGAAGGACCTGCGCAAGTGGAAACGCCAGAACCGGGGTCATCGCAGCTTTACCGTGATCCGCCACCCGGTCGCCCGGGCGCATGCCACGTTCTGCCGGCGGATCCTGCCGGTGGGCGAGGGCAGTTACCTGCAGATCCGCGACACCGTGCGGCGGGTGTTCAAGGTGTCGATCCCAAAGAACGGCCCCGGCCCGGACTGGAGCCGGGCCGATCACCGCAAGGCCTTCATCGAGTTCCTGGGCTTCCTGCGGGCCAACCTTGCGGGACAGACGGCGATCCGGGTGGATGCGACCTGGTGCAGCCAGTCGCAGGCCTTGCAGGGATTCGGGGATTTCGTTCCGCCCGACCACGTCTTCCGCGAAGACCAGTGGCGGGGCGAGGTGGCGACCCTGGCCGGGACCCTGGGTGCACAGGACGTGCCGGTGCCCGGGGCCGCGCAGCCGGACGCACCCCATGCGCTTGATGACATCTACGATGACGAGGTCGAGGACACCGTCCGCAAGATCTACCAGCGCGATTACATGATGTTCGGGTTCGGCCCCTGGAAAGACTGACGCCCGTCAGGTCCCGATGGTTTCCGGGTCAGGCGGCCTGGACCGATCGGCCTTCCGTCAGGATGGCATGCAGCGTCGGCGCGTCGTGGTTGGCGCGCAGCTTGGCGCACAGCGTCTGGTCCCGCAACGTGCGCGAGACCAGGGCCAGGGCTTTCAGATGTTCGACTCCGGCTTCTTCAGGGGCAAACAGCGCAAAGGCGATGTCCACAGCCTGACGGTCGATGGCGCCGAAGTCGATGGGTTTTTCAAGCAGCAGGAAGACGCCCTTGACGCCGTCCAGGCCCGAACAGCGGCAATGCGGCAGGGCAACGCCGTGTCCGACACCGGTGGGGCCAAGGCTTTCGCGTTCCATCAGGGCCTCGACGGTGGCCCCAGGGTTCAGCCCATAGGCCGTGTGTCCGAGGTCGCCGATATCCTGAAACAGGCGCTTCTTGCTCGAGACCGATGCAAGAACCTTCACTGCCTCGGCATCGAGGATTTTAGCAAGATCCATGTTCTCTGCTCCGGCCCGCCGCCACCCCGGCGGGGTTACTTGTTGTTACGGGTCGATCCAGCCGATGTTGCCGTCGTCCCGTCTGTAAACCACGTTCAGCCCGTCCTTGCCTTCTTTGCGGAATACCAGAACCGGCGCGCCGGCCAGTTCCATCTGCATGACAGCTTCGCCCACCGACAAGGAGGGGATCTTTGTCTCCATCTCTGCGACAATGATCGGCTGCAGCGATTCCGGCTCGGCTTCTTCGGCCAGCTCATCCGAGGCGAGGATATAAGAGGACGCTCCGAAAAGTTCAACCGGTTCCGCACGCTCGCGGTGATGGTCTTTCAGGCGGCGTTTGTAGCGCCGCAGCTGCTTGTCCATCTTCTCGCAGCAGCCATCGAACGCGGCGTAGATTTCCGTCGCGTGGGCCTTGGCCTGCGCGGTCAGACCCGTCGACAGATGCACCGTGCATTCGCAGACATATTCATGGGCTGACCGTGAGAACACCACATTCGCGTCCGTTGGCCGTTGCGCGTACTTGGCGACAACACTGCCCAATTCCCCTTCGACGTGGGTGCTTAGCGCCGCTCCGACATCGATCTGGTGTCCGCTGATCTGGTATTGCATGAGCTCTCCTCGTGGCAACTCACCCGCGAACCGGCATACGCCGGGCGCACCGATTCGGTTATCGGGTGAAGGTGAAAAGCCGGCCTGCCACCGCGTCGCAAAACCGGGCCGTCGCCATGAAGTTGGCTCTTGCTGGGCTGGGATCGCGATGAAGTCGTGCCATGACCCCATTGAGAACCGGCTTTGGGGCGCTGTCAATGAAAACACGCGCAGGTCGGCAGCAAATCACCGTTCTGGTTTACGGTACAAATGCTTCGTTAACCGTCATTAAGAAATACGAAAATTTTCGCCAAGGTAGACCCGGCGGACATTTTCGTTCTCGACCACTTCGCGCGGCGTGCCGGACATCAGGACCCGGCCATCGTGCAGAATATAGGCACGCTCGACGATATCCAAAGTCTCGCGCACGTTGTGATCGGTGATCAGAACGCCGATTCCCCGATTTTTCAGATCCGAGACAAGGTGGCGGATGTCGCCCACCGAGATCGGGTCGACCCCGGCAAAGGGTTCGTCCAGCAGCAGGTACTTCGGATTGGCGGCCAGGCAGCGGGCGATCTCGACGCGGCGGCGTTCACCGCCCGACAGGGCCAGAGCCGGCGCGCGGCGCAGGTGTTCGATCGAGAAATCCGACAGCAGTTCTTCCAGCCGTTCGCGGCGGGAATGCTGGTCGCCCTCGACGGCCTGCAACACGGCCGAGATATTGTCTTCGACCGACAGGCCCCGGAAAATCGACATTTCCTGGGGCAGATAGCCGATGCCAAGCCGGGCGCGGCGGTACATGGGCAGGGTCGTCACGTTGCGGCCGTCGATATGGACCGACCCGGCCTCGGGATAGACCAGGCCCGCGACCGCGTAGAAGGTCGTCGTCTTGCCGGACCCGTTGGGCCCAAGCAGGGCCACCACCTCGCCCCGGTCCAGGTGCATGGAAAAATCGCGGATCACCACGCGCTTGCGGTAGGATTTCCGCAAGTGTTCCACGCGCAGCCCCCCCGAGCCGCTGGTCACGTCCAGCGTTGGCGCGGCCATCATTCTTGTTCCGGTATCAGGATCGTCTTGACCCGTCCGGTCATCCGGGCGGTGCCTGCGGCCAGATCGACGTTCAGCCGTTCGCCGCTCAGCGCGTTCTGGCCCTGGGTCAGCAGCACGTCGCCGGTCATGACGATGATTCCCGTGTCGATCGTGTAGTCGGCATTTTCCGCTTCGGCGGCGTCGGGGCCGTTTACCAGGATCACCTCGCCAGAGGCGATCAACCGTTCAATGCCCGAGCGGTCGGCCTTGTAGATCACCTCGACCTCGGTCGCGGACAGGCGCATCTCTCCCTGGCCGACGACCACGTTGCCGGTGAAGACGGCGGTGCCGTCCGCCTGGTCGACATCCAGCGCGTCGGCGGTGACCTCGACAGGCTGGCTCGGATCGGCCTGGAACCCGCCGAAGGCCAGGTTGGTGCCCTGGGCCGGTGCCGACGTGGCAAGCCAGCAGGCAGTCAGGGCGAGGCATAGGGAACGCGGCAGCACGGGCTTACCTCTTGGTTGACTGAGGGTCGTATACCAGCTTGACCCCATTGAGGAATACCAAATGCGTGGCTTCGGCGTCATTGTCCGGCGCCATCACCCGCATGGCCCCCGCATTCAGCGTTCCCAGCGGTCCGTCGCCGGCCACCGGCCCGGGCGCGGTGGCGTCGATGCGCTTGACGGCGGTTTCCAGGCGGTCGGTCACCAGGGTATAGCCGGTGTCCGTGACGATCGTGACCTGGCCGCGGAACTCGGCCACGTCCGAGGGCACGTTCACCCAGCCACTGGCCGCTTCCATGGTGATGACGCCCCCCCGGGCCAGGCGGATCTCGCCGCGCAGGTCCTGGGCTGCCCCGGGGTTGTCGCCGCCGCCGGGCACGGCCTTGGTGGCCGACAGAAAGACCTCGTCCCCGCGCTCGGTGGTGCCGGCAAAGCGTGGTTCGGTGATCTGCTGGTCGCGGATGCGCTCGGCGATCTCGGCATCGGAAAAGGGGATTGTGCTGTCGATGTTCGACCCGCGCGACAACAGGAACAGGGTCGACAGGATGGCCAGCGCGGCCAGGGGCAACACAACCTTGAGGAACGCCACCCGCCGCGAATAGCTGTCCATGACCGCCGCCTCAGCCCAGCCCGGCGCGCAGGCAATCGTGCAGGCGGATCAGCCCGGTCGCCGTCTGCGCGCCCTCGGGGACGACGAACAGGCAGGTGATCTTGCCGGTCATCCGGGCCACGGCCTCTTCGGCCATGGCGGTGGGGGCGATGGTGCGCGGGCCGCGGGTCATGACATCGCGAGCGGTCTGGTTCATCAGCCCGTCCATGTGGCGGCGCAAGTCACCGTCGGTGATGATGCCGGTCAGGTCGCCGGCCGCATCCGTCACGCCGGTCACGCCGAATTCCTTGCGCGTCATTTCGATCAGTACGTCGGGCATGACGGTGTCTTCGGCCACCAGGGGCAGGGCCTCGCCGCTGTGCATCAGGTCCTGAACGGTAGACAGGCGCGCGCCCAGCTTGCCCCCGGGGTGGAAATTGCGGAACGCTTCGGGCCCGAAATCGCGGTGCTGCAACAGGGCCACGGCCAGCGCGTCGCCCATCGCCAGGGTCAGCGTCGTCGAAATCGTCGGCACCATGCCAAAGCCGCAGGCCTCTCCCATCGCGGGAATGACCAGGTGCGCATCGGCCGCCCGCATCAGGGCGCTGTCCATCCGGCTGGACAGCCCGATCAGGGGGATGCCGAACCGGCGGGTATAGCCCAGCAGGTTGGCCAGTTCCGGGGCCTCGCCCGAGTTCGAGATCGCCAGCACCACGTCGCCGCGCGCCACCATGCCCAGGTCCCCGTGCGAGGCTTCGGCGGGGTGCACGAAATGCGCGGGCGTCCCGGTCGAGGCCAGCGTCGCCGCGATCTTGCGCGCGATGTGGCCCGACTTGCCGATGCCCGACACGATGATCCGGCCCGAGGCCTGCAGCATCATCCGGACGGCCCCGGCAAAGCGGTCGTCCAGGCTGCCCGCCAGCGCGTCAAGCGCCCGGGCCTCGTCCGTGACGACCTGGCGCGCCGTGGCGAGGAAGCGCTCGGCCTCGGTCATGAATGGGCGAAGATGTCGGTTTCGGGCCAACCCGCCAGGTCCAGCTTGGCGCGCATCGGCAGGAAGTCGAAACAGGCCTGGGCCATCTCGGTCCGGCCTTCGCGGGCCAGCATCACGTCGAATTTCTCGCGCAGCTTGTGCAGGTACAGCACGTCCGAGGCGGCATAGTCCAGCTGGGCGGGGGTCAGCGTGTCCGCACCCCAGTCGCTGGATTGCTGCTGCTTGGAAATGTCGACGCTCAGCAGTTCGGAACACAGGTTCTTCAGCCCGTGCCGGTCGGTATAGGTGCGCACCAGGCGCGAGGCGATCTTGGTGCAATAGACCGGGGCGGCCAGCGCGCCGAAGGTGTGGTACATCGCGGCAATGTCGAAGCGGCCAAAGTGGAACAGCTTCAGCACCTCGGGGTCTTCCAGCATCTTCGCCAGGTTCGGCGCTTCGGTCTGGCCCTTTTCCACCTGGACGATGTGCGAATTGCCGTCGCCACCGGACATCTGGATGACGCACAGCCGGTCACGGTGCGGGTTCAGCCCCATGGTCTCGCAGTCGATGGCCACGATGGGACCCAGGTCAAGCCCGTCGGGCAGGTCGTTCTTGTAGAGTGTGTTGGCCAAGGGAAAACTCCGCGCGGTTTGCGCCGAGATAGGCTGTCCGGCCCGCAAACTCAACACACGCCGCAGATCAGGCGTTTTGCTACGCTGGGTCACGCCGGTCCGCGCCTGTTGCGAAACAGTGTTTCGCATGTATCCTGCCCGCGGAGGAAGAGGAGGACACCATGCGCGCATATGACCGCGAGGATCTGCTGTTTCAGCTGTTCGACGTGGCCCGGGTGGACACGATCATCGAGGGCACCGACCTGGATCGCGAAGCCGTTCTGGGCATCCTCGACACCGCCGACCAGATCGCCACCGATTATTACCTGCCCCATGCCCACGAGATCGACGAACACGAGCCGGTCTTCGACAATGGCCGGGCGATCCTGCCCGACGTGGTAAAGCCGGCCGTCGACGCCTTTGTCGACGGCGGGTTCCTGGCCGCCCCGTTTTCGCCGGACCATGGCGGGCTGGGCCTGCCGGAAACGGTGCACCAGGCGGCGTCCTTCGTGTTCTCGACGGCCAATATCTCGATCAAGGGCTACGCGATGCTGACGATCGGGGCGGGGCGGCTGATCCAGTCTTTCGGGACCGATGACCAGAAGACGCGCTACCTGCACCCGATGGTCGAGGGCCGCTTCTTCGGCACCATGTGCCTGAGCGAACCGCAGGCCGGGTCCTCGCTGTCGGACATCACCACGAAGGCCGAACCGATGGAGGACGGGCGCTACCGGATTTCGGGGCGCAAGATGTGGATCTCGGCCGGGGAACATGACCTGTCGGACAACATCGTGCACATGGTGCTGGCCAAGATCCCCGGAGGCCCCCCGGGCGTGAAGGGCATTTCGCTGTTCATCGTGCCCAAGATCCGCCTGGACGGTGCGCGCAACGACGTGACCCTGGCCGGGCTGAACCACAAGATGGGCTATCGCGGCACGACCAATTGCGCGCTGAACTTCGGCGAAAACGGCGATTGCATCGGAGAGCTGGTGGGCGAGCCGCACAAGGGCCTGCGCTACATGTTCCAGATGATGAACGAGGCCCGGATCAGCGTCGGCATGGGGGCCACTGCCCTGGGTCAGGCCGGGTATCAGGCCGCGCTGGCCTATGCCAAGGAGCGCCCTCAGGGGCGGTCGCCCAAGGCCAAGGACCCGACCTCGTCACAGGTGTCCCTGACGGAACACGCCGATATCCGCCGCTTGCTGCTGGCCCAGAAGGCGGCGGTGGAACCGGCCCTGGCGCTGGCGCTTTTCTGCGCCGTCCTGGTCGACCGCCACCGCGCCGGAGACACAGATGCCCTGACCCTGCTGGACGTGCTGACCCCGGTTGCCAAATCCTGGCCCTCGGAATTCTGTCTCGAAGCCAACAAGCACGCGATCCAGGTGCTGGGCGGGGCGGGCTATACCCGCGACTACCCGGTCGAGCGCCACTACCGCGACAACCGCCTGAACCCGATCCACGAAGGCACGCACGGCATCCAGGGCATGGACCTGCTGGGCCGCAAGGTCCTGATGCAGAACGGCGCGGGGTTTGCCGCGCTGGTGGGGGCCATCCGCCAGGACATCGCCGCCAGCGGTCATGCGCTGGGTCCGGACCTGGCCACCGCCGTCGACCGGCTGGAAGAAGTCACCCGCAGCCTGGCCGCCCAGGTCATTGCCGATCCCGAACGCGGGCTGGCCAATGCCACCCTCTACCTGGATTTCACCGGCCACGTGGTCATGGGCTGGATGTGGCTGCGCATTGCCGCGGCCGCGTCGCTCCGGGCCGGGCAGGACGGGGACAGCGATTTCCTGAAGGGCAAGCAACAGGCCGCCCGGTATTTCTTTGCGCGTGAACTCTCGCGCACCGACGGCTGGGCCCGGACGTTGATGGCCAATGACCAAAGCGCCTTCGACATGGACCCGGCCTGGTTCTGACGGTGACCGCACAAAAGTGTTGCACCTGCGCCCCGTACGGTTGGAGCCCTGTAGAATATGCGGATACAGGGTTCCGCAACTCTTCTTTTAGTGTAAATTGAATATGTAATCACACTCTAAGGTTGAGTCGGGCATTTCGTGACAGACAGCCGCAAGAAAATACTGCTGGTCGAAAACGACGGGTTCACGCGCTTCATGATGCAAGAGATCCGGGACACGCTGGGTGTCTCGATCGACATAAGTGCCAGCATCCATGACGGCATGATTCGGTTCAAGTCGGATCCCGGATCCTACGGGGTCGTTCTGATGGATGTGAACGAGGCCGAGGTCGACGGGCTGATGGCCAGTCAAAGCATTCGGGGCCTGCAGGATCCGGCCTGCGAAAACATCGCGATCATTGCCGTGTCCTGCGATGAACGGTTGCTCGATGACGGGGTGCTCAGCAGCTACGGCATTGATGGCCACATCCAGAAGCCGCTGACCCCCGGCGAAGTCATGGCCCTGGTCGACCGCTACTGCTGAGGCAACAGGGTCGGGCGGGATCAAAGGGAATAAACAGGAAGGCCAAAGAAAAACAATCGGGCAGACAAGAAAGGAGGGCCCTCCCGGGTCCTCCTGAATAATGACGTCAACGCGTCCGGTACTTACGATTCGTAGGCCGGCATGTCGTTCAGAGCGTCCTTGGTCACATCGGCATAAATGCGCAGGCTGCCGTCCTCGATGTTCTCGGTCAGCATCAGCGTATCGTAGCTGACGACCACGTCCTTTTCGCCGATCCCCAGGTAACCGCCGACGCCCACGATGGCGGCGACAATCTCACCGGCAGGGGTCACGACCAGGTTGTCGATCTCGCCAACCCATTCCTTTTCGGCGTCATAGACCCGCAGGCCCATCACGTCGGATGCGGCGATCGTGCCTGCGTCGATCTTCTTGTAGCCCACGGGCTCGGTGCTCAGCAGGTCAAGCTGGGTGACGCTGAAGTCCCACTTCTCGTCCATGATGATGGGGTCTTCCATGTCCGAAGCGGCGGCCTCGCTGACGGCCGTGGAGGCCGCGAAGGACGGGGCTGCAACGGCAAGAGCGAGGGTCGAAGCGGTCAGAATGCGAAGCATGGTGAACTCCTTTCGTGTTATTTCATGGCCGGCCCAGTGTTGCGGGCCGTTCTGTGTAGACAACCGATGCCCCCCTTTAGCGTTCCGAAAAAAGGCCATGGAACACTTCCAGGGGACTATGCGTTAGGCCGCTTTTTTCGGCGTTTTTCCAATGACTTCCGGGCGGATTTGTCCCCAGGCCAACATGGTGAAAACCGCCGTTCCCCCCAGCACGTTGCCCGCCAGGACCGGCAGGAAGAACCGGAACACGGCCGGTTCGGCGGCCAGTTGGCCCTGAACCACCAGGAAGGCCATCTCGACGGATCCGGCAACGATATGGGTGAAGTCGCCCAGGGCGATCAGCCAGGTGAACAGCACGATCACGGCGACCTCGCTGGTTTCGACCACGGGCAGCATCCAGACCAGCGCCGCGATCAGCACGCCGGCCGGGATCCCGCGCACAAGCCCCTCGACAGCGGGCATCGAGGTGGCGTGGTGGCTCAGCTCGGTCATCGCCGCGCGCACCTCGTCCGACAGGACCGGGGTGAAGGCCAGGAAGGCGGCGATGATGAAGGCGCCCACGACATTGGCCACCAGAACAACGCTCCACAGCCGGGCGGTCCGGCCAAAGGCCCGCCGATCGCGCGAGATCATGACGGGCACGACGGTGGTGATGGTGTTTTCAGTGAACAGCTGCATCCGGCCGAGGATCACCAGCAGGAACCCGAAGGTATAGCCCAGGTTCTCGATGATGAAGGCCCAGGATTCGTCGGGCAGGTGCGCCCGCAGGAAGGCCTCGCCCAGAACCGAGAACGAGATCAGCAGACCCGCGGACACCCCGGACACCCACAGGGCAGAGAGTGGCCGGTTCAGCTCTTCCTCGCCATTGCGCCGGATCGCCTCGAAGATCAGGCGGGGCGACAGCATCGCTGCTTCTTCGACCGCCTCCTTTTCCTCTTCGGCACGTGTCAGGTCTTCGGACATTTCCTCGCTCATGGGCGCTCCTTTTGTTGTGTCACGTCTACGCGCGCGGGCGCGCGAATGTTCCCGTGTGTTGCCAGTGTCATGCCCGTGTATTGCCGGGGGGCTGAGGCCCTTTGGGCAGGAAATGTAAATTTCAAGGGAACCGGAATGCGGCCGGCGTGTTGTCCAACCAACGGAAAGAAAAAAGGAATTGGTCCGATGCCGTCAACGTCATCGTCAGGGAAATCACGTCTCTTCGATCCCCGCGCCGCCGTCCTGTTGGGAACGATCCTGCTGGCCGGCGCCTTGGGAGAAAGCGGTTCGGACTGGTCGAAATGCGGCGATGACAACAGCGACATGATCTCGGCCTGCGCGTTCGAGGTCGATGCCATCGGCACGCTGATGAACGCCGCCCTGACGGAGACGGGAAATGGCTGACAGCTCTGCATCGTCCATCAAGGACCGCGACACATATGACGCCCTGCGCGACCAGGGCTACGGCAAATCCAAGGCGGCGGCGATCGCCAACGCCCAGGCCAATGACAACATGGCCCCTTCTGTCAAGGGCGGGAAAGCGCCGCCCTACGAAGACTGGACCAAGGCCGACCTCTACGACCGGGCCCGCGAGCTCGACATCGAATGCCGCTCGTCAATGACCAAGGACGAGCTCATCTCGGCGCTGCGCGACCAGTAAGCGCCACGTTCAAGACCCGCGCGGCTGTCCCCGCGCAATTCAAACGATCATAAAGGAGACCTGACATGGGTTTGGAAATCACCGGCATCGGCGGCTTGATCCTGCTGATCCTCGACATCTGGGCAATTGTTTCGATCATCAATTCGGGCGCGACCACCGGCTCGAAGGTGCTGTGGTGCCTTCTGGTGCTGATCCTGCCGCTGATCGGCTTCATCATCTGGCTGGTTGCCGGGCCGCGCTCGCGGACTGCGACTGTCTGATATCGGATCGGGGTCCGGCGCCTGGCGTCGGCCCCACCCTCATGCAAAACGCCCGGCCGATGTGCCGGGCGTTTTTGCGTTCGGGTCCATGGCTGGCGGGCCTGGCGGCTCAGATCAGGGGGCGGGCGGCCGCGGCATCGGTGTCGATCTGGCAGAGGCCAGCAAGGGCCGCGTGATCGTCGACCGTCAGCCAGCCGTCGGCCCAGGTCAGGATGCCCGACTGCCGCAGCTTGGCCAGGGTTTTGTTGGTGTGCACCAGCGACAGCCCCAGCGCATCGGCCAGGTCCTGCTGGCGGAAGGGCAGGGGTACCCGCCCGTTCCGGCGCAGTCCGACCGCCGCCAGCCGCCGGTCGAACCGGTGCAGGGCCCAGGCGATCTTGGCCTGGGCGTCCATCTGGCCCATGGCCGTCAGGGCCTCGCCCAGCAGGTGTTCCTCGTTCGCGGCCAGGTGCGTCAGGTCGAAGGCCAGGTCGGGCTGGGACTTGAACAGCGACCACAGGTCCGACCGGTTGAAGACGCACAACCGCATTTCCGTCGTGGCCTCGACCGAATGGCGCATGACCTCCATGACGCCGGATTGCAGGCCGACGAAATCGCCGGGCAGCACGAAGCCCACGACCTGGCGCTCGCCGTCGCGGGTGGTCTTGTAGCGCACGCCCATCCCCGACAGCGCGGTGAACAGCTGCGAGGACGAGGCCTGTTCGGTCAGGATCTCGGTGCCCGGCTGGGCCACCAGCTCGCCGGTCTTGAACTTCTGCATGAAGGTCAGCGTGGCCTTGGTCATCGGCAGGAACAGGTCCTGCCGGCGCAGGGGACAATTGGTGCAATCGATCGTCAAACGAGTGGTCCTATGTCATGGTTTAATGCCGAGACCGGAATTTCCGTGGCATCAAGCCGAAAACCCAGCGGAGAGACCCATGGAAGATGCAGGCGCAAGCGCCGACATCGGTACGTTGATTATTGTCGACAACTTTGTCGAAGCCGACGATCTGAAGGATGCATTCGAACGTCACCGGATGGGGCCGGTGCTTCATATCCGGTCGGTCGATATCGCCCGGGCCATGCTGGCCGAGACGGGACATCATCCTCAGTTGGTGGTGGTGGGCGTGTCGGTTGGTGCGGCCACGACAGAGGCGTTGATCGACGAACAGCGGAACCGGGGTGGCCGGGTGCTTGTGCTGAACGGCCCGCCGCCGGAGGCCGTGCCGCCGCTGACGGCGCACCTCGCCCGTCCTTACGGCGACGACGACCTGACGCGGGCGATACTGCGCCTGATGGGCTAAGCCCGCGCCGGACGGGATGGCGGCCTGCATTGGCAATCGTGCTCCTGGATCGGGGGGGCGTGGCCGGGCCGCCCGGCCCCTGTCGCACGGCAGAGCCGCATGGCGATCTTGGGGCCGGGCGGCGCCAGGCAGGGTCGCGCCCTCGCGCGGTTCAGATCAGAAACGCTGCCTTTGACGAAATTGTTCCAAGTTAAATTTCAGGAACCGCCCGACGGCAGCGCGTGTTTCTTCCTCGTGTAACCTTCGAGAAAGGACGTAACGATGTTGTATTGGGCACTGATCTTTTTCGTTGTCGCCTTGATTGCCGGCCTGTTCGGGTTCGGCGGCATCGCGGCAGCATCCACGGGGGTCGCGCAGATCCTCTTTGTCCTGTTCCTGATCCTGTTCCTGGCCACGCTGGTCATCCGGCTGGTGCGCGGCGCCTGGTAAGGGTTGGGACACCTGTGGGCGGCCTTGCACTGGGCCGTCCAGCTCTCGCCCCCGCCGGTCTTTACCGGGGGCGGCATCGCCACCCATCACCGACACGCCCGCACTGACGCGGGTCCTTCGGCTTGCTGCGCGCGGCCGGGGATCCCGCATCAGGCCGGGCGGTTTCCGGCAAGGACAGGCCTCTGCATGAAAGACACGATGACACAGACGCGAACGGGGGCCGAGGCTCTTGTCGATGCGCTTGTCGCCCTGGACGTGACGACCGTGTTCGGCGTTCCGGGCGAGGAAACCACCGCCCTGATGGCCGCGATCGAAAGATCTGACATGGAGTTCATCCTGTGCCGTCATGAACAGGCGGCGGCCTTCATGGCCTCTGTTCACGGGCGGATGACCAGTCGGCCGGCGGTTTGCCTGGCCACCCTGGGTCCCGGAGCGACGAACCTGGTGACCGGGGTGGCGGATGCCAACCTGGACCACGTCCCGCTGATCGCCATCACCGGGCAGGGCGCGCGCCGGCGTATCGGGCGCGACAGCCACCAGATGATCGACCTCGAGGCGCTGTTTCGCCCGATCACCAAGCTCAGCCGCAATATCCTGGACGCCGATGCCGTTCCCGGCGCCGTGGCCGAGGCCTGGCGGCAGGCTGTCACCGGCCGCCCCGGCGCGGTGCACCTGTGCCTGCCCGAGGACGTGGCCGAAGACCACACCGACCGCCAACCCGTGCCCGTGCCCCTGACGGCCCGCCCCATCCCTCCCGCCGAAACGCTTGACGAGGTGGCCGCCATGATCCTGCAGGCCGATCGGCCGATGATCCTGGCCGGGGCTGGCGTTCTGCGTGATGGAGCGGCCGAGCCGTTGCGCGCCCTGGCCGAGGCCACACGCCTGGTTGTGGCGACCACCTTCATGGGCAAGGGCATCCTGCCGCCCGATCACCCGCAGACATTGTTCACCATCGGCCAGCCGGACGGCGATTATATCGACCTGGCCATCGAGGCGGCGGACCTGATCCTTGCCGTCGGCGTTGACCCGGTCGAACTGTCCGGCGCGGATTTCTCCTGTGATGGCCGGATTCCCGTCATAGCCATCGGCCCCGAGATCATCCCCGCCGATGCGGGCTGGCGGATGTCGGCCCAGGTGACGGGCGATATCGGTGCGGCGGTCGACGGGTTGCGCACGCGGCTTGATCCGCGCCAATGGCCCGACGTGCCGACATTCGTGGCCACCCGAGACGCCATGCGGCGGACCCTGCGCCGGTCGCGCAGCGAGCAGGTCTCGGGTCCGATCGCGCCGCAGGACATCTGCCGGGTGATCTCGGACAGGCTGCGTCCCGAGGATACCGTGCTGTCGGGGGTGGGGCTGCACAAGCTGTGGATCGCCCGCCACGTCACGCCGCGACGGCCCGGCCAGGTCATCGTTCCGAACGGGCTGGCCGGCATGGGCCTGGCCCTGCCCGGAGCCATCGCCGCCGCGCGGCTGCAGGACACTGGCCGGGTGCTGGCGATCTGCGGCGACGGCGATCTGATGATGAACCTTCAGGAAATGGAAACGGCCGCCCGCCTGTCCTTGTCGCTGACCGTGATGGTCTGGGACGACGGTGCGTTGCGCCTGATCGAGGAACATGACCCCGACGGCCCCGAGTACCGCTTTGGCAATCCCGGCTGGGACCCCCTGGCCCGGGCCTTCGGATGGCTGCACGCGCGCTGCGAGGGTGCAGCCGACCTGCCCGACCTGCTGGCCGATGCCCAGGATGCGCCGATGCCGACGCTGATTTCGGTGCCCGTGGATTACGACGCGGGCGGCGGCTTGCCGGGCACGAAATCGACGCACCAATTGGAACCCGAATAGGGGTTATGCGTTTGTAATATAATAGGAATTACAAGGAGAAGACTGATGAAAGACGCATTGAAAGTTGTTCCCTCCGCCAGCCCCGTTTCGACCGGCGTGCGCGACACCGCCGCCATTGCTCAGGCGCTGAGCGGCGTTCTGGCCGACACCTACCGGCTGGTGTTCAAGACCCACGCCTATCACTGGAACGTCGAGGGCCCGCTGTTCTACTCGATCCACAAGCTGACCGAAGAGCAATACGAGAACATGTTCGCCGCCGCCGACGAGCTGGCCGAACGGATCCGTGCCCTGGGTGAGCTGGCCCCCTCGACCATGGCCCAGATCATCGACAACTCGAAGATCGAGGACCACGGCGTCGACGTGACCGCCGCTGAAATGATCGAGGACCTGGCCTCGGACCACGAACGTGTCGCCCACCGCTTTCATGCCGTGGTCGAGCTGGTGGAAGGCCGCAAGGACCCGGTGACCGACGACCTGGCCACCGCCCGAAGCGCCTTCCACGAAAGTGCTGCCTGGATGCTGCGTGCGATCGCCAAGTCCTGATCGCATCCGCAGCCGACTTGTCCCGTAGGCGTTTGCCTGCCTACCAACTGGCCCCGCTTTTCAGCGGGGCTTTTTTCCCCGCCGCGGCCCGCTGTGGCCGCAGGCCAAATGGGAGGACAGGACAAGTGGGCGGACAAAAAAAGGGGGGCCGCGAACCCCCCCGTAATCGTCACCATGAAAAAGACTGTTGCGTCAGGCCTTCAGCGTCTCGGTCGAGGCGAAGAACATGGCCTGGCTGACGGCGGAGCGCACCTGATCCTCGCTGTAGGGCTTGGAAATCAGGAACGCCGGTTCCGGGCCTTCGCCGGTCAGCAGCCGTTCGGGATAGGCGGTGATGAAGATCACCGGGCAATCGCCGTGCTTGGCCAGGATCCGGTTGACCGCGTCGATCCCGCTGGAGTCGTCGGCCAGGTGGATGTCGGACAGGATCATGTCGGGCTTTTCCTGGTCGGCCAGGTTGACCGCCGCTTCCTCGGTGCGCGCGACCCCGGTGATCTGGTGGCCCATCTCGGCCACGATGGCTTCGAGGTCGATGGCGATGATCGCCTCATCCTCGATGATCATGACGCGGCCCGACACCGACTTGGACATCTCGCGATAGGCGATGTCGACAAGCTCCTTGGCTTCGTCGGGCGACACGCCAAGGATCGCCGACAGGTCTTCGAACGAGAATTCCTCGATCGTGTGCAGCAGAAGGGCTTCGCGCGTGTCGTTGGTCAGGCCGGCCAGATGCGCCTGTGCGCGGGCAGCCAGGCCGGTTTCGCCATCCGCAAAGGACGCACCGCTGGTGGACCAGATCGTGTGGAACACCTGGAACAGGGCGGCTTTGGCGGGCAGGTCCTTCCGATAGACGCTGGGTTCGGCCAGGATCGCTTCCAGCGCGGCCATGGCGTACTTGTCGCCGCGGTCCTGCGCTCCGGTGAGAGCCCGTGCATAACGGCGAAGATATGGAAGGTTCGCCCCGACGTGTGCGGCAAGGTCTCCGTTAGAGGCAGTGGTCATCCTGTTTGTCTCACTTTTTTAAGCTATCTATGGAACCAAACCTACCAGACGGCGTTTCGTTCCAGTCCTAGATATAAAAATATGGTTGAGCGCAGAAACAAATGACTGAGAAAGATCGCGCATCTCGGATGGAGCAGATGATCGACGCCAATCTAAAGCGGGCGTTTGATACTGTTCTGAACGAAGATGTTCCCGACCGTTTCACGGATCTGCTTGCCCAGTTACGGGCGGCTGACGGAGCGGACGGGTCTGAACACGAAGACAGTGCAAAATCGGCTGGAGGCGCGCGCAATGGTGGCTAACCCGCGTGACGAAATCGTGGAGCATATCAAGTCGCTGCGCGCCTTCGCCTTCAGCCTGACCCGAAACGGGGCCCTGGCTGACGACATGGTGCAGGACGCCCTGGTCAAGGCCTGGAGCAACATCGACAGTTTCGAAGCCGGCACCAACATGCGTGCCTGGCTGTTCACGATCCTGCGGAACACCTATTATTCGCATCACCGCAAGCGCCAGCGCGAGGTCGAGGATGCCGACGGCTCGCACGCGGAGAGCTTGTCGCAGAAGCCTGACCACGACGGCCGCCTGCAGATGCGGGATTTCAACGAAGCCTTTGCCCTGCTCAAGGAAGAGCACCGCGAAGCCCTTGTTCTGGTCGGGGCCAGCGGGTTTTCCTATGAAGAGGCGGCGGACATGTGCGGGGTCAAGGTCGGCACCATCAAGTCCCGCGTGAACCGGGCCCGGGCGCGCCTGGCCGAGCTGATGCATCTTGACGAAGACAATGGCCTGGATATGAACGATCCCATCACCACTGGAGTCGTGTCGTCCCCGACGCGCGCAGCATGAAAATGTCGTCCCCGACGCGCGCAGCATGACAAAGTCGTCTCCGACCCGCGCCGGGTAACGGTTGGCGTTGTTGACAGCCGCCCGCCCTGGCCCTGTCGACGGCGACTAGCGCCGCCCGACCACCAAGACTTCCACGGACCGACAGGTTCCAAAGACAAGACCGGAGCCGCCGCAAATGAAGGGACTGTTGGCGCCACTGCGCAGCTTGACCGGCCAGTTGGTCGTGCTGCTGACCCTGGCCCTTCTGCCACTGGGACTGATCTCGGTCTACCAGACACGCGCCGTCGTGTCCGAGGCCGAGCGTCTGAACCAGGCGGCGTTGCTTGCCGAAACCGAATCCGCCGCCGCCGCGGAACGCGAATTGATCCGCGAGGCATTGGGCGCGGCCCAGGGGATGTCGGCCCTCGGGCTCAGCCGCCTGCAATCCGAATGCGATGAACTGCTGGCCGAATTTGTGCGGTTCCACCCGCGCTTTGCCTATGCCGGGTTCTCGGACACGCAGGGCAACATCGCCTGCGCCTCGCGCGCGTCTGGCATGAACATTTTCGATTCCGAGACCTTCCAGCGCATCGTCGACACCAACGGCCCGCACATGGAACTGGTCGCGCGCGGGCGTGTAACCGGCATTCCCGTGGTTGTCGTCGCCGAACCGATCCGCCGGGATGGCCAGGTCGAAGGCTACGTGATGATCTCGATTCCGTCGCGGGTCGCCGATGCGCTGCTGAACGACGAGGCGACGGAAGACGGCCTGCACATGGCCGCGATCAATTCCGATGGCCAGATCATTTCCGCCACCGGAGGCGTGGACACGGCACAGGCGCTCATGCCGACCGGTGTGTTGCCGGCCTCGGTCTTCGACCGCGTGGGTGAAACCTTTCACGCCTGGACAAGCGAAGGCGAGCGACGGGTCTTTGCCATTTCCGAAATCGTGCCCGGATCGGCCGCGATCGTCGGCAGCTGGCCGGCCGACCTGGCGGTCAGCGATCACGCGATCTGGCGCGCCCGGTTGTCGGTGATCTTTCCCCTGCTGATGTGGCTTGCGGGCATGGGCGTGGCCTTTTTCGGGGTCCAGCGCCTGGTGATCCGCCACGTGCAGGCCCTGGCCTCGGCGATGCGCCAGCACGCCCTGGGGCGGCTGACCCGCGGCCGGATCGAGTTGGACCGCCCGCCCGATGAGTTGAAAGCCGCGGAAACCGCCTTCAACCGGATGATCCTGCTGCTGGCCCAGGCCGAGGCCAAGCAGGAACAGGACCTGCGCGACAAGGAGGTCCTGCTGCGCGAGGTGCACCACCGGGTGAAGAACAACCTGCAACTGATCGCCTCGATCATGAACATGCAGTCGCGCCTGACCCATTCGTCCGAAGCCAGGCGCATCCTTGGCGACCTGCAGCGGCGGGTGCGCGGCTTGGCGACCTTGCACCGGTCGCTTTACACCGGCCCCGAGACGACAACGATCGATGGGGCCGAGATGATCGAGACCCTGTTGACCGATCTTGCGCCGGTCAGCCCGGACACCGATCTGAAGATCGACACCAAGCTGGACCCGGTGGACCTGTTCCCCGATCAGGCCGTGCCGCTGTCGATGTTGTTCTCGGAGGCGATGACCAACGCGATCAAGTACGCCGGCCGCCCGGCGGATGGGCCGGCCCGGATCTGGATCCGCCTGGACGTGCACGACGATGGCACCATCCATTTCATCCTGGAAAACACGGTCGGCCGGCGGGTGATGCCGGAAAGCGATTTCGACCAGGAACTGGGGGGCCTGGGCACGCGCCTGATGCGGGCCTTCATCAGCCAATTGGAAGGAAGATCGGAACAAGCCGAGGAGGACGGGACTTTCCGTTATGAGGTGATCTTCAAACGCGCCGATTTCACCGGGGGCGCCCCGTCTTAAAGGCTATTCAGTGACGATGCAGGACAAGGTCATGGCCGATTTCGAGGTCTTCATCACCGCCGAGGAAGCCTGGCCGGCCTTCGAGCGCGCCGTGCTGGCCGCCCAAACGGACATCGTGGCGGGGTTTCGCATCTTCGACATGCGCACCCGCCTGCGCAGTCCCGAGGCGAAAGCCATCGGCGAGACCTGGTTCGACCTTCTGGAACATGCCCTGAAACGCGGGGTACGGGTGCGGCTGATCGTGTCGGATTTCGATCCGGTGATGGCCACCGAACTGCATGAACTGACCTGGCAGACCAAGCGCCAGGCTGGCGCCCTGTGGGAAATCGCCCGCCCGGCGCCGGGCCAGCTGCGGGTGATCGCCGACCTGCACGCGGCCGAGGCGGGGCTATTGCCCTGGCTTGGCCTGCTGCCCGCAACGGTCCTGAAGTGGCGCGACCGGCTGAGCCGCATCAAGGGCATGCGCCGCAAGATGCGCGCCGTGCGGCTGGATCCCGACCGTCTGCCGGGGCTTTACCCGGTCAGCCACCACCAGAAGGTCGCCGTGATCGACGACGCGGTGCTGTACGTCGGCGGGCTGGACCTGAACGAACGGCGCTGGGACACGCCCCGCCACGAACTGCCCGCCGCGGAGACCTGGTCGGACGTGCAGCTGATGGTCCGCGGCCCCGAGGCGCAGCAGGCCCGCATTCACCTGGACGAGATGCTCGCCGTGACCGGCGGCACAGCGGAACCGACCCCGTTGGCCGACGTGCGGCGGACCGTATCCGCGCCCCGGCGGTTCCAGTTCCCCTTCCTGTCGCCGCGCACCGTGCTGCACGAGATCGAAGAGGATCACCTGGCCGCCTTCGCCCGCGCCCGCCACCTGATCTATGTCGAAACCCAGTTCCTGCGCTCGTCCATCATCTCTCGGGCGCTGGCCGAAGCGGCCGAGACCAACCCCGACCTGCGGCTGATGGTGGTCCTGCCGGCCCTGCCCGAGGACGTGGCCTTCGACGGCTCGCGCGAGCTGGACGCAAGGTTCGGCATGGCCCGCCAGTCCGAGGCGATCTCGCGCATCCAGCAGGCTTTTGGCCCCCGGGCCACCTTTGGCAGTCCCGTCCAGCCCCGTTTTGCCGCGCGCGACAGCGCCGCCGTGCTGGCCGGGTCGCCCATCGTCTACGTGCACAACAAGCTGCTGGTGATCGACGACACCTTCGCCATGGTCGGCTCGGCCAACCTGAACGGCCGGTCGATGCACTGGGATACCGAGGTCGCCCTGCGCCTGACCGCGCCCGAACGCATCGAGGCCCTGCGCGCGGCCTTGTTCCGGCACTGGTGGGCCGATCCGCTACCGCCCGAGGCCCGCTTTGTAGAAACGCTGCAACCCTGGTGGGACAAGGAAATCACCCGCAACGGGCTGCGCCGGCCGGAAAACCGGTCGGGTTTCCTGGTGCCGCACGTACCGGACGCGATGTCGGATTTGCACGCCGATCTGCCCGGCGTGACCGAGGACCTGGTCTGATCCAAAAATAACTGTGCCTGTGACGCGTATCTCAGGAACAACCAGCCCGGACAGACGTTTATTATTCAGAAGCAAAGAGATAGTGGGCGCGACCCGCTGCCTCTTCCCGATCACCGCATGTCCGGCACACCGCATGGACGTGCATGTCGAAGACCGAAACCTGAAAGGAAAGACGTCATGAATAGCGACCAGATCCAAGGCAAGTGGACCGAAATCAAGGGTAAACTGCGCGAGAGCTACGGCGACCTGACCGACGACGAACTGGAAAAGGCCAAGGGCGACCGCGAGCAGCTGGAAGGCCAGATCCAGCAGCGTTACGGCAAGACCAAGGAAGAGGCCAAGAAGTCGGTCGACGATATCCTGGCCTCGGTCTGACCCGGCCGCGCCCTGTCCGGCGTAGGCTGATGCGGCTGGCCGGGCAGTGTGGCATAGAATAGACCAGAACCGGCCGGTCCCGAACAGGGGCCGGCCGGTTTCGTGTGTGGAGGTCGGTATGACGGGTGCAAGTTGGACGGGTTGGATTGTCGGAGCGTGCTACCTGGCCCTGTTCTTCCTGTTTTCGGCGATGGCCGCTCGTCGGATGAAAACGCCGCTGTGGCTGTTCGACACCGATGGGCAGGCCCGGACAAGCTGGGGCTTCCGGCTGGGCTTTGCGGTGCTTCTGGTCTGGCCGCTGGCCGCGCTGCCTCTGTCGGGCGCTGCCATCTGGGTGGGTCTCGCGGGTGCCGGGGCGGCCCTGGCGATGGGCGGGCAGCTTTACATGGGCCGGTCCTGGCGCATCGGGGCGGCCGAGGGGAAGACCGGGGCGCTTGTCACCGGCGGTCCCTTCCGCGTGTCGCGCAACCCGGTTTTTGTCGGTCAGATCCTGCTGTTCTGGTCCCTTGTGCCGCTCGCCGGCCCGGTGATGGCCGGCGCGGCGGTCGTGGTGACTGTGTCTGCCATTGTGCAGGTCAGGATCGTGGAACGGGTCCTGATGTCCGACCCCGCTTGGCAAGGCTATGCCGCACGGACCCGGCGCTGGATCGGCCGTCGGGCCTAGGCCCTGCCCAGCAGGTCGTCCCGGACGGCAGAGGCCTGGTCCCGTTCCTCGGCCCGGGCGCGGGCGGCAACGACCAGGGCGCGGAACAGGGCGCGCTGGCGGCGGGCGTAGAACAGGTGTTCGGGGTGCCACTGGACGCCGATTGCGAAGGGGTCGCGGACCCGTTCGACCGCCTGGATCATGCCGTTCTCATCGCGGGCCGACACGCGCAGCCCTTCGCCCAGCTTGCAGACGGCCTGGCTGTGCAGGGCGTTGACGTCCATGTCCTCCTGGCCGGCGATGCGGGCAAGATGTGTGTCATCCAGCACGTCGATGCGCCGGCGGGGCAGGATGGTACGGATCTTGTTGGCATTGCCGTAGGTGCCCCAGGCGTCCTGGTCCAGGTCGCCGCCAAGCGCCACGTTCAGCATCTGCGCGCCCCGGCAGATGCCGAGGATGGGGATGTTGCGGGTCACGGCCTCTTCGGCGACACGCCGTTCGAGCGCGTCCCGGGCCGGGTCCAGCCGGACGCCGATCACAGGTGTCCCGCCGTAAAGATCCGGAGAAATATCGTCGCCCCCGCCGATGATCACGCCATCGACGGCATCCAGATCGGCCGGCCGGCCCGCGCCCCATCTTTGGCCGCGGCCCCCGGCGATCCAGAGGTTCAGGTTGACCAGCGGAAAGATCCGCCAGCCCGAGCGGCGCGACGTGGTCACGCCGATAACAGGTCGTCTCATGCGGCGGATTTCCACCCGTCGCTGATCAGCCGCGCATCGACGTGATGCGCCCACTGACGGCGCGACTGTCCGCCCAGAACGCCGGTGGCATAGCGGAAGGCCTGCCAGTCGTCGCACAGACTGAACAACAGGTCCTTGTCCAGGGCCAGGCGTTCCACCTGCATCCAGGCTTGCCAGGGCACGTCCAGCGACCAGTCGGATTCGTCGATCCGGCAGTCGGGCAGCCGGTAGTGAAACGCCGGGCGGGCCGAAATGGCGCTGGCGTTGGGCACGACGACCTCGAACCGGCCGGGATCCAGGTGGCGGAACAGGGGCATCAGGTCCAGCCCGTGGTTCCGCGTCTGGGTGTGGTCGGCATAGATCGCGAAGAGCGCATCCGGAGAGCTGTCGGGTTCGGCCACCAGCGCGTCGATCAGGCTGTGCGGCCAGGGCGAAACGAAGGGCAGGAACCGGCGCGTGGGATCGACCGGGTTGGCCATGTGCAGCCAGTCTTCCAGCAAGGCATAGGCCAGGATGATCCGGGCGGTGTGGGTCGGCAGCTCGGGGACCTCGGGGTTCAGGTGCACGCCGAAGCCAAAGAACAGGCCGTCGCGCGACCCCTGGGCCCCGGCATCGCGCAGGGCGGTGCGCAGACCGTCCAGCACCGGCATCTGGGCGCTGGTCAGGGGCGGGGTGATCAGCTCGACGGGGACGACCCGGCGGGCCAGGTCCAGGCCCATTTCGATCAGCGGGCGGGCGCTGGCCTTGCGCAGGGCGGTGTCCAACTCGACCTTCATCGTGCCAAGCGAGGTGTCGCGGATTTCATAAGCCCGGTGGCCGCATTCCGTGACGTTGCCGCCAAGGGTGCGGGCGACGAGGTCGGCTGCGGCGTCTTCGGTCAGGCCCGAGAATTCAATTTCGACGCCACAGCGCCTCTCGGGCCCGGTATCGACCGGGAGGGGCGGGAAGGGGGTATGTGGCTGTTGTCTCATGGTCGGGCAACGCCGCGTGAACCCGCCGGGTTCCCGATGTGGACAGGATATCGCACCTGCCCTGTCTGGGTGTTGCGCATGGACCCGCGCATCCGTGGCGGGTCCATAGCGTCATGATCAGGCCAGTGCCCTCAGCGCTTCAGATCGGCAAGAAGCGCCTGGATATGGTCCACGTCATAGGGTTTGCGCAGGACCGGGGCGGGCGGATAATCGGCCAGGATGTCCTCGTTCTGGCCATAGCCGGTGGCCAGGGCGAAGGGGATGCCCCGCGCCGCGCAGGCCTCGGCCACGGGCAGCGAGCTTTCGGTGCCCAGGTTCACATCCACCAGCGCGAAGCTGATCGGCGCCTTGTCGAGGATCGCCAGCGCCTCGGCCACCGAGGGTGCGGTGTGCACCTTGGACGCCCCCAGCAGGCCCAGGCCATCGGACGCATCGAGCGCGATGATCATGTTGTCCTCGACCACCATCGCCTCGCCCGTCAGGCCGACCGGGGTCTCCGGTTCCTGCGGTGCGGCGGGGGTGTCCGGAACCGCGACCACCTCGGCCTTCTGGACCGTCGTGGCGGGAAGGCGGAACCGGGCCTGAAGGCCCGACACCTTGAACTCGACCGATGCCTCGCCCTTCAGTTCGAACGGGACCGAGCGCTCGATGATCGTGGTGCCGAAGCCACGCCGCTTGGGCATCTGGACCGGCGGGCCGCCGCGTTCCTGCCAATGCAGCTCGGCCGCCCCGTCATCGGCCAGCGACACCGTGATCTCGACCGTGCCGGAACTGTCGGACAGCGCCCCGTACTTGGCCGAGTTGGTGACCAGCTCGTGAATGACCAGCGCCATCGTGGTGAAGGCCGCCGGGGACAGGTCGATGGAATCTCCGGACAGGCGGACCCGGTGGGCGCCCTTGGCCAGGTAGGCCCGGGTTTCGGTGTCGACCAGGAAGGCCAGGGGCACCCAGGTCCAGGATTTACGCGTCAGCTGGTCATGGGCGCGGGCCAGCGAATGGATCCGCGCGTTCAGCACGTCGGAATAGGCGTCGATCGTGGCGGCATCGCCCCGGCCCTGGCTGACCAACCCCTGGATCAGGTTCAGGATGTTGCGCACGCGGTGGTTCAGCTCGGCGATCAGCAGTTCCTGCTGTTCCTGCGCCCGCTTGCGCGACTGGTTGGCCTCGTCGCTCAGTTTCAGGACGATTTCCAGCAGGGTCACGCGCAGCGCATTGGCCGCCCGCTTTTCGTTGGTCCGCCACGGGGCCGAGGTGCCCCGGACGATCTCCTGCCAGGCCTCGAAGCTTTTGCGCGGGGTCAGGCGCTGGCCGTTGGGACCCGCTTCGGCCGGCTTGTCGGGGTTGCCGGCCCAGGACACCGACCGGGCGATTTCCCGGCGGAACAGGACGATGTAATCGCGGGGCTGGCGCGAGATCGGCAGGGCCATCAGGCCGGCCGCCCGTTCGACAAAGCCTTCGCTCGCCGGGTGCCTTTGGACGATGCAATCGGTGCTGAAGACGGAACTGGCCTGGGCGGTGTTCAGGAAGCGGGCAAGGCCCAGGAATTCCTCGTGCGTGGGGGCCGATCCGATCGCCCGGTACTGGCCATCAGAAAACACCGCGATGCCGTCGAATTCCACCACCTCCTCAAAGGCTTGCGAGATCGTTTCCAGGTTGTCGATGACGTTCGGCTCGCTGGTCATCTGGGCCAGCAGGCGGTCATGCATCTCGCGCGCCTGGTCCATTTCGGTCAGCTCTTCGCTCATTTCCAGCTGGGTCAGTTCATAGCTGAACAGCTGGGCGAACAGCTCGGCGGCCGAGCGGGTTTCGTAGTCGACGTAATGCGGTGCGTCGTGGTGGCAGGCCAGCAGGCCCCACAGCTTGCCCTTGCTCAGGATCGACACCGACATCGAGGCGCCGACCCCCATGTTGCGCAGGTATTCCAGGTGGATGGGCGACACCGCGCGGATGGCCGACAGCGACAGGTCCAGCGGCTGGCCGTCGGGGCCATGGGCGGGCAGGACGGGCACGATGTCTCCGTCCACGTCGGCGATGATGCGCAGCAGGTTGCGGGTGTACAGAGCCCGGGCCTGGCGCGGGATGTCGCTGGCCGGAAAGCGCAGGCCAAGGTACGGGCTTTGCCCGGGCTCCAGCGCCTCGGCGATGACGGTGCCGGTTTCGTCCTCGTTGAAGCGGTAGACCATGACCCGGTGGAACCCGGTCATCGCCTTCAGCCCCCGGGCGGCTTCACGGGCCATGCGGTCGACGCTGGTCTGGCGCTGGATCCGGCCCATCAGCGCGCGCACCAGTTCACTGTCCTGGATCCGCTGGGCGCTGTCGTTCTGGGTGGCCTCGAATTCGAAGACAAACAGCCGGTCGGACCGATGGATCGACACGTCGAATAGCCGGCCATCGCCCAGCAGGTCAAAGCCGAACAGCCGGGCCACGGCGTCGTCGCGGGTCAGGATCTGCAGGCGCGCGCGCAGGTCGTGCACGGATCGGGCGGGCAACAGGTCGGCCAGGGGCTGGCCGACGACGGCATCCATATCGCGGTGCAGCAGGGCGTCGATATTGGCCGAGGCATGGGCCACGATCCAGTCGGCCGACACGGCCATCAGGGTGCCGAACGGCTGGACATGGCCGATGATGTGAATGGGTTCGCGGTCGCAATTGGTCAGGTCGACGCTTTGGCCGTCCGTCGGGCGGCCCGAGTAATCGGAATGGGTCGTCATGGGTCTTTCGTCGGCGGTGCGCCGTCCTGATGGGCAGTGAAATCGGAAGTTACCAAAACAGTACCCGCGTAAAATAGTTGGAAGATGTCCAGAATGTCATCCATTGCACGATCTGCCGTCTCGCCAATGGGCGACATGTTGCCCGTTTGCCCGCAGAAGTCGCGCCAGGCCCGAGGCTGAGGCGGGGCCGAGAAATAGCGGTCGGCGGCACGGACGCCGGCATCGGTGGCGGCCTGCCACTGGCGGGCCAGGACCGAGGTGCCCAGCCGCGAGCCCAGCACGACGTAATCCACCGCCCAGGGCGACAGGTCGGCGCGCAGCGGTGTGGCGGGGGGCAGCGGGTCGTGGCCAAGCGTGGCCAGGTCCGCGTGCAGGCGCGCCACCAGGTCGGCGGCCAGCGGGGCCGAGGGCGCCTGCGTGGCGGCCAGCGGGGCAAGGCCGTGCTCGGTGGCCTTCAGGAACCGGGCCAGCCCGTCGGGGGTGGTCAGGTCACACAGGCTCAGCCGGGTATCAAGCGCATGATGCAGGTCGCCACTGTCCCGGCGCATTCGGTCGCGCAGCGTCAAGGTTGGGGCAGGGGTATCGTCAAGCGTCACTGTGTTCTCCGGTGAGCGGTGGTCCTGGATCCAGGCTGTTCGTGGCACCTGGTGGCCGGCCCGGATGTCTCGCTTGCGGCTGCGAGCCGGGCATGTCCGGAGTCCCAAGGCGCGGACGTAGAGGGTTTGTCAACAAAGGCAAATGGAATCAGGGAGATCATGGTAAAAATCCTACCTCTCATGTTCCATTTCCAGCGAAATGTTGGTTGGCACGGCGGTGGCACTGCCGATTGGTCGCGGCAACGTCACCTCCGGCACAGTCCGGCCGGGCATCAGGGGGCGAAACGGGCCCAGAAAGGCTGGGCGGATCAGGTGCTGGCCCGGAACTGGCGCAGGCGGGCACGGTGGCCGGCCTCGATATGGGCGCGCATGGCGGTTTCGGCCGCCGCCTCGTCCCGGGCGCGCACGGCGGCGATTACCCGGTCGTGTTCGGCAATGGCATCGGCGGCCCGGCTGGCCTCTTCCATGGTCGAGGGGCCAAGGATCAACAGCGTCTTGTAGACCGCCTCGACCGCGCGCACGAGATACCGGTTGCGGGCCGCCTGCAGCAGCACGTTGTGGAACTGGCGGTTAGCTTCCTGCAGGGCAATGACATCGGCCTGAACCGCCCGCATCTCGTCGTTGATGGACACCAGTTCGGCCAGTTCGATGTCCGAGGTTCCGCGCGCGGCAAAGCGGGCGGCGGTGCCTTCCAGCACGGCCCGCATCTCGTAAAGCTCGCTGACTTCTCGATAATCCAGCTTGCGCACCGCCGCGCCGACGCGCGGGACATGGGTCACCAGCCCATCGGATTCCAGCTGGCGGATGGCCTCGCGCACGGGCGTGCGCGACAGGCCCAGCCGGGCCGCTAGGTCGGTTTCGGTCAGCCGGTCCCCGGGTTTCAGGCGGCCCGCCTTGATGTCGTCGATCAGCTTTCCATAGGCCTCGCGCCCCTGGCCACTGGTCGTTTCGCTCATGATGACAACCCCTCTTTGCAAATTGGATACATCTGGATACAAGCGGATGCAAGAATGACCTCTCCGACTCGAGTCCCCCCGATGACCAACCTGTCCACCACCGCCCGCCGCATCCTGACCATCGGGGTCGCGATGGGCGGGGTCGGCGTGTTTTCCGCCCTGAACCTGCCGCTGCCCTTCCTGTTCGGCCCGATGTTCGCCTGCCTGGTCGCGGCCCTGGCGGGCATGCCCCTGAAAGGGCTGGGAGAATTCGCCGTGGCCTTCCGCACGATCCTTGGCGTGGCCGTCGGAGCCTCGATCACGCCCGAGGTCATTGCGCGTCTGCCCCAGATGGCCCTGTCGGTGTCGCTGATCCCGATCTACATCCTGGTGATCGCCTGCGTGGGCGTGCCGTTCTTCCGCAAGGTCTACAAGTTCGACTGGGCCACGTCCTGGTACGCGGCCATGCCCGGAGGCCTGCAGGACATGGTGATCTTCGGCACAGAGGCGGGCGGCGACATGCGCGCGCTGTCGCTGATCCATGCCACGCGGGTGCTGATCATCGTGACGGTCGCGCCGCTGATCCTGATCCACGGGTTCGGCGTGTCCCTGTCCAACCCGATCGGCGCGCCGGCCGCGACCCTGCCCCTGTCGGAAATGGCGCTGATGCTGGTGGCGGCCATCGTCGGCTGGAAGGGCGGAGAGCGGATCGGCCTGTTCGGGGCGTCGATCCTGGGCCCGATGATCGTGACGGCGGTGCTGTCGCTGGCCGGGCTGATCCACACGCGGCCTCCGGCCGAATCCATCCTGGCCGCGCAGTTCTTCATCGGGATGGCCATCGGGGCGGGCTATGTCGGCGTGACCTTCCTTGAGTTGCGGCGGGTGGTCAGCGCGGGCGTGCTGTTTGTGCTGCTGCTGGCGGCCCTGGCGGCGGTCTTTACCGAGCTGGTCGTGCTGCTGGGCCTGGCCGAACCGGTCGAGGGCTTCCTGGCCTTCGCCCCCGGGGGGCAGGCCGAGATGACCGTGCTGTCGATCGTCGCGGGGGCCGACCTGGGCTTTGTCATCGTGCACCACCTGACGCGGATCCTGCTTGTGATCACGGGCGCGCCGATCGCCGCCCGGATTGCCGGGGTCAAGGACAGGACCTGAGGCATGGACAGCCGGTCGCCGATCCGCGCCCGGACGTTCCCGATAATGGACGCTTGTGCGGCTCAGGAACGCCGCCCTGCCGGAGAATGCGCCTGACAGGTCGTATCCGAAATTGACCGCAATTCCCGTCCCATAGAGGAGTAGTCCGGATCGTGCGCCGCGGCGCAGCATCGCGTTCAGCTCAGGGAAGCCCACCATGACGACTTTCGTCCTAACCGTTCAATGCCCGTCCAAGCGCGGGATCGTCGCCGCCATCTCGGGCTATCTGGCCGAGAACGGGTGCAACATCACCGATGCCGCCCAGTTCGACGACACCGAAACGGGCCGGTTCTTTACCCGCATCACCTGCACGCCCGAAACCGGGGCAACGCTGGACAGCCTGCGCGAGGGGTTTGCCGCCGTGGCCGACAGCTTCGACATGGAATGGGGGATCCACGACGCGGCGCACCGGGCCAAGGTGCTGATCATGGTGTCGAACTTCGGCCATTGCCTGAACGACCTGCTGTACCGCTGGCGGATCGGGGCCTTGCCCGTCGACATCGTGGGCGTGGTATCGAACCACCTGACCTACCAGAAGCTGGTGGTGAACCACGACATCCCCTTCCACCAGATCAAGGTGACCAAGGAAAACAAGCCAGAGGCCGAGGCCCGCCTGCTGTCGGTGGTCGAAGAGTCGGGCGCCGAGCTGGTCGTGCTGGCCCGCTACATGCAGATCCTCAGCGACGGCCTGTGCCAGAAGATGTCGGGGCGGATCATCAACATCCACCATTCCTTCCTGCCGTCCTTCAAGGGCGCGAACCCCTACAAGCAGGCCTACCAGCGCGGGGTCAAGCTGATCGGGGCGACGGCGCATTACGTGACCGCCGACCTCGACGAGGGCCCGATCATCGAGCAGGACACCGTGCGCGTGACCCATGCGCAAAGCCCGTCGGATTACGTGTCGCTGGGCCGGGACGTCGAGGCCCAGGTGCTGGCCCGCGCCGTGCATGCGCATATCCACCGGCGCTGCTTCCTGAACAACGACAAGACCGTGGTCTTTCCGGCCAGCCCCGGGTCCTATGCCTCGGAGCGTATGGGCTGAACGGGAAACGGCCGGCCTGTCGGGGCCGGCCGGTCCGTTTCTGACCGGTCAGGTCAGTAGAGCAAATCGGTGATGTTGCGCACCGCCGCCCGGCGGTTGGCGCGTTCATCCGTCAGCACGGCGATCTTCAGGTCGCTTTCGCCGTAGCCCTGGGTGATCAGGTTCTGCGGCGGCACGTCGAAATACTGCGTCAGGGCCAGGGCCACCGTTTCCGCCCGCCGGTCCGACAGGGCCAGGTTGGTGCTGGCGGTGCCCACCGCGTCCGTGTGCCCCTCGATCAGGAAGACCGAATCGGGCTCGCTGGCGATGATGTCGCGCATTGACTGACCCAGGGCGGCCAGCGCCTCGGCCTGGCTGGGCTGGATCGCCGCCGAACCGGTGGCGAAGGTCACCGAATCCAGCTCGATTTCCGGGGCCAGGGCGCGCACCTGCTTGTAGCTGCGCACCTGGTTCAGCGAAAAGCGCCGGTCGAGGTCCTGGGCAATGGCCTTTTGCAGCGCCGCCTCCAGCGCCTGCTGGTCGGTCAGGGTCGGATCGCTCTGGCGGAAAGCCACGGTCTGCGACTGGGGCAGGGCGTCAAAGTCGATCGGCTCGGCCTCCTGGGTGTCGTCGAACAGGACAACTTCCTCGCCGTTCGAGGCCTGGATCATGGACCGCCGCAACACCGTACCGTCGGGGGCACGCACGGTGATCGTCTGGCTGCCGTCGGCATAGGTGATCGTTTCGCGGGTCGAGCCGTCCTCAAAGGTCTGGCTTTGCACCTCGGCCCCGGGCTGGGCCAGCAATTCGTCGTCGTTCTTCAGCACCTTCAGCTCGCCGTCGCGTTCCACGACGACCCGGTCGCCCGAGTTCGACACGACCTCGTCGCCATTGTTCAGGATCGACCCGACAACAGCCGTCCCCAGCCCCAGCAACAGGGCCTTTTCAAAGGTCGACAGCTTGCTGTCGTCCTCGTCCTGCTGTTGCGCCTGGGCCTGACCGGACCCGTTCGCCGCGGTGTCGAAATCCTCGTCGGCCTTGCGCACGTCGTCTTCGGTCACGGTGCGCGTTTCGGTCCGGGCGGCGGCGGTGGCCTCGCGGGCCTCTTCGCGCACGGCGGCAATGGCCGCACGGCGTTCCGCGCGCACCTCGGCCAGGCGCTGGCGCTGTTCTTCGGTCAGACGTTGCTGGCCGGCCTCGCCGACAGGCTTGGCCTTGTCCTGAGCGGTCTGGGCCGGCGCATCATTGGCCGGCGTCTGGGCCTGAGGCGCCTCGGCCTGGGCATTGTCTTGCGCATTGGCCTGGGCATTGGCTTGCGGGGTCGGCTCGGCCGGGGCGGCTTCGGTCAACGCGGCCAACTGATTTTGCACCTGTTGCGGAGCGGCCTGCATCGCGGCGGCCAATTCCTCTCCGCCCCGGTCGATCCCGCGCTGGATCGCGCCGGGCGAGCAGACCTGGACGTCACCGGCGTCAGCCTGGGGCGCGGCCTGGGCGTCGGTCGTGGTCAGGGCCATCAGCTCGTCCGACAGGGCCTTTGGGGTGTCCGCAATGGCTCCGGTGGGCGCAACGCAGGGGAAGGGGCGGTTCTGCTGGTCCTGCGCCAGAAGCGGGGCGGGCGCAGCCAGCGAGAGGCACAGGGCCACGGCGGTCGTGGACGTCAGGGCTCGGTTTGTCATCGGGTCCTCCAATCTAACCCCGGGACGGGGCGCAGGTTTGGAAGACAACCGACAGGTGCACGCGGAAGTTCCGGACGACGTGCGGACGATGGACCCGGATCCTCGGGACGCATACGGCCCTGAGCCTGACAAAAAACGGAAATCGGCGGCGCTATTGGCAGGCATCAGCGGGGGGAGGGCGCAGGCCAAGTCATTGTTCTGGAAAAGCAAAAGCCCTCGCGACCGAAGTCTGCGAGGGCTTTGGGCCGTTATGGTGCCCAGGAGAGGACTCGAACCTCCACGACCGAAGTCACTGGTACCTGAAACCAGCGCGTCTACCAATTCCGCCACCTGGGCAGGTAACGTGAGGCGTGCACTTAAAGGTGGTCCGAGGGGGTGTCAAACGGTTTCTCGCAAGTTTTTTTTAAAAGATTGCCACGAAGTTCGACCGGTGCGGACGGGGCGGCGATTTGCGCCTTGTTTGCAAGGGCTCACGGCGCTACTTCGAAAAGACGTGCAGACAAAGGAGATGCCCCCATGTCGAAGCTGGTCACGATCTTTGGCGGATCCGGGTTTATCGGACGGTACGTCGCGCGGCGGATGGCGAAGGCGGGCTGGCGCGTGCGGGTCGCGACGCGGCGTCCGAACGAGGCGATCTTCGTCAAGCCCTACGGTGTCGTCGGCCAGGTCGAACCGGTGTTCTGCAATATCCGTGACGATGCCTCTGTGCAGGCGGTGCTGGCCGGGGCGGATGCCGTGGTCAATTGCGTGGGCGTGCTGACCGAAAGCGGCAAGAACACCTTCGAGGCCATCCAGTCCGAAGGCGCCGGGCGGATCGCGCGGCTCGCCGCAGCCGAGGGGATCGGCACGCTGGTGCACGTCTCGGCGATCGGGGCCGATGCGGACAGCGACAGCGAATACGCACGCACCAAGGCCGCCGGAGAGGCCGCCGTGCTGGACCACATGCCCGGAGCGGTGATCCTGCGGCCCTCGATCATCTTCGGGCCCGAGGACGAATTCTTCAACCGTTTCGCCCAGATGACCCGGATGGGGCCGGTGCTGCCGGTCGTGGGCGCCGACACCCTGTTCCAGCCGGTCTACGTGGATAACGTGGCCGAGGCGGCCGAAAAGGCGGTTCTGGGCGGTGTGCCCGGCGGGGTCTATGAACTTGGCGGGCCGGACGTGATGAGCTTTCGCGCGCTGATGGAGCAGATGCTGACGATCATCCGGCGCAACCGGCTGGTGATGAACATGCCGTTCCCGGCGGCGCGGCTGATGGCCTCGGGGCTGGGGCTGGCGGAAAAGATGTCGCTGGGCCTGTTCTCGAACAGCCTCCTGACCAAGGACCAGGTGGCCAACCTGGCGCATGACAATGTCGTGGCGGATGGGGCCAAGGGGCTGGACACGCTGGGCATCGATCCCGTGGCGATGACCGCGGTGCTGCCCGATTACCTGTGGCGCTTCCGGCCCTCGGGCCAGTACGAGGAAATCAAGGAATCGGCCAGCGACCTGCGCGTCTGAGGGCCGCGCGCAGGGCTTGGGCCTAACCGGTCAGCTGTAGGCGAAGATCAGCAGGCCGATGCCCAGGATCACGCGGTAGATGACGTAAGGCGTAAAGCTGATCGTCCGGGTCAGGCGCATCATTACCGCCAGCGCCAGCAGGGCTGCGCCAAAGGCCAGGGCGGCCGCCAGCGCGGCGTCAGAGGCCAGGGTCCAGTCGCCGGCCTCGACCACGTCCAGGCCCAGCAGCACGCCCGAGGCCATGATCGTCGGGATCGACATCAGCATGGAAATCCGGGCCCCTTCCTCGCGGGTATAGCCCAGCAGGCGGCTGCCGGTGATCGTGATGCCCGACCGCGAGGTGCCGGGGATCAGGGCCACCGCTTGCCACAGGCCCATGGCAATGGCATCGCGAAAGCGCCAGTCGGTGATCGTCTTGGCCTCGGGGCCCTTCTGGTCGGCCCAGTACAGCACCAGCCCGAAGACCAGCATCGTCCAGCCGATCACCGCGACCGACCGCAACATCTGGTCCAGCCCGGTGGCGTGCAGGATGAAGCCCACGGCCATCACAGGCCCGGTCGAGGCGATCAGCCCGATCGCCAGCCGGGCGCCCAGCGTGTCGACCTTGCCCCGGGCCAGCCGGCCGAGCCCGCGGATGACCTCGGCCACGTCCTGGCGAAAGTACAGCATCACGGCGAACAAGGTGCCGACATGGACGGCGACGTCGATCAGCTGGCCCTGGTCCTCCATCCCGGTCAGGCCGGGCAAGAGAATCAGGTGACCGGATGAGGAAATGGGCAGAAACTCTGTCAGACCCTGGATCACGGCGATCAGGACGAGGTGCAGCAAGGGCATTCGACAATTGTATCCTGTGCAAGAACGCGTCCAACGTGTATAAGATACTACCTGTGAAGGAAATTCGGTAAATAGGTCCGATTAGTTACCTAAATTTGCCGTCGCCGGTCGCAAAAATTGCCGATCGAGTGTAAATTACCCCCATATAGGTCATAATAACTGACTTTTCTTCTGCATTGCTTTCGCCTACAGAGGCCGAGCAAATGCACCGAGGGACTAACCAAGGGACGTATCCATGGCCAAGCAGCCGATGCTCAAATTCGTCAAGATCGACCGGGACATGCCCGAGAAGCGTTCGGCCGACGCGCGGAAGACCGACTTCCGCGAGATCTATGCCGAGTACGCCGACGCCAAGGCGAAAGAGCAAGCCAGCCGGTGCAGCCAGTGCGGCGTGCCCTATTGCCAGTCCCATTGCCCGCTGCACAACAATATCCCCGACTGGCTGCGCCTGACCGCAGAAGGCCGCCTGCAGGAAGCCTATGCCATCAGTCAGGCGACCAACACCTTCCCCGAGATCTGCGGCCGCATCTGCCCGCAGGACCGCCTGTGCGAAGGCAATTGCGTGATCGAGCAATCGGGCCACGGCACCGTGACCATCGGCTCGGTCGAGAAATACATCACCGACACGGCCTGGGAAGAAGGCTGGGTCGAGGACATCAAGCCGGTCGCCAAGCGGGACGAACGCGTGGCCGTCATCGGCGCCGGCCCGGGTGGCCTGGCGGCGGCCGACGTGCTGGTGCGGGCGGGCTGCAAGGTCACGGTCTATGATCGGTACGACCGCGCGGGCGGGCTGCTGACCTACGGCATTCCGGGCTTCAAGCTGGAAAAGGACATCGTCTTGCGCCGGGTCGACCAGCTGGCGAAGGCCGGTGTTGAATTCGTCATGAACTGCGACGTGGACGGCGACATCTTCGCGACGATCCGGGCCGAAAACGAGGCGGTGATCATCGCCACCGGCGTCTACAAGTCGCGTGACCTGGAGCTGCCGGGCTTGGAAGCCGACGGAATCGTCAAGGCGATCGACTACCTGACCTGCTCGAACAAGGTCAGCTTCGGTGACTCTGTGGAAGATTACGACAGCGGCAAGCTGAACGCGGCGGGCAAGAAGGTCGTCGTGATCGGCGGCGGCGACACGGCCATGGACTGCGTGCGCACGGCGATCCGCCAGGGCGCGGAGAGCGTGAAGTGCCTGTACCGCCGGGACCGGGCCAACATGCCCGGCTCGCAGCGCGAAACCCAGAACGCCGAGGAAGAAGGCGTGGTCTTTGAATGGCTGAGCGCGCCCAAGGGGTTTGTCTCGGTGCCGGGCGAGGGCTCGGCCAAGGTCAGCGGCGTGCAGGTGCAGAAGATGCGCCTTGGCGCGCCCGATGCCACCGGCCGCCAGTCGCCCGAGGTGATCGAGGGCGCGGATTACGTCGAAGAGGCCGACCTTGTGGTCAAGGCGCTTGGCTTCGAGCCCGAGGACCTGCCGACGCTCTGGGATCAGCCGGAGCTGGCCGTGACCCGCTGGGGCACGATCAAGGCCGCCTTCACCACCGGCGCGACCGAGCTGCCGGGCGTTTACGCGGTGGGCGACATCGTCCGCGGTGCCTCGCTGGTGGTCTGGGCGATCCGCGACGGGCGCGATTGCGCCGCGGCCGTGCTGGAAGGCTTTGACACAAAGCCCGCCGTTGCTGCGGAATAAGGGGGCCCGGCCCGCGCCGATCCTGCGCGCGGGCACCGGCACACCTGCGGCGGAGGCATAGGCATGGGGTCGACAGCGGGAGGATGCCTGTGCGGCGCGGTGCGCTACACGCTGGCCAGGGCTCCGGCAGAAATGGACGTCTGCCATTGCGGCATGTGCCGCAAGCACACTGGCGGGCTGGCCCTGGGGCTGATGGTGCCGCGGGACGAGGTGACATGGGAGGGGTTCGAACACGTCGGGCTTTTCCGGTCGTCGGACTGGGCGGAACGCGGGTTCTGCCGCACCTGCGGGTCGGGGCTGTTCTACCGGACGCTCGGCGACGGGCCGGGGTCGGACATGATCAGCCTGGGCGCGGGGTCGTTGGACGACCTGGACGGGGTGCGGCTGACGACAGAGATTTTCGTGGATTTCCAGCCAGATGGCTATGCCTTCGCCGGAGATCTGAAACGGATGACGCAAGCCGAGGTCGAAGCGGCCTTCGGGAGTGAAGAGGACAGCGCATGACGGATGACGTCAGGGACAGGACGGGCGGCTGCTATTGCGGCGCAGTGCGTTTCACTGCCCGTGACGTGCCGTTGACATTCGGCATCTGCCATTGCGAGACCTGCCGGCGCTGGACGGGCTCGGCCCTGCTGGGCGTCACGGTTCCGGCCGACAACATCACCTGGGAGGGCGAGGACCACATCGCCCGCCATCAAAGCTCGTCCTTCGCGGAACGGGCCTGGTGCAGCACCTGCGGGTCGAACCTGTTCTTCCGCTTCACTGGCGGCGGTGCGCCGGTCGGGGGCGTCGAACTGCCCGTGGGTGTTCTGGACGATGCCAGCGACATGGTCGTGCACAACGAGATCTTCATCGACCACAAGCCCGATGCCTATGCCTTCGTGCCCAACGATCGCCAGGTCCTGACCCGGGCCCAATGCGCGGAGAAATTCCCGCTGCTGGACAGGGGCTGAGACCATGGATCCCCAGGCTCTCCAGATCCGCGGCGCACCCAGAACCGCCTTTGTCACGCCAGACTTCCTGGTCGACGACGCCCCATTGCGCATCACCTATTACCCCGGCCGCTCGGACCGGGTGGTGGTGACGTTCAACAGCGCGGACCACAACTCGCTTGGCAACCAGCCGGACGAATTCTTCGGGATCGCCCGGGCCGGGGCGGTGCAGAATCACGTGATCTCGGTGTCGGACCGGCTGAAAAGCTGGTTCTCGATGCCCGGCATGCAGGACCGGATCGTGCAGGTCGTGCGCGACAAGATCGACGCCATCGGGGCCGCGCGCGTGATGACGCTGGGGTCGTCCATGGGCGGGCACGGCGCGCTGCTGTTCGCCGAGCGGATCGGGGCGGATCGGGCCATGAGCTTCGTGCCGCAGTTCACCATGTCTCCGAACATCAAGGAACGGCGCTGGACCCAGTTTCGCCCGCACATGGTCGAGGCGAACCTGCACTCGCTGCACCGCTACCTGACCGGAAAGACCGAGGCGTTCTGTTTCTTCGGCGGCGACTGCCGCCACGACCGCCGCCACATGAAGTGGATCGAGCGCCGCTGCGTGGCGACCTGCTACGTCCTGGACGGGTTCACCCACGAATTGCCGCTGGAACTGAAGGCGCGTGGCCTGCTGGATCGCTTCCTGATGGTGGCGATGACGGCGGACCGGGCCCAGCTGGATGCGCTTGTGGCTCCGCTGCTTGTCCCGCAGGATCCGGAAAATGCACGCGAAGGAGGCACGTCGCCGTGACCGGATCTGACGACAAGCAATTGCAGGCGGCCATGGACGGCAGCATCCCCGAAACGCCCGGGGCGGTCGACATGCGGGTCATCGTCGACGAGCCGGACCTGAAGATCAGCCATTACATGGGCGATACCGACGTGGCCGTGGTGGCCTTTACCGGCATCGGCCACGGCATGGGCGCGATCCAGCAGGACGAATTCGTGGGCTCTGCCCTGGGGCGCGAGCGCAACCACGTGATTTCGGTGACCGACCGGGTGCGCAGCTGGTATTCGGTGCCCGGCATCCAGAAGCGCATCGCCGACACGCTGCGGAGCCTAAAGGCTGAACTCGGCGTGCGCCGGGTGGTCTGCCTGGGCAATTCCATGGGCGGCTTCGGCGCGCTGCTGTTTGCCCAGCGGATCGGGGCGGACACGGCCATTGCCTTCGTGCCGCAATACACCATGCGCCTGGAGTTCGGCGAACGCCGCTGGGGCGAGTTCCGCAAGGACATGCACGACGCCAACCTGGACACCCTGGCCCCGCATCTGACCGGCAAGACCCGGGCCTATGCGATCTTCGGGGCGGATGACCTGCGCGACCGGATGCACATGCAGCGGCTCAAGGACAATTGCATTGCCCGCGTCTACCAGGTCACGGGCTGCGAACACTCGAATCTGACTTCCTTTCTGAAGCGCCAGGGCGTTCTTGCCCCGCTGATTGCCGCGATGATCGCGGGCGATCACGGGCAGGTGGCCCAACTTATGGCGCCGTTTTCCGTCAACCCGGGCCAAGGTCCGACCTGAGAAGGAGCGACTGTCATGTCTGAAGCAATGGACAATTGGGCGGAAGCCGAGCGCACGAAGCGCAAGTGGCTGGCCGACAACGGGATGTATTCCGAGACCGAGGAAAAGGCCAACTGCGGTGTGGGTCTTGTCGTGTCGGTCGACGGCCAGAAAAGCCGCAAGGTGGTCGAAGCCGGGATCAACGCGCTGAAGGCGATCTGGCACCGCGGTGCCGTTGATGCCGATGGCAAGACGGGCGACGGGGCGGGCATCCACGTGCAGATCCCGGTGCCGTTCTTCCACGACAAGATCACGCGCACCGGTCATCACCCGCGCACCGACGAGCTGATGGCCGTCGGCCAGGTCTTCCTGCCGCGCACCGATTTCGGCGCCCAAGAACGCTGCCGGACGATCGTCGAAACCGAGGTCCTGCGGAAGGGCTACTATATCTACGGCTGGCGCCACGTGCCGGTCGACATCTCGGTGCTGGGCGACAAGGCCAACGCGACCCGGCCCGAGATCGAACAGATCATCATCTCGAATTCCAAGGGCGTGGACGAAGAGCGCTTCGAACGGGAACTGTATGTCATCCGCCGCCGGATCGAAAAGGCCGCGGCGGCCGAGGGTATCCACGGGCTGTACCTGGCCTCGCTGTCGTGCCGGTCGATCATCTACAAGGGCATGATGCTGGCCGAGCAGGTCGCGGAATTCTATCCCGACCTCAAGGACGACCGCTTTGAATCGGCCTTCGCGATCTATCACCAGCGCTATTCGACCAACACCTTCCCCGAATGGTGGCTTGCCCAGCCGTTCCGCATGCTCGCCCACAACGGCGAGATCAACACGCTGAAGGGCAACGTCAACTGGATGAAAAGCCACGAGATCCGCATGGCGAGCGCCGCCTTCGGAGAGATGGCCGACGACATCAAGCCGATCATCGCGGGTGGGTCCTCGGACTCGGCGGCGCTGGACGCGGTGTTCGAGGTGCTCGTGCGCTCGGGCCGCTCGGCGCCGATGGCCAAGACGCTGCTGGTGCCGGAAAGCTGGTCCAAGCAGGCCGTGGAACTGCCCGAGGCCTGGCGCGACATGTATTCCTACTGCAACTCGGTGATGGAACCCTGGGACGGCCCCGCCGCCCTGGCCATGACCGATGGCCGCTGGGTCTGCGCGGGCCTGGACCGCAACGGCCTGCGCCCGATGCGCTACGTGGTGACGGGCGACGGCCTGGTCATCGCCGGGTCCGAAGTGGGCATGGTGCCCACCGACGAAGCCACGGTGGTGGAAAAGGGCGCGCTTGGCCCGGGGCAGCTGCTGGCGGTCGACATGGTCGAGGGCAAGCTGTTCCACGACACCGAAATCAAGGACAAGATGGCGGCCAGCCAGCCCTTTGGCGACTGGGTCGGCAAGATCAACGATGCCGATGAGGCGCTGGCCAAGGCCGAAGAGACGCCGCTGTTCGAAGGGGCCGAGCTGCGCAAGCGCCAGATCGCGGCCGGCTACAGCATCGAGGAAATCGAACAGATCCTGATGCCGATGGCCGAGGACGGCAAGGAAAGCCTGGCGTCGATGGGCGATGACACGCCCTCGGCTGTGCTGTCCAAGCAGTACCGTCCGCTCAGCCATTTCTTCCGCCAGAACTTCAGCCAGGTGACCAACCCGCCGATCGACAGCTTGCGCGAATTCCGCGTGATGAGCCTGAAGACCCGGTTCGGCAACCTCAAGAACGTGCTGGACGAAGACAGCAGCCAGACCGAGATCATCGTCCTGGAAAGCCCCTTCGTCGGCAACGGCCAGTGGGACCTGCTGACCAGCGAGTTCAATGCGCCGCTGGTTGAAATCGACTGTACCTTCGCCCCGGGCTCGCGGGCCCTGAACGAAGGCCTGGCCCGCATCCGGTCCGAGGCCGAGGATGCCGTGCGCTCGGGCGCCGGCCACCTGGTGCTGACCGACGAGCACACCGGCGAAGGCCGCGTGGCGATGCCGATGATCCTGGCGACCTCGGCCGTGCATTCGCACCTGACGCGCAAGGGGCTGCGGACGTTCTGCTCGCTCAACGTGCGGTCGGCCGAATGTATCGACCCGCATTACTTTGCGGTGCTGATCGGCTGTGGCGCGACCATCGTGAACCCCTACCTGGCCGAAGACACCCTGGCCGACCGCATCGGGCGCGGGCTGTTCGACGGCTCGCTGACCGAGGCCGTCGCAGCCTATCGCGAGGCCATCGACCAGGGCCTGCTGAAGATCATGGCCAAGATGGGGATTTCGGTGATCTCGTCCTATCGCGGCGGTCTGAACTTTGAAGCCGTGGGGTTGAGCCGGGCCATGTGCGCGGAATATTTCCCGGGCATGACCAGCCGGATTTCCGGCATCGGGGTCAGCGGCATCCAGCGCAAGGCCGAGGAAATCCACGCCAAGGGCTGGACCAGCGGCCTGGACGTGCTGCCCATCGGCGGCTTCTACAAGGCGCGGAAATCGGGCGAGACCCATGCGTGGGAAGCCACGTCCATGCACATGCTGCAGATGGCCTGCAACAATGCCTCGTTCGAGATCTGGAAGCAGTATTCGCGCAAGATGCAGTCGAACCCGCCGATCCACCTGCGCGACCTGCTGGACTTCAAGCCCCTGGGCGAGCCGATCCCGCTGGAAGAGGTGGAAAGCATCACCGCGATCCGCAAGCGTTTCGTGACGCCGGGCATGTCGCTGGGCGCCCTGTCGCCCGAGGCGCACAAGACCCTGAACGTCGCGATGAACCGCATCGGCGCCAAGTCCGACAGCGGCGAGGGTGGCGAGGATCCGGCACACTTCGTGCCCGAGCCCAACGGCGACAACCCGTCGGCGAAGATCAAGCAGGTGGCCTCGGGGCGTTTCGGCGTCACGGCGGAATACCTCAAC
>PAQV01000091.1 GCA_002709405.1 Paracoccaceae bacterium
GAACTTCGATGCCTTCATGCGTTTCCGCTCCTCTCCCAGCCAGGAAAGATTAGCCGAAAACTCCAGCTTCAAACGGTCCAGTTTTCAGGGGGCAGAGCACACGCTCCCAAACTGATGGGGGCATGATGAGCAATCCTTTCTGGCTGAGCGACGAGCAGATGGCGCGGCTGCGGCCGTTCTTTCCAAAGAGCCATGGCAAACCGAGGGTCGACGATCGGCGGGTCTTGAGCGGTATAATCTTCATCAATCGTAATGGCTTGCGTTGGTCCGATGCGCCCATGGAGTATGGTCGACCGAAGACGCTCTACAACCGATGGAAGCGCTGGAGCGACATGGGAGTTTTCGCCCGGATGATGGAGGGGCTTCCTGCCGAGGGCGCCGACCGGAAGACAGTGATGATCGACGCCACCTATCTCAAGGCGCACCGCGCGGCTTCGAGCCTGCGGTTGAAAAAGGGGGCGTGGCAGGCTGATTGGGCGAACGAAGGGTGGCATGAACACCAAGTTACATGCCGTCACGGACACGAACGGCCGCCCAATCAGGTTTTTCATGACAGCCGGCCAGGTCAGCGACTACACCGGCGCGGCAGCCCTGCTGAGCAGCCTGCCCGGGGCAGAATGGTTGTTGGCCGATCGGGGTTATGACGCCGACTGGTATCGTGAAGCCTTGCAGGACAAAGGCATCAAGCCCTGCATCCCGGGCCGAAAGTCCCGAGGCAAGCCCGTCAAATACGACAAGCGCCGCTACAAGCGGCGCAACCGTATCGAGATCATGTTCGGAAAGCTCAAGGACTGGCGCCGCGTTGCGACCCGCTACGACAGGTGCCCGAAGGTCTTTCTGTCCGCCGTAGCTCTCGCTGCAACTGTCATCTTCTGGCTTTGAGAATTAACGAGTCTGGAGCCTAGGGACCAGCGCGAAACTTCCCGAACCAGGGCAAAAAAGTCCTTCTTATAAGTTTGTTATCTAGGACAATCTGGAGAACATGACCCATTTATCAAACCTCTGACAACGCGCGAAATGCCCTATAAGGCCGAAGGCAAGTAACAACTACGAAATTAGACCTCCAACGACAAAAGGCATTCCAAAGCAAACCACTAAAAATCACCGATCAGTTGCTCGAATACATAGCCAAACAAGCGTCTCGCAAGTCACGTAAATATACTCCCTCGCCAACTTCTCGCGAAATTACACCCGCCCCAATGTCGTCTTGATTAGCAATATTTCCCACCAAAACGACCAGACAATCCAGTGATTGCCGCAAAAGATCAACGTCCTGAAGTGCGGTGGAATGATCATTGCTTGCACCGACCGAATTTCCTATTGCGCTTCCTAAAACATCATCCACATTGGCTGCAATAGCAGACAATCGAGCCAATTCATTTGAAATATTTCGCAACGTCACATCGAGAGGTATTGTAGTCATGTTACATCTCCGGAAAGAATTTTAAAGACGACCAACAACCCGCTCGATACAGGTCTTTAGCGCTTCGGGGGAAAATGGCTTTTTGATATAATTGTTCATTCCAAGTTTGTTTCCACGTTCCATGAGGCCAGAATCTGTAGAACCGGTAATAAGAATGAAGCCAATTCTCTGCGTCGCTCTGCCTTTGCGAAGCCCCTCCAATAAAGTCAAACCATCCATGCCTGGCATATTGAAGTCGGATATTACAAGATGAACTGGTCGAGCTGCCAACTTGCGAAGAGCCGATTCACCATCAACACAGTAGTCGACATGCTGAATGCCCATCCAATCTAAAGCCTGAAGTATTAAGCCACGGCTAACGGACATATCGTCAACGACCATGACGTGAAGCTTATCTTTGATACTCATGGAGTCCTCGACTTAATAGGTGAAGTACGGATCAAGATTTGACATATTGGGTAGTTCCGGTGAGCTTCAAAAGGGAAGATGCCACCCCAGAAACACGCTCAGAATGCCCAACAAACAGATGACCACCAGAAGCCAAACTACTCGAAAATCTTGACCAAAGACTTGCTTGCGTATCTAAATCAAAATAGATTACTACGTTTCGACAAAATATAACGTCATACGGACTACTCTTTGGCCACTCACGAATCAAATTAAGCTCATCAAATGCCACAATCGCTCGAAGCGAGTCTGCCACACTAAACACAGATGAATCCCGCTTATCTTGACAAAAAAACTTGTTAAGCCTTTCCGGAGAAACCTGACCGATCTCTAAGTCTGAATAAATACCACGCTTTCCCTTGTCGATTACCTTCATATCGATATCTGTTGCCAAAATTTTAAAATCATACTTATAAATATCGGGTAAAAATTCCAAGCACGCAATCGCAATTGAGTAAGGCTCTTGACCACTTGAACACCCCGCAGACCAAAATCTGACCTTCTTGCCAGCCCGAAGCTTTCCAACCAATCCAGGAAGAACTTTACTCTGAAGAGACTCAAAATGATGAGCCTCGCGAAAAAAGTTTGTAACATTTGTTGTTAAAAGCGTCACCATTTCCCGGCGCTCCGTAGCACCTTCGGCAGAGCCCAACAAGTCACAGTATTCCGAGAAGTCCGCTAAATTCAACTCCCGCAACCTTCGAGAAAGCCTAGAGACAACCAAACTCTTTTTACTTTCGGCCAGAACAATTCCACTTTCTTGACGCAATATTCTCGCAAGAATCCCAAAGGCGGCCCCGTCAATCTCAGCAGGAAAGACCTTGGAAGAGCTTACATTACGGGAAAACATTATATTTCTACCGAAGACGAAGGGAGAACTTTCGACAAATCCAGCTTTCTAATCATTTGCCCATTGACTATTACAACACCAGAAATAAAGGACTTTACCACATCAGAAACTATATCTGGCACCGGTTGGATCGAGTCTTCCTGAACAGTTATAATATCAGATACAACCTCGGCCAAAATTCCGATCGTTTGGGACATAACAACTGTTATAATAATGACATGACGCGGCCCAGGCTCCGTACCACCCAACCCCAATCGGGACGAAAGATCCACAACAGGAACCACTGACCCCCTAAGATTGACTACACCTTTCACATATGGCTGCGCATGAGGCAAGATAGTCGTATCAGTCCAGCCCCTAATTTCTCGAACCGACATTATGTCAAAGCAAAAATCTTGATCAGCGACTCTAAACGCCACTACTTCCTGCTCCAAACGAGATACAGACTCCGCAAGATCAGACATACTTACCTCAAAAGTTGAATTGATGAATCAACAGGCGCCGAAACATCTCTAACAATACTATCCGGATCTATGATCAAAGCTATTCGACCATCACCTAGAATCGTTGCCGCAGCAATACCATCAATGCGGTGATAATTTGTCTCAAGACTTTTAATCACAACTTGCCTTTGATCCTGAATATCATCGACAATTAATGCACACCTGCGATCGTTCTCCGTTTCAATAAGAAGGAGGATATGGTTAGCAAGATCTTCCGGCTCGCGCCGAAACTGGAAACAAGCGCCCAAATCGACAATCGGAACCAATGTATCGCGGTTCTTAAGCACCCTACCTTGCGAACCAATTCTATGTATAGAAACTGTGCTTGGTTGTAATGTTTCTTGAATAGCAGTTATTGGGACCACCATAGTCTGTCCAGCAACATCGATTACCATACCTTCCATCACAGCCAAAGTAAGAGGCAACGAAATTGCAAAAGTGGTACCTTCACCAGAAATGGACTGTATTGCAACACGTCCTCCGAGAGCTTGTATCTCGCTCCTAGCCACATCGAGTCCAACGCCACGGCCAGACAGTTCGGAGACTTCCTTTTTAGATGAGAAGCCAGGCATGAAGAGCAGGCTATCAATTTCTGAAGATTGCAGCTCAACATCCTCTGAAACCAAGCCTTTACTGCGGGCGATTTCAAGAACCCTTGGTCTATTGATGCCACCACCGTCATCTGAAACATCAATAACCACGCGTCCAGAACGATGAGCTGCTGAAAGGATAACTGTTCCCTCAGCCGGTTTTCCTGCGGCTACTCTTTCTTCTCCTTTTTCAAGACCATGATCCACTGCATTTCTTATCATATGCGTTAGGGGATCAACCAAACGTTCGATAACTGTCTTGTCAACCTCGGTATACTCACCTCGAGTAATAAAATGAACACGCTTCCCAGTTGCTAAAGCGGCCTCTCTAACGATCCTAGCCATCCGTTGAAACATAGGTTTCACCGGTTGTGCTCTGATCGCCATCACTCCTTCTTGAATTTCGCCTGCGAGCTGCTTTAAACTTTCAAGTCCGGTGGAAACCTCGTTTTCTGAAGGCAACTCCAAACAGGCAATAGACTGTGAAAGCATTGCCTCTTTGATCACTAACTCGCCCACCAAGTTTATAAGTTTATCGACCCTCTCTAGATCGACGCGGATAGTTGCGGCAACTCGATGCTTTTCTTTCTGCCCCTTTGGTCCTTCCGGACTAAAGGAGGCTGGTGTCTCACGTTTTCCCGCCTCAGTGGACTCCAAAGTTAAGTCATTTTTGCCAATATCTGCTACGGCATCGGGTTTCACTTCCTGAGAAGACCCTACATCAAGCGCGCAAACATCCCCATTGGAGTCATTATCACTTGCACTTGTTACAGACGAATCACCTGCGAATATTTTAAGATCACAACAATCATCAACAAATTCGAAAATTTCCAGTATCTTTTCTCGACCGACTGACGAATTAACAATTATCCGCCAGGACATGTAGCAATTCGATGGATCTAAATCCGAAAAATCTGGGATTGAAGAACAGTTACATAATACATCGCACTCGCCGATTTTTTCAAGTGACCTGAACAGCAATAGTGGTTCGTTTCCAGAAGAGAAAAGAGACTTCTCTGCGGAGAACTCAATTTCAAATTCTTCACCCGCTTCGCCTGCAACGAGGTCCAGCATTCCAAGATCTAATGCTTGAGGCTCGAAATCTGGTAGTTGTTCTTCCTCAGATGGATCGTGGCCTATGACCTCATTTAGCTTATCGCCCAAAGTGGAACTAATTTCTTTTGAAACACTATCGCCGTCCCGTGCAGCGGCAACCAAATCCGAAAGATGATCTCCGCAATGCTTGAATAACTCTAAAACCTCGTATGTAGCATCAATTTCACCCGATCGAACTTTCTCTAGTGCTGTTTCAAAGTGGTGTGCAAAGGACACCAACTCGTCCAAACCAAATGCGCCGGCGCCCCCCTTGATAGAATGAACTGCTCGAAAAACCGCATGAATGGTTTCATCGTCGTGGGTTTCACTTGCTATTTTTTCAAACCCATCATGCATGGCTTCCAAGAGTTCTTCGCACTCTTGGAAAAATGAATCTCGAAAATCGTCCGCACTACCGCCCTTCATTTGGCGCCCCCGAAATGGCGACCCGTTCGATCGCCCAAACTAATTTTTCTTCATCAAATGGCTTCACGATCCATCCCGTAGCTCCAGCTGCACGTGCACGAGCCTTAAGCTCGGGTGCACTTTCAGTTGTTAGAACTAGGACTGGAACTAAGCGATCGATATGCAAGCGCCTCAATGCTTCTATGAAGCCGAGGCCATCCAATCGAGGCATATTTACGTCCGTTATCACCACATCGGGGTCAAAAACGTCATAGCGCCGCAATCCATCTTCACCGTCTTCGGCTAAATCAACTTCGTAACCAGCGCGCGTGAGGGCTGCGTGTAATAGATTTCGCATGGTTCGAGAATCGTCCACTGCAAGAACTCGTAAACTCATTATGACAAACTCGCTTCTGCTGTTAATCCAATTTCCTCGCAGGAGATTCCGGACAAACGACAAGACTCCAACAGCTCTTCACTAGTGCTTTCAATTTGAAAATTTCGTTCAGATTTCTTCGAATGGCGGCGTGCCGCGATCATGACCTGAAGGGCTAATACCCCACAGAACTTCACTTTTGAGCCATCGATATGAATGTCGTTGTCCATTGCAGCGCGAAGTTCATGGGCAAGGCTTTCGGCTGCAGTGCTATCAAGCCGCGGCACTAATGCTATGGTCTTTTTCATATCCAGTGTCCCTGGTTCTTGAAACTGTGACGGGTGAATTTTCTTGCTGCACAACTGCAAGAACCTTGGTGTGTAAAGTTTCGATCGACAACGATCGGATTTTTCTGAATTTGATGCCGGTCATTAGTGATCTGTCCTGCTCTTCCAGCAAGGCCGCCCGCTTGGTCGATGCGCACTGTCATGAAGGCTCCCGCGATCAAGTTTTGTCGAACAATTCATCGAGCCGGATGGTTGTACCGATCACGTTTCCGATGATTGTTCCATGGCTACCTGCAAGGACTGAAGCGAAGGTTAACTGAACCACGTTTTTCTTTGTCGCAAGGTGAAAATTTTCTCTATTATAATTGTGCACGCCCCTCCGTCGGCTCCGGCTTTTAACCTTTAGTAGTTGTTTGATGGCTAGGACTAGTGCCGGTTAGAATAATAAGACGGTAGGAGACCATGTTTGGAGATATAACATTCTGTTCGCTTGCCCTTCGACATCTCGTGGCCCACAGCATCCCAATACAATTCGTTCTATGGAAGAATATCACGGGACTATGGCCTAGCTGAGGAGCTTCCTTTTCAATATTCATAATATGTCTTGCCGTTCCAAGTATGCGGCAAGTCAACTCGAGTAATCTTGTGCTTCAAACGGCAATTCACTCCTCGGCGCTTGTTTCTCTTTTGAAATCAACAATGCCTCGACCTTCACTTCTCGAAAAAACGCGGCCCCATTTTGGTTATTCACTTCGAATGTCAACCAAAGTCAAAATTTTGACTTCAAATTCATCACGAGCACCAACAAGGATGCATAGATGCTTCAGCTGATTTTTCGCCGGTGGATTTCACAGGTGGCATTGAGCTTCATAAACGTTTTTGGCCACATCTAGTTGAGTGACCCTATATCGTCGGAACACTTTGTTTAAGGAATAACTTTATGGTCACACCCATTCGTGAAGAATTCATTCACGTCATTCAAGGTCAGTTCCGCATCGCCGACAAGTCCACTCAAGTTTTGTCGACTCTTTTGGGCTCCTGTGTTGCGGCATGTATGTCGGATCCCGTACTAGGTATAGGGGGTATGAATCACTTTCTACTTCCAGGAAACGATCCGAACTCCACCAACAATGTAAAATACGGGGCGCATTCCATGGAGCAGCTAGTGAATGCTTTATTGCGGCGGGGCGCGGCAAGGGAAAGGCTAGAGGCGCAATTATTCGGTGGCGCAAATATCGTTCAAGGCTTGACCAAGATCGGTGACTCCAATTGCTTGTTCGCTAGAAAGTTTGTCCAGGATGAGGGCTTCAAACTCGTGCGTGAAGATTTGGGAGGTACAAGAGGACGCAAGATTCGCTTCAAACCGTCCACCGGAGCTGTTGTAGTAGAACCCATTGATGCACTTGCAGCGGATACCGCCACTCGGAGTCCATCTCGCAGATCCCCAAGTGTCACATCGGGAGATGTCGATCTCTTTTAGTTGGAAAAATTTTCCCAAGGGGGTTACGTTGATGTTTCGACTTACTCGGCATTTTTTCCAGGCCATACTTGTCTTGACCGTTTACTGTATTTTAGCCTCGATATAACTTTTACGAGTGTCAGCAGGCAGCCATTTCTCACTAATTGCCACATAGCCCCGGGCTCGTTCGCTACTGTGCTTTGATAATACATCTGGATAGCTCCGACTTTAAAAGGCCCCGCATACCTACTGCTCGAGCTGGATATGCGACTGCACTACGCTTCTTGCCTACTTGCAGCTTCGGGCTGTGGAATATCCAATAGACTTTTTTACGTTTAACGGCAGGTTTGATAGATCGAATTCCTGATCCATTCGTGCTTGAACTGGTTGAAGAGGGCGTTGACGACTGCGTTTTAGTGGCAATTTTCGCGTTAGCTCATTGAATACGACGTATTCGCGAATGGAATGCCGCCAATGATGACACGATTGCATATATCGAGTTCTGATCACCCTAAGAGCATGGCTATTGAGAGTTTTAGCGTCAGCCTCCGGGATGAGTTATTGAATGGATGGAAGCTCTACAGCTTGCGGGAAGCCCGTGTCATGATCAGGCAATAGCGTTGATATTACAACACTGTCATTCCGAAATGCGCATAAAGATATCGTTCGCCGCCCCAGAGAGCATCATCTCGATCGAGCACAGACCCACGATGCGTCGCACAGCCACGCCAAGCCGCTCAATTGGGGCGGGCCATTTGTTTCAAGAATGCCGCTGATAATGTCCACGCTGCAATTGACTATTCAGTTTGGCCCTCAAACCAGTTCCGCATCGGCTCGCTATAACTCTCAAGAGCTGCCCACAATCGCCCAAGACCTCGAGGATGTTTGTGGCGGCCAGACGTCGACAACGCATCTTGCACGATAGTCCGAACAGCACTTTCCGGCTTTTCTTGGAGATGCCGAAGGCAACAAGAACATGCGTAGCAGTAGACTGATGAAAGTTCACATCCGGTCTCTTCTGGGGTGTGGCTCTGCGAAAACCACTGGTGAGACCTTGGTCCCTTTTTTGCCACCCGCTGCGCACTGGGGCCCTCTGGGCTGGGCCACAAAGTATTCCCAGCCCTTTGTCGCGACGTTCCCTGGGACCGCGCTGACATGAGGCGATCTCTGCGCCTATTCCAACTGAGCAAGTCTAGGCTTTTAGCGAAGCGGAAGGCCCACCGACACCAGCTTCATCAGGGCGTTTAACTCCAAACTAAGGGCGGAGCGTAAGAAAGCGCTCTGGGTCACCAGACCAGCTGTGTCCCGCGATAGGCTGGAGGACTGGCATGGACGCCAAGACGAAAATCAGCGCGACCGGATGCAACACGCCGGCCAGCTTGCATTATTTCGTTGGCGTCCTCAGCTCTTCATCGTAAATCATCCGCGAACATCCAATTTCCAGCCGTCCCACATTGAATAACTGAGTTTTCCTTCAAAACGGCGATCAGGCCGCCCCGCAGTTTGAGGCGGCCGATTTTTGTCTCAGCGATTGTTGGCTTTTCGCCACGCGTCGAAGCGGGGGCCGTATTTCTCTTCGTTGACGCGCGGATAGAGACCGATGATCGGTTCGCCGGCATTGACCTGTTCGACCACGAAGTCTTCATAGGCACTCATCTCGACCGCCTCGTCGGCAACCTCTTCCGCTAGGTGGGCCGGGATGACGATGACGCAATCGGCGTCTCCGACGATGATGTCTCCGGGAAAGACCGGAGCATCTCCGCAGCCGATGGGCTCGTTGATCGCAATGGCCTCGTTGTTGGTCAGGTTCGTCGGGCTCGATGGGCGGGTGTGATATGCCGGGATGTCGAGCTCGGCGATGGTGGCGGCATCACGGAAGCCGCCGTCGGTGACGACGCCCGCACCGCCGCGTTTCATCAACCGCGTGATCAGTATGTCCCCGGCAGAGGCGGCATTCGCCTGTTTACGGCTGTCCATGACCAGGACGTGGCCTTCCGGGCAGGTTTCGATGGCAACGCGCTGCGGATGTTCGGGGCTGCGGAACTGGGACAGCTCATTGCGATCCTCTCGGGCGGGCATGTAGCGCAGTGTGAAGGCGGGGCCGACCATGTTCTTGCCCTTCCATCCGATCGGATGAACGCCCTGGATAACCTGGTGGCGCAAGCCCCGCTTGAAAAGGGCAGTGGCAAGTGTGGCGACCGAAACGGTCATGAGCTTGTCGCGGGTTTCGCTGTTCATGAGTTTATCTCCTGGGGCGGTGCGCGCGGGGACATGAGTGCCCCAGCGGTCCCGCCTGAGGTGTTTGAAACAAAAGAGGGATCAGCCGAGGTCTTCGGGAAGGACGCCTTCGGGCATGTTCTGGTAGCAGACCGGTCGCAGGAAACGCCGGATCGAGAGGGTCCCGACCGAGGTTGCGCCAAAGTTCGTGCTGGCCGGGTAGGGACCGCCATGAACCATGGTGTCCGCGACCTCGACGCCGGTGGGGAAGCCGTTGACCAAGACACGGCCCGCCTTGCGTTCCAGAACCGGCAGCAGTGACCGGGCGATGGCGGTGTCGCCATCATCCATGTGCATGGTGGCGGTCAACTGACCTTCGAACCCCTTGGCAAGCTCGGCCATCTGAGCGGCGCCGCTGACACGGATCACCAGGCCGAGCGGCCCGAAGACTTCCTCTCCCAAAGCGTGATCCTGCAGGTAGGTTGCGGCGTCGGTTTCATAGAGGTTCGGCCGGGCGGTGCGGCCTTCTTGGTCGGTGGTCAGCACCGGTTTCACGGTGTTGCGCCCGTCAAAGCGCGCCTTGCCGTCGCGATAGGCCTGCGCGATGCCGTCGGTCAGCATGACCTGGGCGGGGGTATCTTTCAACGCCTCGGCCGCGGCCGAAACGAACGCATCGCCTGCGGCACCCGTTTCGATCACCGCGATGCCCGGGTTGGTGCAGAACTGCCCGGCGCCGATGGTCAGCGAGCCCGCCCAACCCTTGCCGATCTCGGTTCCGCGCGCCTGGGCGGCATTTGGCAGCACGAACATCGGGTTGACCGACCCCAGCTCACCAAAGAAAGGGATCGGTTCCGGGCGCTGCGCACAAAGGTCAAACAACGCGCGGCCACCGCCAAGCGAGCCGGTGAAGCCCACGGCCTTGATCAACGGATGTTGCACCAGGGCCGTGCCCACATCGCGCTTGCCGCCCTGGATCAGCGAAAAGACACCCTTGGGCATGCCCGTCCTAGCGATGGCGGCGTGGATGGCTTCGGCGATGATCTCGCCGGTGCCGGGGTGGGCAGAGTGGCCCTTGACGACAACCGGGCAGCCCGCAGCCAGGGCGGCGGCGGTATCCCCACCTGCAGTGGAAAAGGCCAGCGGAAAGTTCGACGCTCCGAAGACCGCGACCGGGCCGATGGGGCGCTGCATCATTCGCAGATCCGGGCGGGGCAGGGGGTCACGGTCGGGCAGCGCCTCGTCGTGGCGGCGGTCGAGGTAATCTCCGGCCCGGATATGGCTGGCGAACAGGCGCAGCTGACCGGTCGTTCGGCCGCGCTCGCCCTGCAGACGGGCTTCGGGCAGGCCGGTTTCCCGGGTGCCGATCAGGGTAATCTGGTCGGCGCGTGCCTCGATTTCGTCAGCGATGGTGTCCAAAAAGACGGCCCGGGTTTCGCGGTTGCTGTAGCCAAAGCACCAGAATGCCTCTTCGGCGGCCTCGCAGGCGCGGTTCACCAGGTCGGGCGTTCCAACCGCAAAGGCATGTGACGGGCCCGACGCGGGATCGGATTCAAATGTGGTCTCGCCCGCCACCCATTCGCCTGCGATCAGATGCTTGCCATGGGGGGTGAAGATCTTGTCCAACATGGTCTGTCCTTATCCTTGGATCAGATTGTTCGCGGCCAGGAAGCTGCGCAGCTTGTCGGCCTGCAGGTCCGTCAACGGCCAGGCCGAGGGCGGCCGGGTCGGCCCGCAATCCATCCCCAGCGCCTGGAGCGCGGCCTTGACGCCGGTGACATTGGTGCCGTTCAGCTCTTCGGCGCGGATATCCTCGAAGGCGCGCATCCCGGCGATCAGGCGGTTCGCCTCGGGGTAGTCTCCAGCCGCCAGGGCGGCGTGGATCGCCATCGACCGTTCCGGCCAGACGTTGATCAGGCCCGAGGTGAAGCCGCGCGCGCCAACGGCATAAAGTGGCGGAGCCCAGACTTCGGCCAGACCGCCGACCCAGGTGATGCCGGGATCGCAGGCGGCAATCGCGGCGGCCAGTTTCAGCGGATTGGGCGTTGCCCACTTGACCCCCTTGACCCCCGGCAGGTCGCACAGCGCCTTGATCCCGTCGGTGCCGATGGCGTCGTTGCGCAGGTACAGCATCATCGGAAGCCCGCCCGACGCCTCGTGCACCGCCCGCACGTAATCCACCGTGCCGCGCGGGCTGACAAACGGGTCGGGCGGCTGATGAATCATCAGGGCCGACGCGCCGGCCTGAGCCGAGGCTTCGGCCAGGGTGCAGGCATCCCGGATGCCCCGCCCGACACCCGCCAGGACAGGCGCCCGCCCGGCGACCATGGCGCAGACCTCGCCGACCATGGTGCAGGCTTCGTGCGTGGTCAGCGCGTAGAACTCGCCGGTGTTGCCGTTGACCACGGGCATGTGCACGCCTGCATCCAGCGCCCGGTCGATGATCGGTTGCAACTTGTCGGGGGCAATGTCGCCCACCGCGTCGTAGGGCGTGACAAGGATACCGGAAATCCCCGCAAGCGCACGGTCGAGATCGCTGTTCAGATCGTTTGTCATCGTTCCTCCTCAGAAGATATCGGGTTCACCGGCCGCCTCGCCGAAGGTGCGCTCGAGGTAATCGAAGTCGCACCCCTTGTCGGCCTGCAGCACATGTTTCGAGAACATCCAGCCATAGCCCCGTTCGAACCGGGGTTCGGGCGCCACCCAATCGGCGCGCCGGCGGGCGATCTCGTCCTCGGGCACCAGCATGTCCAGCGTTCGGTTCGGCACGTCGAGGCGCACGATGTCGCCCGTCTTCAGCAGCGCAAGCGGACCACCGACAAAGCTTTCGGGCGCGACATGCAGCACGCAGGCACCATAGCTGGTGCCCGACATGCGCGCATCCGAGATCCGCAACAGGTCGCGATGACCCTGCTTGATCAATGCCTTGGGGATCGGCAGCATCCCCCATTCCGGCATGCCAGGACCGCCCTGCGGCCCGGCGTTGCGCAGCACCATCACGGTGTCCGGAGTGACCTCGGCAGTCTCGTCGTCGACCCAGGCCTTCATCTCGGGGTAGCTGTCGAAGACCACGGCCGGGCCCTCGTGCTGGTAGTACTTCGGATCGCAGGCGGCCGGCTTGATGACCGCGCCGTCCGGGCACAGGTTGCCACGCAGCAAGGCCAGCGAGCCCTCGTGGTAGACCGGGTTCGACAGCGGCCGGATCACGTCATCATTGTAGACCACCGCGCCGTCCAGGTTCTCGCCCAGGGTCTTTCCGGTGACGGTCAGGCACGAGGTGTCCAGCCTTTCTTCCATCTGCTTCATCAGCGCGCGCAGCCCGCCCGCGTAGAAGAAGTCTTCCATCAGGTAGTCTTTGCCCGAGGGCCGGACATTGGCGATCAGCGGTGTGTTGCGGCCCAGGGCGTCCAGGTCGTCGAGGGTGAAATCGACACCCGCCCTGCGCGCCATCGCGATCAGGTGCACCACGGCGTTGGTCGAACAGCCCGTTGCCATCGCCGTGATCGCGGCGTTCTGGACGGCGGCGCGGGTGACGATCCGGTCCGGCGTCAGCTCTTCGTTCACCATCTCGACGATGCGCCGGCCGCAATCGGCGGACATGCGCTGGTGGCCCGAATCGACCGCCGGGATCGACGAGGCTCCGGGCAGGGTCAGGCCCATCGCATCCGTGATCGCGGTCATGGTCGACGCCGTGCCCATGGTCATGCAGGTGCCGGCAGACCGGGCGATGCCGCCCTGGATGCCCAGCCATTCCTCGTCGGTGATGTTGCCCGCGCGGCGCTCGTCCCAGTATTTCCACGCGTCCGACCCGCTGCCCAGGATCTTGCCAGCGTAATGGCCGCGCATCATCGGACCGGCCGGCAGGTAGATCATCGGGATGCCGGCGGTCAGCGCGCCCATGACAAGGCCCGGCGTGGTCTTGTCGCAACCGCCCATCAGAACCACCCCGTCAAACGGGTGCGAGCGGATCATCTCCTCGGTCTCCATCGCCAGCATGTTGCGATAGAGCATCGACGTCGGCTTGGTGAACGATTCGTCGACCGAGAGCGAGGGCATCTCGACGCCAAGCCCGCCCGCCTGCGCCACGCCCCGCTTCACATCCTGTGCACGCTCTCGGAAATGGCCGTGGCACGAGTTGATTTCGGACCAGGTGTTGAGGATGCCAATGATCGGTTTTCCCCGGAATTCCTCTTCGGAATAGCCCAGCTGCATCATGCGCGACCGGTGCCCGAAGCTGCGCAGATCATCGGGTGCGAACCAACGGTCGCTTCTCAGCATGCGCGGCTTTTCGGTGCCATCTGCTGCCATGTCCGATCCTCCCTTCATCGTCATAGGTTTCCCTGATGTATGCGCATACATATCATCTGGTCAATGACGAACCCGCCCTTCAACGCAATATCATTTGGTAATAACTTGACCATTGACAAAGCCCCGGCCAGTACGTCAGTACTTTATGTATGCGCATACACAGCGCTGCCAGACGTTGAGGAGCGCCCTGGCAACTTATGGATACCGGTCGCATTGCGGCCACTTGGGAGGCACAGACCATGAAACTGAACCGTCGTACCCTTCTTGCCGCCGTCAGCACCGTTGCGCTGGTTGCTGCCCCCTTCGCCGCCGTGGCGCAGGAGCTGCCCCGCAATGTCCGGATGGTGATCGGCTCGAAGTCCACGGGTGGCGACACCTACCAGAACTCGGCCATCGTGGCCGAAGCCCTGTCCGACCACCTGGGCATCAACGTCAAAGTCGACGCGGTCGGCGCGTCTGCCGCGTTCAAGGCGCTGGATCGCGACAAGCGCGGCACCACCATCATGGTGTTCCACGATCAGTCCTACCTTGGCGAACTGTATGGCCGGGAAGGCTATGTCGACCCGTTCGCGAACTACACCGTGGGCGCAACCGTCGCGATCAACCCGGGCAACGCCTACCTGGTGCCCGCCAACAGCCCTTACGACAGCATGGAAGACATCCTGACCGCCGCGGCCAACGGAGAAACCGTCCGCGTGGCGATCCAGCCGGGCGGCGTGTCGGAAATCGGTTTTTCGGCGATGAAGAACGCCGCGGCGGTCCGCGCGCCCGGATCGGAAAAGAACATCGTCGCGGTGAACACCGGCTCGCAGTCGGACAAGAACCAGGCGATGTGGGACGGGCTGGCCGACGTCATCAACGGCTCGATCCAGGCGAACGAACAGTTCACCCAGCTTGAGGCCGACGACCAGAAGGCGATGAAGTTCGTCTGGGTCACCGCACGCCCCGGCACGCTTGAACAGGCCCCGGCCGAGGGCATGGGCGGCACCGACCGCGACGCGCTGCTGCGCTATGCCTCGCCGCAGACCTCTGTCACGCTGGATGGCGACACCGATTTCACCTTCGACAAGGAATTCTTCTTCCTGTTCAACAAGGACATGGACCCGGCGATCATCACCCAGATCGACGACGCCCTGACGGAAATCTTCGCCCAGGGCGACATCCAGGAGCGCCAGAAGTCGGCCTTCTTCATTCCGAACTTCCTGCCCTCGGACGAGGCGCAAAAGCACCTGACCGACAAGCGCGACACCTATGGCAAGGTGATCTCGCAGATCCAGGGCGACAGCTGATCGCCTGACCCGGAACGGCCTCCGGTGCGATGCGCGCCGGGGGCCTTTCATCAGCCGTTACCCACGCTCAGGCTGTCATCGCAGGGATGACGGTGGCAGGGTCGGCTGTGCCGCAAGACAGACCTCCAGCTACCCGGGGAGAGCGCCATGGGGTTCCTGACAGACGTGACGATCGATTTCGAGCGATCGCACCTGATCTTTCCGACGATCATCGCCTGCGTGCTGGCCGTGCTTGGCCTGGCCATCCTGGTACGCGACCGGCACCGCATCGCGGGGGCCGGCGCCTATTGGTCCGGGGTCCTGGGCCGCATGGACAAGATGCGCTTTTTCGGCACGCTGGTCCTGACCCTGCTGTACTTCTCGCTGATGGTGCCGGTGGGCATGATCTGGCCCAACACCGGCATGGGCTTCCTGCTGTGCTCGATCCCCTTCGTCTTCCTGTCGGGGCTCTTGTTCATGCACGACCGCACCGTCCGGAACATCGTGCCCGTGGCCATCGTGTCGCTGGTCGCCCCGCCCTTCGTGTGGTGGCTGTTCACCTATCCCTTCTTCCTGACCCTTCCGTGAGACGTAGATGCTGGAACTCATCACCCCGCTTTTCCTGACGCTGATCGTCGGCGGCACGATCGTCGGCATCATCTTCGGCTCGATCCCCGGCATGACCGCGACCATGGCCGTCGCCGTCTGCCTGCCGATCACCTATTCGCTGGGCCTGGAAAACGGCCTGGCCCTGTTGCTGGGGCTGTATGTCGGCGGCATCTCGGGCGGGCTTGTCCCCGCGATCCTGCTGGGCATCCCCGGCACGCCCAGTTCCATCACCACGACGCTCGACGGCTATCCGATGGCCCAGCGGGGCGAAGGAGAAAAGGCCCTGCGGATCGGCATCGTGTCCAGTTTCGTCGGCGGGCTGATCTCGCTTCTGGTGCTATGGCTCTTTGCCCCGACGCTGGCGGATTTCGCGATCAAGTTCTCCTACGTCGAGAAATTCCTGATCATCTTCTTCGCACTGACCGTCATGGCCGCGCTCAGCTCGGACCTGCTGATGGGCATCTTCTCGGGCTTTCTGGGCATCTTTGTCGCCCTGATCGGCACCTATGACATCTCGAACGGCGGCAACGGCAAGATGCGCCTGATCCCCCCGGGGACCGAGTACTGGATGGAAGACGGCTTTTCGCTGCTGCCGGTTCTGATCGGCCTCTTTGGGCTTGCCGCGATCTTCGACCAGGCCGAGATCGGCGTGCCCAGGGGCCATTCGCGCGACGAGCTTCGGGTCAAGGGCACGTCGACATTCTCGCTGTCGGTGTTCCGGGGCCAGATCGTGAACCTGGTGCGGTCCTCCGGCATCGGCACCTTCGTGGGCATCCTGCCCGGGGTAGGGGGGTCGGCCGCGTCGATCCTGGCCTATTCCAACGCCAAGACCTTTTCGAAACACCCCGAACGCTTCGGCAAGGGCGAGCCCGCAGGCATCATCGCGTCGGAATCCGGCAACAACGGCCTGACCGGAGGCGCCCTTGTCCCGCTGCTCAGCCTCGGCATCCCCGGAGACAGCACCACCGCGCTGCTGATCGGCGCCTTCACCTTGCAGGGCATCCAGGTCGGCCCGCTGTTCATCGGCAACAACCCCGACACCTGGAACGCGATGATCTTCGCCATGTTGATCGCCAATATCGCGATGTTCGTCCTGATGTACGTGGCGATCCGCTATTTCGCGCTGGTGGTGACGATCCCCAAGCACATCCTGTTCCCGGTGATCCTGATGATGTGCGTGATCGGCGCCTACACCATCAACTACGGCATCATGTTCGACGTCTGGACGCTGTTGATCTTCGGCATCGCGGGCTGGCTTTTCATCAAGCTCAGGCTAGAGGTCGCGCCCTTCATCATCGGTTTCATCCTGGGCCCGTCGGCAGAGGTCTATTTCGTCAAAAGCCTCGAAAGCTTCGGCGACGTGACCATCTTCTTCACCAAAAGCTGGATCGCCGCGCTGCTTTGGGTGCTGATTGCCGGATCACTTGCCGGTTCGTTGATCCTGTCGCGCAGGACCGGGCGCACCGCCCCAGAGTGAGGCTTGCCATTGTCGCCCCGTCGGGAAATATGGGCCCGTTATGGCAGGTAGCGACAAGACACAGAAAAAGCGCCGTGCGGCCCCGCGCGGCGTCACCATGGAAGCGGTGGGGCGCATGGCCGGCGTCAGCCAGGTCACCGTGTCGCGCGCGCTCAGCGATCCGTCCAAGGTGTCGGCCGACACGCTGCGCCGGATCAACGAGGCCATCGCCGCCACCGGGTTCGTCCCCAATGCGATCGCCGGGGCGCTGGCCTCCAGCAAAAGCCGGCTGATCTCTGCGCTGGTGCCGTCGATCACCAACACCGTCTATGCCTCTCTGGTCCGGGCCTTCAGCGCCCGCATGCGCGAGGCCGATTACCAGATCCTGCTGTCCGAAACCGGCCTGGACCCCGAAGAGGAAGAGCGCACCATCGCCGCGCACCTGTCGCGCCGGCCCGATGCGATCCTGCTCACCGGCATCCACCATTCACCGCGGTCGCGGCAGATGCTGCTGGCCTCGGGCATTCCGGTGGTCGAGGTCTGGGACGTCACCAATTCGCCCATCGACATCTGTGTGGGCTTCAACCACGAGGCCACCGGCCAGGCGGCCGCAGCCTTTGCCCATGAACAGGGCCATGCCACGGCAGCAACGATACATGCCATCGACGAGCGGGCGCACCGGCGCAGCCAGGCCTTCGCGACCCGCTTTGCCGAGCTCACCGGAACCACCGCGACCGTCGTGCCCACCGAAAGCATGGCCACGATCGCCCAGGGGCGCGCCGCCATGGCCCGGCTGCTGGACACCGGGTTCCGGAAAGGGTTCGTGCATTGCAGCTCGGACGTGATGGCGCATGGGGTCATCATCGAATCCACGGTCCGCGGGTTTTCGGTGCCCGAGGACATCGCCGTCCTGGGCTTTGGCGACCAAGAATTCGCCGGGCACGTGGTGCCGACCATCAGCACCATCCGTGTCGACCGCGAGGCCTTTGGCCGCACCGCAGCCGAGGCCCTGCTGGACCGCCTGGACGGGGGCAGGGACAACGCCGGCACGGTCGATCTGGGCTTCGAAATCGTCCGGCGCGATTCCGCCTGACCCCTGGCCCTGCCGCCGCTCGTCAGGCCGAGGGTGGTTTTCCCCGGCCCGCCAGGGCGTTACGGGTCAGGCCACCGGCCCCTCGACATCCCATTTCCAGAAGCCCCGGCCTTCCTTTTCCACGTTGCGGTGCAGCACCATCTTGTGCACCTCGTCCGCCCCATCGACCAGCCGGGCCTGGCGGGCGTAGCGATAGATCCATTCCAGCGGCGTGTCCTTGGAATAGCCCCGCGCCCCGTTGATCTGGATCGCCGTGTCGGCCGCCTTGTGCAGCACGTTGGCCACGTGGACCTTGGCCATCGACACCTCCTTGCGGGCAAAGCCGCCCCGGTCCAGCTCCCATGCCGCCTTCATCACCAGCAACCGGCCGATCTCGATCTGCATGGCGATGTCGCCCATCATCATCTGGACGCTCTCGCGCTTCGAGAGCCGTTCACCAAAAGCGAACCGGTTGTGGGAATATTCGCTGGCGATCTCGACACAGCGCTTGGCCAGGCCCAGCCAGCGCATGCAATGGGTCAGCCGGGCAGGGCCAAGCCGGATCTGCGTCAGCTTCAGCCCGTCGCCTTCCTCCATCAGCAGGTTTTCCGCCGGGATCTCCATGTCTTCGTAGACCACCTCGCAATGGCCACCATGCTCTTCCGGACCCATGATCGGGATCCGCCGTTCGATGCGGAACCCCGGCGTGTCCTTGCGGTGCAGAAAGGCCGACAACCCCTTTCGCGGATCGTCCGAGGTCCGGGCGATCAGGATGAAATGGTCGCTGTCCTCGGCCCCCGTGATGAACCACTTGCGGCCACGGATGACATAGCTGTCGTTGGTCTTGCGGGCGGTGGTCAGCATCATGCCCCCCGGGTCCGAGCCCGAGCCGGGCGCCGGTTCGGTCATGACAAACGCCGAGCGCACGTCGCCCCTCACGATAGGGGCCAGCCATTCGGCCTTCTGATCCTCGGTCCCGACCTTTTCCAGCACCTGCATGTTGCCGTCGTCCGGCGCAGCCGCATTGAACACCACCGGCCCGAAGATCGAGCGGTTCATTTCCTCGTAACAGACCGCCATGCCCTGGATGCCCAGACCCTGGCCGCCGGATTTTTCCTTCAGCTGCAGGCACCACAGCCCCTGCGCCCTGGCCCTTGCGCGCAGGTCGTTCAGGACGTCGGTGCGGATGTTTTCGTGCGGATCATAACTCGACCGGTCGGCCTCCAACGGGATGATCTCGTCCTCGACGAAGCGGGCGATACGGGCGCGAAAATCCTCGATGCGGGGGGAAATCGTGAAATCCATGGGCGGCCTCAGATGCTGGTGACAAGATGGCCGCCGTCGGCCACCACTTCGGTTCCGGTCATGAACGCACCCAGGTCCGAGGCCAGCAACAGAAGCGGCCCGTCCAGGTCCGACGGCTGGCCCAACCGGCGCTGCGGCACGCGCTTGATCAGCGCCCGGCCTGCATCGGTGGCAAAGAAATCGCGGTTCAGCTCGGTCTCGATGTAGCCGGGGCAGAGCGCATTCACCCGGATCCCGTGGCGCGCCCATTCCTGGGCCATGGTCCGGCTGGCCTGGATCAGTCCCGCCTTGGACGCCGCATAGGCCGCGACCATCCCCGCCACCCGCACCCCCAGGATCGAGGCCACGTTGATGATCGTCCCGCCCTGACCGGCCTCGACCATGGCCCGGGCGCACTGGCGGGCCACGCCGAAGGCCCCGTTCAGGTTGGTGTCGATCACGTGGGAAAAGGTGGCCGCGTCATGGTCCAAGGCCTTCGCCGTGGCGGTCACGCCCGCGTTGTTCACGACGATGTCAAAGACCCGCCCGTCCAGGGCCTGCTCGACGCCGTCCGGGTCGGACACGTCCAGGGTCAGGGTGTCCACCTGCCCACCGGCGGCCGAGATTTCGGCGGCCAGGCTCTCCAGCTTGTCGACGCGGCGGGCCGCCAACGTGCAGACCGCGCCCTGTTCCGCCAGCAACCGGGCGAAATGCGCCCCCAGCCCGGATGATGCACCAGTGATCAGCGCCTTCCGGCTCTTTATGCCCGGCCATTGCATCACCGCATCAGATCCATTGTCCGTCATGTTTCCCTCCCATCTACGAGCAACCGCTCGATAAAGTCAGTAGGAGCGATCATCCTTGCAGACAAGCTGCGCCCGGGGCCGATGCCGGGAAAAGGGACCCGTCATGACCCCGCAGGTCGACACGACCGACGCCTTCTAAAGCGCGATGCGGGGCCGGCACGGCGACACGTTTTCGGTGCGCGATCTATGACGACAGCCGCCCGCTTCCACACCGGGCGGCGACAGGTCAGTTGCGGCGCGACCAGCTTTGGAACAGGTACAGCGTCACGGCCGTCACGATCACGCCCGACAGCAGGTACAGCGCGGCGGCCCACAGCCCGAAGGCATTGGTCAGCACCAGCCCGGCCAGGGGCGCGAAGGCCGCACCGAACAGCCACGACAGGTTGGTCGAGATCGCCGTGCCGGAAAACCGGAACTCGGACGGGAAGCGGTTGGGCACGATGGCACTGGCCTGGCCATAGGCAAACCCCAGAAGCAGGAAGCCCAGCAGGATGAACACCCAGGGCGCCGAGTTCAGGGTCCCGATGCTCAGACACAGCAGCACGATCAGCGAGGTGCTGATCCACAGCACGGTCTGCCGGCCGATCCGGTCGGCCAGGATGCCCGAGGCAATGACCCCGACCACCGCAAGCACGGCCCCCAACAGCTGGTAGAGCAGGATGCTGGAAATCGGCTGATCGGTATAAAGCAGCTCGTAGGCCAGCGGGAAGACAGTCACCATGTGGAACAGCGCGTAGCTGGCCAGCGGCAGGAAGGTCGACACCAGGATCGGCCGCCACTGGGTGGACAGCAGCTCTCTGAAGGGGGCCGATTGCAGGGCTTGCGGGTCGCCTCCGAAATCCGACTCAAGCAGCCGGATCCGGGCGAACAGGGCCACCACATTGACCCCGAAGACCGCGAAGAAGGCAAAGCGCCAGCCGAACTGCAGGAATTCCTCGGGCGTCAGGAACCCGGTCAGCACAAAATAAAGCGAGGCCGCCACGATAAAGCCCAGCGGACCGCCCAGCTGGGGGATCATTGCATAAAAACCGTTCCGACCCTCCGGTGCGGCATTTTGCAGCTGCAGCGTCAATCCGTCCCAGGCCCCGCCCAGGCCGATGCCCTGAAGGAATCGCAACAGCGCCAGCAGCAGCGGCGCGGCGACCCCGATCTGGCTGTAGCCCGGCAGTAACCCGATGGCCACGGTCGAGGTCCCAAGCACCATCAGCGCGGCGACGACCTTCCATTGCCGGCCCAGTTGCCGTTGCACGCGTCGGCCGAGCAGCCCGGCCAGCGGACGGGCCACGAAGGCCAGTGAAAACAACAAAAAGGACATGATTGCCCCGGTCACCGGATCAAAATTCGGGAAGAATAGCTGTGGAAAAACAATGGCCGAGGCGATGGCATAGACGAAAAAACCGAAGAAGTCCGTCACCCGCGCCATGATCACGGTGGTTACGATTTCGTCCATCGTGACATGGCTGGACGACTGATTTTCGATGATGGTCACGGGGTGTTCTCCGATATGTGGCCGGCCGTTCGAACGTGGCTGCGCCCTGTTGCCTTATCAAGCCCGCCGGAAAGTCATCAAGAAGGCATTGTGTTTTTCTGCAGCTGCGAGATATGCAGCGCTCGCCGGACGCACGGACCAGTCTACCTAAGTCACGAGGTACGCCAGACCTCCCGCGGCCGGAAAAATCGAGACGGAGAAAGACCATGAGCAGCCTGCGCTCGCGCATCCTTTCGGTATCATCGCTTGTGATATCGGCCCTCCTGCTATCGGGATGCGACCTATTATTGCTGAACCCCTCCGGAGACGTGGCCGCTCAGCAGGGCAACCTGATCATCTATTCGACCATCCTGATGCTGATCGTGATCCTGCCGGTCATGGCGCTGACGGTGTTCTTTGCCTGGAAATACCGCGCATCCAACCGCGACGCGACCTACGAGCCCGAGTGGGATCACTCGATCAGCCTGGAAATCGTCGTCTGGTCGCTGCCCTTGGCGATCATCATCTGCCTGGGCGGCCTGACCTGGGTCGCGACTCACCGGCTGAACCCCTATAACGACCTGGCCCGCATCGCCCCCGGCGTGCCCGTGGCCGAAGATGTCGAGCCGCTGACGATCCAGGTGGTCGCGCTCGACTGGAAATGGCTGTTCATCTACCCCGAGCAGGGCATTGCCATGGTCAACGAGGCCGCGGCGATCACCGACCGGCCGGTGGAATTCAAGCTGACCTCGTCGACGGTGATGAATTCCTTCTACATCCCCGCCCTGGCCGGGATGATCTACACCATGCCCGGCATGGAAACCGAGATGAACGCCGTCATGAACGAAGACGGCACCTATGACGGGTTCGCCTCCAATTACTCGGGGCTGGGCTACAACTGGATGCGATTCAAGTTCTACACCACGGACGAAGCCGGGTTCGACGCCTGGGTCGACAAGGTCCGGGCAGAGGGCGACGTGCTGGACCGCGACGCCTTTGTCGCCCTGGACCAGCCCTCGATGCAGCACCCGGTCACGCCCTATGCCGAGGTCGAGGACGGGCTCTGGACCCGGATCCTGAACCAATGCGTGTCCGACGACGCGCTGTGCATGAACGACATGATGATGGTCGACGCCCTGGGCGGCGGCGGCCTGGAGGGCCTTTATAACCGCGAGCTGTTCCGCGGGATCTGCACCGCCGACGATCCCCGCGCCCTCATCGAGATCCTGCGCCCGCAGGACGCCCACCGCGAAGCCGCCCTGATGTCGGCGATCGAGGGCACGCCTCCGCTGCCCCCGAAATCGACGACCTCATCGCAGACCACCACAGGACCCGAAGGGCACTGAACCATGGCCACCGACCTGACCCATCTTCCCGCCGTCCATACCGACGTGCACCCCTTCTTCGGCAAGCTGACCTGGCAATCGATCCCGATCCAGGAACCCGTGATCCTTGTCACCTTCATCGGTGTGGCGATCATCGGCGCTGCCGTTCTTTACCTTCTCACCAAGTACAAGTGGTGGGGCTACCTGTGGTCCGAGTGGTTTACCTCGATCGACCACAAGAAAATCGGCATCATGTACATGGTGCTGGGCTTCATCATGTTCGTCCGGGGCTTTGCCGACGCGCTGCTGATGCGCTCGCAACAGGTGCTGGCCTCGATGGGCTTCGAAGGCTACCTGGTGCCGCACCATTACGACCAGATCTTCACCGCCCATGGCGTGATCATGATCTTCTTCGCAGCCATGCCCTTCGTCACCGGGTTCATGAACTACGTCATGCCCCTGCAGATCGGCGCGCGCGACGTGGCCTTCCCGTTCCTCAACAACCTCAGCTTCTGGCTGACGGTGTCGGGCGCGGTGCTGATCATGATGTCGCTCTTCATCGGTGAGTTCTCGACCAATGGCTGGCTGGCCTATCCACCGCTGTCGGGGCTGGAATATTCGCCCTCGGTCGGCATGGATTATTACCTGTGGGCCCTGAACATCGCCGGGATCGGCACGACCCTGTCGGGCATCAACCTGGTGGTCACCATCGTCAAGATGCGCTGCCCGGGCATGACCTACATGCGCATGCCGATCTTCACCTGGACGACGCTGTGCACCAACATCCTGATCGTGGCCTCGTTCCCGGTGCTGGCCGCCACGCTCGCCCTGATCACCGCCGACCGCTACATCGGCACCCAGTTCTTCAACGCGGAACTGGGCGGCAACCCGATGATGTACGTCAACCTCATCTGGATCTGGGGCCACCCCGAGGTCTACATTCTGATCCTGCCGATCTTCGGCATCTTCTCCGAGGTGGTCTCGACCTACTCGGGCAAGCGGCTGTTCGGCTATACCTCGATGGTCTACGCGACCTGCGTGATCATGGTGCTGTCCTACCTGGTCTGGCTGCACCACTTCTTCACCATGGGGGCAGGGGCCAGCGTGAACTCGTTCTTCGGGATCACCACGATGATCATCTCGATCCCGACCGGGGCCAAGCTGTTTAACTGGCTGTTCACCATGTACAAGGGCCGCATCCGGTTTGAACTGCCGATGATGTGGACCATCGCCTTCATGCTCACCTTCACCATCGGAGGCATGACCGGCGTGCTGCTGGCCGTTCCCCCGGCCGATTACGTGCTGCACAACTCATTGTTCCTGATCGCCCATTTCCACAACGTGATCATCGGCGGCGTGGTCTTCGGGGTCTTCGCGGGCGTCACCCACTGGTTCCCCAAGGCCTTCGGGTTCAAGCTGGATCCCTACTGGGGCAAGCTCAGCTTCTGGGGCTGGATCATCGGCTTTTACCTGGCCTTCATGCCCCTGTACCTGCTGGGCCTGATGGGCGTGACCCGCCGGCTCAGCCAGTTCGAGGACACGATCTACGCGGGATACTTCATCACCGCGGCCATCGGAGCCCTGTTCATCGCGGGCGGCATCGCGGCCTTCTTCATCCAGCTCTACGTGTCGATCCGCGACCGCGACACTGACCGCCTGCGCGACGTGACGGGCGATCCCTGGGACGGGCGGACGCTGGAATGGTCGACCTCGTCGCCCCCGGCCTATTACAACTTTGCCTTCACCCCCCGCGTGCATGGCATCGACACCTATGCCGACATGAAGCGCCACGGCTACCAGCGGCCCACCGACGGGTTCGCGCCGATCCACATGCCGAAATACACGGCCTCGGGCGTGGTGATCGCCGGCCTGCTGACGGTCATGGGTTTCGGGCTGATCTGGCACATCTGGTGGATGGCCTCGGGCGGCTTTGCCGCGGCGATCCTCTGGGCCATCGGCCACACCTTCAACTACAACCGCGACTACTACGTCCCGGCCGACGAGGTCCGCGCGACGGAACTGGCCCGCGGCCCGCGCATGGAGCCCGCAGAATGAGCACCGCTACGCCCACCGCATCGGACATGCCCGAGTATCACGTCATCGAAACGCCGCACCACGACGGCGCGGACCACCACCACGAAACCGGCACCATGCTGGGCTTCTGGATCTACCTGATGAGCGACTGCCTGATCTTCGGGGTCCTGTTCGCCGTCTATGCCGTGGTCGGCCAGAACTATGCGGCCGGCCCGTCGCCCGCCGACCTGTTCGAGCTCGACATGATCCTGGTGTCGACCTTCATGCTGCTGTTCTCGTCGATCACCTACGGCTTTGCCGTGATCAACATGCAGCAGCGCAAGACGGCGATGTTCGTCCTGTGGATGCTGGTGACCCTGGGCTTCGGCCTGGGCTTCCTGGGCCTCGAGGTCAAGGAATTCACCCACCTGTGGCACCTTGGCGCGACCCCCTCGGCCAGCGCCTTTCTGTCGGCCTTCTTCACCCTGGTCGGCACCCACGGGCTGCACGTGACCTTCGGGGCGATCTGGCTGGTCGTCCTGCTGATCCAGGTCGGCCTGCACGGGCTGACCCCCGAAAACCAGCGCCGGGTGATGTGCCTCAGCCTGTTCTGGCACTTCCTCGACCTGATCTGGATCGGCGTCTTTTCCTTCGTCTACCTGACCGGAGTGCTGCTATGAGCTCGTCCGCACACGACACCCACGGGTCCTTCGATGCCCGGGGCGCCTATATCAACTACCTGGTCGGCTTTGCCCTGTCGGTCTTCCTGACCCTGGTGCCCTTCGGCCTGGTCATGAGCGGGATCGAGATCGGCCTGGGCTGGGCCCTGGCGGTGATCTTCCTGTTCGGCGCGGCGCAGATCATCGTGCACGTGCACTACTTCCTGCACGTGACCGGCAAGGCCGAAAGCGGCTGGCAGGCGATGTCGCTGATCTTCACGGCGATCCTGCTGGTCATCGTTCTGTCGGGCTCGATCTGGGTGATGTTCCACCTGGAGCAGAACATGATGCCCGCCCATGAACAGATCGAACGGGTGCGCAACCTGCCATGAGCGAAACCGCCGGCACGCGCCGGCCGCTTTGGATGGATCTGACGATCCTGGGCGTGGCGGGGGTGGTCTTTGTCACCCTCGTCGCGCTCGGCACCTGGCAGGTCCGGCGACTGCACTGGAAACAGGACCTGATCGCCGCCGTCGATGCCCGGGCGTTTGCGCCCGCGGTCGCCGCGCCGGCCGGGCCGGTCACGGCCAACGATGACGCCTACCTGCGGGTCTTTGCCCAGGGCCGCTTCCGCCACGACGCCAGCCACCTGGTCAAGGCCGTGACCGAACTCGGCCCGGGCTATTGGCTGATGACCCCGCTGGACACCGACGGCCCGACGATCTGGATCAACCGTGGCTTCGTGCCCACAGGCCAGCCCGCCAGCGCGCGGACCACGCCCGACATGCCCGTCCGGGTCGAGGGCCTTTTGCGGATCACCGAACCCGACGGCACCCTGCTGGAAAGCAACGACCCGCTGGCAGACCGCTGGGTGTCCCGCGACGTGGCGGCGCTGTCCGCCGTTGCCGCCATCGACAACGCCGCACCCTATTTCATCGACGCCGATCACATGGGCGCACCCGCCGACTGGCCGCGCGGCGGGATGACCATCATCCATTTCCGCAACGCGCATCTGTCCTACGCCCTGACCTGGTACGCCATGGCCCTGCTGTTTCTCGGAGCGATGGTCTACGTCATCCGCGACCGCCTGCGCGACCGGGCGCGCTAGGACGCCGGACCACTCCATATTCAACATAAGTCAGATTACCAGATTGCCTGACACCATCGCCACCCCGCGCGGGATCATGCCACCCCCCGCGCACACCTGCGACATCCGCGCATTCTTCAAATGCGCCCGCCTGACCATATGATATTCCCTGCCCATGGATATCGTACTGGTCACCAGCCTCGTCGCTTCACTGTTCTTCGTCATCGGCATCGCGGAACCGCTGGCCGGCCGTCTGCGGCTGCCCTACAGCGTCATTCTTGCCGCCCTGGGCATCCTGATCGGGGCCGGCGCCAGCTTCTTTCTGCACACTGAACTGACGGATGCCCTGAACCCGGTGGCCGAGGCGATCCTCGGCCTGCCCATCCGGTCCAACGTCTTCCTGTATGTCTTCCTGCCGACCCTGCTGTTCCAGGCCACGCTGGGCATGAACCTGCGCCGGATGATCGACGATACCGTGCCGATCCTGGTGCTGGCCGTCGTCGCCGTGGTGGTCGCCACGCTCAGCGTCGGCTATGCCCTGTCGCTGGCCAGTTCGCTGCCCCTGGCCGCCTGTTTCCTGATCGGGGCGATCGTGTCGACCACCGACCCTTCAGCCGTGGTTTCGATCTTCCGCTCGGTCTCGGCCCCGCGCCGCCTGGCCCGCATTATCGAAGGCGAAAGCCTGCTGAACGACGCCGCCGCCATTGCCCTTTTCGGCCTGTTCATGGGCTTCGTCATGCTGGGCGTGCCCGACCCGAAACTGTCCGATGCCCTGGCCCAGTTCCCCGTCCTCATCGCCGGAGGTGCCCTGACCGGCTGGGTCGCCGCCCGGCTGGGCGTCTGGATCATGGGCCTCGTGTCGCGGCACGAGCTGGCCCAGTTGTCGATCTCGGTGGCCCTGCCCTACCTGGCCTATATCGGCGCCGAACAGATGGTCGGGGCCTCGGGCGTGATCGCCGTTGTCGCCGCCGGGCTGACCATGAACCTAACCGCCCCGGGACGCCTGCCGCCCCAGGCCTGGACCAACATGCGCGAGCTTTGGGACATCCTCGCCCATTGGTCCGGCGCGCTGATCTTCATCCTGGCCGCCCTGCTGATCCCGCGCCTGCTGCAAGAGGTCCGGGCCGAGGACTTTATCCTGATCGGTGTCGTCACCCTGGCCGCCATCGCCGCCCGCGCCCTGATCCTGTTCGGCCTGATGCCGCTGATGACCGCCGCCCGGCTGTCTCCGCCGGTCGAACGGCCCTACCGCGCGGCCATGCTCTGGGGCGGGCTGCGCGGAGCCGTCACCCTGGCCCTGGCGCTGGCCGTCACCGAAAGCATCCGGGTGCCGGACGGGATCCAGCGGCTGGTGGGCATCCTGGCCACCGGCTTTACGCTGTTTACCCTGATCGTGCAGGGGACCACCCTGCGCTGGGTCATCGGCCGGCTTGGGCTGGACCAGCTCTCGCCCATCGACCAGGCCCTGTCCCGCCAGGTGGTGGCCGTGTCGCTGCAGACCGTGCGCGAAGATGTCTCGACCATCGCCGGGACCTATGACCTGGCCCCCGACATCGTCCGGTCCGAGGCAAAGCGCTTCGGCGACCGCCTGGACGACGCCGTGCGCGCGGCCGAGGACAATGCAGAGATCCTCGACAAGGACCGCATCATCCTGGGCCTGATCGCCCTGGCCGGGCACGAACGGGACACCATCGTCGCCCGTGTGCGCGAACGCACGATCTCGGCCCGGATGGCCGAACAATTGCTGACCGATGCGGACCGGCTGATCGAAAGCGCCCGGGTCAAGGGCCGCAACGGCTACCAGACCGCCGCCCGCCGCAGCATCGCCTACGGACAGGCGTTCCAGATCGCGGTCATTCTGCGCAACCGGCTTCACCTGTCGCGCCCGCTGGCCCGGCTGACCGCCGACCGGTTCGAATTGTTGCTGTCCAAGCGCATGGTCCTGCACGACATGGACGCCTTTATTGGCGGGCGGATCCGCCGGATCCACGGCCGCCGCGTGGCCGACCTGCTGAAAGAAATGCTGTCCCGCCGCATCGAGGCCCTGGACACCGCCTTCGAAGGCCTGCGCTTGCAATACCCGGGCTATGCCGAGGAACTGGAACGCCGCTTCATCCGCCGCACCTCGCTGCGGCTGGAAGAACGCGAATACGTGGCCATGCGCGAAGACGGGCTGATCGGGGCCGAGGTCTTTACCAAGCTGATGGAAGACGTCACCGATCGCCGCAACGCCGCCGAGGAACGCCCGCCCCTTGACCTGGCCCTGGAACGCATTTCCCTGGTGCGGCAATTCCCGCTGTCGGCGGGTCTCGATGACCGCGAAATCCGCAAGCTCGCCCGCACCTTCCGCACCCGGCATGCCTCTGCCGGAGAGGTCATCCTGCGTCGCAACAGCACTGGCCGCAGCGTCTATTTCATCGCTTCCGGCGCGGTCGAGCTTGAAACCGCGGGCCAGACCTGGCGGCTGGGCCGGGGCGAGATGTTCGGGCAGATGGCCATTCTCAGCACCCGGGCCAGGCGGGCCGAGGTCCGCACGATCACGCCCACGACGATGCTGATCCTCGACGAAGTCCGGTTCCGCCGCCTGCTGGAACGCAACACCGCCCTGCAGGAATCGGTTCTGGCCAGTGCCGAGAAACGCGGGCTGGATACGCGGGACCTGCTGCCCTGAGGCCAGCCCCTTGCCCGGCCCGCGCCAGATCAAGGACCGCTCAGATCCACAGGTGTCCGAAGATCACCGCCAGGCCCGCCGCCCCTCCGGCCGCCTTCAGCCCCCAGCGCTGCGTGCCGATCAGCGCATAGGACACCAGACCAAGCCCCAGGGCGATCCTCAGCCCGGCCAGCAGGGCCGCCCCGGGCCGCTCTCCCAACGCGATCAGGGCCGGGTTCGCCACCATGCCCAGCGGAATGATGTACAGCCCCACCCCCAGGGCCATCGCCGTCAGCGCCACCTTCAGCCAGTTTTCCCCGATCATCCCCGCCGCGATGAAGACCGCCCCGCAGACCGGGGGCGTGATCGTCGACAGCAGCGCGAACCAGAAGACGAACAGATGCGCCTGCAACGGCTCCAGCCCCAGTTGCACCAGCGCCGGCCCGGCCACCGACACGCAGATCACGTAGGCCGCCGTCGTCGGCACCTCCATGCCCAGGATCAGGCAGGCCAGGGCCGTCAGAAGCAGCGACGGCCACAGCATCCCGCCCGAGCCCTCCAGGATCAACGAGGTGATCTTGACCCCCAGCCCGGTGATCGACAGCACCCCGATCACGATCGAGGCACACAGGATGATCGCCGCGATCATCGACACCTGCGCCGCCGCGTTCAGCACGGCCGAGGCCAGCCGCTCGCGCACCTGCGCCGGCGTCCAGGTGAACTCGGAATTGGTGAACAACAGGGCCGTGCCCGCCAGGATCGCCAGCGCGGCGGAATATTCCGGCGTGAAGCCCACGGCGAACATCGACACCAGCAGCACCGCGAAGGGCACCAGGAAGAACAGCGAGGTCACCACCACGTCGCGCGCCCCGGGCCGGTCGGCCGCATCGACCGCCCGCAGCTCAAAGCGCGTCGCATAGGCGTTGATCCCGACCCAGACGGCCAGGAAATACAGCACCGCCGGCAGGATCGCCGCGGCAATGATCGAGGTATAGGGCACGCCCGTCAGCTCGACCATGACGAAGGCCCCCGCCCCCATCAGCGGCGGCATGATCTGCCCCCCGGACGAGGCCACCGCCTCGACCGCGGCGGCCAGGCGCTTGGGATAGCCCAGCCGGGTCATGGCCGGCAGGGTGATCGCCCCTGTGGATGCCACGTTGGCCGAGGCCGAGCCCGAGATCGAGCCGAACAGCGCCGAGGACAGGACCGACACCTTGGCCGCCCCGCCCTTCAGCCGGCCCGCCGCAGCCGCGGCCAGGTTCATGAACCCCTGCCCCGCCTCGCCCGCGTTCAGCACCGCGCCAAAGATCACGAAGATCGCCACCACGTTGACCGATACGCCTGTCAACGACCCCCAGATGCCGCCTTCGGCAATGGTCAGCGTGCCCAGGAAACTGGCCAGGGGCGTGCCGGAATGGCCGAATTCTCCGGGAATATGCTGGCCGTAGAGCCCGTACAGCAGGGCCAGGGCGGCCACCAGCGGCAAGGGCCAGCCAATCGTGCGCCGCGCGGTTTCCAGCACGACGGCCAGAAGGACGAAGGCCACCACCACCTGGAACCGGCCCTCCAGGAACCCGTATTGGTCCCCCAGCCGCACGTTGTTCCAGGCCACCCAAAGTGCCGCCGCAACCCCCAATGCCGCGATCAAGATGCCCGTCAGCCGCCTTGCCTTCGTCTCGGCCCGCAGGATCAGGGCGAAGGGCAGGATGAAGGCCATATGCAGCGGCCGGCTGACCAGGTTCGGGACAAGCCCCGAGAAGACAAGCTTCAGGTGAAACCCGACAAGGGCCAGCGCGAGGACGATCCACGCGCCCTCGATGGCGCGGCTGTTCGGGTTTGGCATCATGTTCATCGGTATTCGGCGCGAGACCCCCGGCCCCGCGCCCAGTCATCTATATATTATCGTCGTTTATGCAGTCGCTCAGTTGGTCGGCACCGCGATGCCGGCCTCCTCGTAATAGCGCATCGCACCGGGGTGGAAGGCCACGGTGACGTTCTGCATCAGCTCGGGCGTCACACCGTTCCACCAGGGCGCGACCCCGGCCATCTTGGCCTTTTGCTCCCAGAAGGTGCGGGTCAGTTCATAGGCCGTGTCGTCATCCATCTTGGTCGTGGTGAAGGCCGCCACCGGCAACGAGGTCGTGACGATGTCGCTGTCCTGCCCGGCATAGGTGCCGGCCGGGATCACCAGCCGGGTGCGCTTGGTCGCGGCCACTTCGTCGTCGCTCAGCGACAGGATGGTGACGGGCATGGACGCCGCCGCCTCGACCACGTTGGGCGCCGGGAAGGACCCGGCCGTGACGAAACCGTCGATCTTGCCGTTCTTCAGGGCGGCCACCGCGTTCGACAGCTCGGCATCGGCGATGGACACGCTGTCGGCCAGGCCGAACAAGCCGATGTATTTCTCGCCCTCGCGCGCCCCGAAAGAGCCCTTGCCCAAAAGGATGGTCTTGTCCGCAAGATCGGACATCGATGTGGCGCCGCTGTCTTCGGACATCACGAAATGCATGGTCAGCGACGGGATCGGGAACAGGGCCCGGATCTCGTCGAAGGCCGGGTTGCCCTTGCCTTCGAACATCGCCTTGCCGCCCTGGGCCAGGCCGACCAGCGCCGGGGGCGTCGTGAAGACGTAATCGGCCCCGCGGGCGCGAACCTCCATGACGTTCTGGACGGATCCCTGGCTTTCCTCGACCGTGACCGAAATCTCCCCGTCGGTGCCGGCCTTCATCGCCTCGGCCAGCTCGACGCCCATCTGGTAATAGGACGACCCGGCCTTGGCCGACTTGTAGGTCACCCGCGTTTCCGCCGACGCCGCCGCCGCGGCCAGCATCAGCGCCCCGGTCACCAGGATCTTTTGAAAGGTCATGACATTCCTCCCCGTTGCCTTTCCCGGCGCACCGCCGGCATGTCGCGCAGACCTTGCAATCGCGCGGCCGGATTGTCCAGTTGGCGACGCTTGGCGGAACCAACTTCGCGCAAGGCCGGGCTGGCCCCCCTTTCTCGCGCGTCATTCGATTGAGGAGTAGGATGGGTGCTATAGCACCCATCTTACGTTTTGTTGTTGGTATTGGCCCTGAGGGATTGGGTTTGTTCGGGGTTGGGTTTTCCGTTTGTGAGGGCGACGCCGAAGAGGGTTCTGGCCTGGGTTTCGGTGTATCGGCCGAGGCGGACGTCTTCGGCGACGCTGTCGGGATCCCGGGTCATGGGGTCTCCGTAGCCGCCGCCGCCGGGGGTGGCCACGCGGACGCGGTCTCCGGCGGCCAGGGGGATGTCCTGGGCCTTTGACAGGTGTTCGGGCACGGTCTCGGCGCCCCCTCGCGTCACGGTGACCCGGTTCTTCTGCCCGTC
>PAQV01000092.1 GCA_002709405.1 Paracoccaceae bacterium
AGGCTGCGCGCGGCGCGGTAATCGGTTTCGATGTCATGGCCGCCCACGTGCACGCTGCCCGAGGTCGGCGTGGTGATGCCGCAGATGGTCGAGATCAGGGTCGTCTTGCCCGCCCCGTTGGGGCCCAGCAGCGCCAGGATCTCGCCCTCGCGGATCGACAGCGACACGCCTTTCAGCGCCTCGAAGCCCTCCGCATAGACCTTGCGCAGGTCGCGGATCGTCACGATGTCCGACATGGTCTCCCCCCTGGTCAGACGCGCTCAGTCCTTGCTGACCAGGCGCCCGAACCAGCCCTTCTTCTTCGCCACTTCCTCGGCCTCGGCGGCCTCTCCGGCATCCGCGCCCTCGGCCGGGCCTTCAAGGGCCATCTGCAGGCGCGAGAAGAAATTGTCGGCCATCTTCTTGGCGAAGCCGTCGATGATGCGGCTGCCCAGCTGCGCCAGCTTGCCGCCGACCTTGGCCTCGACATCGTAGCTGAGCGTTGTGCCGCCTTCGGCATTGGGGGCCAGCGTCACAGTCGCCTCGCCCTTGGCAAAGCCGGCAGCGCCGCCCTTGCCCTCGCCGGTAATGGTCAGCTTCTCGTTCTCGACCATGTCGGACATGGTCACATTGCCCTTGAAGGTCGCCTTCACCGGGCCGACCTTCTGCGTCACGGTCGCGGTATAGCCCTCGCCCGGAGAGCCTTCGACCTCCTGCGCGCCGGGCACGCAGGCCTTCAGCATCTCGGGATCGAGAAGCGCGGCATAGACGGTGGCCGGATCGGCCTTGATCTCGCGCGTGTCGCTCATCTGCATGGGGGGTCTCCTCCTGGCTGTCTCGGCACAACTAGTACCGTGCCTGTCGGGCCGCGCCAATCGGTCTTTGGGAGGACATTTGCGCCGCGAGGGCTCACTGCGGGAAGCGGTCGCGCCAAAGCCCGGCCAGTTGAGCATCGCGCGCGGCCAGGCTGGCCAGGGCGGCATCCGCATCGGGCGGCGGGGCCGGCCGGTCGTGGGCCAGGGCGGCGATGGTTTCGGTGTACCAGGCGGTGACGCCCCCGGGCGGCCGGGTGGTAAAGCGCGGGAAGTCCGGGTCCGGCCCGCCGGCCTGCCAGTGGTGCGCAAGGTCGGGATCGACGACAAAGGCCCGGGCCAGGCCCACCACGTCGGCCACCCCATCGGCCAGGATCCGGCTGGCCTCGTCCCGGTGCTTGATGCCCCCGGTCAGCATCAGGGGCACCTTGGTCCGGGCCCGGGCCGCCCGGGCGAATTCAGCGAAATAGGCCCCCGCCCCGCCCGCGTCCGAGGCGGCGCTGGCCCCCGGGAAATACGTGCCCCCGCTGATGTCGATCAGGTCGACGGCCAGCCCGTCCAAGGCCGCCACGACCTGCAGCGCCTCGTCGCCGGTCAGCCCGCCCTGCAGCTGGTCGGTGGCGTTCAGCTTGACCCCGATGGCGAACGCCGGCCCGGTGGCCTCGCGCATCGCCGAGACCGTGCGCAACAGGATGTCCATCCGCGCGGTGATCGGGCCTCCGTAACGGTCGGTGCGCCGGTTGAAGAGCGGCGACAGGAACTGGCTGAACAGGAACCCGTGCGCGGCGTGCAGTTCCACCCCCGGAAAGCCCAGGTCGCGCGCCATGACGGCGCTGGCGGCGAACAGCTCCGGCAGCGCCTCGATCTCATCGGTGCCAAGTGCTACGCAGCTCAGCCCGTCCAGATCCAGCGCGCTTGGCCCGGCGGCCCGCCCGATCCCGGCCCGGGCCAGCGCCCCGGCATGGCCAAGCTGCGGCCAGAGCGCGGTGCCCCCGGCCGTCCCCGCCCGGGCCAGAGCGGCAAACCCCGAGGTGTCACCTCCCGGGGTCAGAACCAGGTTCCCCGGCGCTTCCGGGTAACGCGGATCGACCTGCACCTCGCCGATGATCTGCAAGGCCAGCCCACCGTCCGCCCAACGCCCGTAAAGTGCGGTCTGCGCCGCCGACGGCCGGCCCATGCCGTCGCCCAGCCCATCCGACATCGCCGCCTTGGCCAGCCGATTGCGCAGGCGCAGGCCACAAGGCAGGTCGAGCGGGGCAAAGAGCGGATCGGACAGGGCCATGGCCCGCACCTTGGCAGCCATGTCCCGGAACGCAAGTCCGTCCGGGGCGCGGCACACCGGCCTTGCCGCAGAAGACAGGTGTGATAGCGGTGGCGGGCACTATCCGGGAGAGGGAAGATGGAAAACCGGGCGGCGGCGGGGATCGCCTTCATCGTGGCGGGCATGCTGTGCATCTCGGCCAACGACATGCTGATCAAGCAGTTGTCGGCCGGCTATCCCCTGCACCAGATGGTCTTCGTGCGCTCGGCCATCGGCATTGTATTCAGCCTGGCCCTGGTGCAATGGGAAGGCGGCCTGTCGATCCTGCGCACCCGCCAGCCCTGGCTGCACGCCTTCCGGGGGCTGCTGATCGTGGCGGCCAACATGACCTATTTCGCCGCCCTCGCCGCCCTTCCCCTGGCCGATGCCACCGCCCTGTTCTTCGTGGCCCCGCTGTTCATCACCCTGCTGTCGATCCCGGTGCTGGGCGAAAAGGTCGGCCCGCTGCGCATCGGCGCGGTGACGGTGGGCTTTGCCGGTGTCATCCTGATGCAAAAGCCCTGGGCCGGCAGCGACAGCCTTCAGGTTTCGCGGATGGTCCTGCTGCTGCCGGTGATCTCGGCCCTGCTATATGCCGCCAACCAGATCCTGACCCGGAAACTGGGAGCCACGACCAAGGCTTCGGCCCTGGCGGTCTATATCCAGGGGACCTTCCTGGTGGTCGCCGGGGTGTTCTGGCTGGTCGCCGGAGACGGGCGCTTTGCCGAAGGGGTCGACAATGCCTCGCTCGTCTTCCTGCTGCGCGCCTGGATCTGGCCCGAGGGGTCGGACTGGTGGGCCTTTATCGGGCTGGGCCTGAACGCGGCGGTGGTCGGCTATTGCCTGAGCGCGGCCTACCGGGCCGCCGATGCCGCGACCATCGCGCCCTTCGAATACATCGGCCTGCCCTTGGCCGTCTTCTGGGGCTGGGTCATGTTCGACACCCTGCCCGGCTGGGAAGTCTGGATCGGCATGGGGCTGATCATGGGGTCGGGCCTGTTCGTCTTCCTGCGCGAACGGCAAAAAGCCCGGCGCATCGCCCTGGGCACGGTCAAGCTGCGCTGATCGCCCCCCCAACGGGACAGGTGGTCTTTGCCCTCGGGGCAATTTAAAGCGAACTTTACACCCAGTGTCGTAGTCATCGTTGCAGCCTTGCGCCGTTCCTGCCGGAGAAACCGCCATGACCAGCCCCGCCCAGCCACAACCTGTCCCGAAACAGGCGTCCCGTCCCGCATTTGCCCGCTGGCTGGGCCAGACCAACGACGTCACACAGACCTTCCTGGCCGCCGGGCGCATTCCCGGCCTGATCAACCTGGCCGGCGGCCTGCCCGATCCGTCCGTCTGGCCGGTCCAGGCCCTGGCCCGCCACGCCCATGACGCGGTGGCACTGCATCCCGGCGATACCCTGGCCTATTCGCCCATCGACGGCCTGCCCGGCCTGCGCGACGTCATCGCCAGGCGGTTTTCGCGCGGCGACCTGCGCCTGACCCGCGACAACGTGCTGATCACGACCGGCGGCATGCAGGCGCTTGACCTGCTGGGCAAGGTGCTGCTGGATCCCGGCGATGCCATCGCCGCGCAATCGCCCGCCTACCTGGGCGCGCTCGATGCCTGGATGCCCCGCGCACCGGTCTACCAGCCCATGCGCCTTGACCGGAACGACGTCGACATATCCGGCCAGATGACCGGCGCCAAGTTCGCCTATACCGTGCCGAATTTCTCCAACCCGTCGGGGCGCCTGGTGGGTACCGAACAACGGCGCGAGCTGGTCTCGGCGGCGCAGGACACCGGCTGCTGGCTGGTCGAGGACGACCCCTATGGCGCGCTTTATTATGACGGCGAGCCCCTGCCCCGTCTGCTGGACCTGTCGGCGAGCGGAGACCCCTACGACGGCCCCGTGATCTACCTGGGCACCCTGTCGAAAGAGCTTGCTCCGGGCATGCGGATCGGCTGGGTGATCGCCGCGCCCGAGATGATCTCGGCCATGACCACAGCCAAGCAGGGATCCGACATGTTCACCTCGGGCGTCTGCCAACGCATGGCCCAGGGCGCGCTGGAAGAGGGCCTGCCCGAACAGATCCTGCCCGGCATCCTGTCGCTTTACCGGGCCCGGCGCGATGCGCTGTGCGCGGCGATGTCCGAGCACCTGGCCGATCTGTACGACTGGGAGGTGCCCTCGGGCGGGATGTTCGTCTGGGCGGTGGCAAAGGACCCGCGGCTGGACACGGGAAAGCTGATGCAGCGCGGGCTGGACCACGGGGTCTGCATCTCGCCCAGTTCGGTCTTTGACCCCGAGGGCAAGGACCACCGGGCGACGCGGCTGAACTTTACCCTGAACCCGCCGGACAAGCTGGCCGAGGGCATCCGCCGCCTGGCCGAGGCCACCCGGGCCGAGCTGGACACCCTTTAACGGTATCTGCGGCGGGCCGATCCCGCCGCAACCCTTCGACCGCGCCCGCCCCGCTAATGCGGCAGCAGGTCCCGTTCGGCCGTGTCCTCCGGCCCCGGATCCAGCCGGGCACGGGCCGTGTCGAATTTCACATGCGCGGCCTCGAACAGCACCAGCGCACGGGCCCGGCTGTCATACAATCGCCGGACCTCGGACCCGGGATTGCCGATCGCAGCCCGGTTGGGCCGACTAGCCGTGGGAAACCACTCCTTCATCTCGTCCAGCGCGCCTCGCCAGGCGCGGTCGGCCTCGATGTAGCGCCGATAGGTCACCCTCAGGGCGCGCCGGCGCGTCGTCAGTTCAGTCCGCATGCTCTCCTCCATCCGCAGACCCTGCGGTTGCAGGATAACACGCGCCGGGCGTTTTCCAAATGCGCCGGAAGCGCGCAATGGGGGCCGTGCAACCCGGGCCTGCCCGGGCAGGCCGTACCAAGAAAACACCACCGCAGGCCAAGTGCCGCCCGATTGTTGACACACTCCATGGTTTATACCCTCATGGGACAAAAAAGGCCGCCAAACGGCCAGTGTCCAGTAGCAGTCAAGGTTGAGTAGATGATCGAGCACTCCCCCCGCCCCGCAAACCCGAAAACCGTCCCGAATGGCCTGCGCAGGGCCCGGGGGACGACGGCGCTTAGCGGGCCTGTCCATCAGGCCGTTGATATGCGAGATCGTTTCGCCCTGACCACGATCTGCGTGGTGGCAGCGCTGATGGCGGTGGCCGGACCCGCCGGGGCCTCGGAGTGCAGCACCGACGACACCGAATACACCTGCTCAGGCGACGTCATCGAACACGACATAGATGCCACCGACCTGGACGACGACGTCACCGACATCATTTTCGAAGACATCGAGTCCTCCGATGACGGGACCTATTTCTTCGACGTCGAAAACACCGGCGACGAGGGCAACAGCCATGGCGACGACGGCGACGACGTCAACGGGATCGCCGTGACCTTCGACGGGTCGGACACCGAGATCACGCTGCAATCCGGGGCCGACGTGCCGGCTGTCCAGCTGACCGGCGAAGGCGGGGCCGGGCATTCCGGCAAGGACCGCACCAAGGACACCGAGTCGGGCAAGGGCGGCAACGGGGGCGATGGCGGCACCGTGCTGGGCACACAGTCGATCACCCTGTCGGACGGCATGATCAGCGGCGATGCCTACAGCGGCGCCAGCGTCATTGCCGAGGGCGGCCATGGCGGATCGGGCGGCAATGGCCGGTCCTACGGCACACCCGACGGCGAAGGCGGCGACGGGGGTGACGGGGCCGACGGGGCCGAGGCCTCGTTCCAGATGACCGACGGCGCGGCGCTGGACATCACCAGCACCGAGGACGGCGTGGCCGGGGTCTACGTGCTAAGCTCGGGCGGCTACGGCGGCGGTGGCGGCAAGGGCGAAGGCGGCGACAATGCCCAGGGCGGCAAGGGCGGCGATGGCGGCGATGCCGGGGCGGCGGCGGTCGTCGTGGACAGCGGCACCTCGCTGAACATCACGACCACGGGCAGCGTGGCGCACGGCGTCGAAGTGCTGAGCCAGGGCGGAGACGGCGGAGACGGCGGCAACGGCGAATCCGGGCTGGTCGATGCCTCGGGCGGCAACGGTGGCACCGGCGGATCGGCCGGCGACGTGACCGTCGACATCGAGGACGCCACGATCGAGACCACCGGCACCGATTCCATCGGCGTGCTCGCCCGGTCCTACGGCGGGGCCGGCGGCGATGGCGGCAACGGGGATTCGACCTTTGGCGACGGCTCCGGCGGGGCCAGCCAGGGCGCCGGGCCGGCCGGCAATGTCCTGCTGAGCTTCGGCGGCTCCATCACCACCACGGGCGATGGCGACAGCAGCGACAACGACGGCGATGACGACACCACGACCTCCAGCGCGATCCTGGCGCAATCGGTGGGCGGGTTCGCCGGCGACGCGGGCGATGCCGAGGGCCTGTTCGACGCCTGGGGCGCGTCATCGGAAAGCGCCGGAGACGCGGGCACCGTCACGGTCGAGCTGTCGGCCGGCAGCACGATCACCACCTCGGGCAGCTATTCGGTCGGTATCGAGGCCCAGTCCATCGGCGGCGGCGGCGGCAAGGGCGGTTCTGGCGACGCGATCTCGTCGGTCGGCGGCGACGGCAGCGCGGGGGGCGACGGCAACACCGTGACGCTCACCGTGGACACAAGCGACAGCACCACGATTTCGACCTCGGGGGATTACTCGGCCGGGATCAGCGCCCAGTCGGTGGGCGGCGGCGGCGGCAAGAGCGGCGGCGGAACCGGCTACGTAACGATCGGCGGAACCGGGGGCACCGGCGGCGACGGGGCCGACGTGACGGTCACGCTGGGGGCCGACGTCACGACAACGGGCGATTATTCCGAAGGGGTCTTCGTGCAATCCATCGGTGGCGGCGGCGGGGTCGGCCATACCACCGGCGGGCAGATCGACCAGATCGGCGGGTCGGGCGGCGATGGCGGCAGTTCGGGCACGGTCGAGTTCGTGCATGCAGGCGGCAGCATTTCCACCGCGGGGCTCGATTCCGACGGCGTCGATCTGCAGTCGATCGGCGGCGGCGGCGGCAAGGGCGCGTCCTCGTCGGACGTGGGCTTGGAGGTCAGCGTGGTCGTGGGGTCTTCGGGCGGCGACGGCGGGGACAGCGGCGCGGTGTCCTACCAGGACTTCGGCGACAGCGCCTATTCGATCACGACGAATGACGATTATTCCAGCGGCATCTCGGCCCAGTCCGGCGGCGGCGGCGGGGGCAATTCCGGCAGCGTGACCAACGTGACCGCAAGCGTCGGCATAGGCGTGTCCGTCGGGGCCAGCGAAGACGCTGGCGGCGGCGGATCGGGCAGCACGGTCGAGGTCGATACCGTGGCCGACATCACCACGGCGGGCGATCACAGCGACGGCATCTTCGCGCAAAGCTATGGCGGCGGCGGCGGCAATGCCGGTCAGACCGTCAGCGTCAATGCCGGCATCGACGTGGCCGAGGTCTCGGTGGCCACCGGCGGCGCCGGGGGCACGGGCGGCGACGCCGCGGCGGTCACCGTCACGTCAAGCGGCACCATCAGCACGTCCGGCACCCAATCCTACGGGATCTTCGCGCAATCCTCGGGCGGCGGCGGCGGCAAGTCGAGCAACGTCTATTCCGCCGACACCTTCTCGGCGGCCTCGGTGTCGGTGTCGACCGGTGCCTCGGGCGGCGACGGCGGCGACGCGGCCAAGGTCACAGTGGAAAATTCCGGCGATGTCACCGCCACCGACGACAATTCCGGCGCGATCTATGCCCAGTCGCTGGGCGGCGGCGGCGGCAATTCCGGCACCACTTTGTCGTTCGACACGGCCACGCTTACCGGCGCGGTCTCGACATCGGTCGGCGGAGACGGCGGCGACGGCGGCAGTTCGGACGACGTCGAGGTCTATAACTATGGCACCCTGAAGACGAGCGGTGACAACGCCGACGGGCTCTTTGCCCAAAGCCTTGCCGGAGGCGGCGGCAATTCCGGGTTCACATTCAGCGGGTCCGGCCTGTCGGCGGGCAATGTCGCGGTCTCCGTCGGGGGCAGCGCCGGGGACGGAGACGCCTCGGGCGCGGTCAATGTCATCAACGAGGGCTCGATTTCCGTTTCGGGCGACAATGCCAGCGCGATCTACGCCGAAAGCCGGGGCGGATCGGGCGGCAAGTCGGGCACGACCATGTCCGCCGACGAGATCTCGGTCGGCACGGTGGACGTGTCCGTGGGCGGCGAAGGCGGAGACGGCGGCACGGCCAGCACCGTCTACGTCTACAACGAGGGCGACCTGTCGGTAGAGGGCAAGAACGGCATCGGCATCTATGCCAACAGCCAGGGAGGCGAAGGCGGCAACGCCGGCACCGTCTACACCGGGTCCCTGGTGACGTCCGGCGCGATTTCGGTCGGCGTCGGGGCCGGTGGCGGCGAAGGCGGCACGGCCGACGACGTGACGGTCTACAACTACGGTACCATCTCGACGGACGAAAAGCTCAGCTATGCGATCCAGTCGCAAAGCATCGGCGGATCGGGCGGCAACGGCAGCACGGTGGTCAATTTCGACGTGTTCAGCGGCGTTCTGTCGGATCTGACCGATGGCGTCGGCGGCGACATCCAGGTCAGCGTCGGCGGCGACGGCGGGGACGGAGGCATCGCCGGCACGGTCTACACCGAAAATGACGGCGTGCTGTCGACGAATGGCGAAAAGGCCTATGGCATCCTGGCCCAAAGCGTCGGGGGCAACGGCGGATCGGGCGGGTCGGTCTATTCCTTCGACCTCGACCTCGCGACCGAGTCATCGGTGAACGTCGATGTTTCGGTCGGCGGATCGGGTGCCGGCGGGGCGGCTTCGGATACCGTCACCGTGCTGAACGAAAACATTATCCTGACCAACGGCATCTACGCCCACGGCATCCTCGCCCAAAGCATCGGCGGATCGGGCGGCACCGGGGGCAGCGTGACCTCGGTCGGCATCACCACGACGACATCCTACGATTTCGGCGTGTCGGTCGCCGTCGGGGGCGAAGGCGGAGACGGGTCCATCGGCGCCGAGGTCGACGTGAACAACAACGGCGAAATCGCGGTCAGCGGCAAGGGCGCCGACGCGATCAAGGCGCAAAGCATCGGCGGTGACGGCGGCGACGGCGGATCGGCCACGACCGCCGTGCTGGACTACACCGCCAGCACCGGATCCAGCGGAGCCCTTGCGGTGTCGGTCGCTGTCGGGGGCGAAGGCGGCACGGGCAACGATGCGGGCTTGGTCACGGTCACCAACACCGGCGAGATCTACACCGACGGCACCAGCGGCCGGGGCATCTATGCCCAGTCGGTGGGCGGCGGCGGCGGCGATGGCGGCTCGGCCGAGGCGACCTCGCTGGCCGTGGTCACCAGCCTGGACGACTATACCAACCTCAGCTTCGAGGTCGGGGTCGAGCTGGGCGGCGATGGCGGCAGCGGCGGCGATGGCGGCACGGTCGAGGTCAAGAACGAAGGCACCATCACCACCACGGCCGACGTGGGCATCGCCATCCTGGCGCAATCCATCGGCGGCGGTGGCGGCACCGGGGGCGAATCCGGCTCGTCGAACTCGTCGGACAGTTCCTCGTCCTGGGTGGATATCGCGGAAACCGTGGCCACGGATGTGTGGGACCTGGGGGTCAGCTCTTACACGGTCTATTCTCTGTACAACAACGCCAGCAGCTATTTCACCAACTGGACCGTGTCGGTCGGCGGCGATGGCGGCGCGGCGGGCGATGGCGGCACCGTCACCGTGACGAATTCGGACACGATCAGCACCCAGGGCGTCGATGCCACCGGGATCTTCGCGCAATCCGTCGGCGGCGGCGGCGGATCGGGGGGCACCGGCACCGGGGCCTCGATCAAGACCAAGGTCGAGGTCGGCGGGTCGGGCGCGGCCGGGGGCCATGGCGACAGCGTCACCGTGACCAACACGGCCGACATAACGACCACCGGCCAAAGGGGCAACGGCATCTGGGCCCAGTCGGTCGGCGGCGGCGGCGGCGATGCCGGAGACGTCGAGGGCGCGTTCGGCGCGGGCGTGGACGACATCTTCGACAGCAACTTCTCGATCGACATCGGTGCCAATTACGATGGAGATTCGGGCAATGGCGGCGATGGCGGAGACGTGACGGTCAGCTCGACCGATGCCGATATCACCACCTCGGGCCAGAACGCCGTGGGCGTCTGGGCGCAATCGGTCGGCGGCGGCGGCGGCACGGCGGGCAGCATCGCCCTGTCGTACTACTTTGCCGGATCCAACGGGGCGGAAGGCGACAGCGGAGACGTCACGGTGGAACTGGACGGCGCGGCCATCTCGGCCAGCGGAGACTATTCCGTCGGGATCTTCGCCCAGTCCAGCAGCGGATCCTACGAGACCAGCGACGACACCAGCGACCTTGACGATTATTTCACCTATGACGGGGACGCGTCCTATGACGCGGGCGACATCACCATCGACCTGACCGATGGCGCCAGCGTCGCCGTCACCGGGACCAACAGCCGGGCCGTCATGGCGGCCTCGACCGGGTATGACAAGACCGGAACGGTCACCATCAGCGTGGACGAGGACAGCACGATTTCGGGCAGCGACGGCAATGCCCATGTCATTTCGATCTACGACGGCAATGCCAACGTGATCACCAATTACGGCACGATCGAAGACGGTGATTTCACCGACACCAGCCGGGACGACACCATCTACGTCATCCATTCGGATGTGTCCGACGAGTACTACAACAGCTCCGACGACACCGACCAGGGTATGGTGACCATCACCAACTACGGCACGATTTCGGGATCGCTCGGGCTGTACCAGGGTCCGGACGGGTCGAGTTTCGCCAACGCAAGCGGCGGCACGTTCAACATGGGCACGGTGGTCGACCTGGGCAGCGGCAAGGGCGCGCTGACCAATGACGGCACGCTCAGCCCGGGCGGCGTGGGAACGGTGTTCACCTCGACCGTGTCGGGTGGGTCGCTGACCTTCGGAAGCGATGGCCTCTACCTCGTGGACCTTGGGCTTAGCTCAATGTCGTCCGATGACGAGGCCGACCTGATCGTGGCCGACACGGTCAGCGCCGTGGACGGCACGATCGAGATCAACGTGACCAGCGACAGCGACGTGGCGGACGGCGACAGTGGATCGGTCTACGTGCTGGTCGGCGACGAGATCGACGCGGACGACGGGCTGGAGGCCTCGGACACGGCCATTGTCGACTACGATGTCACGCTATCCTACGACCAGGACGTGACGGTGAACGGCACCAGCTACAGCGGCGTCGACGTGGTCGAGCTGAGCTATTCCGTCGATGTCGGCTCCTCGGGCGCCAGCGTCAATGCGACCAACCTGTCCAGCTATGTCAGCAGCGACAGCACCAGCACGACCACGGCAAGCGCCAGCACGTCGACCACCAGCACGTCCACATCCAGCGCCGTGGCTAGCACCTCTTTCGTGGCGCTCGACACCACGTCCACGCAGGCCACATCCACGAAGACCACGACCAGCGATGCAAATGTGCAAGAGGGCATGGCCATGCTGTTCTCGGACCTGCTGAACGCGCAGACCGGGGACGATCTGAACCAGATCTCGGCCAGCCACGTGGTGGACGAAACCGGGGCCGCCCTGTTCGCCTCGCGGCGCAACAGCCAGGCCCTGCACAATCGCCTGCGCAGCTGCCCGTCCTTCAGCCGCACGGACCCGCGCGCGTTTCTGCAGGAACGTGATTGCGGCTGGGTGGGCCTTGTCGGCAGCCGGACCGAGTACGACAACGAGGCCGGGGGCACGTCTTTCAGCGAACAGGCCTACGGGCTTGCGGCCGGCGGCCAGCGGGTGATGGACAACGGGCTGATCCTGGGCGGCATGGTCGAAGGCGAGGACGTCAGCCTGTCGGGCCTGGGCTTTGACCAGGACGGCGAGCGCTACACCCTCGGCGCGGTCCTGAAACACCAGAGCGGGCCCTTCACCTACTCGCTGTCGGTCGCCTATGGCCGCCAGGACCTGAGCCAGACCCGGGCCTATGACGTGGGCGGCACGCGCCACTCGGCCGGATCGGATATCCTCAGCCACGTCTATTCGGCCGATGCCCGCGTGACCTACCTGCAGGATTTCGACAAGAACTACCTGCGCTGGGGCCTGGGGCTGGGCCTGTACCACACCGAGCAAAACGGGTTCACGGAAACCGGGACCGGGCCGCTGAACTGGGCTGTCGACGGCACCTCGGCGACCGACGTCGTGCTGCGCCCGCACGTGGAATTCGGGCGGACCTTCGGGCCGAACAACGACGAAGGCCGGGTGTTCCTGTCGGTCGGGATCGCGGGCAACCTGACCGACCCGGACGACACCGTCTATGGCGGCCTGGTGGGGCTGGCCGGAGGCGGGCAGATGGCGCACCAGTTCACCTATGACCGGATCGCCGCCGAAATCGGGCTGGGCCTGGATTTCGCCCCGCGCGAGGATCTGCGGATTTCCCTGCGCGGCGCGGGCATCGTGTCGGAAAACAGCCAGTCCGCGGACCTGTCGGCCTCGTTGCGCTGGCTGTTCTGATCTGGCCAAACAGGCCATGCGCCGCCGGGGCTGGCGGCGCATGTCAGACACAGGGCGACCGCGCCTCACCCCACCCCGTCCCGCATGGGTTGCAAGGGCCAGGTGTTTCGGGCTCTATCCTTGGCAGGCAAGACAGCCGCGCAGCCGGACAGGGAGGGGCCTCATGGACGCGACAGGACGGGCGGACGTCGCCCCCATCACGGGCCTCGCCCGGGCACGCAGCGGATCATGACCGACCGGCCCAACGTCCTGTGGATCATGGCCGACCAGTTGCGGTTCGACTACCTTGGTTGCTACGGCCACCCACACCTGCACACGCCCCATATCGACGCATTGGCCGCGCGGGGCGTGCGCTTTACCAACACCTACGTGCAATCGCCCGTGTGCGGCCCGTCGCGCATGTCGGCCTATACCGGGCGCTACGTGCGCAGCCACGGATCCACCTGGAACGGGATGCCCCTGCGGATCGGAGAACCGACACTGGGCGATCACCTGCGCGCCTCGGGTGCCCGGGTCGTCCTAGTCGGCAAGACCCACATGACCGCCGATGCCGAGGGCATGGCCTGGCTGGGCATCGACCCGGCCAGCGAGATCGGTGTCCGCGCCTCGGAATGCGGGTTCGAACCGTTTGAACGCGACGACGGCCTGCACCCCGACAGCCCCCGACAGCACTGGTCGGCCTATGACGATTACCTGGTCGCGCAGGGGTTCAGCTCTGACAACCCCTGGGGCAACTTTGCCAATTCCGGGCTGAACGACGACGGAGACCGCCTGTCCGCCTGGCTGCTGAAGAACTCGCGCCTGGCCGCCAACGTGCCCGAAGAGCATTCCGAAACCGCCTACATGACCAACCGGGCGATGGATTTCATGACCGAGGCCATGGCCGATGGCCGTCCCTGGCTGTGCCATCTGTCCTACATAAAGCCGCACTGGCCCTATATCGTGCCCGCGCCCTACCACGACATGTACGATGAAACCCACATCGTGCCGCCGGTCCGGTCGCAGGCCGAGCGCGACACCGATCATCCGCTGATGCAGGCCTACCTGGATGCCCGCGTCTGCCAAAGCTTTGCCCGCGACCACGTGCGCGACCATGTCATCCCCGCCTACATGGGCCTGATCAAGCAACTGGACGACAACCTGGGCCGGCTGTTTGCCTGGATGGACGCCAACGGCCTGTCCCGGAACACCGTCGTGGCCTTTACCTCGGACCATGGGGATTACATGGGCGACCACTGGATGGGCGACAAGGATTTCTACCACCAGATGGCCGTCAAGGTGCCCCTGGTCATCGCCGATCCCAGGCCGCAGGCGGATGTGACCCGGGGCAAGGTCTCGGATGCGCTGGTCGAGATGATCGACCTGGCCCCCACCTTCATGACGACCCTTGGCTGTCCTCCGAAACCCCAGGTGGTCGAAGGCCGCGACCTGACCCCCCTGCTGCATGGCACGGATGGCTTTTCGCGCCGCTATGCCATCAGCGAGCACGATTACCACTGGTCCGAAATGGCCGCCGCCCTTGGCCAGCCGCAAGAAGACGCCCACACCAAGATGATCTTCGACGGGCGCTGGAAATACATCCGCTGCGAGGGCTTCCGGCCCGTGCTGTTCGACCTGGAAACCGACCCCGACGAGTTGGTCGACCTGGGCGGCTCGGACAGCGAGGACCATATCCAGGTGCGCGCCCGGATGGAACGCGCCCTACTGAACTGGGCGATGCGCCACCACAGCCGGATCACCGCGACACCGGCCGTCCTGGCCCGCCAGAAGATCGCGGCGGAAAGCGGGATTTTGATCGGGTTCTGGGACGAAGCCGAATACGAGGCCGCGACCGGAAAGCCCTTCGACAGCCTGGCCCCCGCCGGCCGGCCCTGACCCGGCATCGTGGCACGGGTCGGCAAGGCCCCCCTGCCCGCCCCCCCCTGCCCGGACCCAACTGCCCGGTATCGTGACTTGCCGTATCTTGGACGCCGCCCATATGGTAAGCCCACGCCGAAGTCATTTTTAACGAAAGCAGCCTTTTCCGTGAGAGATCGTCAAACCCCCGACCTCGCACAGCTTATTGATGCCTGCGCCCAACAGGACCGGGACGCATTCCGAAACCTGTTCGACGCCGAGGCCGGGCGGCTGATCTCGGTCGCCTACCGCATCCTGTGCCGCCGGGACCTGGCGGAAGAGGCCGTTCAGGAAGCCTTCATCCAGATCTGGGACAATGCACACCGCTACAATGCCGGGCTTGGATCTCCGCGCGCCTGGATGAACACCATTGTCCGGTTCCGGGCCATCGACATGCTGCGCGCCCAGAAACCGGAAGACCCGCTGCCGTCCGACACCATGAACAGCCTCCGCGACAGCAGCGCCGAAGCCAGCTGGAACGGGCTGGACAGCGATGGCCGGCTGCACCTGTGCCTGGGCGAGATCGACGACTGGTCGCGGCACGCGCTGCTGCTGTCCTATGTCGCGGGCCTGACCCAGGCCGAGATCGCCGGCCGTTTCGGCAAGCCCCTCGGCTCGGTGAAAAGCTGGATGCGCCGGGGGCTCATCTCGCTTCGGGAGTGCCTGAAATGAGCGATATCAGAAGCCTGGCCGAAGATTACGTGATGGGTTGGCTGGACCCGGACGTGCGCGGACGCGTCGATGCCCGGATCGCGGCCCCCAGCACCGACGAAGACCGCCTGCTGGCCCGTGAAGTGTCCCGGTTCCTGGCCTCATGGGAAGCGGTCGACCTGAACGTCGAACCGATAGCCCCGCCGGCCGACATGTGGGCCAAGATCACCTCTGCCATCGACACCGGAGAGGATGCGCGCCCGGACAGCACCGCCCCAACGCCGGGCGGCACCGAAAACGTCGTTCCCCTGCACGGCGCCCCTGCGGCCCCGGCAGATGACGGGCGCCTGGGCGTGAGGGCCTGGAAATCCGTGGCCGGCCTTGCCATCGCCGCATCCGTGGCCCTCGCCGCCCTGCTGGCCACCCAGGTGCTGACGCCAAGGCCGCTCGTCATGGCCATTCTGCTGGACGACAACGGGAATTCCGTCGCGGTGGTCGAGGCCTTTGCCAACGACAGCATTCGCGTCACGCCGATGGCCCCGATTGCCTCGCCGGGCAGCACCCAGGTCATGCAGGTCTGGACAAAGCCGGATCCGGACGGGCCACCCGTGTCGCTGGGGATCCTGGACCGGGTGATCCGCACCCGCCTATCCGGGCCGGATCTGCCGCTGCCATCGGATCAGCAATTGTACGAGATCACGCTGGAACCGGCGGGCGGATCCCCGTCCGGGCTGCCCGAGGGGCCGATCCTTGGCAAGGGGCTGGCCCAAACGACCTTCTGAGGCCAGAAATTCTTCCGGGCGCGACACGGGAAAAATATCCCTTTTTATCAGAGCATTATGCCACGCTGACGCCTGACCCACCCCGGACCACCCGACTTTTTCACAGTTTTTTCGAGGGGGCTGCATCCAAGCGGCCCCCTCGTTCCGTTTCCTTGGTCAACTCTCGATCATGTGGGCACCTGTCCGGATTGCGAGAGCCAATAGATGGAGGAAACATGTCTATTTACAGAATTACGACTTCGCTTGGTCAGCTGCGCCCCACGGAAATCGGCTGGGGTGCGGACGCACAAGGTATTGACGCCATCGCGGTTGGAACCGAAGCCGAGGCCACGGGCGACGGCGCCATCAGCGTCGGAGGCAACAGCAGCGCCCAGGGGGCCGACACGGTGGCCATCGGTGACAACGCGGCGGCCTCGGGTGGCGGGGCCACTGCCGTGGGCGGCGCGTCCAGCGCAACCGGCATCGGCGCAACGGCGTTCGGGTCTCAGGCCAGCGCCACGGGCGAGCGGGCCCAGGCCCTGGGCCACCTGGCCACGGCAGAGGGCGACCGCAGCCTGGCCGTCGGCGAAGCGGCACACGCGATGTCCGACAAGGCAACGGCCATCGGCAACCAGGCCGCAGCCAGCGGCGAGGATTCCCTTGCCATCGGCGACAACGCCAGCGCCATGGGCACCTCGACAACGGCCGTGGGCGGGGAAAGCATGGCCAACGGTATCGCCGCCACCGCCTTTGGCTGGCAGTCCAGCGCCACCGGCGAGCGCGCCCATGCCTTCGGTCACCTGGCCACGGCTGACGGTGTACGCAGCCTGGCCATCGGTGAGGCCGCTCAGGCCATGTCCGACAATGCGACCGCCATCGGCAACATGGCCTCGGCCAGCGGCGTCGACGCCCTGTCCATCGGTGACAACGCCATGGCCATGGGGACCTCGACCACCGCTGTCGGCGGCGAGAGTGTTGCGGACGGTACCGCCGCCACCGCCTTTGGCTGGCAGTCCAGCGCCACCGGCGAACGTGCCCATGCCTTCGGCCACCTGGCCACCGCAGACGGCGTGCGCAGCCTGGCCATCGGCGAGGCCGCCCAGGCCATGTCCGATAATGCGACGGCTATCGGCAACATGGCCTCGGCCAGCGGCGTAGACGCCCTGTCCATCGGGGACAACGCCATGGCCATTGGGACCTCGACCACCGCGGTCGGCGGGGAAAGCATGGCCAACGGCATCGCGGCCACCGCCTTTGGCTGGCAATCCAGCGCAACCGGCGAACGCGCTCATGCCATGGGTCACCTGGCCACCGCAGACGGTGTGCGCAGCCTGGCCATCGGCGAGGCCGCCCAGGCCCAGTCGGACAACGCAACCGCCATCGGCAACATGGCCGTCGCCAGCGGCATCGACGCCCTGGCCATCGGTGACAATGCAAGCTCGGTCGGCACGTCCACGACCGCCGTGGGTGGCGAAAGCATGGCCGACGGGATCGCGGCCACCGCCTTTGGCTGGCAATCCAGCGCAACCGGCGAACGCGCCCATGCCATGGGCCACCTGGCCACGGCAGACGGCGTGCGCAGCCTGGCCATCGGCGAGGCGGCACAGGCCATGTCGGACAATGCAACAGCCATTGGCAACCAGGCCTCGGCCACCGGGGCGGATGCCCTTGCCATCGGCGACAACGCCATGGCCAGCGGCACCTCGACCACGGCTGTCGGCGGCGAAAGCGTGGCCAGCAACACTGCCGCCACCGCGTTCGGCTGGCAATCCGAAGCGTCTGGCGTGCGCGCGCATGCCTTCGGTCACCTGGCCGAGGCTTCCGGTGATTTCTCGCTCGCCGTGGGCGAGGCCGCGCAGGCCACGGGTGTCAACTCGGTCGCGATCGGCAACGGCGCCGTGGCGGACGAGGACAACGAGTTCACCCTGGGCAACGCCGACAACACCTACACGCTGGCCGGCTTTTCGGACGAGATCGAGGACGAGGAATATGCCCTTCTGATGGTCGATTCCGAGGGCCAGCTGACGGCGGTCGACATGGACGACATGACCGAGATGATGGACGACGAGGCTGACATGACCCTGGCGGTCGACGACGCCCCGGCCCCCACCGAGACCCCCGATGTCCCGGCCATGGACGAGCTGACCACCAGCCTGTCCGTGGATGACGTCGACGACATGTCGGCCATGGCCTGAGGCCTGAAAACCGACAGCCCGCGGCGCCCCGATCGGTGCCGCGGGCCTTGATCAGCAGCCAGTGACACGACCGGGGGATAGGAACCATGACACGATCATCCACGCTCAGGGCGGATATTGCGGGGCACGTGACCTTTGCGCTGATCTTCAGCGTTCTGGTGAACACGCTGTTCCTGGCGTCGCCGCTTTACATGATGCAGCTTTACGGCCGGGTCCTGGACTCGCGCAGCCTGGAAACGCTGGCCTCCCTGTCCCTTGTCCTGGTTCTGGCCCTGGTCGCGATGGCCGCCGCCGATGCCGCCCGCGGGCGGTTGCTGGTGCGCGCGGCCTCGCGCATCGAACGCCGCCTGCTTGAAACGCCCCTGCCCGACAGCCAGCGCCACGGCGACCGGCTGCGCGATATCGGGGTGGTGCGCGGCTTCTTTTCCGGTAGCGCCGCACCGACCCTCTGCGACGCCCCTTTCACCCTGCTGTTCCTGGGCGTCCTGTTCCTGATCCATCCCTACCTGGGCCTCGTGGCCTCGGCCGGGGCCGGCGTGATCCTGCTGGCCGTCCTGGCCACCCGCTGGCTGGGCCGCGCCCGCGAGCGCAGCATCGCCGCCGGAGACAAGGCCCTGCGCACCCTGTCCGACACGCTGGACGGCGACCAGGGGGACCTGGCCATGTCCGGCGCCCGGCCCAACCTCGATGCCCGGCTGAGCGCCCTGATGACGGACACCGCCCAGGCGCGCCAGATCAACGCCGAACAGGCCTCGGCCGTGGGGGCGTTCAACCGGATGGTGCGGATGCTGGCCCATGGTGGCGCCCTTGCCACCGGCGCGGTGCTGACGCTGAACGGAGAACTGGCTCCGGCGGCCATGCTGGCCTCGGCGATCCTGGCCGGTCGCGCGCTTGGTCCGATGGAAACCCTGCTGGGCGCCCTGCGCCAAGGCAGCGCCGCCCGCGACGCGGTGGACCGGCTGACCAAGGCCGATACCATGCCCCAGGCGCCGGTTCACCTGCCCCACGACGGGCCCCTCGGGGTATCGGTGCACCGCGCGACGCTGATGATCCCGAACGCCAAGCGCCCGGCGATCCGCAGCGTGTCGCTGACCATAGACCCCGGCGAATGCATTTCGGTGGCCGGGGCCAGCGGATCGGGTAAAAGCAGCCTGGTGCGCGCCATCGCCGGTCTGACCAGGCCGACCCACGGCCAGGTGCGCGTGGCCGGCGTCGATCCCGCCGCCCTGCCCGCCGATGCCCGGGCCCGCGTCATCGGATGGATGGGCCAGGATGCCCGCCTGTACCCGGGCACCGTGGCCGAAAACATCGCCCGCTTCGCCGAGGTGCCCCCGGCCGACATCCTCAAGGCCGCCGAGCACGCCGGGGCCCGCGCCGCCATCGAGGACCTGCCCCAGGGCTTTGCCACCCGCATCGGCCCCGACGGGATCGACCTGACCCCCGGCATGCGGCAGCGGGTTGCGCTGGCCCGGGCCCTGTTCGGCGCGCCCGGCCTGGTGATTTTCGACCAACCCACCGCCCATGCCGATGCCGAAGGCGAAATTGCCACGCTGAACGCCCTGCGCCGCCTGAAGGACAGCGGAACGACCCTGATCGTCGTGTCCCACAAGCCTGTCATGGCCGCCATGGCCGACCGCATCCTGGTCATGAAGGACGGCACCGCCGCACAGCTGGCCGACCGCGACGAGATCATCTCGACCATGCGCCGCAGTTCCATCGGTGCGGTCAATTCCGACGCGGCGCCCACCCACACGCCCAGCCCCAGGAAGGAGGCCGCCCAATGAGCCGCCCCGTATCCGACAGCATCTCGCCCACCCTGTTTCGGGCGTTTCTCATCCTTGGCCTCGTCGGCGCCGGTGCCGCGGCCTGGCTGTCCTTCGCGCCGATCTCGGGCGCGGTCATCGCCGAAGGCCGGTTCAAGGTCGATGGCGACGTGAAGACCGTCCAGCACCTGGAAGGCGGCATCGTTACCGATCTGCTGGTGCGCGACGGGGATAGGGTGCGCCGGGGCGATCCGCTGCTGAAGCTGGACGCCTCCGAAACACAGGCCACGCTGGCCGCCCTGGTGGCCGAACGCGATGCCCTGCTGGCCCGCCAGGTCCGCCTGGAAGCCGAACGCGACGGGCTCGCGGCCCCGGCCTTTGAAACGCTCGGCGGTGCCGACCGGGCCACGCTGGCCTCGGCCGTGCAAAGCCAGCTGGTGCTGTTCGAGGCCCGCCAGTCGGAATTGGACGCCCAAATGGAGCTGACCGAAGGCACGATCGCCCGCCTTGCGGCCCGCCTGTCCGTGCACCGGGCCGAGCTGGCCTCGATCGAGGCCCAGCTGCCCCTGGCCGAGCAAAACGCCCAAAACGCCCGCGCATTGTCCGAACGGGGCAACATCACCCAGCGCGACCTGAACGCGCGCGAGCGGGAATACCTGTCGCTGACCGGTGGCCGGGACTCGCTTCTGGCCAGCATCGCCGAAACCGAAGCCTCGCAGGCCGAAGCCCGCCTGACCCACGGCCGCGCCCGGACCGAATACCTGTCCGCCGTCGCCACCGAGCTGTCCGAGGTCGTCGCCGCCCTGGCCGAGATCACCCCCCGGATCGACGCCGAACGCCGCCGGCTGGACCGGGCGCTGATCACCGCGCCGGTGGATGGCGTGGTGTTCGGGCTGCAACTGGCCACGGTCGGCGGGGTCATCGCTCCGGGGGCCGAGATCCTCGAACTGGTCCCGGCCTCCAGTGACCTGGTCGTCGAGGCCCGCCTGGCCCCCGCCGCCCGTGAACAGGTGCGCGAGGGGATGCCCGTCCAGTTGCGCCTGCCCGGGATCCGGTCGCGCCAGGACGCCCCGCTGGAAGGGCGGATCGACCTGATCTCGGCCGAGCTGACGCAGGACATGTCGGACACGGACCAGGACGAGCGGACCTATGCCGTCCAGATTGCCTTGGCCGATCTGCCGGCCGACCTGTCGCTGGAACCGGGCATGCCGGTGACCTCGGTCATCGCGACCCGGAACCGGACGGCGCTGAATTACCTGGTGTCGCCCCTGTCCGATGCCATGGCCCGATCGATGCGAGAACAATGATGACACGCGACAAGGCGCAACCGAACCGCAAGGAAATCGCCGCCGACCTGTTTCGGGATCACCTGGATCTTGGACGGATCGAGCAAGTGTTGAAGACGGCCAAAGGCTCGTTCCAGGTGTCCCCAACGGCGCAATCGGCCACGATGGGCACGGAGGCGCCCGATGAACCGGGCCTTGACCCGAGCCCTGATGACGCCCCGACGGCTCCGCCGGCCCTGTTCGGCGCGGCGATGACCAGCGATCTCACCGGCGCACGCCCATCAACGACCGGCGCCTCTGACAAGGGGCGGCCACGGCGCAAGTTGTGCGCCGTTATCGCCCTGGCCTGCGCTATGACCCTTGTCACCTCGGCCTACCTGGCCACAGGTCCGGATCTGCCCGCCACCGTTGCCCAGGCCCAGTCCATGGCCCGCCAGACCGACGGCCTGGCTCCTTCCCCGCAACGCCCGGCCGCCGCAGCGCGGGCCGAGGTCAATCCGACCCCGGTGCGCTTCACGTCCCCTGCCTCGGCTGCACCGAAACCGGACGTCCTGCTGGAGATCGCCGCTCTCCAATCGCCCGCCGACACCCGGAACGGGATGCGGCCCCCCTCGCGCGAGGTCCTCGTGCACCGCCCCAGCCCCCCGCGCCTGATGCCTGCCGCCCTGCGTCCGGATCAGACACCGGCCGTCGGCGCGCCCCCGGTCCAACGCCCGTTTCAACAGACTGCCAGGAGCGTACCGGGACCGACACCAAGTGGCCTTCGGCCGAAAGCCCGTGCCGCAACCATGGTCCCGGGCGCGCAGGACGGAACAAGGATCGTGATCCACTACCCGACAAGCGACGGCCGCGCACAGGCCCGTAAATTGGCGGGTCAACTGGGCCATGGCGGGTCGGGCCGCGTGGAACTGCGGGCGGTCGACATCCGGGTCTCCGGCCCGACGATCCGCTATTTCTTCCGCCAGGACCGGGGCGCCGCCCGCAAGTTGCTGGACACCTTGCCCAAGGCCCGCGTGCAGGATTTCACGACCTACGCCAGGTTGCCGCGTCAGGGCACGCTGGAGATCTGGCTGCAATAACCGCGCCACGACTGCGACGACGGATCGCGCCCGCATGGCGCCGTGCCACCGCTGGCCCTTCGGAGGGGACCGGCGCGGCGTCTTGGTGGACTGTGACAGGACCAGGATAACACAGGCGCGCGTTCTGGCGGCCTCGAAACCCGATTCCCCAAGTCCCGCAAAAACCCCGCAAAAAATAGCCGGTCGGGATCGCGGCGACCGGTTCAACGCGAATAAGCCCTGATCCTGCGCACTCATCCTTTCCATGCCGGGTCAAAACTTGGCACCCTGACGCCGAACACCATCGACGCATCGGAGCACAGCATGAAAGTCGGGTTTATCGGGCTCGGAAACGTTGGGGGCAAGCTGGCCGGCAGTCTCTTGCGCAATGACATTCAACTGAGCGTCCTCGACAAAAAGCCCGAGCTTGTGTCGCAGTTCGCCGCCCGGGGCGCTGGCACCGCCGGGACGGCGGCCGACCTGATGCGCGACAGCGACGTCGTGATCACCTGCCTGCCCTCGCCCGCGGCCTCGGCCGCCGTCATGGACGAGATGCTGGCCCAGGTCGGCCCGGGCAAGACCTGGCTAGAAATGTCCACGACCGACGATACCGAAATCCGACGGCTGGCCGGGCTGGTCGAACAAAAGGGCGGCAGCGCCGTCGATTGCCCCGTCTCCGGGGGGTGCCACCGGGCGGACACCGGCAATATCTCGATCTTCGCCGGCTGCGACCGCGCCACTTTCGAGCGCGTGCTGCCGCTTCTGACCCGGATGGGCCGCCGCGTGCTGCATACAGGGCCTATCGGCACGGCATCGACCCTGAAGGTGATGACCAATTACCTGGCCACGGCGAACCTGCTGACCTGTTGCGAGGCACTGGCGACGATGAAGGCCGCCGGGATGGACCTGGCCACCACCTACGAGGCGATGAAGATCTCGTCGGGCACCAGTTTCGTGCATGAAACAGAAAGCCAGCTGATCCTGAACGGGTCCCGCGATGTCAGTTTTACCATGGACCTGATCCTGAAGGACCTGGGCCTGTTCCAGGCCATTGCCCGGCGCAACGATGTGCCACTGGAACTGTCGCCCATGGTCATCGACATCATGAAGGACGGCCAGGCGCGCTATGGCGAGCGGGCCAACACCGACGACATCATCCGCCGCCTCGAAGAAGCCACCGGCCTGTCGATCCTGGCCGACGGGTTTCCGGCCGAGCTGGTCGACGACGAACCGGAAGAACCGGGCTACGAGGTCTTTCCGCCAGGCCGCACACCCCCTGCGGCGACCGGGAACTGACAGGGCCACCCTGCGTCGCTTTTGACATTGGCGCTAGGTTCGTAGCCCGAGCGGCCAGGCACCGCACCGCCGTTGTTGGCGCCGTCACCGCCCGCTTTTTTGATATTTATGGCGATCCCTTGAGGACTCGAACCCCAAACCTGCTGATTAGAAGTCAGCTGCTCTATCCAGTTGAGCTAAGGGACCGCTGCCCAAGCGATGTGCAGCAGCCGACGCGATTTTTCAAGCATTCAATGGTCGCGCCCCTCGCACGCCACCCGGGCGCGAGGGCCGCGCATGAGAGCGGGGTGGGTGGGCGGGAGCTCTCCTGCGCGGCCCGGCCTCACCGCCAACACCGTCAGCTGGACACGTAGCCCGCCACCACCTGCAACAGCTTGAAGGCCGTGGCCGCATCGTTTTCCACCACCGCCAGGAATTCCTCTTCGCCGATGCGCAGGCAGACCAGCGGGGTCGTGGCCTGCATCGACAGGGCCCGGGGCACCTTGCGGATCAGGCCCAGTTCCCCGACCAGCGTCCCCGGCCCCACCGAGGTGATCAGCCGGTCTTCTTCATCGTCCTGCGGCAGGTACAGCCCCGCCTCGCCCTCGATGACCATGTAGGCCCCGTCCGTCGGCGCGTCGCCCTTGCGGAAAATGACCTCGCCGGCCTCGGCCTCGAACCAGCGGGCCCCGAAGGCCAGAAGGCGCAACTGCTTGCGGTTGAGCCCCGAGAACAGCGGCGTCTGTTCCAAGGCCCTCAGCTTGCGCGACAGGTCCGCACTGGCCGCGCTGTCGCTTTCGGCTGCGTCGCCGGTGACATCGGACACCAGCCGCCCCTGGCGGATCTCGTAGAAGGCGTCGAACCGGTCGGGATCGTCGAACCGGTCGTTGATGTAGATCAGCGTGCTGTCGGGCAGCAGCTGGCGCAGGTTGTGAAAGATGGCTTCCTGGGTGTCGGCATCGTAGCTGGCAAAGGCCTGGTCCAGGATCAGCAGGTCGGGCCGCTTGATCGTGGCCCGGCTGAACGACAGGGGCTCGGCGAAATAGGCCGGCAGACCCTGCCCCGACAGCGCGATCGGCACGTCGAGGATCAGCTGCATGATGTCGCCCTTCAATCCCTGGCTGATGACCGCCTCGGTCACCACGTTGCGCAGGGCGTCCGCCTTGGCCCCGGACGCGCCCGAGATCTTGCCGAAGAGCGCGTTTTCCAGGACCGTGATCCCCGGCGCAAAGCGCTCGGGATCCAGCGGCGCGAAGAGGTCGGCCAGGCTGTTCTGCAGGGTCGCGGCATGGGTGCGCCGGATTTCCAGGATATGATCCTTGACCGATTGCGGGAAGGCCGGCCCGATTTCCTCGGCGGGAATGCCGAAGGGCACCGTCAGCAGCAGCGCCAGGTCGTCCGGAGACAGCTCCGCCACCCGGTCTGCCCCCGGCTGGTCGCCCAGACGGTCGACCAGCTCCAGCGTGGCCTCGTAGGTCGCGGGATCCAGGCCCAGCCGCCGGAACAGGGGGTGATCGGTGCCATCCAGCCCGAAGATCTGGCGCAGCATGTCGATCACGTCGCAGGTCAGGGCGACCAGCGGCTGGTCCAGTTCCAGCGCCCGCAGCTGGGCCAGGAAGTCGGACTGGGCGGCCAGCGCCTCGCGCGTGACAGGGCGGCGCGGCGTGGCGAACAACAGGTTCTCGGCCACCGGCAGGGCATGGTTGTACAGGTCCGGCTGGAAGAAATAGGCATGGCGGCGCAGGCCCGAGGCGCGCACGGCCTCCTGTATCGCGGGGCGGATTTCCACCAGCTTGGCCGCCAGCTCCGGGTGCGCGGCCGCGTCGAACTTCTGTTCCAGCCCGCGTCGGAACAGCGATGTCCCCGAGCCCATGCCCTCGATCAGCTGGCCCCACCAGGCGCGCAGCTCGTCCTCGCTGGTCAGCCCGGCCCGTGAGGGATCCAGCCAGTCCGCCACGAAGGGATCGGGCGAATTGCCCGCCCGCACCGCCTCGGCCGCCAGTTCGGGGTCGAAACTGCCATCGCGCGGGAACGGCCTGAGCGGCATCATCACGTTGTCCCCGAACGTGCCCTGGAACATCACCGGCCGCGACGTCACCCGCCCAAGCCGGGCCGCGATGATCGACTGGTGCATGTCCTGCAGCGGCAGGCCGGCGATCTCGACCCGTCCCGCCGCGGGCGTGACCTCGCGCACCAGCAGTTCCGACACCGCCCGCCGGTCCTCGACGCTGGGGGCGGCAATGCCGATCACCGCGCCCCCGGGCAGCGTGGCGTCGATGTCGTCCAGCACCGCGTTGCCATCGGAATCCCGGACCGTGACATGGTCCAGCACGATATTGCCGTTCAGGTGCGGCAGGCTGTCGGGTTCACCGTCGAACAGCGACTCGTCGATCATCCCCGGAGGCGCGAACCGCTCGATGATGATCTCCCAGCGGACGGCCATGTCCTGGGTCTGGTTGTAATAGGCCAGCAATTCCTTCCAGGGCGAGCTGAGGTCCTTGTAGGCGGCCAGGGCGGCAACCAGGGCCCCGATCGTCACGGCCCCCTGGATCACCAGGTAACCGCCGATCGAAAAGAAGAAGAACGGCGTCAGCTGGCCGATGAAGTTGTTGAGGAACTTCATGAAGAACTTCTTCTGGTAGATCTCGAAGCGGATCTCGAAGAGGCGGCCCAGCCGGTCGGTCACCATGGCCATGCGCCAGCGCCAGCCGCCGTGGGCCCGGATCGCGCTGGCCCCCGAGGCGCTTTCGCCGATTTCGCCCGCCAGGGCCCGGACCTGCACGATGCGCTTCTTGTTCAGCTTGTTGATCTGGCGCTGCAGCTTGGGGATCAGCCAGGCCTGCAGCGGGATCAGGGCAACGGCGGCCACCCCGAACCAGAAGCTCTGGGCGAAAAGGAAGAACAGGATCGTGGCCATCTGCCCGGCCTGCAGCACCGGCTGGCTCAGCATGTCGCCCATCAGCCCGCCCATCGGCTCGCTTTCGGCGGTGACCATGGACACCAGTTCGCCCTGGCTGACCCGTTCGAAATAAGGCTGGGGGAACCGCAGGATACGGGCGATCAGAAGGTAGCGGAACCGGCGCAGCATGCGTTCCGACAACACGCCCTTCATCGTGTTGATGCGCATCTTCAGCAGGCCGTGGCCCAGCACCGCCAGCAGGAAGGCCGCGCACAGGATCATCAGGAAGGGGATCTGTTCGAACTCCATCCCCAGCACGGGGATCGGCGTGACCGGCGCGCCGATGGCATCGTTGATGATGCGCTTGGGCAGTTCCAGCGTCAGGTAGAGCAGCGGGAACAGCATGGCGGTGACGCCCAGCAGGACCAGCTGCTCGCGTTTCGAGTTCTTCCAGATGAAGGTAAAGAGTGAACGTTCGATGTCGGAAATCCGTCTTTGGCGGTCAGAGCCCTGGGTGCTGGCTGCGAAGCGATCGGGGGAAAGATCCGTCCGGTCGCCGCAGGTTACCAAGCGGAAGAGACCGAAATCAACGACTTCTCAATGGGCCATCCAAACAAGCCTGCCGGGTTGGCGGGCAGATCGGCCAGGCAAACCGGCCGCCCCCGGTGGCGCCGATTGCGATACGCAAAGGAACACCATAAGGTGAGGGCGTGGCAGACTTTGGGGGCCTGTGGCCGTGGGCGACGTGACCGGACAGATGCTGATCCTGCTTGTTCTGCTTCAGATCAAGCACATGTTTGCCGATTTCTATCTGCAGACGCCAAGAATGCTGTCGGGCCGGGAAACCTACCTTCATCGGGGCCGGGCTGAACATGCGGGCGTGCATGCGCTGGGGTCCGTTTTCGTCTTCGTGATCATGGGCGCGCCGGTGGGCTTCACCCTGTGGCTGGTCGTGGCCGAATGGATCGTGCATTTCCACATAGACTGGTTCAAGGCCCGCTGGTCCATGCGCAAACAGCATTCCCCGGCCGAGGCCGGGTTCTGGCGCGCGGCCGGCACCGACCAGGCCCTGCACCAGTTGACCTACCTGGCCATGGCCTGGGCGTGGTGCCTCTGCGTCGCCTGACCGGCGCGCGGGCAGACTTCCCAAATCAGCCGTCTGCGTAGGATGGGTTTTCCAAACCCAACTTCCCCTACGGCCCAGACAGAACCCGCCCTACACCCGGTCCGGAACAGGCCCACGGACCACAGCATAGGCCGCGACGGGTTCCGCATAGCCCTTCAGCGGGATCGGCGGCATCGCCTGAAACACCACGTCGCCCAGGTCGGCCCCGGCCTCCCGCGTGGCCTCGTCGACCAGAACCTCGTCGGGCGCGGCCGCGGAACACAGCCGGGCGGCCTTGTTGACCGTCGAACCCAGCACCGTGAAATCCATCCGCTCGCGTGCGCCCATGGCCCCCATGACCGCCTCGCCCGAGGCCACGCCGATGCCCACGTGCAGGTCGTAATCGGGATAGGCCTCCAGCAGCCCCATCATCGCCTCGGCGATCTCGACCGCGCAGGCCGTCGCCCGGCGTTCCATGCCCTCGCCTTCGAACGTGGTCACAAGCGCATCGCCGATGAACTTGTCCACGTCGCCGCCATGGCGTTCGACGATATCGGTCTGCACGTCGAAATAGGTGTTCAGGGCCTCGATCACCACTTCGGGCGGCACGGTCTCGGAAAACGCCGTATAGCCCCGGATGTCCGTGAACAGCACCGAGATCCGCCGGCGTTCACCCCCGCGCGACAACCCGCTTTCGTCGGACCGCTGGATGGCCGACACGGTGCCCCGCGACACGAATTTCATCAGCTCCAGCCGTTCACGCAGGTCGACGATCATCCGGTTGATCCGCCCGGCCAGCTCGCCGATCTCGTCGCGCGAGGTCACCCCTTCGACCCGGGCCGAGAAATCCCCCTCGCCCACCTGCCCCACCACACGCCCGATCTTCAGAATCGGCCGGGTCAGCGCCCGGGCAAAGATCAACGCCCCGAGGCTCGCCAGGGAAAAGCCGACCAGGCCGATGATCAGGATCTGCCGGGTGATGGCATTGACCACGGCATAGGCATTGTCCTCGGACAGTTCGGTGATCACCGCCCAGGGAAACCAGTCGGGGAAGGCATAGGCCCCCAGCATCGCCCGGCCGTCCGGACGGACATAGGGCAGCAGCGCATCCGCCCGGGCCGAGGCCACGATCAGCGGCATCGCCGCGGCCACGATCTCGCGGTCCGCCAGAACCTGCGGCACGCCCCCCAGCACCGACCGGCCGGCATGATCGACCACCGTGATGTCGCCCCGCTGGGCAAAGGGATGGCGCGCCACCGTTTCCGCCAGCGACGACAGCTCGATCCGGGCGGCCATGGTCACGGTCCGCCCGGCGATCTTGGTGGTCAGGGGCAGCGCCAGCGTCGCCACCCAGTCGCCCGTGGCCGGCAACCTCTCGATCAAAGGGCGGCCGAACTGGCCGGTGGCCGCGATGGCCTGAACCACTTCCGCCGTCGTGGCCAGCAGCTTGACCGGGTCCTCGCCAAGAGCGGTCAGCCGGGCGGCATAAGCCTCGTTGGTGACCAGGATCGGCAGGTCCGAACCCTGCACGGTCAGCTGCAGCGACATCACGTCGGGCAATTCCTGCAGGCCCAGCGTCAGCAGGGACACCTTCTGCTGCACGCCCAGAGCATCGCTGTCGACCCCGTTGCGGATCACCAGCAGGGCCGACATCCAGCGCCCGCGCCAGGTGTTGTCGAAGGCATTCGACAGCTCGTCGGCCACCAGGGTCAGGTCCTCGTTGGCCGCCGATTTCAACTCGTCCCGGGTCAGGCGCGTCAGGTTCTGGCCCACCAGCGCCAGCGGCGCGATCGCCAGCAGCGTGGCGAAGACGAAGAACTTGAGCCTGAGCGGAAAGCGCATCCCGACCTAGTCCCTGGGCGTCGCCGTCACGGTGGCCGTATCCGTCGCCACCCCGCAGGCCAGCCCTGTCGTGTCCCGCGCCGTGACCTGCACAGTGTAGGTGCCCGGCGCGGCATAGCCGTGGCGCACCACCGCGCCCGAGGCCTCGGCCCCGTCGCCGAAGGCCCAGCCGATGCGCAGGCCCTGCCCGTCCGGATCGCGCGCGCCCGCCGCATCGAAGCGCAGCACGTCATGGGCCGCGCCCACCGGCACCGTCAGATCCGGCCCCGCGTCGACCTGCGGCCGGCCATTGACCAGCACCTGCGCCTCGTCCGTGCCCACCGCGCAAGAGGACCCGCTGTCATCCGTCACCGTCAACCGCACGGGCACCGGCCCGGCCGCATCAAAGACCCGGCTGACCTGGGGGCCCTCCAGCGTCACACCGTCGGCGAACTCCCAGCGCCAGTTGGTCAGCGCCCCGTCAAGATCGGCCGACAGCCCGGCATCGAACATCACCTCGTCGCCCGGACAGACCACCCGGTCGGGCCCGGCCAGCGCCGTGGGCGCGCTGTTGACCCGCACGTAGGTCTCTTCGCTGCGGCGTGCGTTCGCCAGCCCGGTGCCATCGTCCAGCCGGGCCACCACCGGGTATAATCCGGGCTTTGCAAAGGCATGACTCACCGCCCCGCCCGTGGCCGTGGTGCCATCGCCGAACTCCCAGCTGACCGAGGTCGAGGCATCGGCGATCACCTCCCAGGGCAGGCTTTCACCCGGGCAGATCGCCGGGCGTAGCGGCAGGGCGGCGACCGGGGCCGGGTTGACCAGCACCGATGTCACCGTGGTCACCACCGAATTGCCCACGTCCGCATCGTCGATCACCACCAGCTGCACGTCATAGGCCCCGGGTTCGCTGTAGACATGGGCGGCCTCGACCCCCGTGGCCGACCCGCCATCGCCGAAATCCCAGGCAAAGGCCGTGATCGCCCCGTCCGGATCCACCGTGGCCGCGGCATCGAAGGTCACCGACTGGCCCACGGCCACCAGTTCCGGCCCCTGGATCACCGGCTGGGGCGCGGCGTTGACGATCACGTTGCGCAGGGTTTCAATCGTGGCACAGCCCTCGTTGCCCCCAATCAGGTCGGTGCTGAGCGTGATGAGGTATTCCCCGGGCGCATCGAAGACATGGGTAAAGCTCTCGCCCTCGCCCGACACCCCGTTCGACAGCGACCAGCGATGCGCAATGACCGAGGCCCCGTCCAGCCGGCTGATCCCGGCAGAGAAGGTCGCAGGCTGGCCGGCGGCCACGCGGTCAAAGCCCTCGATCCGCTGTTCCGGGGCGGCCACGACGCGGATCTGGGCCGTGTCGGTGTCCAGCGGGCTGCAATTGCCCCGCGCCTCGCCGGTGATGGTCAGGGTGACCGTGTAATCTCCGGGCGTGTCATAGACATAGACGGGTTGTTCGCCGCTGCCGATCCCGCCATCCCCGAAGGTCCAGGAAAAGGCGTTGACCGCCCCGTCCGCGTCGGTGCTGTTCGACCCGTCGAAGCGCACCGACTGGTTGGTGCAGACCGTCCGGTCGGCCCCGGCATCGGCCAGCGGGCCTTCGCGCACGAGGGCCGCGATCCGGTCGATGTCGGTGCCATGCTCCGTCCCGGTTTCATTGGAGATCCGCAGGGTCACCGGGTAGATGCCCGGGACTTCATAGGTCTTGGTCGGGTTCACCAGGTCCGATCCCGACCCGTCCCCGAAGTCCCAGCTGTAGAGCAGCAGCCCGCCGTCCGGATCCCTGCTGTCAGAGGCGTCGAACAGGATCGGCTCGCCGGAACAGACCGCCCGGTTGCCCCCTGCATCGGCGACCGGCCGGGCATTGATCTGCACCGTGGTCGCATCGGCGGCGCTGGCATTGGACAGGCCTGTGCCATCGTCCACGCGCAAGGTCACCGGGTAGACGCCCGAGCGGGGGAAGACATGGGTGACCTCACGCCCGTACTCCAGGGGCGAGCCGTCCCCGAAATCCCAGGCGTAGATCAGCGCGTCGCCATCCGCGTCCGACGAGCCCGAGGCATCCAGCGTCACGATCAGCCGGTCGGTGTCGACGGCCGGGCCGGCCTCGGCCACGGGGCGGTGGTTGACGCGGATCGTCAGGTCATCGCTGGCGGTGGCGTTCAGGACCCCGCTGTCGTCGGTGACGATCAGCTGGGCGGACCAGACGCCGGGGGTTTCATAGGCCCGCTCGACCCGCATCGCCTCCAGCGGCGTGCCGATATCGTCGAACTCCCAGCGCCAGGCGGCAATCTGTCCGTCCGGGTCATAGCTTTGCGACCCGTCGAAGGCCACGGTATCGCCCGGGGCCACCAACAGGTCCGGCCCGGACTGGGCCACCGGAGCCGCATTCACCGTGACCAGGGTTTCGCTTTCGTCAGAGGCCGGGCCTCCGGGGAAGTCGTCGAAGACGACCAGGCGCAGGCGGTAGAGGCCCGGGTCCGGCAGAGACAGGCTGGTGCGCTGGCCCCGGGCCGAGGCGCCTCCGGGCAGGTCCCAAAGGTAGTCCGCGATCTCGCCATCCGGGTCGACCGAGGCCCGGCCCGACACGACGAATTCCTCCCCGGGCGCGACAAGCTGGGGCGGCCCGGCATCGGCGATGGGGGCGGCATTGACCGTCACGCGCAGGGTGTCGCGATCCTCGTTCAACGGCGCCGTGCTGTCGTCGCGCACCACAAGGGCGACCTCGTAGGTCCCGGGGCGGGCGTAGGCATGGCTGACCCGCCGGCCGCTGCCGGTGGTGCCGTCGCCGAAATTCCACTCCCACGCGGTCACGGACCCGTCGCTGTCGGACGATCCGCCCCCGTCGAACACCACCTCGGACGCGGTGACATACTGGTCCGGCCCGGCCTCGGCCACGGGTGCCGCGTCGATGACGATCCGGCGTTCGACCGATTGCATGGCCGAGGCGGTGCCGCTGTCGTCGATCACGGTCAGGGTCACGGTGAAGGTGCCCGGCTGGGTCCAGGCGTAATCCACCGTCTCGCCCTCGCCCGAGCGGCCATCGCCGAAATCCCATATCCAGGACAGGATCGCCCCGTCGGCATCGGTTGACCCGCTGGCATCAAGCCGGGCGATCTCGGAGACCGACACCGGGCGGGGCGGGATCTCGAAGGCGGGCACGGGCGGGGCGTTGACGTCGACGGCCATGGTGTCGACCGACACGTCATTGGCCACCCCGCTGTCATCGCGCACGGTCAGGGCCACGCGGTACTGGCCCGCCCCGGTATAGGTGTGGGTCACAGTCGGCCCGGTCAGGATCGTGCCATCGCCCATGTTCCATTCGTAGCTTTGGACATTGCCGTCCACGTCGTAGCTGGCCGCGCCCGACAGGATCACGGGCTTGCCCACGACGGCGGTCTGGTCGGTGCCCGCTTCGGCCACGGGCGGGAAATTGACGATGACCCGGCGGGTCTCCACCCCGAAATTGCAGGGATGGTTCGACCCGTCCTCGACCCGCAGCACCGCCCGGTAGAGGCCCGGCCGGTCATAGGCCTTCTGGGCCAGCGGGCCCTCGGCCAGGGTGCCATCGCCGAAGGTCCAGCGATAGCGGGTGATCGGGCTGTCCGAGGCCACGGAACCCGTGCCGTCGAAATCCAGCACCTGCCCCGGGGCCACGATGACATCGCGCCCAGGCACCGATACGGGGGCATTGCGCACGTGCACCGGGATGTCCATCGCAGCCCCGCGGCCGGGGCGCGTGCCCTCTTCGAGGATCTCCAGCCGGGCGGTGTAGCGGCCCGGATCGGCGTAGCGGTAGGCGATGACCGGGTCGGTCGAGCTGGCCCCGTCGCCGAAATCCCACAGGTAGGACAGCGGCCCGCGCCCTGCAGAGCGCGAGGCGTCAAAGGCCACCGACCGGCAATCGGCCAGCGGGCTGGCGGCGGCCACGGCGGCCGGGCGCATCGGGTCGGGCGCCTGGATCGGGGGCATCTGCAACGGGATCGGGCGGCCTTCGCCATCGAACACGGCGATGGTCACGTCGTTGGGGGTCTCGAACCCGTTCAGCAGGGTGACAGCCAGGTCGGTGTCGGTGGTTTCGACCACGTCCGAGGTCCAGAAGTTCTGGCCCGACACGCGCACTGGCAAATCCTCGAAATCGGTGGTCACGGTGATCGAGCCATTGGCCGCGTCAAAGCTTTGCACCCTGATCGGCCCGCCTCCCGGGCCGGTAAAGGGCACCAGCGTGGCCGGCTGGCCCTTGGTCCAGCGCACGGTGGGCCGGTAGGAAAACATGTCCAACCCGTCCGGCGCGCGGTTGCGGTCGCGGGCCAGGCTGACGGCCACCGAAAAGCCGTTGCCATCGTCGCCCCCCGCCCCCTGCACATCGATGCGGAAGTAGGCCCGGCCGTCGATGACCTCGCCCTGGCCGGCGCGCAGGGCGGTCATGGTCACCCAGCGCCCGTCGGTGGCCCGGTCGTTGCCCCAGAACCGTTCCTCGATCAGCTCGCCCGGTCCGGTGACCGGGGTGGCGTCGGGCCGGGCCGGCACGCGGGCGCCGTCCTCGACCGGGACCGGCCGGTCGGCCTGCGAAAACGCGCCCGCTCCGCCGAACAACCGGAACGCCGTCTGCGAATTGCCGGTGCCGCCAAGGGCGAAATCGGAACTGCCGTGGACCTCGGGATCGTAAATCCGCAGGTAGAGCCGGTCGCGCAACTCGGCCGGGACGGAAAAGAACACCTGTTCACGCAGATCCACGTCGCCCTCGCGCGAGGGCGTCAGCGCGCCATAGACCACCATCAGCCCGGGTTGGCCCGCCCCCTGCGCCTGCGCCGCGCGCGGCCCCGGCCAGCCGGTCCCGCAGACCAGGCTCAGACCGGCCGCCACCAATACAGAGGCGATCCGGCGGGCTGTCCGCTTGCGGGCATTGATCATGGTGTCCATCCTCCCTTCCCGGCGCATCCCCCCGCCGGGCGTCCTATTCGAATGCCGCGTTGCCGGCGTAATCCTCGACGATCAGTTCGATCAGCTCCAGCCGGCCCGGTTCGGCCGGCAGGCTGGCCCGGCAGGTGCCGCTTTGCGTGTCACAGCGCAGGAAGCCCTCGCGCTCTGCCCCGCCGATGGCGATCACATAGGGCGCGGCCTGCACCAACCCGCTGGCGTCTTCGGCCCGCACGACGATCTCGATCGGGCCGTCCGCACCCGAGGGCCGGGACAGGTCGACCGACAGCACGTCGGGCGGGTCGATGTCGTAGAGCGTCTGAAGTTGCGACACCGTCACGTTGCCCACCGCATCGCTGGCCACCAGTTCAAAGGCGTTGAGCCCCGGGTCCAGGGGCACAACCAGGTCGAACCGGCCGTCCGACAGGGGCACCGGCGCGCCGTTCAGCTCCAGCCGCGTGGCGTCCCCCGCCTGGCCCGACAGGGTCACGTCCGGATCCGATGTGGCGCGCGGCGGCGGCAGGTCGAGGTCCAGGGCCGGCGCATCGCGGTCGCTCAGGGCCTGGAACTCGAGCGTGCCCTCGGCGATGCCGGAGGGCGACAGGATCTCGATGCGGTAGCGGCGCGCGGCGGCATCGACCGGAACCGAGAACCCGATCTCTCCGCCCGGGCCCACCTCGGCCCGCAGCACGGCGAGGCCTCTGTCGCTGTCGGACACCACGACCGGAGCCCCGGGCTGCGCTGTCGACATGCCCCGGACCGACAGGATGTCGGAGCGGGTCGCCAGCGCCGGGCCGACGCGGGGCATGTCGTCCGACAAGGTGATGGTCACGTTGGCGGCGGGCCGGTAGATCACGGTCTGGCTGCGCGACGAGGTGTTCCCGGCGGGATCCTCGGCATCGACGGTCAGGCGGTTCGGCCCGGGCTGAAGCGCCACGGTCTCCAGGAAGGACCCGTCCGCGCCAAGCGGCAGGTCATTGCCGTTCAGGGTGACCCGGGCCCCGGGTTCCGATGCGCCCAGAAGCTCGATGCTGGGGGTGTCCGTGAGGGTGTCGTCGCCCGGGGCAAGCAGGGTCAGGAACGGCGGCGTGGTGTCGACGCGCACCGAGAACGGCCAGGCGGTGCTCCATTCGCCCGGCAGACCCAGCGCATCCAGGGCCGACACCCGCCAGTGGTATTCGCCCGGCGGAAGGGCGGCATCAAAGCCGGTGCGGTCCAGCCCCCATTCGGTCACCCGCATTTCGTTGAAGCCCGGGTCAGCGGCCACTTCCAGCCAATAGGCCTGGGCGCCCTCGAAGACATCCCAGGCGAAGCCCACGGTCTGGCGGTAAAGCGTGGCGTCCAGGGTCGGGGACACCAGTGACGGCGCGGTCAACACGCGGGTCCGTTCCGCGCCCTGCCCGGTCAGCACGACGCCCTCGCCTTCGCTTACCATGATGCGGTCGTCCCCGGCCCGGATTTCCAGATCGGCCGCGTCGTAGTTGACGAAGCGCGCGCCGGTCTGGTCGTTCTTGATCCAGAAATCGGCCGAATTGGTCGTGGTCTCGATCCCCGGCACGTCGATTTCGAACTGGGTCTTTTCCGACAGCTGGTTGAGCAAGGCGTAGAAATCGCCCTCGGCCAGGCTGACCTTGGTCACCTCGCCTCCGGTCAGGGGGTCGGACCGCATGCGCTGGATCGTGGCGTTGGAATTGGGGTTCAGGCGCAGGCGGCTGAGATCGCGGAAGGTGATCTGCGTGGTCGAGGCCGACAGGGTGCGCAGGCGTTCGAATTCCACCAGGACGTCGTTCAGCTGGCGGCCCGACCAGGACGGTTCGGCCGGGGCCCGGCCTTCGACCCGGCCCTGCACGTCCGACACGATGGCCTCGGCCGCCCGGTCCCGCTGCGCGACCGAGATTTCCAGGGCCTCCTGCGCCCGGCTGGTGGCCTGGGCCGAGGACGTGACCGACGCGCGCCAGGCGCCCTCTTGCCGGTGCGAGACGGCGGTTTCGCGGGTCTGGATGGCCTCGCCTATTTCGACCGGCGCAAAGATCCGCGCGCCTTCGGCGGTGGCCAGCTGGATCGCCTGAAGCGAGGCCACGAGGGCCTCGTCGGTGGCCAGCACCTGGCCCACGGGCAGTTGCAGCGTGATCCCCGGCACAAGATCGGCCGGCGAGGCAATGCCGTTGATCTTCAGGACCGTTGGCCAGAGATCGGGATCATGCAGGTACCGTTCGACAATACCGCGCAGCGTGTCGGTGTCGGTGAATTCGACCGTCTCTGGCGGGGCATCGAGCGTCGCCCCCGTGGCCATGGCATTGGAGCCGGCCACGAGTGCCGTCACGCCTGCGACTATGGCCAGCCATGTGCCGGACGCGCGTCTGAACCGGCCGCGCCCTGGTCTTGGCCCGGTCTCGCCGATCACCCGTTCGATCCGCGGTGCCATGGGCGAAAAGAGCTCCCGTTCCCTCATCCGGTTTCAATGTGTCGTAGGGTAAAGCCATCACGCAAGACAATTCGAGTCCAACCGGCGACACACAGGGTGAGTTTGGTGCTGGGATGCAATCAATCCGGGAAGATCCGGCGGATTGTCCCGGGAACTGCACAGCGAGAAGACAGGGGTTGGCCCGGCAGATGCGCGCCCCGGTCAGCCCAGCACAGAGAAACTCGATTCCGCGTTGATCTCGCGCTTGCGGGAGTAGAAGCCCACGTCGATGTCGCGCTGGATATACGGCAGGGTAAAGCTGAGCGGCGCGGTGTCGTGATCGTTGCCCGCCTCGCAATAGGCCACGAGCGCGGCCATCATCTTGCCGGCGATGGGCGCGTTCTTGAACTGGTTTCCCGACGTGCCGCAGGCCATGTAATAGCCCGGCAGCGAGGACTTGTCGTAGATCGGGATCCAGTCGGTCGAGGCATCATAAAGGTCCACCACGCCGCGCATTTTCGACGGGATGCCCAGCGAAGGGACCCTCTGGGCATAGCGCATGGCCTGGGTCGTCCACTGGTCGGTGAAATCGCGGTTGTAGTCCGTGTCGCTTTGCGCCCAGTCATGGGGGTCACATTCAGGATCTTCGGACCCGATGAGGATGTGGTTGCCATGTTCCGGCCGGACGTAGACGGCAACATCGCTGTCGGACACGATCATGCCGTCGTTCTCGAAGTCAAAGCCCGCGGGGCTGGGCACATGGGTGACCTCTTGCCGGAGCGGGCGGGTGGCGATGGTCATGTCGCCGGTCACCCCGGCCAGGGTGTTGATCTGGTTCGACCCCGGCCCGGCCACATTGATCACCACGGGGGCATGGATCTCTTCGCCACCCGCCAGTTTCACCCCCGCGACACGGCCGTTACTGACCAGGATGTCGGCCACCTCGGCCCGGTGGCGGACCTCGGCCCCGTGCATCGCCGCGGCGGCCATCAGGTTTTGCGCGGACAGGGCGGGGTCGGTGACATAGCCTCCGTTCGGCCAATAGACCGCGCCCGAGAGCGTCCGGCCGTTGGATTGCCCGAAATCGGGATCGTCAGCGCGCTTGGGCGGCGCGAAACTGTCCAGCGTATAGATCGGCATCTTCCGGCGGACCTCGTCGGGCGAGAGATCCTCGAACGGGCAATCGAGGTCCGCCGAGTACTTCATGTGGCGCGACAGGTGATCGTTCGCCGGGGATTTCATCACCATGCAACCGGTTTCGCGGAACTGGGCCAGGGGTTGATCCTTGCCCAGGGCCAGGTATTCTGCCCAGTCGCGCCAATAGTGGTACCCTTCCCAGGCAAAGGCGGTGCCATCAAAGGTCGAATAATGCATCCGGATGATGGCGCAGGATCCGGCGGTCGATCCATGCCCCGCCTGGGCGTTCCGATCGAGCGAGAGCGTCCGGAAACCCGCCTTGGCAAGTTCGAAAGCGATGGCGGCACCGATCACACCTGTTCCGATGATGATGGCGTCTGGGGTCCTGGTCATGGCCCTGGTCTCCTGTTGATCCGCGTCTGCCGTCGTGAGCGGTTGGCGGCCAGAAAATTCGACGAATTTTCTCGCCACCCATTTTCTGTGAACAGAAAATACCCCCACCCGGGCCACAGGGAAATTGTCCGGCCGACGCTAGCCAGCCCGACAATCCCTGTCCAGACGCGGATCCCGGATCAGTTTTTCAGAACAACGTTCTCGATCCAATTCCGATAGCGCGAGATCCGGGTGTCGACCGCATAGAGATCCTCATGACCGCAACTCCGGTTCGCCCCCATCGGCTCACCAGTTCACGCTTGGTCTGCTCGGCCATGCCCTGGTCGCAGACCGCGTTCGACACCACGCGGATGTCGGTTTCCATCAGGGCCACCGGGAACGGTTCGTTTTCCATCATGCCCCGTCCCGCAATCACGGCCGGCCCGGCCGGAGCCGCCGAATTCGCCGTGATCAACGGGATCGTCGCCGCGGTTCCGTTCTGCTCGATCGGTTGGGCCAGCTTGATCAGGGCGATGTCGTTGTCGACCGTGCTCCGATCATGGCCGGAATGGGCAAAGATCGCGGCCGCCTGGTAGATCACGCCGCGGTCAAGGATTTAGGAATGTCCCCGCACCAGCACGCTTTCGGGCGCCGAGACCTGGCCGTCATCGCGGACCACGCAATGCGCGGCGGTCAGGACCCATTGCTCGGTCCCGAAGGTGCCGCCGCAGAATTGCGAGGAGAACAGGCTCTTCGAACTGTAATCGGGAATGTCGCCGAAATGCAGGGACACGAACGCCCGCCAGGCCCCCTCTTGGGACGGATGGCCGCCGAACACTCGGGCCCCGTTGCTGTCGGCCGCGATCTCTTCACGAGCCGCGCGGGCCGCCCGCATTGCCGCGCGGATGGGCACCGTTCCTCCTGCCTCGTTCGGCCCAAGCGCCGACAACCCGCCCTCTTGCGCCTATCCCGGCCCGACCGCCACGGCCGAAGCCAGACCCGCCACAACGGCCCCGCCCAGCACGGCCCGTTTTGCCCCACGCCACTGTGCCCCAGTGCATACAGTCCACATGGCTCAAGCTCCTCCTCTTATCCATCCTGCGAGCTCAGGGCGCGTGCAGCGTGCCTGCCCGTATCAATGCCTGCCGCCGGGGCAGAACCCGCCAGTCGCGGCGGCTGACCCAGATGCCGGACACCGATGACACCCCCAGCATCGCTCCACGCGTATGTTCCGCCTGCGCCAGCCCGGCCAGCTGGCGTGCGACGGGATGATCTGGCGGCAGGGGCGCGCCCGAGCCCAGATCCCGGGGCGGCGCGATGCGGATCGTCAGATCCAGCGGCCGGGCCACGACCTGGGCAACGCGCGCCTCGGCCGGCGGGCGGCCACCTTGGCCGTGAACAACCCTTCGACCTCGGCCGGCTCCCCTTCGGGCGCCATGTTGACCTCGCGCGCGAATTCGGTCGACTGCGCGGTGTAAAAGGCCAGGTATCCTCCGGGCAGATTACCGCCCCCGGGCCGGATCAGCTCGGGTTCCGACAGATCCGACATCACCAGGTCCAGCCCCGGGGCCGCAGGATCCACGTGGCGCAGGCCAGCCACGGCCATGCGTGTCCCGGTCCCCGAATGACAACTGTCGAGCGCCAGCCAGACATTCGCGCCCCGCGCCCGGATCGCGTCGATCGCCGCGCCCAGCTCCTCGTCGACGATGGCGTTGGGAATGACCCCTGATCCGCGCTCGGTCGCGGCGGCGTCGATGGGCAGGAAGACCTCATCCTGGCGGACCGTCTCATCGCCGGTCTGGTCATGCTGACGGGTGCCATGGCCGCCGAGATGGATGTAGACGAAATTGCCGGGCGCGGATGCCTCGGCCTCAGCGGCCAGGGCACCCAGGATTGCCGCCCGGGTCGGTCGGGTGGCCGCCTCGACCCCGTCGGCCAGCAGGGTGATGTGGTCCGCCCCCCGCCGGGTCAGCACGTCGGCCATAAGGCGCACATCGTTGGCCGGCCCCCGCAGATCCGCCAGCCCGACGTCCAGCTCGTAATCCGACACCCCGACCAGCACCGCGCGCAACTCTGCGGCCAGGGGGGTGCTGATCGTGACACTCATGGCCAGACAGGCCGCACCAGCAACAGCTGCGATACGTTTTCGTTTCACCAGCCCATCCCCGGACCCGCGCACTTGACCATAGGTAAATCCTGTCGTCACCGGCGTGAGTTACCAAGAAATATCGCCTGCCCGCCACACCTTGTCGCTTGTTCGCAAAGGGCTCTGGTGGTTACCGTCGTCCCGACCAAGGCTGTTGCATCAAAGCGTGTTCACCATGTTCCGCATGGGTTTTCACGTCACCTTTCCCGGAGGCCCGGGGCCGGGTGCCGCACCTGGCGCTGCCCCTTGGACTTGCCGCATTCCTGACCCTTGGCCTGGTCGCACCACGGCCGGGCCTGGCCCAGAGTGCCGCTGACTTGACCGAGCTGCAATTCCTGGCCCAGACCGATCCCGCGGCGGCGGTTCAGGCGATCGAGGACACCCTGACGACGCTGCAAACCACGCCGGGCAGCGACATCGGATGGTCTTCGACCTGATGGAGATGCAGGCCGAGCTGTCGCCCCCGCACGCCCCCGACCTGACGATGCGTATGGCCGGCATGGCCCGTCGCCTGCCAGAACTGGAAGAAGACCCGGTCGCGTTTTATGCCCGGGCGCAGGAGCTCTTCGAGACGCGAGGCGATTTGGACAATGCCCAGCTGGCGGCCGACGAGCGATTGGCGGTGATGCTGGACCGGGCCTATGCCGCCGATGCTGTGGCGGCGGCCTACCTGGAGTTCGCCCGGATTTCCGAGGCCCTGGGCGACCTGGACCTGGCCGACCGGGTCCGCGACCTGGCCGACGCCGGTCAGGTCCCCACATCCGAAGGCGGCACCCAGAAAAGCGGCACGCGCGGCGAGGGCGACGCGGCCTTCCGAACCGTCGACGTCTACTATGCCACTGACCGCTCGCCGACCGGCGAAACCGACCCGGCCCGCGTCTATGGCGCAGGTCGGGGCGAGCTGGACCTGGGCGTGGCCAGCGTGACCGTGCCCGCCATCCATGCGCCGGGCATGATCGAAAGCGCCTCGATCTGGCGGCTGGAGTTGCGGCCCGACCCGTCGAAACACGTGGCCCTGCAATCCGTGACCCGGCTGGAGGATGCGGCGTTCTACGACCGGCTGTCAGCGGAATTCGACGACGACATGACCGAGGCCCTCGTCTTTGGCCAGGGCTACAACGTGACCTTCGACCAAGCCGCCAAGCGGGCCGCCCAGATGGCCTATGACATGCATTACCCGGCGGTGCCGATCCTGTATTCCTAGACCTCGCGCGGGTCGACCCTGGCCCATATCGCCGACACCGCCGTGGTGCGGCTGAGCGGCCGGCGGCTGGCGCTTCGGAACTGGGCGAGGACATGCTGGCACACAGCTATTTCGCCGACGAAAGCTCGGCCCTGGCGGATATCGTGGCCCTGTTCTGAAGCGATGCCGCACCCGACAAGCGCTGCGGGCTGGAGCCGGCCTCGGATCTGCCGGCCGAGACCCAGACCATCTGGCGCTATCGCGACGGGACCTGCGCCACCGAAGAGATGATCGATGCCTTTTCGCATCTGCGCCGGGCGGGCATCATCGACCCGCGCGGGATCCATATCTTCCTGTCCTAGGTGGTGACCGCCCCCAGCCTGATCGACAGGCTGGACTCGGCGCTGGAACGGCTGCTGCAACCCTGACACTGGCCTTGGGGGCAGTCACCCGCCGGGCGCGACAAGTTCGATCAGCTGACCGGTGACCGGCTGCAACAGCAGGTAGCCCAATACCAGCCAGACCGAGATCAGCAGAACCACCCGGCGCCAGGGATGCGTGCGGTAATCAAGTTTCAGCATCCAGCGATCCATGTGGCTGAGCTCTTCTCCGGCATGGGCGGGCCTTGAGGTCCGACAGCCCGGCCTGCAGGCCCCGACAGCTTTCCCACATGGCGGCCATGGCGATGGCCAGGTTGACGTATAGAAGGAAAAGACCACCAGGCGGGTGACCAGGTAGGTCTCGTTCGGGGTGAAGTTTTCCGACAGGAAGGCCATGACGGTGGCAATGGCCGCATGCGTATAGACCAGCCGTTCCCAGATCGGATCGATCCGCCCCTGCAGGACCATGTAGACGTGGAACAGTTCGCGGGTCTGGACGGCGGTCGGCGGAGGCGGGTTGGACATGGGCAAAAGGTCTCGGCACGGGACAACGCAACGGGGGCCAGGGGCGGCCCTCGCCCGGGTTTAGCCGGGCCGTGCACGGTGCAATTGATATCATCGGCCTCCGGTACCCAGCGTGGACCCGGGGACACGGTCCGGCCCCGGTCTAGCCGCGCAGGGCGTCGACGATCTTCATCCGGCGGACCGCCACACCGGGCAGCAGGGCCAACACGGTGGCGACGCTCAGGAAGCCTGCCACGAAATGCAGTTCGGGCCAGCCGAGCGAGGCTGCAATCAGGATGTCGGTGCGCGCCGACAGCACCCGGCTAAGCACGGCCGCGGCCAACCAGCCGACACCCAGGCCCAACACCGCGCCCGCGGCCAGCAGGCTGGCGGCATAGGACCAGACCACGGCAAAGACGAACCGGGCCGGCGCGCCTAGCGCGCGCAACAGGGCCAGTTGCCGACGGAACAGGCGGATCAGGATCAGCAGGCCGACAAGCACGCTTGCGGCGACCAGCACCTGGCTGACCAGGGCCATGACCGACATGGCCTGGCGCACGTCTCCCATCACCCGGTAAAGCTGGGCCAGAACCGCACCGGGAAAGAACGCCATGGTCTCGGCCTCGCGGGTGAAGGTCGAGCGCAGCGCATAATTCGCCCACAGCGCGTCCGACCGGATGACAATGGCCGGCGTGCCCGGGAAATAGGCCGCGTCGAAGGGCGGGCCGAGGGGGTCGGCTGCGTCCGCCGGGGCCGGCGCATGCCCGTTGGCCAGGCCGTGGACCTCCCAGACCGCCTCGATCGGCACGATCAGCGCCCGGTCCCAGGGCGTGCCCGTGGGCGCCATCCGGCCGACCACATGAAAGCCCGCGCCCGCATGGGCGTGCCGGTTGTCGTCGTCCTGCGCCACGTCGCCGACCCCATGGGCGGGCTCGAAGACCTCGCCCAGAGCGACCGGGGCGAAGGCCCCCGCAACGGCCTCGGTCGAGGTCTCGAACATCCGGCCCTCGATCCGGTCGTCGCCCAGGTGGCGGACGAAATCGGCGATCGTGCCGACCACCGGAGCCCCCTTGTAGCTGTCGCCAAACGCCAGCGGGGCGGCCATGGCAACGTTCGGATGGCCGGCGATCCCGGCAAAGACATCGCCCGACAACAGGCCCACATCGCTGGGTTGCAGGTAGACGGCGGCCAGCAGCATGGTCATTTCGCTGCCCGGAGCTGCCACGATCATGTCGAACTTGTCCGCCGCCGCAGCTGTGCCCGCACGAAGCCCGCGTTCCTGGGCCAACAGCCCGATCCCCAGCCCGACCGCCACGGCGATCAGCACGAGAAACAGCAGGTTCGGCCCGCGAAACCTCCATAGCATCGCCCGGACCAGGGGCCAGGGCCGCAACCCGCGCAGGACCAGCCCCCCGACCGCCAGCGCCGGCACCAGCAGCATCGCCAGCCACAGGGCGTCCTGCACCGGCACGCTCAGGCTGTCCCACAGGGCGGTCATGGCCCGACCTCGTCGGTGATCCGCCCGTCGGCGATGGTGATCACCCGGTCCATCCGGTCCAACAGGGCAGGATCGTGGCTGACCGCCACCAGGGTCTTGCCCTCGTCAGAGGCCATTGCGGTCAGGTCCTCGATCAGGGCGTCGGCCGCGCCCCGGTGCAGGCTGGCCGTGGGTTCGTCGGCCAGCACGATCCCGGCATCGTTGGCCAGCGCCCGGGCCACGCCCACCCGCTGGCGTTCGCCGCCGGAATAGCTGTCGACCCCGCGTTCGGGCTCGGCGAGCCCCAGGCGGTCCAGCAAGCCTGCCGCCCGGGCCGCGATGCGGCCGCGTGCGGCACGCGGGGCAAAAAGCGCCGGAAGGGCCGCGTTGTCGATGCCGCTCAACTCTTCGAACAGCAGGAAATCCTGGAAGATCAGTCCCATTCGCTCGGCCCGGAAGGCCCCGCGCCGGTCCGGGGACATCGCCGACAGGTCAACGCCCTCCCAGGTCACATGACCGGCAGCCTCTTCGATCAGCCCCGCCAGGGCGTAGAGCAACGTCGACTTGCCCGCCCCCGACGGCCCCCTGACCCCAAGGCTGCGGCCTTTCGGCAGGGTCAGGCTGTCGACGGACAGGATCGTCCGCCCCCCGCGCCCGGGCACGACCAGCCCGGAAACACTCAGGGCATCAGGCATTGCGGGCGTAGGTCGCGTCTGCCAGCCGGATGCGGCTGAGAAACCCCGTGTCCTCGTCCCGGAAAGACCCCAGTTCCAGGACGCCGCTGGACACGATCCGGACGTTGTAGGGCATCACGTCGACGATGCGCTTGGTATAGATGGCCAGGATATCGGACGGCCATTCGGCCTCGGTCTCGCAGAAGGGGCAGACCGACATCGGGATCTTGGTCAGCACGAAGAACCGGCTTTCGGCCTTCAGGGGCGGCGCCATGTAGCCATCGACGGCCACGCGCTTGCCCTCCAAAGATTGGGCGAGGTCGGAAAAGCTCATGTCCTTGTTATAGAGGTCACGCAGCTTGATCGGCGCATCCGTATCGGCGGCACGCGCCAGCCCGGGACAGGCCAGTGCGGCTGCAGAGGCCGCAAGAAGGGTACGGCGGGTGAGAGGCATCTGCGTCTCCTTGTTCGGGCGGCCCGGATCGGATGGTCCTGATCGGATGGTCCAGATCAGGCGGCCCAGATCGAATGAACCTGATCCGGAATGCAGGAGAGGGCCGGCAGAGCGGCCCTCCCCCACTTTGTCACGTCACCGCAAATGTTACGGGTTCACCGCGTGGTACATCACGTGGAAAATGTAGTTCTGCTCGACCGTGCCGTCGAACAGGTGCGACCAGGGGCCCTTGGCGTAGACGGCGACGTCTTCGCCCGAGTGGGTTTCCGACGACATCGGGATCAGCGCCTGCTGGACATAATCCAGGTCGATGGCCTCGTCCTGCGTCACGTCCGGGCGGGTGCCGGAGAAGGTGCCGTCCGCCTGTTCGACCAGAACCGCGCCCGACCCGTTCAGATAGCCCATCACGGTGTAAGGCTTGCCATCGGCGGCGGTGTTCGGCTCGCCGTTGTTTTCGATGCCGGTCTTCGACACGCCCATGCACAGGCCCAGGATGTTCGAGCCACGGCCGCAATAGCCGTTGAACGCGACGGCATGTTCGTGGTCGGCAGTGACGATGATCAGGGTGTCCTCGTCATCGGTCAACTCGTCGGCCATGGCCACGGCCTCGGCGAAGGCCACGCCGTCGGTCACGGTGCGGGCCGCGTTGCCGGCATGGTTGGCATGGTCGACACGGCCGGCTTCGATTTCCAGGAAATAACCGTTCTCGTTCTTCGACAGGTACTCGATGGCCGCCTTGGTCATCTCGGCCAGCGACGGTTCGTCGGTGCGGTCGGCCTCGTACATCATGTGGCTGTTTTCATAGAGCCCCAGGATCGGCGCGTCCGAGCCCAGGTCCAGCCCGTCAAAGCTGCCCTGGTTCGACGCGAACTGGGCGCCCATGCCGGTGGCCTTTTCGATCAGGTTCATGCCGTCGGCGCGGCGACCCTTCAGGCCTCCCATTTCGGTGCCGTCAGGCAGGAAGTACCGGCCGCCGCCGCCCATGGCGAAGTCGATCGTGCCCGCTTCCATGGCGTTGATCAGCTGCTGGGCGATGTCGACCTGGGCGGTGCAGCCCTCGGGGACCGAATCTTCCCAGTTCCGGTTGGCGGTCTTGGCGTAGACGGCCGCCGGGGTGGCATGGGTGATGCGCGCGGTCGACACGATGCCCACCGACTTTTCCATGCCCGTCACGATTTCCGAGAACACCGTCAGCTCGTTGCCGGCCACGGTCGAACAATCGTCGTGGATGCCGCCGTCGCCCAGGTTGATCAGGTTGAACCGCTGCTTGACGCCCGAGTTCATCGCACCCGCGGTCGGAGCGGAATCCGGGGTCTGGGCGTTGATGTTATAGGTCTTCACCAGGGCGCTGGAATAGTCCGGCGTCTCATAGGGCATCACCCACTCTTCGCCCAGCGCGCCGTTCTGCTGGCCCATGTAGATGCGCGTGGCATAGTTGGTGCCCACGCCATTGCCGTCGGCGACCAGCAGGATCACGTTCTTGGCTGTGCCCGTGTTCGGGGTACGGGCGATCTGGGTGGCCAGAAGCGCCTGAGCGTCGGTGAACCAGGTGCTCGACTGCTGAGGCAGGTCCTGAGCGATGGCGGAGGTGCCGGCAAGCATGGCAACCAGCGACAGCGTCTTTTTCATGTCCGTCTCCATCGGATTGAGGATGGGCGGGGTTTAGGGCCGGCATGTAACAGAAAAACCAAACGCCCGAACTTTTCCGTTAAGGAACAGATAGTTACGTTATAACATATCACGCACAGGCGCGCCGTCGATAATGCTGCACTTGCAAAGCCCGATGCATCTGGCAGTCTCGCGGATGAACCGCCCGGCTTTGCCCCCATCGCCGAAGATACCTGGAACACGCCCGAACCGGAGCTCCGCCATGCAGATCATCCTCCTGGTCCTCGTCCTTCTGATCCTGGCCGCCGGGGTTTTCCTGGCCATCGGGGCTCGCAAGACCCGGACCATGGCCGACGAGGCCCGGGCAACGGTGCCCCAGGCCGGCCAGATCATCGAGGTGCCGGGCGGCGCGGTGCATCTTCTTGATATGGGGCCGCGAGACGCGCCGGCGGTGGTGATGATCCACGGGCTGGGCGGCCAGATGCACCATTTCACCTATGCCATGACCGACTTGCTGAAGGACGATTTCCGCCTGATCGTGCTGGACAGGCCCGGTTGCGGCTATTCCCGCCGCGACACCGAGGCCCAGGCCGAACTGACCGCCCAGGGCCGGATGATCTGGGCCGCGCTGGAACATCTCGACGTGCGCGATCCGGTCCTCGTGGGTCATTCCCTTGGCGGGGCGGTGGCCCTCGGGATGGCCGTCGACCGGCCCGACCAGGCCAAAGCGCTGGCCCTGATCGCGCCGCTGACCCGGCCCGATGTCAGCCCGTCAGACGCCTTTGCCGGGCTGAACGTGCCCAACCGGACCGCGCGGCGGCTGCTGGCCCACACATGGGCCGTGCCCATGGCCCGGGCGGGCGCTCTCAATACGCTGAACATGGTGTTTGCGCCCGAACCCTGGCCCGCCGATTTCCTCGAACGCGGCGGAGGCGCCCTGGGCCTGAGACCCGAATCCTTCCTCGCGTCGGTCGAAGATTACATGGCATCCGATGGAATTGGCGCCATCAGCCAGGATTATGGCGCACGCCTGAAAACCCCCGGTGGCATTTTGTACGGCGCAGATGACGCCCTTCTGGACCCGGTGGCCCAGGGCCAGTCCATGGAGGAATTCGGATTGGAATACAAAGCCTTGCCAGGTCGTGGCCATATGTTGCCGATCACCGCACCCGCCGAATGCGCGACATTTGTCCGGAAAATGGCGGCCCGACAGGCGTAATACGCGCGCGTCCTCGGACGGGATGTCTAAAATTTGGCCATTAAGATCAACTCAGGAATTCCGGGCTAAGCCTCAGTCGCTGTTTCACGCGACGGAGGTGTCCAAGACATGCGATTTGTATCCATCGCGGCCATTGTGGCTGCGCTTGCCGGACCGGTAGCGGCCGATGATTTTGCACCAGTTCTTTCCGAATATCTTGAAACCGAAATCAGGGGCTGGGCCAACGACCCCATTCTGATCGCCGCGATCCGGGCCCAGAATGCCCGACATACCGGGATCAGCGCCGCTGAAATCGACGATCTGGACCGCGCCTGGCGGGCCGAAGTCGGACAGGCCGATACTCCGACGATCACGCCGGTCATCAACAATAGCGCCGCCGATTTCCTGCGGGCCCAGGTCGAAGCCGCCGGCGGAACGATCAGCGAAGTCTTCGTGATGGATGAACACGGCCTGAACGTCGCGGCCTCCGCGCCAACCTCCGACATGTGGCAGGGGGACGAGGCCAAGTTCACCGAAACCTTCCCCAAGGGCCCGAACGCCACCCACTTCGGGGATGTCGAATTTGACGAGTCGTCTCAGACCTTCCAGGGGCAGATCTCGATCCCGATCGTCGACAGCGCAACCGGTGAGGTCGTCGGCGCCATGACAATCGGCGTCAATGCCGAAGCGCTGATGTAATCGGTCTGAGGAGTGGATATGACCCAAGAAACCAAGACGAAGGCCGGGTTGCCCGTCTTCATGAAGGCCCTGTTGCTGATCCTGGCCAGCACCGTCGCGGTGACAGTGATCATTTCCCTACAATCCTCCAAACTCGTTCACCGGTTGACGATTGAACAGATGCTGGACCATTCGGAATTGACGTCCGCCGCGATCGCCGATGATGCCGCCGGCGCGTTGCGGTTCTCCAAGTATGAAAAAGTCGAGGCCGGCTTCGCCCACCAGCTCGAGAAGAACCCGGGCTCGCTTCTTGGCATGCAGGCGACCGACGCCAACGGGACGATTGTTGTCGAGGACGGCACCCTGCCCCCCGAGGCAGCGCAGGAACTGGCCAATCTGGTCGAATTGGTTCGCTCAACGGGAGAGATGCAGCGGGATGCCTCCGGCTTTCTGCTGGCAACCCCCGTGGTCATGGGCGCAGAAAGCACTTTGGTCGGTGTCATCACCAGCGCGTGGAGCGTCGAAAACCAGATGGCCGAGATGCGCGCCCACTCCCGCAAGGCCTGGGTGACCTCCCTTCTCATCATGGCGGTCTCCCTGGCCATTTCGGCCTTCATGATGCGTCACTGGGTATCCCGCCCTCTTGGAGACGTCGCAAAATCCATGGCCCAGGTGTCGGACGGTGACCTCGATGTCGTCGTGCCCCACACCAACAAGGGCGACGAAGTGGGTACGATCGCCCGCGCCCTCGAAGACCAGCGCCAGAAATTGCTCTTGGCCCAGGAAGCAGATGCAGTCGCGCGGGAAGCCGCCGCAAAGGCCGAAGCCGCGAACGATCAGATCATTCGTGCGCAAGAGGCCCAGCAAGCAGCCGTCGAAGCGATCAGCCGCGGGCTTCGCGACCTAGCCGAAGGCGACCTGACCTGCATGATCTCGGACCCGTTCGGCGAAGAATACGAGATGCTGCGCAACCACTTCAACCAGACCCTGCAGGGCCTGCAGAAAGCGATGACCACCGTCCGCGACAACGCCCAAAGCATTCGGCACGGTGCCGAGGACATCAGCCGTGCTTCGGACGACCTGTCACGTCGGACCGAAGCCCAGGCTGCCACCCTGGAGGAAGCCGTTGCAGCGCTTGACGAATTGACCACGAGCATCAAGGCTGCGGCCGAGGGCGCGCGGGATGTCGAAAGCATCGTACTTGAAGCCCGCTCCAACGCCGACCGCTCCGGTGAGGTCGTCCGAAGCGCCGTCGATGCAATGACGGCCATAGAAACGAGTTCGAACCAGATTCAGCAGATTATCGCAGTGATCGACGACATCTCGTTCCAGACGAACCTGCTGGCCCTCAACGCCGGCGTCGAAGCGGCCAGGGCCGGAGAGGCGGGCAAGGGGTTTGCGGTGGTCGCGACCGAAGTCCGCGCCTTGGCACAGCGGTCGTCCGAAGCAGCTCTGGAAATCAAATCGCTGATTGGCGGAGCCTCCGAACACGTCGAGCGCGGCGTGTCCCTCGTCGGGAAAACGGGTGAAGCGCTGACGTCGATCGTCGAACAAGTGAATGACATCTCGCAGCATGTCTCTAACATCGCGTCCAGCGCCCGCGAACAGTCGGAAGGCCTGACTGAGATCACCGCAGGTATGAACCAACTCGACAGCGCGACCCAACAAAACGCCGCAATGGTCGAGGAAGCCACCGCCGCAACTCATACACTTAAGACCGAGGCCCACGAACTGAGCGACCTCGTCTCCCGTTTCAAAACCGGCGATCGCACCACGAGCCATGCCGATTACGAAACCGCCAGTTTTGCCTCCGGAACATGACTCGAATTGCCCAGAAATGTCCCCCGCGTGCGTCTTCACACTGTCGGCCCGGTTCATATACCCATCGGGCTTCTACTGCCCCTCTGAAACTTACATGTCCGAAGCCGATGACAAGGCCGTCCGAGAGCGGAACACTGTGCAACGAGCCGTTCTGACGCTGGGTTCACATGGCGATTTCTCTTAACGGGCGACCAACACCTGGCTGGTACATTCAACCGAGCCTCTGAAGTTTCGGCGGAACCGCGGCCAGGGGCTTCGAAACCCTGGACAACCTGGCAAAGCACGCTCGTTCATAACGCGACCCCATCAGCCGGCGCATTGCACCGGCTGATTTTACGAGCGCTAGAACAGTTGCAGATCCTTTTTCCCACTTTCGATCTCTGCAAAGTTGGGCATGCTTTGGGCAGGCCCAGCCATAGGTGCCATGCCCGGCTGCGTAGCCGGCGGCTTCTTCCCGGCGGTCAAGGCAAACGCGTTAGGCTGCAACTCGCCCCGGATATCACGCAATAGGGTCTTGTGATCGGGCATCGTCTTGAGCACCTGGGCAAGGTCTGACTTGGCACCCTTCCAGTATTGGAACCAAATCGGCTTTTTCAACGGCCGTAGGCGGTCACGGATCCCGGGACCATAACCGGTGTCATAGACTTGCTTACCCAAGAGCACGGTCTGGTACACACGGAAGTCGAACAGAGTGGCAAACTCTATATCGTGTTCCATCGGCAAGCGGTGCTGCCACAATTCCAGGTTCTCGGCCAGCCGATCCGGAATCTTCATCTGGGTTCGCGCGTCAATCCAATAAGGATCATCGGTGCGGTTGCCCAACCGGTAATGCAAACAGATGAAATCCAGCACCTCGTCATACAATTTGTTCATCTGACGATTGTAGCGGTTGCGCAACGAAGGCTCTATGTCGCGCGTGGGCAGATGCTCCGCAAACCAGCGCACCGCGTGATCGACCATGTGGATCGCGGTGCTTTCCAACGGCTCTATGAACCCGCCGGCCAAACCGATCGCCAGGCAATTCTTGACCCAGGCGTTGCGCACGCGGCCGATGCGCATCGGAATGACACGCGGCGTCGCCCCTTTGCCCGCGTCGCCCAACCATTCAAGATATTCGTCCGCCGCCTGATCATCCGTGCGATGCGCCGATGAAAACACGTACCCGGTGCCCACCCTGTCGAAAAGCGGCACCCTCCATGTCCAGCCAGCCCCCAAGGCTGTCGACCGCGTCAGGCTTTCGATCTTCTCCGGATCAGTATGTTTGACCTGCAATGCCAGCGCGCGATTATTGGGCAGGTAATCGGAGTAATCCATGAAAGGTTCACCCAGGGTCTGATTTATGATCAACCCTCGAAACCCGGTGCAATCCACAACCATCTCGATGTCGTGACGGCCATTCCGTTCCAGCATCAAGTGGCTGACATTGCCGCTTTCGTCCAATTCGACCGATTGCACTTCGTCCTGAATATGGGTCACGCCGCGCTTGGTGCAGACCTTGGTCAGCATGCCCGCGAATTTCACCGCATCCAGGTGGTAGGCATAGCCGAAACGTTGCTCGAATTCCGGTTGGCCCAGCAGCCGGGCACCCTTGCACAGGCGTCCCAGGTCGTCGTGCGGAGCGACGCTTTGCGTAAAATCCCTCTCACCGTTGCCAAAACGCAAGAAATACTCTGCCGCCTCAAGACCTTCCAGCATCTGGCCATGAGCAAACGGGTTCACGTAATCGATCCGATTGCCTTTGGCGTCCGTGTTCCAATTGCAGAATTTCACGCCCAGTTTGAACGAGGCATTGGTTTCACGGAAGAATTCACGTTCCGAGATACCGGCCTGGCGCAGCGTCACCGGCATACGCGGGACCGTTGCCTCGCCCACGCCCACGGTCCCGATATTGGGGCTTTCGATCAGGCAGATGCTCGGACGGTCCTTGGGCCCGGACGTCCGGGACAGCACCATTTCAAGGATCAGCGCCGTCATCCACCCCGCTGTGCCGCCGCCCACAATGGTGATCTTGCGCAAACGATTGTTCATGTGGTTTTGCTCCCCCGGCCGTATTGGACGTTTTTTATTACATTCTTCCATATCTTTGGACGACCTTAGGCTGTGGACCGAAGGCCCGTCAAAGCCCGATACGGGTGCTTGCCGCCACATCATTGGCCAAGAGGAAGATCTAGGCGCATCCGTTTTTGCAGGCGCGAGAGGTTCCCGCAGGCATTCCAAGACATGACGGCACGCAGAGTGCCCGCCCAACGGCCGCTCGGAACGGCGCGTTCCCGCAATGACAGAGTGGCTTTGGGACGCAAGGGACACGCGAGGTCGGACCAGATCACGTGCGTCCCCGCCCGATGAAGCAAGATCGTGGGGACCCGCAGAACACATTGGCTGGATGTCGACCTCGGGACCAAGTCACTGACATGAAAGCCAGATACGCTTGCTATCCTGCGAAGGTCTCAGTGGCGGTCCGAGGAGGATTCGAACCCCCGACCCCTTGATTCGTAGTCAAGTACTCTATCCAGCTGAGCTATCGGACCACTGAGGCCTGCGATGTATCCGGCAGGGACGGGGTTTGCAAGGCCATTATGACAAAAAAGTCCGCCTTGCCGCTGGGTCACCCAAAAGGGCACGTCAGAGCCCGGGATTGGTAGGGCGCAGGCACCGTTGATCCATGATGCGCCCGGGCGTTCAGCCTGTCTTGCGTTGCGAAATGCCAGCAATCGTGCCCTGCACCCCGGCGATAAAACGTGTTCAGCCGACCGCGGCCAGCTGCACCGTGCCATCGCCCTTGGGCAGGGTGATCCGGAACCGGGTGCCCTTGGGGCCGGTGTCAACCAGGGCAAGCGTTCCGCCATGACCGCGCACCAGCTCGGCGGCGATCGCCAGCCCAAGCCCCGACCCGCCCTTGCGCGCGCCTCCGGTGAAGGCGGTGAACAGGTTGTTGCGGGCTTTCGCGGGCAGGCCCGGACCCGTGTCAGAGATGTCGATGGTCCAGCATGTATCTGTTTCCGCACCGGAAATCGTGACACACCCCTCGCGCCGCGTGGCCTCGATGGCCTGGCGGGCATTGCGCACGAGGTTCAGCAGCACCCTGTACATCTGCTCGGGATCCGCGCGCAGAGACATCAGGCCCGGCACGTCGATGTCGAACCGGACCAACTCGGTGCCGGCGGCCAGGATTTCACCATCGACCACGTCGCCCACGATTTCGGCCAGAGGCGTGACCGTCAGGGTCGGGGCGGGTTCTTCGGCCCGGCCGAAGGCCAGCGTGCTTTCACACAAGGACACCGCCCGGGTGATCGAATTGACCAGTTTCGGAGCCATCCGGCGCACTAGCGGATCCTCGGACGCCTCGATCCGATCGGTGAACAATTGCGCGCTGGTCAGGATGTTGCGCAGATCGTGGCTGACCTTGGCGACCGCGCCGCCCAGCTGGGCCAGCCGCTCCTTCTGGCGCAGGGCCTGGGTCAATTCGGTCTGCATCTTGCGCAAGGCTTCCTCGGCCTCGCGCAGTTCCCGCACGCCGGCGCGGGGCGTGATGATGCCGCGCGCGTCTTCCGGCGCGGCGGCGTAGCGCTGCATGTACTCCACAACGCCCTCGATCGGGCGCACCAGCACCACCCGCACGGCCCCGAACAGCAGTAGAGCGGTGAAGGCCGAAATCACCGCCGACAGGATCAGGATGCGCAGGCCATAATCCAGCATCGACGCGCGCAGGGGCCCGGTTTCCATCGTGACTTCGATCAGCAGGCCAGCGTCTCGAACCGGCGCCCCGATCACGCGAATGACCTGGCTGCCGGGAGTGAACAGCCGCACCATCGCGTCGCGGATCAGGATGACCGCACTTGTTTCACGCATGTCGTAAGTGTCGCTGATCGGTTCGGGAATAGGCGAGGACAACACCAGCTGCCGCATCTCGTCCCGGCGCAGGACGACGTTATAAACCTCTGCGTTTTCAAGAAGTTCCCGTTCAAGCTCCGAGGACAGCATGTCGTCGGCCAGCAGCGCCAGAGAGGCGATCTGCGCCCGTTCCAGCCGGTCGGTCAGATAGTCCACACGATAGCGCGCGACGGAGGGCACGAAGATCAGGACTTCGGCCAGCATCACGAAAATCGTGGTCAGCGCAAGGAACCGTCCCGACAGGGTGTTGAGCATTCTGTCCGTCCTGAAAGGTCAGGGCAGCCATCTTTGGACCAGACCGACCACGCGTTTCACAAAGCTGCTTTCAAACAGTTTCGGGGCAAAATAGGCACCCGCTAACCGTTTTGAAAGCTCTCCGACCGTAGGATAGGGCGAAACCATCGCGGAAATCTGGCTCATCTTCAGCCTGTTGGCCAGTGCCAGGGCCCACAGGTTGGCGTGTTCGCCCGCCTCGACCCCCACGATGGACACGCCGACAGGCCGGCCCTTGACCACCATGACCTTGGCGAAACCCTGCGTCCGACGGTCGGCGATGGCCCGGTCATTATGGGCCAGATCGAACCGGGCGGTTGTCATCGCGGGGCCGTGGATGTCGCGGGCCTCGGCCTCTGTCAGGCCGACCTGGGCAAGTTCGGGGTCGGTATAAGTGACGCGGGGGATATGGTCGGTGCGGGGTTTCACCGGCAGGCCGAACAGAAGGGGCCGCAGGATTGTCGCCGCCTGGTAGCCCGCGACATGGGTGAACTGCGCGCCGCCTGCCGCGTCCCCGATGGCATAAACCCGCCGGTTGCTGGTGCGCATCCCGTCATCCGTCCGGATCCCCTGGCCCGTCGTGCGGATCCCGGCGGCGTCCAGGTTCAGCCCGTCGGTCACCGCCTTGCGCCCGACGGCAACCAGCAGATGGGTGCCATGGACCGACGACCCGTCGTCGAGCGTGACCGTGATGTCGCCCGCCCTCCCCTGCACCGCGCTGGCGGAACCCCCCTGCCGCACGCTGACCCCATCCCTTTGAAGGCTCGCCAGGACCTGCTCGGCCAGCTCCGGATCTTCCCGGCCCAGGGCGCGCGCCGCCTCGATCACGGTCACCTCGCAGCCCAGCCGGACATGCGCCTGCGCCATTTCCATCCCGATGGGCCCCCCGCCCAGGATGACCAGGTGGCCGGGCCGGTCTTTCTGGGACCAGAGCGTTTCCGTCGTCAGGTAGGGCGTGTCCTGCAGACCCGGCACCGGCGGAATGACCGGCTGGCTGCCGGTGGCCAGGACGATGCGCCGGGCGCGGATGACATGATCGCCGGCCTCGACCTCGCGCCCGGACCGGAACCGCGCCCAGGCCCGGATGACCGTCACGCCCAGGTTTTCGAACCGCTCCTGGCTGTCGACCGGCGCAATGGTGTCGATGACATCGCGCACGTGATCCATGACGGCGGCATAGTCGATGCGGGGCGGAGCATACTCGACACCGAAGGCACCCGCATGGGCTCCGGCAACGGCCGATCGAGCAGCCGCAAGCAACGCCTTCGACGGAACGCAGCCGGTGTTCAGGCAATCCCCGCCCATCTCGCCACCCTCGACCAGCACAACGCGGGCGCCCATCTGCACGGCTCCGGCGGCCACCGACAACCCGGCAGAGCCCGCGCCGATCACCAGCAGGTCGGTCTCGATCGTCTGCATCCTTCCGCCTTCCGCTTTCACGTTGTACCGCCCCGGGCGCGGACCGCTCGGATCACGATGGGCAGGGCAGCCAGGGCCGCAAGACCCAGGATAGGCCCGATGATATGCGGTTCCCACAGCAGAGACAGGTCCGGGTCCTCGCCCCGGTCAAAGACCTCACCCAGCCCGACCCCGATCCATGTATAGACCAACCCGCCCGGCACGATACCCAGCGCCGTTGTGATCACAAAGGTCCGCAAGCGCACGCCGACCAGCGCGGGCAACAGGTTGGCCACGAAGAACGGCACGGCCGGAACAAGCCGCAACAGAAACATCACGCTCCACTCGGTCTCGCGCAGGCCCTTCTGGATCTCGTGGATGCGCCCGTCCGAGGCCTCTATCCGCGCGGTCAGCGACGCCCCGAAGCCCCAGCGCACGGCCAGGAAAAGGATCGTTGCCCCTATCGTGGCAGAGGCCACGTTCAGAACCGTGCCCATGGCCAGCCCGAACAGAAACCCGCCCGTGACCGAGGCCACCGCCGCCCCGGGCAGGGACAGGGTGACGATGGTCACGTAAATCGCGGCGAACCCCAGCGCCACGGGCAGGTAATGATCGTCGCGCAGGCTCAGCAGCCACGCGCGGTTGTCGCGCAAGGTGTCGAAGGTCAGCCAGTCACCCAGCAGCACCCAGCCCAGGACGGCGGCCACCGCCAACAGCACGAGAGGCAGAACATGCCTGCGCTGTGCCGTATCGCCTTGGGTCTGCACCATGTGCGGTTGTTCCTCGCCCCGTGTCTGCGCGTCCAACATGCGGCGCGGCGCGCCAAATCAACAGGCCCATCACGCCGCCTTGATATGCGGTGATGTCCCTTGGACCCCGGGACCCGCCCGACGCCACGGAAAACGGATCCCCGCGTGTCTTTCCCCGATTTTTCGCCGATACTTCGCGGCTAGGGGTTTGACTTCGCCCCAAAGCCCTTCTAAAGGGCGGGCTTCGATGAACAAACGGGAGGGCGACTCGCGCCCCGGTCCCGACCGTAGATTACAAAACGGAGAGACGGAGCGATGAAACGCACCTATCAGCCCTCGAACCTGGTCCGCAAGCGGCGCCACGGTTTCCGCGCCCGCATGGCCACCAAGGCCGGCCGCAAGATCCTGAACGCACGCCGCGCCCGCGGCCGCAAGTCGCTCAGCGCGTAAGTCCTTGACCATGGCCATGGCGGCACAATGTCCCGATGACCACCTGGGTCGCGGGACGCCAGCCAAGGGCCATGCGTCGGATAGTCCCCTGACAGTGCTTTCGCAGCGCGCGGATTTCCTGCGCGCCGCCCGTGCCCGCAGCCAGGGCACCCCGGGCTTTCATTTGCAAGCCCGCCGCCGGACCGACGGCGAATTGCCGGATAGCCCGCTGGCCATCCGGGTTGGCTTTACCTGCTCCAAGAAAGTCGGCAACGCGGTCGCCCGCAACCGGGCCAAGCGCCGCCTGCGCGAGATCGCCCGGGCGATTCTGCCGGCCGAGGGGCAACCCGGCTGGGATTACGTCCTGATCGGCCGGGCCACCATCACTGCCGAACACCCGTTCGAGACCCTGCGCTCCGATCTGTCAGATGCCCTGCGCCGCATCCACGGCGCCAGGCCCCCGCGCGCGCCCCAATGACTCTGGGCGCGGCCCTGCTGTCGCTACCAGTGCGCGCCTACCGCCTGATCCTGTCGCCCTGGGTCGGTTTCCACTGCCGCTACCAGCCCACCTGCTCGGCCTATGCGCTGGAAGCCCTTGAAAAGCATGGCGCGATCAAGGGAGGCTGGCTGGCGCTCCGCCGCATCGGCCGCTGCCATCCCTTCGGCCGCTCGGGGTATGATCCCGTGCCGCCAGCCTGCGACCACCGGCACGAAACCTGAGCGACGGCCTGTCCCGGCGATTCGCACATGGCGGAGTGCACCGGGACCGATTCCCGCCCGAAATTCCAGCCAGCTTTTCCATGCTTGGCAGATGACGCCGATTGCGCTATGCACACCGGCATCGCGCCACGTTTCAAACAGGGAGGGGCTAAATGACCATCATCATCCGTCAATGCTGCCCCATGGTGCGACAGTCGACTGGCACGTTTCTAACCGCCTGATCCTCTGACCCTGCGCCGAACGGCCCGCCTCAGCGTCAGCCCGCGTCCCGTTCGTCACCCCTCAACCCGATAGACAATCCCCGGCCCGTCCCGCGTTCTCGCGCGTCTGTCCGGCTGTCTTCACATTTCATCAACCAAAAGGACCGGTCCGTTTTCTGGCGGCCGGAAACACATATGACATCTATACGCAATCTCTCCACCCCTGACGATTTCACTCATGAAATCAAAGCCATGGTCCAGGATCATGGTCTCCTTCGCGTGCTGGTGGCCGCATTGGGCGTGCGCCTGAAACCTCCGCCAAACGGGCGCAGGCGGCATGCGCCGAAAGTGCTCAGCAACCACCTCCGGCGGGACATCGGGTTAAGCCCCGTGGCCACCAGCCCGCCGCACTGGACCCGTTACCACTAAGGTCCCGCCCGGCCAGGTGCCCGCACCGGCCGGGCGGGATGCACCGCCCTCGCCTGCCGCGCCCATCGCCCCCGGGGCTGCGGGGTGGGCGGGCGGGAGCGGCCCCGGGGGCGATCCTCCGCCCTCACTCCATGCCAACGCTGGACGGAAGCGCCGCCCTGCCTTACATCGCTGGCATGTTCGACACCCCCGACGATATCCATCCGCTGTTCTCCGGCGCGCCCGGCACGACCGAGTTCAAGAAGCTGCGCAAGCGCGTCGTGCGCCAGGCACGCGAGGCGATCGAGCATTACGGCATGATCGAACGCGGTGCCAAATGGCTGGTCTGCCTGTCGGGTGGCAAGGATTCCTATACCCTGCTCGCCGTCCTGCACGAGCTGCAATGGCGCGGCCTCCTGCCCGTCGAGATCCTCGCCTGCAACCTCGACCAGGGCCAGCCGGGATTCCCGGCCACCGTCCTGCCCGAGTTCCTTGAAAAGATGCAGGTCCCCCACCGCATCGAATACCAGGACACCTATTCCGTCGTCGTCGACAAGGTGCCCCAAGGCCGCACCTACTGCGCCCTGTGCTCGCGCCTCCGGCGCGGCCATCTCTACCGGATCGCCCGGGAAGAGGGCTGCTCGGCCATCGTCCTTGGCCACCACCGCGACGACATCCTGGAAACCTTCTTCATGAACCTGTTCCACGGCGGACGGCTGGCCACCATGCCCCCGAAACTGGTGAACGAGGAAGGCGACCTCTTCGTCTATCGCCCGCTCGCCTTCGTGGCCGAATCCGATTGCGACAAGTTCGCCCGCGCGATGAACTATCCGGTGATCCCCTGCGACCTGTGCGGCAGCCAGGACGGGCTGCAGCGACAGCAGGTCAAGCAGATCCTGGATGGCTGGGAGCGCAACAGCCCCGGTCGGCGCCAGGTCATGTTCCGCGCCCTGATGAACGCCCGGCCCTCGCATCTTTTGGACCCCAAGCTGTTCGATTTTGCCGGTCTCAGCCGCGGCTTAACGTCCTCATCAGGCGAAGATAGTGACAATCAGGCGGAAATTCCAAGGTTGCGTTAACGGTTCGTTCCCTTTTTGCCCCCTACCCTGCAGAACCTGATCTGCAGGCAAAGGGTGCGTGATGACATATCGGCCGACCAGACCGTACGACAAGTACCGCAGCCGTTTCCTGTCGGTCGTGACCGGCCCTCCGGCCCTGGCATTCCTGCCCGCATTGACGCTCGCGGCCTACTGGCTGGCGGGGGAAACCGCGCTGATCGTGGTCGCTTTGGGCCTGCCCGTGGTTTACGCGGTCAGCGGGGTGGCCAACAGCTGGCCGTCACGCATCGCCACCTCGCGCGATGGCATCACCGGCCTGCTTTTGCGCGATGGCTTCGAAGCTGTCGCGCAAGACATCTATGACCAGACAGAAATGTCTGACCTGCGGTCGGCCTGTTTCATGATCGAAATCGACGACTACCGGCTGGTTGTCGAACGGCACGGGCAAAGCGCCGGGGACCTTGTGATGGCCCGGACCGGTGAACGCCTCGTCTCTGCCGTCCGGACCGCCGACACGGTCGCACGCCTGGGCGACAGCCGGTTCGCCATCTGCCTGGCCCCGGTCCGCCAGCTTGACCTGGAACTCTGCATCCAATTGGCCGGCCGCCTTCAAGCCACCGTGGAAGAACCCATCCCGGTCGACGGCACGGGCTTGTACGTGACCGCCTGCGTGGGGTTCTGCCCCCGCAACCGCGCGCCCTCGGGCGGGGCGCAGGCCTGGCAGACGGCGGCTTTGACCGCCTTGACCGAAGCCCAGGGCGTCGGCCCGTCAACGATTCGCGCCTATTCGAACGACATGCACCGGCGCAACCAGACCCGCAGCGACCTGAGGGAAGAAGCCGCGGCAGCGCTGGAAAACGGGCAGATCCAGCCCTGGTTCCAGCCGCAGATCTCGACCGACACCGGCAAGATCACCGGGTTCGAAGCTCTGGCGCGCTGGCTGCACCCCCTGCACGGACCCATCGCCCCCAATACATTTCTGCCGATCCTTGAAGAAGCCGGGCTTCTGGAACGTTTGGGCGAGGTGATGCTCTTTAACGCGCTGACGGCACTCAAGGCCTGGGACGCGGCAGGTTGCGACATCCCCCGCGTGGGCATCAACGCCAGCCAATCCGAGCTGCGCAATCCCCGCCTGGTGGACAAGATCCGCTGGGAGCTGGACCGGTTCGACCTGACCCCGGAACGCCTGGGGATCGAGATCCTCGAAACAGTGGTCTCGGACACCCCCGATGACGTGATTTCCCGTAACATCGCAGGCTTGTCGGCGATTGGCTGCCGGATCGACCTGGACGATTTCGGGACAGGCCATGCCTCCATCGCATCGCTGCGCCGGTTCCAGGTATCCTGCATCAAGATCGACCGCAGCTTCGTCGCCAAGGCCGATCGCGACCCCGACCAGCAGCAAATGATCGCGGCCATTCTCACCATGGCAGAGCGGCTGCGGTTGGAAACCCTGGCCGAGGGCGTGGAGACCGTCGGCGAACATGCCCTGCTCGCGCAACTGGGGTGCGACCATGTCCAGGGCTACGGCATTGCCCGGCCGATGCCCTTCGACCACACCCTCGACTGGATCGCCGCGCATGGGGCCAAGTTGCAGGACACACCGCAAATCGGACGCCAAACAGGCTGATCCCTGCCGTCACCTGCGAGAATACACACAAAAGAGCGCCCCGATTGGCCTTGACCTTTCAGGCCGCACTCTGTTGAACCTGCCCTGTCATATTCCGCAGGAAAGGTGCCAGTCCCAGATGGACGATCAGAACAAGAACCTCCTCCTTGCCACCGGTCTGAGCTTCCTGGTGATCCTGGTCTGGTTTCTGCTTTTTCCGCCGCCCCCGCCAGATGAGCAGGCCCCGGAGCCGGCCCAGATCAGCGAAACCGAGCCGCTGACCACCGGCGATGCCGTTGCAAACGGCCCATCGGCCGCGTCGCAGGGCGAGAACGCCACGCAGAGCGCATCCTCTGGCGTGGCGTCCGCCGCCGACGCCCCCCGCATCCTTGTCGACACCCCGCGGATGGACGGCAGCATTTCGTTGCTGGGCGGCCGCATCGACACGCTGCGGCTCAAGGATTACCAGGTTTCGCTGGACGACCCCGACACGGTCGAAGTCCTGTCGCCCGTCGGAAGCCCTGCCCCGTATTACGCGCTGTATGGCTGGGCCCCCGGGTCCGGCCTGACGCTGGACGACGTGCCCGGTGCCAACACCGAATGGCAGGTCGAAGGCCCGGACGAACTGACCGTCGAAAGCCCGGTCACCCTGATCTGGGACAACGGCAACGGCCTGGTCTTCCGGCGCGTGATCTCGGTGGACGAAAACTTCATGTTCTCGGTCAGCCAGGAAGTGTCGAACATCGGCGCGGGCACCGTCAGCCTGGCCCCTTACGGCGTTCTCGCCCGCCACGGCGAACCCCAGAACCTCAAGAACTTCTGGATCGTGCACGAAGGCGTCATCTCGATGGCCGATGGCGAGCTGACGGAAATCGACTACTCCGACATGCCCGACTTTGAAATGAACCCGGCCGAGGGCGCCCAGGCCGAGGTGACCCAGGTCACCGACAACGGCTGGGTCGGCTTCACCGATCACTACTGGATGTCGACGCTGATCCCGGCCCCGGGCAGCGCCTTCAAGTCGGTAGCCAAGTACGACGCCCGCCGCGACATCTACCAGACCGAAGCCGTGATGCCCACGGAAACTCTGTCCGAAGGCCAGTCCGTCGCGGTCAGCACCCAGCTGTTCTCGGGCGCGAAGGAATGGGAAACCATCCGCGAATACCAGGAACAGGGCATCGACCGCTTCATCGATTCGATCGACTGGGGCTGGTTCTTCTTCCTGACCAAACCGATCTTCTGGCTGCTGCACAACATCCACAACCTGATCGGCAACATGGGCTGGTCGATCATCGCCCTGACCCTTCTGCTCAAGGCCCTTCTCTTCCCGCTGGCCTTCAAGTCCTACGTCTCGATGGCGAAGATGAAGGAACTCCAGCCCGAGATGGAAAAGCTCAAGGAAGCGGCCGGCGAGGACCGCCAGAAGCTGCAGCAGGGCATGATGGAGCTCTACAAGAAGGAAAAGGTGAACCCCGCCGCGGGCTGCCTGCCGATCCTTCTGCAGATCCCGATCTTCTTCTCGCTCTACAAGGTGATCTTCGTCACGATCGAACTGCGCCAGCAGGCCTGGTTCGGCCCGTTCCGTGACCTGTCGACACCGGATCCGACCTCGATCATGAACCTGTTCGGCCTGATGCCCTGGGCCGGCCCCGAGCCGGGCACCCTGGTCGCCACCATCGCCATCGGCATCCTGCCGCTGTGCCTGGGCGTATCCATGTGGCTGCAGCAAAAGCTGAACCCGGCCCCGGCCGACCCGACCCAACAGATGATCTTCGCCTGGATGCCCTGGGTCTTCATGTTCATGCTGGGCTCGTTCGCGAGCGGCCTGGTGATCTACTGGATCTCGAACAACGTGATCACCTTCACCCAGCAATACCTGATCATGCGCAGCCAGGGCTACACGCCGGACGTCTTCGGCAACATCAAGTCGGGCTTCAAGAAAACGCCCAAATCTGACGAGGGCAAGTGAACGCGCGGCTCGCCTATATCTGGCGGCATCCGGTCAAGGGTATCGGATCGGAAGCCTGCCAGACGGTCGAGCTGACCCCCGACGGCGCGGTCGACATGGACCGCGCCTGGGCCCTCATGACTGACGCGGCCGCGGATACCGACGCCTGGCAACCGCGCCGCAACTTCGTGCAGGTGGCCTCCGGGCCCCGCCTGGCCGCGGTCACCGCCCAAACCCGCGGCCCGATCATCGACCTGTCCCATCCCGACCGCCCGCCACTGGCGCTGGACCCGGTCACAGGTGGCCCCAACCTGGCCACCTGGCTGGGCGATCTCTGGCCCCAGGACCGCCCCACCCCCAACCGCCTGATCCGGGCGCGCGACCACGGCATGACGGATACGAATTACGCCTCGGTCTCGGTCGGCAACCTGGCCTCGCTGCGCGCATTGTCCGAACGCGCCGGCCAGGACATCGACATGCGCCGCTTCCGCATCAACCTGTGGCTGGACGGGCTCGCCCCCTGGGCCGAAACCGACCTGCTGCTGCATGACATCACGCTTGGCACCGCCCGCCTGACCCCGGTCGAACCGATCGAACGCTGCCGCGCCCCCGATGCAAGCCCGGCCACGGGCGCACGCGACGTCAGCATCCTGAAACTGCTGCAAGACGGCTGGGACACCCGCAATTTCGGCATCAACTTCAAGGTCGCCACACCCGGCACCCTGTCCGTCGGAGACCTGCTGCAATGACCGCGCTCCCCTTCCCCCTGGCCGAAACGCCCGAACCGATCATCGCCGAACAGGGCCGCAAGCTCTTTGCCGGGGAATCGCTCTTCGTCAAAGGCGTCGTCGCCATGGACGGCCTGCCCCCTGCCGACCGGGCCGAGGTCTGCTTTGCCGGCCGCTCCAACGTCGGAAAATCCAGCCTGATCAACGCCCTGACCGGCACCAAGGGGCTGGCCCGGGCCTCGAACACGCCGGGGCGCACCCAGGAAATCAACTATTTCACCCAAGGTCCCGACCTCTACCTGGTCGACCTGCCCGGCTATGGCTTCGCCAATGCGCCGCTGCCCGTGGTCGAGAAATGGCAACGCTTGCTCAAGGCCTACCTGTCGGGCCGCGCCACGCTGCGCCGGGCCTTCGTGCTGATCGACTTCCGCCACGGCATCAAGGCCGTCGACGAAGAGATCATGGGCCTGCTCGACAAGTCCGCCGTGCCCTTCCAGGTCGTCCTGACCAAGGCCGACAAGGTCAAGGACAAGGACCACGACAAGGTGCTGGCCCAGGTCCGCCAGAAACTGGCCCCCCACCCCGCCGCCTACCCCGAGATGGTGCTGACCTCCTCGGAAAAGGGCGAGGGAATAGCGACGCTCCGATCGATCATCTGCGGGCTCGACTGACAGACCCCTTGCCCCAGGGTTAACGATTGCCGCTTGCGCGCAGCCGCGCCATTCAGGATAAGACGCGCCGGAGGACCGCCCGATGAAGAAACAGACCCTCAACCAAGACTGGATTGCCACCGCAAGCACGTTGTCGAACGCGCTGCCCTTCCTGCAGCGATACGAAAACGCCACGGTGGTCATCAAGCTGGGCGGCCACGCCATGGGCAGCGACGAGGCGATGGCCAGTTTCGCCCGCGATGTCGTCCTTCTCAGCCAGGTCGGGGTGAACCCGGTGGTCGTCCATGGCGGCGGCCCGATGATCAATGAAATGCTGGGCAAGCTGGGGGTGACCTCGGACTTCGTGAACGGCAAGCGGGTCACCGATGCCGAAACGATCAAGGTCGTCGAAATGGTCCTGGCCGGGGTCGTCAACAAGCGCATCGTGCAGGCGATCAACCGCCAGGGCGGCATGGCCGTGGGCCTGTCGGGCAAGGATGCCAAGCTGATCACCTGCGACCAGACCGACCCGGCGCTTGGCTACGTGGGCACGCCGGTCGCGCTGAACACCAAGGTGCTGACCACGCTCTTCGACCAGAACATGATCCCGGTCATCGCGCCCCTGGGCGCCGGCCGTGAGGGCGAGACCTTCAACATCAACGGCGACACCGCCGCCGGAGCCGTGGCCGCCGCGCTGAACGCCGACCGCCTGCTGCTGCTGACCGACGTGTCGGGCGTCAAGGACGGCGCGGGCACGGTCATCACCGAGCTGACCCCGGACGAGATCCGCAGCCTGATCCAGGACGGTGTCATCGCCGGCGGCATGATTCCCAAGACCGAAACCGCCCTGGACGCGATCGAACAGGGCGTGCGGGCCGTGGTCATCCTGGATGGCCGAGCCCCCAACGCGGTGTTGCTTGAACTCTTCACCGAACACGGGGCCGGGACGCTCATTCGCCCCGTGCGCGCACCCGGGGCTTGAGTTTCAGCCAGACGCGGGCCACCGTTGGGCATGGATCAGGATCCACCCGCCCGACCCAACAGCCTTGACCGACCGGACCCGCTCTGATGAGCCTTGCCGACATCGACGCCGCCGCCCAGGCCCTTGGACTGATCGTCATGGGGGGTGAACGACTGAACGGGGCCACCCGCATCCTGCTGGGCGCGGGCCCCGATTTCTGGGCCGCCCTGCAAGCCGCGCCCGAGGGCCAGGACGGCAAGCCGGACCCGGTCGACCGCTATTCCACCCGCGTTATCAATGCCTTGGCCCGGGAACTCGGCGCCACCGCCGACTTTCCCTTCGGCGGCCCGCCCTATACCCCGTTCATCGCCTGGGCCACGGCCTCGGGCCGGGCCTGGCCCAGCCCGACCGGCATGCTGGTCCATGACACCGCCGGGCTGATGATCTCGTATCGCGGCGCCCTGACCCTGCCCCGCCCCGTTGCCCTGCCCGATACCCCGACCCGCAAACCCTGCGACACCTGCCCCGACCAACCCTGTGCCACCGCCTGCCCGGTCAATGCCCTGACCGCCCACGCCCCCTATGACGTGCCCGCCTGCCATGCCTACCTGGACACCCCCGCCGGACAAGACTGCCTGACCCAGGGCTGCCGCGCCCGGCGGGCCTGCCCGGTCAGCCAGGCCTTCGGCCGTCCCCCTGCCCAAAGCGAACACCACATGCGCGCCTTTCATCCCTCATGACCTGCACCCTGATCCTGATGCGCCACGCCAAGTCCAGCTGGTCCGACCCGGACACGCCCGACCATGACCGCCCGCTGAACAAGCGCGGCCTCCGCTCGGCCACGGCCCTGGGCGACTGGCTGAGGGGCCACGACCACATCCCCGACCAGATCCTCTGTTCCTCGGCCATCCGCGCGCAGCAGACCTGCCAGGGGCTGGAACTGGGCCTGCCCGCCCCCGCCGTGTCCGCGCTTTACCATGCCGAGCCCGCGACGATGATGGACGTGCTGCGCAAGGCCCGGGGCCGGTGCGTGCTGATGATCGGGCACAACCCGGGCATCGCCGATTTCGCGCAAAAGCTGGTGGCCACCCGGCCCGCCCATGACCGCTTTGGCGATTACCCCACCGGAGCCACCCTGGTCGCCAGTTTCGACGCCCCGGACTGGGCCGCCGTCACCTGGAAGACCGGCCAGACCATCGACTTCGCCATCCCGCGCGAGCTGACGGACTGACGCCGCCGTGCCTGCCCGGAACGGGGTGGGTGGGCGGGCGTTTCGGGCAGGCACGGCGCCCGATCAACCACAAACGAAAACGGCCGGACCAAAAGGCCCGGCCGCATCCACGTATCACGAAAGATCAGTGCCCCAGGATCTGGCTGAGGAACAGCTGCGTCCGCGGCGACTTGGGATTGTTAAAGAACTCTTCCGGCTCGTTCTGTTCGACGATCTGGCCCTGGTCCATAAAGATCACCCGGTTGGCCACCTGCCGCGCAAAACCCATTTCGTGGGTCACGCAGAGCATGGTCATGCCTTCCTCGGCCAGCGACACCATGGTGTCGAGAACCTCCTTGATCATCTCGGGGTCCAGCGCCGAGGTCGGTTCGTCGAACAGCATGATCCGGGGCTTCATGCAAAGCGACCGGGCGATGGCCACACGCTGCTGCTGACCACCCGACAGCTGGCCGGGATACTTGTCCGCCTGTTCCGGGATCTTCACCTTTTCCAGGAAATGCATCGCCGTGGCCTCGGCTTCCTTCTTGGGCGTCTTGCGCACCCAGATCGGGGCCAGGGTGCAGTTTTCCAGGATCGTCAGGTGCGGGAACAGGTTGAAGTGCTGAAAGCACATGCCGACTTCCGACCGGATCTTGTCGATGTTCTTCAGATCCGACGTCAGCTCGGTCCCGTCGACGACGATCTTGCCCTGCTGGTGTTCCTCCAGCCGGTTGATGCAGCGGATCAGCGTCGACTTGCCCGAGCCGGACGGGCCGGCGATGACAATGCGTTCGCCGCGATTGACCGTCAGGTCGATGTCGCGCAGCACGTGGAACGTCCCGTACCACTTGTTCATCTTGGTGATCTGGATGGCGATCTCGTCCGAGACCTGCATTTGAGGTGCTTGTGCCATGGTGGCCACTCCTTACCGGTGATCCGTGGCGAGACGACGCTCAAGCCACTGCGAGTATTGCGAAATGCCGTAGCAGACGACGAAGAACAGGAAGGCCGCAAAGCCCAGCAGTTCCCAGTAGACCCCGTTCCATTCGGTCGAGGCCAGGATCGGGCCCCGGATCATGCCGATCAGGTCGAACATCGAGATCACGGACACCAGCGTGGTGTCCTTGAACAGCCCCACGGCCACGTTGACGATGCCCGGGATCGAGATCTTCAGCGCCTGCGGCAGGATGATCAGCCGCATCGCTTGCGGGTAGTCCAGGCCCAGGCTGTCGGCCGCCTCGTACTGGCCCTTGGGCAGGGCAGCCAGGCCGCCCCGGATCACCTCGGCGATATAGGCCGACGAGAACATCGTGATCATGATGACCACCCGCAGGAACAGGTCGACGGTGCTGTCTGGCGGGAAGAAATAGGCCAGCATGACCGAAGCCACGAACAGCAGCGTGATCAGGGGCACGCCCCGGATGAACTCGATGAAGACCACGCAGATACCCTTGATCAGCGGCATGTCCGACTGGCGGCCAAGCGCCAGCACGATGCCCAGCGGGATCGACAGCGACACGCAGGTCACCCCCAGCATCATGTTCAGCATGAACCCGCCAAGGTCTCGGCTGGGCACCGGCGTCATCATCGGGTTTTCCGGCCGCACCAGGTCGACGACCAGGCCGCCGATGATCCAGACGACAAAGGCCCCCACGATGCCCCCGAAGAAGCCCGCGGCAAAGCTTTCCTTGCCGTAGCGGTCAAAGATCACGTAGCCCGCGGCACAGCCCAGCAGGGCCACGATCGGCGTCAGGATCGGACCGCCCCAGATCAGGTAGAAGGCCACGAAGGGGAAGACCGCCGTGAACAGCAGCATCTTGCGCGGCAGGTCGAAGAACAGCACCGGAGCCACGGCCACCAGCATCAGGAAGAAGCACAGGATCGGCCGCCAGTACAGTTCGGGCGGGTACTTGAACCCGAACAGCAGCTGGTTCCAGCGCTCGGTCAGGACGGCGAAACAGGCCCCCGTCTTGCCCGCCAGGATCTCGCGGCATTCCGACAGGCTCGACGCGTTCCAGACCCCGTTGAAGATCCACGGCAGGATGGCCGACAGGATCAGGTAGATCGCCCAGGCCGCCAGGATCGTCAGCAGCGTGTTGACCCAGTTGGAAAACAGGTTCTCGCGCAGCCACTTGGACGCACCGGTCTGGCGCGCCGGAGGCGGCGATTGCGGGATCTGCTCCTTGCGTACGAAGGCGACGCTGTGGGCATGAGTATCGGACATGGCTCAGCGCTCCTTCAGTTTGACGGAATTGTTGTAGACGTTCATCACCGCCGAAATCGACAACGAGATCGTCAGGTAGAACAGCATCAGCAGCAGCACGCATTCGATCGCCCGGCCGGTCTGGTTCAGGGTGATCCCGCCCAGCGTCGCGGTCACGTCCGCATAGCCCACGGCAATCGCCAGCGAGCTGTTCTTGGTGATGTTGAGATATTGCGAGATCAGCGGCGGGATGATCACCCGCAGGGCCTGGGGCAGGACAACCAGGCTCATCACCCGGCCCGGGCGCAGGCCCAGCGAGGATGCGGCCTCGGTCTGGCCCTTGGAAATGGCCTGGATACCGGCGCGCACGTTTTCGGCGATGAAGGCCCCGGTATAGATCGACAGGGCGAACCACAATGCGATCAGCGGCCCGCCGATCTTGATGCCCCCCGAGAAGTTGAAGCCCTTCAGCTCGGGGATCTGCCAGTGCAGCCCCATGATCGTCAGCAGGATGCCCGCGGGCACGATCCAGATGGCCAGCGTGTAATACCAGGTCGTCGGCAGCTCGCCGGTTTCTTCCTGCTTGGCATGGGCCCACTTGCTAAGGGCATGGCTGCCAAACCAGGACCCCACCAGGAACAGCAGCACCAGCACCCAGTTCAGCGCCACCGAGGCGAACAGCGGGTTGCCCAGTTGCGGCCCCGGGATATAGACGCCCCGGTTGGTGAAGGCCATCGACCCCAGCACCATGGTCGAGGTCGGATCATCGCCCCGGAACGCGCGCGGGCTGGGCAGCACGGCGGTCATGATGGTGAAGATGATGATGATCCAGATCAGCACGGGGATGTTCCGGAAGATCTCGACATAGACGGCCATCAACTTGCTGATCAGCCAGTTGTTGGACAACCGCAGCACCCCCGCGACGACCCCGAAGACCGTGGCGGTCATGCAGGCCAGGAAGGCCACCAGCAGCGTGTTCAGGATCCCGACCCAGGCCGCGCGCAGGTGCGGCGACTGGCTGTCATAGGGGATCAGCGTCTGGTTGATGTCATAGCCCGCCGGGTTCCCGAGGAACTCGTAGCTGATGTTCAGCCCGGCCGCTTCAAGGTTGCGCACCAGGTTGGACGCCAGGTAGGCGATGGCGACGATCAGCACGAACAGTGCAATCGCCTGGAAGGTCAAAGAGCGATAGCGCGTATCGCTGAGCAGCATCGAAACACGAAACTGCCCCTTCGGCGGATCAGTTATGGTCGTCATTTATGGATGTCCCCGTGGCGGTCCGGATGTCCCCTCGGGCAGGGTTTGCCCTGCTCCACGCATCCGGAACCTGAGTGTTGATAGCAAAAGGGCGCAGAAGTTATCTGCGCCCTCTGCCGGTGCCGTTCTTAGCGGAACGGCGGCGTGTAAAGCAGACCGCCTTCGGTCCACTGGGCGTTCAGCCCGCGAGCCAACCCGATCGGGGTCGATTCGCCGATGTTCTTGGCAAAGATCTCGCCATAGTTGCCGCCTGCGGCGATGGCGCGCTTGGCCCATTCGGCGTCCAGGCCCAGCATTTCGCCCAGGGTGCCCTCGGTGCCGAGGATCCGGTTGATTTCCGGGTTGTTGGTGCCGGCCGACAGCTCTTCGATGTTGGTCGACGAGATGCCCAGTTCTTCAGCCGCGATCAGGGCGTTCAGGCTCCAGCGCACGATGTCGCCCCATTCCGGGTCGCCGTGACGGACCAGCGGGCCCAGCGGTTCTTTCGAAATGATTTCCGGCAGGATCACGTGATCGCCGGGGGCTTCGAACGTGGCGCGGGTCGCGGCAAGGCCCGATGCGTCGGTGGTGTAGACGTCACAGGCGCCGGCCAGGTACTGCTGCTGCGCTTCGGCGTTGGTTTCGATCGGAACCGGCTCGTAGCCGATGTTGTTCGACCGGAAGAAGTCCGCCAGGTTCAGTTCGGTGGTGGTGCCGGTCTGGATGCAGACGGTGGCGCCGTCCAGGTCCTTGGCCGAGCTCACGCCCAGTTCCTTGGGGACCATGAAGCCCTGGCCGTCGTAGTAGTTCACGCCGGTGAATTCGAACTTCAGGTCGACATCGCGCGAGAAGGTCCAGGTGGTGTTCCGGGCCAGCATGTCGATTTCACCCGAGGCAAGCGCGGTGAAGCGGGTCTTGCCGGTGGTGGGGACGAATTCGACGGCGGTGGCGTCGCCCAGGACGGCGGCGGCAACAGCACGGCAAACGGCGACGTCGAAGCCCTGCCATTCGCCATTGGCGTCGGGGGCCGCGAAGCCGACCAGGCCGGTCGTCACGCCGCAGTTCAGCTTGCCACGCGCTTTCACGTCATCCAGCGTCGCGGCCGAAGCTGCGCCGGCCACCAGGCCAACGGCGGTCAGCGCGCCAAAGAATACGGTTTTTTTCATCTTTACCTCTTCCTGATGAAGCCGCCCGTTCCTGGGCGTGCATTCCGGCCGCATGAAGCAGCCGGTGTTCATGCCGGGGGCCGGGTTATTGCCCATCGGCGGCCTGAGTGTGTTCGGATTCAATCGGACCCGTCAAGGGCGGATCAGACACCGCCGCCTAGGAAAAAGGCAGGTTACTCGCAGTAAGACTAAGGATTTTGCATGTCAGCCGGACGCGCGGCGCATGGCTGCGCGCAACAATTGCCCGGCCAGGGGTCACACCGTAGCCAGACTGGGTCCGGACTGGGTCCAGCCCGCGTCCAGACGGGGTTCAGATGACGCCCGACGGCCCCGCAAGATCGAAGAAGCGCTTGGCATGATTGAAATCGCCGCGCTTTTTTTCGGCCTCCTCGGCCGCTTCCTCGTCCTCGCCCCATTGCTCGGCCTGCCAGGTTTCGTCCAGCCGCGACAGGGCCCAGATCTCATCCGCCCCGCGCCAATTGGCCGCCGCCGCAAATCCCAGCACCAGCGATCCGGTCAGCCCCACGAGGTCGTGAAACGCCGCGAGGTGAAACGGCCCGAATTGGTGCACCCGGGCGGCCAGCGCGGCCAGCGCCGGTTCTGCTTGCGCATCGTGCATGATGCCCGTGCGCGGTTCAAGCCGGGCGCCCAGGGTGGTTTCGGCCCAGTCCAGCGCCGGATCCCAGGCCTCTGCCTGGCGCGCCACCAGTTCCTCGGGCCCCTCGGCCCGGTAGCACAGCAAATCGCTGTCCCCGTAGGCCGCCAGCATAGCGGCCACCTCGGCACGCTGAGGCGCCACCCGGTCGATCGCCGAATTGGCCGTCCGCGTGCAGGGCATCGACAGCGGGTCCACCGCCGTGTCCTGCGCCGCCCATTCCGCCGCCACCGCTTCGGCCAGCCCTTCGGTCGGCAGGATCAGCTCGGCCTTGGCCGGGGTCTTGACCTTGCGCCCGTCCAGCACCACCCGGTGCCCGCCCTCGGCCGGTTCCACGCCCGCCTCGGTCCAGAAGCGCTTCATCGCCCATTCGCTCATGCCGGCTGCCTCCAGATCGCGTCCAGCGCGCCTGGCAATTCGTCGAACCCGTCCAGCACCCGCTGCGCCTGGTGCAAAGCCTGCGCCGGATGATAGCCCCAGCTGACCCCAAGCCCGGTCACCCCGGCCGAGGCCGCCATGGCCATGTCGAATTCCGTGTCCCCGATCATCACCGTCTGCCCTGCATCGACCCCGGTTTCGGCCATCGCCGTCAGGATCATGGAAGGGTGCGGTTTCGAGGGATGGTCATCCGCCACCTGCCGCGTGATGAAATAGCTTTCCAGCCCGTGCACCTCGATCAGCGCATCCAGCCCCCGCCGGGACTTGCCCGTGGCCACGCCCAGCAGCACCTCTGGCACCGCGGCCAGGGCCTGCAAGGCCTCCATCGCCCCGGGATACAAGGGCATCGACTCGGCCCCGGTCTGCAGGCGGTGCTGGTGATAGGTGTCCTTGTAGGCCTCGACCATGCGGGTCTGCGTGGGCAGGTCCAGCTCGGGCGCCAGCCGCGCCATGGCCTTGTCCAGCGACAGCCCGACAATCGACAGCAGCACGTCGCGCGCGGGCAGCGGGTGGTTCACCGCCTCGAAGGCGCCGACCATGGCCCCCACGATGGCCGCCTGGCTGTCGACCAGCGTCCCATCGACATCGAACAGCACCAGTTTCAGATCGGTCATATCTCGTCCTCGAACGGGTCCTCGGGCACCTCGGCCGGGTCCCACTGGAAGGTTGTCCAGGTGCGGGCCATGTGGTCCGGCAGATCGGCCGTCACGTGCAGCGGCCGCTTGGTGACCGGATGTTCCAGGATCAGCGTGCGCGCATGCAGGTGCAGCTTGCGGCTGATGTCGCCCCCCAGCTGCGCCCCCCAGCCATCGCCCAGGTTTTCCTGGCCCGAGCCCCCATACTTGCCGTCTCCCACGATCGGATGACCGATTTCAGCCATGTGAGCCCTTAGTTGGTGGGTCCGCCCGGTGATCGGGATCAGGGCCACCCAGGCCGCCCTCTGGGCCACGTTTTCCAGCACCGCGTAATCGGTGATCGACCGCTTGGCCCCGGGCGTGTCGCGGATCTCGTCGGGCATGACGACGCGCATCTTCTCGCCCTCGCCCTTCTGTCCGTGGCCCCCGGCCTTGACCAGCCCGGTCTTGATCGTTCCCATCCGCGGCAGCGGCACGCCGGCCGACACCGCCCAGTAGATCTTGCGCGTCTCGCGGTGCCGGAAGGCCGCCGTCAGCCCGGCCGCCACCGCCCGGGTGCGCGCCATGATCAGGACGCCCGAGGTATCCTTGTCCAGCCGGTGCACCAGCCGCGGGTTTTCATCGTATCCAAAGCGCAGGGCCTCGGCCAAGCCGTCCACGTGCCGGGTCTGGCCCGACCCGCCCTGCACCGCCAGCCCCGGCGGCTTGTTCAGGGCAATCACGTGGTCGTCGCGGTAGATCACCGCCGCCTGCATCATCTTCGCATCGGCCTCGGAGATACGCGGAGCAACCTCGGGCGCAGGGGCCTCGCTGTCGGGCAAGGGCGGGACGCGCACCTGCTGGCCCTCTTCCACCCGGGTCGAGGCCTTCACCCGCCCGCCGTCCACCCGCAATTCGCCCTTGCGGCACATCTTCTCGATGCGGCCCTGGCTGATCTGCGGGAACCGGCGCTTCAGCCAGCGGTCCAGCCGCTGATCGCCCTCGCCCGGCTCTACGGTCACCGTCTGCACGCCGCTCATGCCAGCACCCCCCGCATCCATGTCATTGCCACGAACAGGGCCCCGATGGACAGGACCACCGACAGCCCCACGTACAAAGCCGCCAGCCCCATGTCGCCCCGCTCGATCAGCGACACCGTTTCCAGCGAGAAGGCGGAAAAGGTGGTGAACCCGCCCAGCATGCCGGTCATCACGAAGGGCCCCAGGTGGGTCAGCCCGCGCGCGGCGGCCAGTTCGGCGAACATCCCCATGATGGCCGAGCCGACGACGTTCACCGTGATCACCCCAAGCGGGAAGGCCATGGCCCCCAACAGCTTGAACACGGCCACGCCGGTCAGGTACCGGCCCATGGCCCCGATGGCCCCGCCAAGGGCGACTTGTAGCAACGTTACGATCATGGCGCCTCCCTTGCCCCAAGCAGGCCCGATGTCAACCGTCCGCCTCCTGCCGCTTGGCGCGAAGCTTCTCGAAATAGTCCATCCGTTTCTTCAGCTCGCGTTCGAACCCGCGTTCGACCGGCGCATACCATCCCGGCCGCTTCATCCCGTCGGGAAAGTAGTTCTGGCCGGAAAAGCCGTCCTCGGCATCGTGGTCGTACTGGTAGCCCGCGCCGAACCCCTGTTGCTGCATCAGGTCGGTCGGCGCGTTCAGGATATGCATCGGCGGCGGGGCCGAGCCCGATTTCTTGGCCGCCACCATCGCCGCCTTGAACGCCACGTAGCCCGCGTTCGACTTGGGCGCGAGCGCGATGTAGGCCACCGCCTGGCCCAGGGCCAGCTCTCCCTCGGGCGAGCCCAGCCGTTCGTAGGTTTCCCAGGCCTGCATGCAGACCGTGAAGGCCTGCGGATCGGCCAGGCCGATGTCCTCCCAGGCCATGCGCAGGATGCGCCGGGCCAGGTAGCGCGGGTCCTCGCCCCCGGTCAGCATCCGGGCCAGCCAGTAAAGCGCCGCGTCCGGGTCCGACCCGCGCACCGATTTGTGCAGGGCCGAGATCAGGTTGTAATGCGCGTCGCCCGACTTGTCGTATTGCGCCGCCCGCCGCATCAGCCGGTTCGACAGCTGGTCCGGATCCAGCGGCTTGGCCACGTCCCAGGCCGCGATCTGCTCGACCAGGTTCAAAAGCGCCCGCCCGTCGCCATCGGCCATGTCGCGCAAGGCCCCCCGCGCCCGCTCGGTCAGCGGCAAGACCCGGCCAAGTTCCTCCTCGGCCCGCTGGATCAGGCGCTCAAGGTCGCCATCGTCCAGCCGGGTCAGGATCAGCACCTGCGCCCGGCTCAGAACGGCGGCGTTCAGCTCGAACGAGGGGTTTTCCGTCGTCGCCCCCACCAGCAGGATCGTGCCGTCCTCCATGTGGGGCAGGAACCCGTCCTGCTGCGCCTTGTTGAACCGGTGGATTTCGTCCACGAACAACAGGGTCCCCTGCCCGTTCGCCCGCCGGATCTTGGCCTGTTCGAACACCTTGCGCAGCTCGGGCACGCCCGAGAAGATCGCCGAGATCTGGACGAAATGCAGGTCGGTTTCCCGAGCCAGCAAGCGCGCGATGGTGGTCTTGCCCACGCCCGGCGGCCCCCAGAAGATCAGCGACGACAGCGACCCGGCGGCCAGCATCACGCCCAGCGGCGCGTCCGGGCCCAGCACCTGCTCCTGCCCGATGACCTCGCCCAGGGACTGCGGGCGCAGCCGGTCGGCCAGCGGCCGGTGCGGGTCGGGCGGCGGCGGCGCGTCGCCCTTGGGATCAAACAGATCGGCCATCCGTTACAGGCGGAACCGCAGCGACACCCGCCGCCCGTCGCGGTTCAGCTCGATCAGCAGGCGCCGGCCCGGATCGGCCAGCATCCGCGCCACGTCACCGGGGCTGTCGACATCGTCGCGGTTGATCGCCAGCAGCACGTCCCCCGGCCGCAGCCCGGCCCTCAGCCCCGCCGGCCCCGGATCGGTCACCACCACCCCTTCGGTGTTCAGCGCCAGGCCGTTTTCCGCGATCACCGCCGGGTTGGCCCGGGCCACCTGCAAGTCGGGCAGCACCGTCTTGTCGTCCAGCACCACCGCCGCGCGTGGAGGATCCTCGGGCGGGACCATCATCAGCACGTCGAACACCCGTTCCTCGCCGCCTTGCCAGGCCACCACCTGGGCCGTTTCGCCAATGCCCTTGACCGACATGCGAAACAGCATCTCTTGCCCGGAATTGACCGCCCGCCCGTCCACTTCGGTGATCACGTCGCCCACCTGCAACCCGGCCTCGGCCAGCGGGCTGGACCCGTGCAGATCGGCCAGCAGGATGCCCTCGGGCACGTCGAGCCCCAGCGAGGCCGCCAGGTCGCCGTCGACATTCTGTCCGATCGCCCCCGCCCAGGGCCGTTCGAACCGGGTCTTGCCCTCCCGCGCCTGGTGGACGAATTCGCGCACCAGGTTGGCCGGGATCGCAAAGCCGATGCCGTTCGACCCGCCCGAACGCGTCAGGATCGAGGTGTTGATCCCGATCAGGTCTCCGTTCACGTCGATCAGAGCCCCGCCCGAATTGCCCGGGTTGATCGGCGCATCGGTCTGGATAAAATAGCCCCGCGCATTGCCCGTGGCCGTGCCCGACCGGGCCAGCCCCGACACGATGCCCGAACTGACCGTCTGGCCGACCCCGAACGGGTTGCCGATGGCCAGCACCAGCTCGCCCACCTCGACATGGTCACTGTTGCGCAGCGCCAGGGACGGCAGATCCTCGACGCCCTCCAGCTTGAGGATGGCGATGTCGGCTTGCTCGTCGCCCAACAGCACCTCGGCCCGGTATTCGCGCCGGTCGGCCAGCACCACGCGGATATCCGTCGCCTGGCCCACCACGTGGTAATTCGACACCACGATGCCGTCCTCCGACAGGATCACCCCCGAGCCCAGCGAGTTCTGCACCCGTGGCCGGGACGGGCCGAACCCGCGGAAGAAGTCCTCGAAGAACGGATCGCCCCGGAACGGGCTGGAGGACCCCTGGGTGACGATCTTGGCGTAGATGTTGACCACCGCCGGAGCGGCCGCTTTCACCAGGGGCGCAAAGCCCAGCGAGATTTCGGATTGGCTGGTCGGCACACGGGTTTCGGCGACCAGCGCGGGCGGGGTCAGGGCCAGCAGGGCGGCCGGGACAAGGGCAAGGGCAAGGCGTGTCATGGCCGAGATATGTTTCGCGGGGCCGGGTTTTGCAAGCGCGCTCACCCGCCGTCCCCGCGACGGGCCGGGAACAGCCGCCCGGGTCTTTGCGTTCACTTATCAACAGGCAGACACGAGGAGCCCCAAATGGCCGATCATCCCAAAAACCGCGAGACCGCCCCCATTGGCGCCCATTCCGCGTCCGGCCAGGGCACCGTTCTTGCATTGCCTGCCCCCGCCAGGAGATCCGACATGACCTTCAAGAGTATCACTTCCCCCGACGCCGCAACCGACGCCCCCGCCACATCCGACACCCGGCGCTTCTACGAGGCGCTCTTCGGATTGGATTGCGCAATGGACAACGGCTGGGTCGTGACGCTGGAGCCCGGATGCGCCCCCCTCGCCCAGCTCGACGCCGACGACGGGTCGGGCATGCCGGACCTGACCATCGAGGTCGAGGACGCGTCAGCCGTGCGCGCCCGCGCGCAACGCCTGGGCGCGGACATCATCCCGACACCCTTCCGCCGCGGCCTTGGCCCCCGCCGGTTCTTCCTGCGCGACCCGAACGGGACGCTGATCAACGTGGTCGAACACGACCATGCCGCGTCGCGCGCAGCCTGAGGAGCAATTCAACACACCCCCCTGAAACGCAAAAACCCCCGCATCGGCGGGGGTTTCGCATGTCTGAAGGCCAAAGCCGCGACGATCAGGCGTCGGCGTCTTCCTCGACCAGGCGGGCCTTGTCGGCGGCACCCTTGGCATCGACGTCACGATCAACGAATTCGATGATCGCCATCGGGGCCATGTCGCCATAGCGGAAGCCGGCCTTCATGATCCGGATATAGCCGCCCTGGCGGTCCTTGTAGCGGGGGCCGAGAACCTCGAAGAGCTTCGCGACGTCCTTGTCTTCCTTCAGCTGGGCCGCGGCCTGACGGCGCGCATGCAGATCGCCGCGCTTGGCCAGAGTGACCAGCTTTTCCACGATCGGGCGCAGTTCCTTGGCCTTGGGCAGGGTCGTCTTGATCTGCTCGTGCTCGATCAGCGAGCCGGCCATGTTCGAGAAGAGCGCCTTACGGTGCTCGTGGGTGCGGTTCAGGCGGCGGTATCCGCGGGCGTGACGCATGTGATTATCTCCTTACGTGTTTTGCTTTGTCCGGAGCCCCATGCGTTGCGGGGCCCTCTCCTTGGGGCTTTGTGCCCATATGTCCCCGGCAGGTCCGGGCATTCAGTCAGGGGGTGATGGGTGCAAGCACCCATCCTACGCACCCGATCTGTAGGATGGGTGCTGTTGCACCCATCGCTGGCGATCAGAACGCGTCTTCGTACTTCTTGGCGAGATCTTCGATGTTGTCTGGCGGCCAGTCCTCGACATCCATGCCAAGGTGCAGGCCCATGCCGGACAGCACTTCCTTGATCTCGTTCAGCGACTTCCGCCCAAAGTTGGGCGTCCGCAGCATCTCGGCCTCGGTCTTCTGGATCAAATCGCCGATGTAGACGATGTTGTCGTTCTTCAGGCAGTTCGCCGAACGCACCGACAGTTCCAGCTCGTCCACCTTCTTCAGAAGCAGCGGGTTGAATTCCAGCCCGTCGTCCTCGTCCTGGCGGCCAGCCGCTTCCGGCTCGTCGAAGTTCACGAAGATCGACAGCTGGTCCTGCAGGATCCGCGCGGCAAAGGCCACCGCATCATCCGGCGAGATCGAGCCATCGGTTTCGACCTTCATCGTCAGCTTGTCGTAATCCAGCACCTGGCCCTCGCGGGTCGGCTGCACGTCGTACGACACCTTCTTGACCGGCGAATAGATCGCATCGATCGGGATCAGCCCGATCGGCGCGTCTTCCGGCTTGTTCTTGTCCGCCGACACATAGCCCTTGCCCGTGTTCACGGTCAGCTCGACGTACAGGTCAGCCCCGTCGTCCAGGTGGCAGATCACGTGCTCGGGGTTCAGCACCTCGATGCCCGCGCTTTCCGAGATCTGACCGGCGGTCACGACCATCGGCCCCTTGGCCGAGATCGACAGCCGCTTGGGCCCTTCGACATCCATGCGCAGGGCAACGCCCTTGAGGTTCAGGACGATATCGGTCACATCTTCACGCACGCCGGCAACCGACGAGAACTCGTGCAGGACGTTGTCGATCTGCACGGACGTGATCGCCGCGCCTTGCAGCGACGACAGGAGGATACGGCGAAGCGCGTTGCCCAGCGTCAGGCCGAATCCGCGTTCCAGCGGTTCAGCGACGACGGTGGCACGGCGCGCGGGATCGGTGCCCGGCTTGACGTCAAGCTGCGTCGGCTTGATCAGTTCGGCCCAGTTCTTATGGATCATGCAGTCCCTCCATGCTTGCCCGCCTGCCTGACCCGAATGTGGCGAGCGTCCCGAGGTTTACGAATGACTGAAGGGGGCCGGGCATGGCGCCCGGCCCCTTTCGAAATGAAGTGTCGATCAGACGCGCCGGCGCTTCGGAGGGCGGCAGCCGTTGTGAGCGATCGGCGTCACGTCGCGGATCGACGTGATGTTGAAGCCCACGGCAGCCAGCGCGCGCAGGGCCGATTCACGACCCGAACCGGGGCCCTGGACTTCGACTTCCAGCGTCTTGACGCCGTGTTCCTGAGCCTTCTTGCCTGCGTCTTCCGCAGCCATCTGAGCGGCATAGGGGGTCGACTTCCGCGAGCCCTTGAAGCCCATGGTGCCGGCCGACGACCACGAAATGGCGTTGCCCTGCACGTCCGAGATCAGGATCTTGGTGTTGTTGAACGACGAGTTAACATGCGCCACGCCTGCGGCGATGTTCTTGGAAACCTTGCGCTTTCCGCGGGTTTTATCACGTGCCATTGATCAGACCCCCTTACTTCTTCTTGCCGGCGATGGGCTTTGCGGGGCCCTTGCGCGTGCGTGCGTTGGTATGGGTACGCTGACCGCGGACGGGCAGGTTGCGGCGGTGGCGCAGGCCACGGTAGCAACCCAGGTCCATCAGGCGCTTGATGTTCATCTGAACTTCACGGCGCAGGTCGCCCTCGACGGTGTAGTTGGCGTCGATGTACTCGCGGATCTGCAGAACTTCGGAATCCGACAGCTCGTTCACGCGACGGGTCGCGTCGATGCCCACGGCCTCGCAGATGGCCTTGGCCGAGGTTGTGCCGATTCCGGTGATGTAGGTAAGGGCGATAGGCACCCGCTTTGCAGTCGGGATGTTGACGCCGGCAATACGTGCCACGTGTATCTGTCCTTTCGTTGCGAGCCCGTAACTCCAGGCCCTTTTTTCACAACGCGAGGCCATGGACCGCACGGCCCTGACCTGGCATTTTTCGAGGTAATCACGGGCCCGGCGAATCCGGACCCTTTTATCGATTCTAGGAAGCGACGGTGGTGGATAGGGGCATTCGGGAAATGGGTCAACCCTCCCCCGATGAATTTGTCAAGATTTAACGACACCGCGGCGCAACACCACTTGTGCCCCCCGGATAAACCCGAGATCCGGCCCCCCGAAGACACCTCCGGGGACCCGGTCGAGCCATCAGCTGTGGACCTTGTCCAGCACCGATTCAATCGACGTCTGCACCGCGTCGATGGCCGCCAGGCCGTCGACCTTGGACAGGTCGCCCTTGGCATAATAATAGCCGATCAGGGGCGAGGTCTTCTTGTAGTATTCCATCAGCCGCGTGCGCATGCTCTCGGCATTGTCGTCGGCCCGCACCGGCTCGCCGGCGGCCTCTGCCTCGGCCGCGCGGTTGACGACCCGCTTGACCAGGGTTTCGTCGTCGACCTCAAGCTCGATCACCGCGTCCAGGTCCTGGCCGGTGGCTTCCAGCAGCTCGCCCAGGGCGTCGGCCTGGGCCAGCGTCCGGGGGAAGCCGTCGAAGATGAACCCCGTGCCGCCGCCCTGAAGGATCTTTTCGTGGATCAGGCCGATGACGATCTCGTCGGTGACCAGCTCGCCCCGCGCCATGACCTCTGCCACGCGCAGGCCCATTTCGGACCCGCTGGTCTTTGCCTCCCGCAGCATGTCTCCGGTCGACAGCTGCACCATGCCGCGCGTTTCAACGAGGTGACGCGCCTGCGTCCCCTTGCCCGCTCCCGGCGGGCCCAGGATGATAATGTTCATTTACGTGCCGGGCTCCGCTTGCCACGTTTCTTGGATTTGCCACGCAGCTGCGATTTTTCGATCAGTCCCTCGTACTGATGCGCAAGCAGATGGCTTTGGACCTGCTGGATCGTGTCCATGGTCACCGTAACGACGATCAGCACCGAAGTCCCGCCAAAATAGAACGGGATATTGAACTGCCCGCGCAGGATTTCCGGCAGCAGACAGATGCCCGCCAGGTAGGCCGAGCCCAGCACCAGGATGCGCGCGACAACGTAATCCAGGTATTCCTCGGTCTTCTTGCCGGGGCGGATGCCGGGCACGAAGCCGTTCTGGTTCTTCAGGTTGTCGGCCACGTCGTCGGTCTTGAATGCGACGTTAAACGTATAGAAATACGCGAAAAAGACGATCATCGCGGTGAAGAACAGCAGGTACAGCGGCCGGCCGGGCCCAAAGTTGGCCAGCAGCCAGGACATCACCGTGCCCTGGGCCGCGCCCTGGCTGAACGTCGAAATCGTCACCGGCAACAGCAGCAGCGAGCTGGCGAAGATCGCCGGGATGACGCCCGCGGGGTTGACCTTGATGGGCAGGTGCGACGATCCGCCGTCATAGACCTTCATGCCGACCTGGCGGCGCGGGTACTGGATGTGGATCTTGCGCAGGGCCCGTTCCAGGAACACCACCAGCATGATCGTCACGGCCACCATCAGAATCGCGCCCAGGATGACCGCCGGGCTGATCGCGCCGGACCGGCCGCTGGCCAGGAACTGGGCCAGGGCGGCGGGGATCTCGGCGATGATGCCGACGAAGATGATCAGCGAGATGCCGTTGCCGACGCCGCGCGCGGTGATCTGTTCACCCAGCCACATCAGGAACATGGTGCCCCCGACCAGGGTGATCACGCAGGCCAGGCGGAAATACAGCCCCGGATCGCCGACCATGTCGCCGCTTTCCAGAGACACGGCCAGGCCATAGGCTTGGGCACAGGCCAGCACCACGGTACCGTAACGGGTGTATTGGTTGATTTTCTTGCGGCCCTGCTCGCCCTCTTTCTTCAGCTGCTCAAGCTGGGGCACCAGCGAGGTCATCAGCTGAACGATGATCGAGGCCGAGATATAGGGCATGATGCCCAGGGCAAAGATCCCCATGCGTCCCAGCGCGCCGCCGGTGAACATGGACACCATGCCGCCGATCCCCTGCCCGGCGCTGTCCATGAATTCGCGCAGTGCCGCGGCGTCGATGCCGGGGACGGGAATATAGGTGCCAAGGCGGTAGACGATCAGAAGACCGAGGGTGAAGAGAATGCGGTTTCGCAGGTCGGTGGCTTTGCCAAGCGCGGCCCAGCTCGTGTTGGCCGCCATCTGTTCCGCTGCTGATACCATGAACCGGCTCTTTCTTATATGGGGACGCCGCCCCGTGGGCATTTCGGGGCCCGGGCGGCGTCAGAAGATCATGCGAAGATGTAAGCGGCGCGCGCGCCGCTCACAACCCGTTAGTCTGCCGCCGGGGCGGGTGCTGCCGCAACGGTGATCGAGCCGCCCGCCTTTTCAACCGCGTCCACGGCCGATTTGGAGGCGCCGGTCACCTGCAGGTCCAGCTTGGCGGTCACGTCGCCCTTGGCCAGGACGCGGATGCCGTCCAGCTTGCGGCGCACCAGGCCGGATGCGACCAGAGCGTCTTCGGTGACCGGGGCGGATGCGTCGATCTTTCCGGCGTCGACGAACTTCTGGATCAGGCCCAGGTTGACGACAGCGTATTCCTTGCGGTTCGGCTTGTTGAAGCCACGCTTGGGCAGACGCTGGTACAGCGGCATCTGGCCGCCTTCGTAGCCATTGATGGCCACACCCGACCGCGATTTCTGACCCTTGATACCCCGGCCACCGGTCTTGCCGGTGCCCGAACCGGGACCACGGCCGATGCGCTTGCGGGGTTTGGTTGCGCCGGGATTGTCGCGCAGTTCATTCAGTTTCATGTCGCTTCTCCTTGCCGGATGTGACCCCCGAAGCGATCTGGGGCCAGCCACGGCGTTTCTTGTTGCTTGATTCCGGGCCCAGGTGCTGGACCACCGCGCGCGTATAGACCCTGCGCGCCGGCTTGACAAGGGAGCGCTGCCAATCCGCAACCGGGGGGGAGAAATTCTTGCGGGGTGACACTCAGGGGTTATGCTAATCCCGAGGTCCGAGGCTGACCTCAATCCCGGGAGGACGCCACATGAAACCAATCATCGCCGCTTCAATCATAATGCTGAGCTTCGGCTCTGCTGCCCTTGCCGCCTGCCCCGACGCGCCCCCGAGCAAGGCCCGGTTCAATGTCGAGTCTGGGGACCAGGGGGTCACCGCAGCGTGGCTGGAAAAGACCCTCAGCGGCAAGAAGGTCCGGTTCGACGAGGGAACAGAACACTACAAGTCCGGCGGGGCGTACAGCTACAAGTCTGGCAACCAGACATGGGATGCGCCGGGGTACCGGTTTTACGACAATGGCATGCGCTGCATAGACTACCCATCACCGCGGTTCGATCTCTATGTCGTGCGGGACAAGCAACTTGTCCTGATCAACGGCAACGGCGGGCGTTTCGTGGGCAAGATCACCCGCTAGGTCTGCGGCTGCGCCACTCACCCCCGGCGCAACCGGCGGGCGTTGGCCTGGGTCTTCTGGCCGATCGGGTTGACCGCGGCCAGGGCGACCGTCAACGGATCCTTGCCGGCCACCGTTGCCTGGGCCGCCCGTTCAAACGAGGTGGCAAAGGCCGCGGGCTTTTCAAAGATCATGCGGGCGACTTCCTCGGGCCCCATCTGCCCAAACGCCATCTGCAGGGTGCGGCGCTGGATAACCTCCTGCGCCGACAAGTACATCCTCCCATATGCCATGGCCGTGTCCTGGACGGCATGGGCCGCAAGCAGCATGGGAAACAGTCCAATCATCGTATCAAATTCCTGATCTGAAACAAAAAAACGTCCCACATGATATGCGGGACGCTTCATAATGTTAAGCTAATGTGACGTAACGTTTTATTACGTCAAGCATCGCGCTCTTCGACGATCTCGACCAGGTGGGGGATCGAGTTCACCATGCCCCGAACCGAAGGCGTATCCTCCAGCTCGCGGGTCTTGTGCATCTTGTTCAGGCCCAGGCCGATCAGCGTCTGGCGCTGCTTGGCGGGGCGGCGGATCGGCGAACCGACCTGCTTGACGACGATGGTCTTTGCCATGTG
>PAQV01000093.1 GCA_002709405.1 Paracoccaceae bacterium
CCGCCGGGGCGACGGGGCGCAGGTCGGTGCCGAATTCGTAAGCCACGTCCGTGTTGCGGAATTCGACGTTGTGGGTGTGGACGTGGTCGCCCGCCGCGATGTCTTCGGATGCGTAGCCGATCAGCTGGGCGTATTTGCGCACCGGTGCGCCCCTGGCGATATCGGCAACCGCCACCTTGTGGCCCGACGGGATCAGCGCGCGGGTGATCACGCCATCAAGGTCTGAACCGACTTCGAGGGATCTTGTGGCGGTAACGACATTGTCGGCCGGGTCGAGACGGACATGAGCGCGCATGGGGACTTCCTTGGCATGGACACGGCGCGGGACGCGCCGGAAAGGCTATGAAGGGAGGGAGCGTCATTGGCCCCACTCCAGCAGGATTTCGATGATCGGCGGCCAGATCAAGAGCACCGACAGCGCCAGCAGCTGGATACCGATGAAGGGTAGGAAGCCCTTGAAGATATCGGTCAGCGCGATGTGCGGCGGGGCGACGGATTTCAGGTAGAAGGCGGCCGGCCCGAAGGGTGGCGACAGAAAGCTGACCTGCATGTTCATGCAGAACAGCACCCCGAACCACACCGCAAGGTACTTTGGTTGCAGCGTTCCGAAAAGCCCGATTTCCTCGATCGGCAGGCGCTGCACGATGGGCAGGAAGACCGGGATGATCAGCAGCACGATGCCGACCCAGTCCATGAAGGCGCCCATGAACAGCAGGATCAGCATCATCACCAGCAGGATGCCCATGGTCGGCAGGTCCGCCCCGATGATCAGGTTGGCCACGTAGGTTGGGCCTCCGGCGATGGTATAGGCCCCGGCCAGGGCGGCCGCCCCGATGGTCACCCAGATGATCGTGCCGGTGGATTTCAGCGTGCGCATCAGGCTGTCCCAGACCAGGTCGAAGGAGGCCTCTCCGCGCAGGATCGACAGGACCAGGACGGAAATCGCGCCCATGCCCGCTGCCTCGGTGATGCCCGTGATGCCCCCGTAAATTGACCCCAGCACGACCCCGATGACCACGATGGGGGCCACCAGGCCCTTGCCCATCGACCAGCCCAGGGCTGTCCGGTCGCGCCCGAAGGCAAACAGCATCAGCAGGATCGACACCACGACGACGCCCCCCAGCCAGGGCACGTGCACGGCCATGCCCAGCGAAATCGGGTCCTCGCCCTCGCCGATGACGTTCTGGCCCGTGAGCGTGAAGAACAGCGCGCGCAGGAACAGGATCGCCCCGAAGCCGGCCACCAGCACGTTCAGGAAGGCTCCGAACAGGGCCAGCTTGGCCAGGCCCACGGGTTCGCCCGGTTGCGGGTCGGGCAGGGGCGCCAGCGAGGGGTTCATCCGCGTGCGCACGACGATGTAGAGGATGATGAAGCTGGCCAGCATGAAGCCCGGCAGGAAGGCCGCCGTGAACAGGGCCTTGATCGAGGTCTCGGTGATCAGGCCGAAGATGATCAGCACGATCGAGGGCGGGATCATCGTGCCAAGGCTGCCGGAGGCGCAGATCGTGCCGATGGCCAGGTTCTGGTCATAACCCAGCCGCAGCATCTGGGGCAGGGCGATGAGGCCCAGCAGCACGACCTCGCCGCCGATGATGCCCGACATGGCGGCCATGATCACGGCCATGATCGAGGTCACGATGGCAATGCCCCCGCGCGTCCGGTTCAGCCAGACGTTCAGCGAGGAATACATGTCCTTGGCAATGCCCGAGCGTTCCAGCAGAGAGGCCATGAAGATGAAGAGCGGGATGGATATGAGCACGTAATCCGTCAGCAACCCGTATATCTTCTGGGCCAGGATGTTCAGCGGCCCCGATCCGGGTCGGCCGGTCAGGATGCCGTCGCCAAAGGTCCAGGGCGCGGTCAGCAGCTGGGGTTCGAACTTCATGACCAGCACGCCCACGGCCAGCACGGCCGAGGCCAGGCCCAGCGGCATGCCGATGGCCAGCAACAGGATCAGCCCCAGCAGCAGGACAAGCGAAATCGTTCCGATGTCCATCAGCCGCGCCCTCCGGTGTGGTGGCTCTGGTTGCCTTGTATGGCCCCACGGGTGACGTCCAGCTCTCCGGTGCCCTCGGCGCCGACGGCCGCGCGCAGGCGGTCCAGCTCGTCCTGGTCGATGTCGTCGGCGGCAGTGTGGATAAGGGGCTCGGCGTTCCAGTCGGCGATCAGGTTGACCACGGCCTGCACGGCCACCAGCCCGACGATCAGCAGGACCATGGGCTTCAGCGTCGCCGGGATCGGCGGATCGAAGGCAGTGCCGAAGGTTTCCCAGCGGTGCAGCTTGGTCAGGGCCTCGCCGTAGCCGCCGTAGATCAGGGCGAAGGCGAAGACCAGGATCAGGGCGGTCGTGATCACGTCGCAGACCCGCTGCAGCCAGCGGGGCAGCACGTCATACAGCAGGAAGATGCGGATGTGGCTGCGCTGTTGCATGGCGTAAAGCCCCGCGCACAGGAACACGAACCCGGCGATCCACAAGGACAATTCATTGGCCCAGAGCGTCGGGGCCTCGAAGGCATAGCGCAGGATGACCTCGTAGATCATGACCGAGGTCAGCAGGACCACCAGCATCATCGTCACCCGCCCGATGAAGACGGCCAGCCGGTCGAACCGGGTCCAGTCCTGGAATTCCATCGGCGCGCGGTGCACGGTCAGGACGCCCAGCACCAGGAAGACCACGATGCCGGTCATGGCCAGCCAGTCCACCAGGTCGGCCGAGCCTCCGAACAGCCCCGCCATGTCCGGGGTCACGTCGTTGCGCGCATGGATCGCGGCCAGGTTGTCATAGGCCGACGCATCGGCCGGCGGATTGAATGTCAGCGTGAAGGCCGGCAGATGCCAGACGACCCAGCCCGCGCAGACGATGAAGGCAAGTGGCACCAACCACTCGACCGGTCCGGCTGTTCTTTCTTCCATGGTCCCCTCCCTGGCCGTCCCCCGGACCTGTCTCCGCCCGTTCGGGACAAAAAAGGGCGTGCCCGATGGCCGGACACGCCCACGCTGTTTCGGACGCTTACTCGGACACCAGGCCCAGCTGCGTCAGGTAGGTCATGTGGCTTTCGACCAGCGCCTTGGCTTCGGGCGTGGTGGCGAATTCCGGCCAGGTGGCCTGGGCCGCGTCGCGGAACGACTGCAGGTCCTCGTCCGACCAGGTGTAGATGTTCACCCCGTCGGCCCGCAGCTGGGCCACGGCTTCGGCATTGGCCTTTTCGAAGGTCAGCGCGGTGCGCAGGGCCAGGCTTTCCATGGCCACCTTCATGATGCGCTGGTGATGCTCGGGCATCGCGTCGAACACGGCCTTGTTGCAGGCCAGGTGGTCCGACGGCATCGAGTGGAAGCCCGGGAAGTTGGCATGCTTGGCAATGTCGTAAAGACCCATGCCCATGTTGTTGGCGATGCCACTGGCGTCCGCCCCGTCGATGATCCCGGTTTCAAGCGCGGTGAAGATCTCGGTGAAATCCATCACGATGGGCGAGGCACCCAGCTTTTCGAAGATCTTGGTTTCCATCCCCGGGGGCGAGCGGAATTTCCAGTCCTTGAAGTCCTCGGCGTTGCGGATCGGCTTGGTCGAGGCCAGGCTCTCCTGCCCGTAGACCCACCAGCCGATCAGCTCCATGTCGTACTTGTTGTAAAGCTGCTGCGCCGCGTCCAGCCCGCCGCCGTAATACAGCCACGACAGCTGCTGGTACGGCGTCGAGTACCCGCCCATGATGTCGCCCACGAACTGAAACGCCGGGTTCTTGCCAGTCTGGTAGCCGCCGCCGGACATGTCGCAATCGACGATGCCGGTCGCCGCCGCGTCGAAGGTTTCGACCGATTTCACGACCGAGGACGAATAGAACATCTCGATCTGGATCTCGCCGTTCGACATGGCCTGCACGTTGTCGACGAATTGACCGGCCAGCTTGCCCGACACGGTTTCCGGCGCATAGTGCGTCTGGATCCGCAGGGTCGTCTGAGCCAGGGCCGAGGTTCCGGCCAGAACAGTCGCCGCGCCGAACGCGCCGGCGACAAGGGTCGCAAGTTTCATGAAGGGTCTCCTCCCAGTGACCGTTAGCCCCGCTCCGGCTTCTTGGCGCCGGTTGACGGGAAGGGTGAGACGCAGCGTAACGCCGGCGATCCGTGCTGCCAACGGAAAATTTGAAAATCGGAAAAATTTTGAAATTTCCTTGTGACGGCAATTTTTTTGGCTATCGTGGCCGCGGTGAACGGCCCGGGGGAGGACCGGATGAGGGTGGAGACGCCAGAGATTTTCGATGATCTCCAGCGTAAGCTGATGACGGCCGAGCTGCGCCCGGGCGAAAAGCTCAAGCCTTCGGAATTGCAGGGTTTTTATGGCTGTTCGGCGAATACGGTGCGCGATGTGCTGCTGCGCCTGTCCAAGGTCGGGCTGGTCGAATTCGAGATGCAGCGCGGGTTCCGGGTGCGCGCGGCCACGTCCGAACGGCGCCATGACGTCACCCGGTTCCGAATCCTGTTGGAACAGGAAGGCGCCCGGCTGTCGATGCTGAACGGCGGCGTGGGATGGGAATCGCGGCTGACGGCCGCCCACCACAAGCTCAGCCACATCGAGAAGCAGATCGCGGGGGCGGATGACCTGTCACCCTACCTTGGCCTGTGGTCCGATGCCGAGCTGGAGTTCCACGAAACCCTGATTTCCAGCTGCGGCAGCCCGATCCTGCGCGAGAACTACGGCGACATCTATGCCCAGTTCCGCCAGCAGATGGTCGGGCTCGAACGGGACTTCGGGTCCAGCTACTTCCATTCGATCATAGATGAACACCAGGCCGTGCTGGACGCGGCCCTGGCCCGCGATGTCGAGGCCTGCCGGACGGCGATCTACGACCATCTCAAACGCAATCTCTGAACCTCGGAGGAGGGGTTCCATGACCATGAACGGAAGCGACACATGACCGGACGACTGACAGGCAAGCGGGCGCTGACCACGGCGGCGGGGCAGGGGATCGGCCGGGCCACCGCCCTGGCCATGGTGCGCGAGGGGGCCCATGTCTTTGCCACCGATATCAACGTCGAGGCCCTGGACGCGCTGAAGGTCGAGGCGCAAGGCCTGGCCGGCACGCTGGATGCCTTCGTGCTGGACGTGCGCGACGATACCTCGGTCAGCGTCGGCGTCGATCACGCGGCCCCCGACATCCTGTTCAACTGCGCCGGTTTCGTGCACAACGGCACCGTGCTGGATGCGACCGACGATGAGTGGGCCTTTGCCTTTGATCTGAACGTGCAGTCGATGTTCCGCACGATCCGGGCCGCCCTGCCGGGCATGCTGGACCGGGGCACCGGGTCGATCGTCAACGTGTCCTCGGCGGCCTCGTCGATCATCGGCGCGCCCAGCCGGTTCATCTACGGCACCACCAAGGCCGCGGTGATCGGGCTGACCAAGTCGGTGGCCGTGGATTATGTCCGCCAGGGCATCCGCTGCAACGCGATCTGCCCGGGCACCGTCGAAAGCCCGTCCTGGCACGACCGGGTCAATGCGGCCGGCGCGGCCTCGGGCGATGTCGACGCCGCTCGCCAGGCCTTCATCGACCGCCAGCCCATGGGCCGGGTCGGCACGGCCGAGGAAATCGCGGCCCTGGCCGTCTACCTGGCCTCCGACGAAAGCGCCTTCACCACCGGCCAGACCCACGTGATCGACGGCGGCTGGTCGAACTGAGGATCCACACCCATGACCTACAAGACCAAGCTTCGCTCGCAGCAATGGTTCGACAATCCCGACAACCGGGAAATGACGGCCCTGTACCTGGAACGCTACCTGAACTACGGGCTGACCCGCGAGGAACTGCAATCGGGCAAGCCGATCATCGGCATCGCCCAGACCGGCTCCGACCTGTCGCCCTGCAACCGCCACCATATCGAGCTGACCAAGCGCGTGCGCTCGGGCATTGAATCGATGGGCGGCACGGTGATGGAAATCCCGGTGCACCCGATCCAGGAAACCGGCAAGCGGCCCACGGCCTCGCTGGACCGCAACCTGGCCTACCTGTCGCTGGTCGAAAGCCTGTTCGGCTATCCGATCGACGGGGTGGTGCTGAACATCGGCTGCGACAAGACCACGCCGGCGCTGCTGATGGCGGCGGCCACGGTGAACATCCCGGCCATCGCCTTGTCCGTCGGGCCCATGCTGAACGGCTGGTTCAAGGGCAAGCGCGCCGGGTCGGGCACCGTGGTCTGGAAGGCCCGCGAAATGCATGCCGCCGGTGAAATCGACGACGAGGGCTTCATGGATCTCGTCGCGGCCTCGGCGCCCTCGGTCGGCTATTGCAACACGATGGGCACGGCGACCACGATGAATTCCCTGGCCGAGGCCCTGGGCATGCAGCTGCCCGGCTCGGCCGCCATCCCCGCGCCCTACCGCGAGCGCGGTCAGATGGCCTATGCCACCGGCAAGCGCATCGTCGAGATGGTGCACGAGGATCTCAAGCCCTCCGACATCATGACGCGCGAAGCGTTCGAAAACGCCATCGTCATCAACTCGGCCATCGGCGGGTCGACCAACGCGCCGATCCACCTCAACGGCATCGCCCGCCACCTGGGCGTACCGCTGGACAACGACGACTGGCAGAACTTTGGCCACAAGGTGCCGCTGCTGGTCAACCTGCAGCCCGCCGGCGAGTACCTGGGCGAGGATTACCAGCATGCCGGCGGCGTGCCGGCCGTGGTGGGCGAACTGATGGCCGCGGACCTGCTGCCCAACCCCGGGGCGGTCACGGCCAACGGCCTCAGCATGGGCGAGAATTGCGGCGAAAGGCGCAGCGAGAACACGCAGGTCATCAAGACCGTGGCCGAACCGCTGATGGCCCGGGCGGGGTTCCTCAACCTCAAGGGCAACCTGTTCGACAGCGCGATCATGAAGACATCCGTGATCAGCGCCGAGTTCCGGAAGCGCTACCTGTCCAACCCCGACGATCCCGACGCCTTCGAGGCCCGGGCCATCGTCTTCGACGGGCCCGAGGATTTCCACGCCCGGATCGACGACGAGAGCCTTGGCATCGACGCCAATTGCGTGCTGATCATGCGCGGGGCGGGGCCGATCGGCTATCCGGGCGGAGCCGAGGTCGTGAACATGCGCGCGCCCGCCTACCTGATCAAGCAGGGCATCACCGAACTGCCCTGCATGGGCGATGGCCGGCAATCGGGCACCTCGGGGTCGCCCTCGATCCTGAACGCCTCGCCCGAGGCGGCGGCAGGGGGCGGGCTGGCCCTGGTGCAGACGGGGGATACCGTGCGCATCGACCTGGGCAAGGGCACGGCCGACATGCTGGTCGACGCGGCTGTCCTGGACGCACGCCGCGCGGCCCTGCCGGAGCGCCCCTACACGCCCGAAAGCCAATCGCCCTGGCAAGAGATCTTCCGCGAGAAGGTGCGCCCGTTCTCCGAGGGCATGACCCTGCGCGGGGCCGACGACTTCCGCGACATCGCCCACAAGGCGATGCCGCGCGACAACCACTAAGGCGCCTCGGCGCCGGGATCTGGAAAGGAATATCCCATGAAACTCGTCCGTTACGGTGCCCCCGGCGCCGAGAAACCCGGCATGCTCGACGCCAGCGGCGCGCTGCGCGACCTGTCGGCACAGATGCCCGATCTCAGCGGGGCCACGCTGGGGGATGCCACGCTGGACATGCTGCGTGCGGTTGATCCCGAAAGCCTGCCCCTGGTCGAGGGCGATCCCCGCCTGGGCCCCTGCGTGGGCAATATCGGCAAGTACATGTGCATCGGCCTGAACTACTCGGACCACGCGGCCGAAACCGGGGCGGACATCCCCGAACACCCGATCCTCTTCATGAAGGCCAACTCGGCGATCGTCGGGCCCAATGACGACGTTTTCCTGCCGCGCGGGTCCAAGCGGTCGGACTGGGAGGTCGAGCTGGGCGTGGTGATCGGCAAGACGGCCAAGTACGTCAGCGAGGCCGATGCGCTGGAATACGTCGCGGGCTATTGCGTCTGCAACGACGTGTCCGAACGCCGGTTCCAGGGCCGCCTGTCGGGCCAGTGGACCAAGGGCAAGTCCTGCGACACCTTCGGGCCGACCGGGCCCTGGCTGGTGACCCGCGACGAGGTGCCGGACCCGCAGGCGCTCGACATGTGGCTGGACGTGAACGGCAAGCGCATGCAGACGGGCAACACGGCGACGATGATCTTCACGGTGGCCCAGATAATTTCCCACCTGTCCGAATTGTTCACCCTGCACCCGGGCGACGTGATCTCGACCGGGACACCGCCGGGCGTGGGCATGGGCATGAAGCCCGATCCGGTCTACCTTGCGCCGGGCGACGTGATGGAACTGGGGATCGAAGGGCTTGGCCAGCAGCGCCAGGACGTGAAGATGGATGACTGAGGCGCCGAACCTGCTGCAACTGGGCGGCATGACCGACCTGATGCAATCGCGCCTCTCAGAGGCGTTCACAGTGGTCCGCCTTGCCGATCAGCCGGACCGGGCCGCATTCCTGGCCGAGCGGGGGGCGGAGTTTACGGCCGCCGTGACCGACGGCCATGCCGGCCTGCCGGCCGACGTGATGGAGGCGATGCCCAACCTGAAGCTCGTCTCCAGTTTCGGGGTAGGCTATGACGCCATCGACGCGGACGCGGCGGCCGCGCGGGGGATCATCGTGACCCACACGCCGGACGTGCTGAACGACGAGGTGGCCGACACGGCGATCCTTCTATGGATGGCCGCCAGCCGCCGCCTGGTGGCGGCCGACCGCTGGGCGCGCTCGGGAGCCTGGGAACGCAAGGGTGCCTTCCCCCTGACCCGGTCGGTGCAGAAGCGGGTGGTCGGCATCGTGGGCTTCGGGCGGATCGGCCAGACGATCGCCCGCCGGGCCACGGCCTTCGATCCGACGATCCTTTACCATGCGCGCAGCGACAAGGGGGTAGAGTGGGAGTTCTGCCCCGACCTGACCGACATGGCCCGCCGGTCGGACGTGCTGATGGTCATCACGCCCGGTGGCGCCGGAACACGGCACCTGGTGTCCGAAGAGGTCATCCGCGCCCTGGGTCCGGACGGTATCCTGGTGAATGTCGCCCGCGGCTCTGTCGTGGACGAGGCGGCGCTGGTCCGGGCCCTGGAAGATGGCGGCCTGGGCGGGGCGGGGCTGGATGTCTTCGAGGCGGAACCCAAGATCCCCGACGCGCTGAAGGCCATGGACCAGGTGGTCCTGGCACCCCATGTGGGCAGTGCCTCGGTGGAAACGCGGGCAGCCATGGCCAACCTGACCTGTGACAACCTGTTCCGGTTCTTCGAGGACGGGTCGGTTCTGACGCCAGTGCCCGAATGTCGGCACCTGACCTGACGGGCCGTACCAGAAAATTCGCAGAATTTTCTCGATAGATTTTTCTGCGAAAAATCTGGTGCCCGACCCGGCAAGCCCTGCGCGATGAGGGCTTGTCGGGGCTCAGCCGGTCTGCGCGCCCAGGTGACCCTGCAGCATGTCGACGAATTGCCCCACGGTTTCGACCGAGGCGTCCATGCTGTCCATGTCAAGCTCGACGCCGAATTCTTCCTCGAAGGCCAGCACGAATTCCGTGTAGGCCACCGACGACAGGTTTATCCCCCCTCCGAACAGCTTGTCCGTGGGCTTGACCGTCTCGACACCGGCATGCTCTGCCAGCAGGTTCAGGATTTTGTCCTGGGTGCTCATGTTCGATCCCGTTGGAGCCGTTTCCAACATGCACCCGGCAGTCTCACGTCGGGCCCGGACCCTGCCCCCGGCTCGGAAAGGCGGTCCCGCGATGGCCCGAACTGCCGCGCACAGGGTCGGACCCTGCCCGCCACGTAACGGCACGTCAAGCCGAAGCTCGCCTATGTCCATGCGGGTGTGGCAATTTTCCGGGACCCCCGGCCCTCGTGGTGCCTGTACAACGCCGGGACCAAACCCATATTATGCCCACGCCCCGGCGCGCAAGATGCCGGGCCAGCACGGGGAACGGGCGATGCATTACACGGACAACCGCAACGTCATCGGCGCGGTTCAGGCTGCGGCCACACGGTATCCGGACCGCCGGATCACCATGTTCAACGGCCGCTGCAAGCCGCTGAGCGACCGCAGTTACCAGGACTTCCTGGAGGCCGCCCAACGCATGGCCGCCCACATGGCCGCCCACGGCGTGACGCCCGGCGACCGGGTGCTCGTCTGCCTGTCGAACTCCTGGGACTGGCTCGATTGCTGGCTGGCCACGGTCTGGCTGGGCGCGCTGCCGGTTGCGGCCTCGCCGGGCTTCGCCATGGGCTCGGCCGCCTACCGCGAGGAAAAGACCTTCGGCATCGCCGAAATGCTGTCCGCCCGGATGGTCATCTGCGGCGACACCCTGCGCGCCCGGGCCGATGCCGCCCCCGAAGGCTGCACGATCATCACGCCCGAAGAACTGGCCGAGACCACCCCCGCCGCCCTGGCCGACCCTTGGGACGCCGCGCCCCAGGACATCGCTTACCTGCAGCTGACCAGCGGTTCGACCGGCGTGCCCAAGGCCGCTCAGGTCACCCATCGGGGCATGATGCACAACGTCTGGGCCATGTTCGATGCCGCAACCCGCCGGCGCGGGGGCGCGGCGCCTCGGTCGGGCACCACCTGGTTGCCGCTCTTTCACGATTTCGGCCTGGTGATGACCCTCGGTGGCATCATGAACGGGGTCGAGGTCGCGGTCTTTCCGCCCAATGCCTACCTCTCGCGCCCGCATGAATGGCTGAAACACCTTGGCTCCATGGACGCGCCGATGTGCGGCTCGCCGAATTTCGGCCTGCACCACGCGGTCAACCGCGTGACCGAGGCCCAGATGGCCGAGATCGACCTGAGCGGCTGGCACACCTGTTTCATCGGGGCCGAGATGACCCGCTCGGAAACCCTGTCGGCCTTCCTGGGCAAGTTCGCCGCCGCCGGCTGCCCGGCCGAGATGCTGGCGCCCTCCTATGGCATGGCCGAGGCCACCCTGGGCGTGACGCTCGACCAGAAGGCCGTCGGCCTGCGTACCGGTATTTCCGAACCCGACGACCGGGGCGACCGGGTCGAGGTCGTCTGCTGCGGCGCGCCCCTGCAGGAAACCGCCCTGAAGATCATGGGCCCCGAGGGCGAGATGCCCGAAGGCCACGTGGGCCATGTCTACCTGAAGGCGGGCGGGGTGATTTCGGGCTATTACAACAACCCCGACGCCACGGCCGAGGCCTTCGACGGCGACTGGCTGAAGACCGGCGACCTGGGGTTCATGCGGGCCGGCGAGATCTACCTGACCGGCCGCATCAAGGAGATCCTGATCGTCAACGGCACCAACTACATGCCCGACGAACTGGAACAGCTGGCCGAGGGCGAGGGCGGCGCAGGCGGCATGGAACGGGCCGCGGCGTTCACGGTGGCCCAGGACGGGCAGGGCGAACAGCCCGTGCTGGTGGTCGAGGTCGACCGGCGCAGCAGCCCCGACACGCTCAAGGACCTGGCCGAGCGCATCGCCGGCCGGATCGGGCGCGAACTGGGCCTGCCCGTGCGCGAGGTGGTTTTTGTCGCCCGGGGCGCCATTCCGCGCACCACCAGCGGCAAGCTGCAGCGCGGTGCGTTGCGCGAGGCCTACCTGGGCGGCGCGCTGACGGTCCTGCCCGCGGCCCCCTGACACGCGGATTTTCGCCCGCTGGTTTCGCCCCTGGGTTTCGCACGTAATTTTACGCGCGGAAAACTCTTTGACATTTGCCGATGTTAGCGAGAACATCCCCTTAAGGGAGGACTTCGGATGTACATTGGCCTGGATTTGGGCACATCAGGGCTGCGCGCGCTCCTGGTGGAGGAAACCGGCGCGGTCATCGGCCAGGCCGAGGCGGCCTATCCCGTGGCACACCCCCACCCCGGCTGGAGCGAGCAGGACCCCGCAGACTGGGTAACGGCGCTTGGCACGGTCGTGGCCGCCCTGAAGGCCGCGCATCCGGCCGAAATGGCGGCGGTGCGCGGGCTGGCGACCTCGGGGCATATGCACGGGGCGGTGATGGTCGATGCCGGCGGGGCCGTGTTGCGCCCGGCCATCCTGTGGAACGACACCCGCAGCCATGTCGAGGCGGCTGAACTGGACGCCCTTCCTGAATTTCGCGCCATCTCGGGCAACATCGTCTTCCCGGGCTTCACCGCGCCGAAACTCGTCTGGGTGGCGCGCCATGAACCGGATGTCTTTGCCCGGCTGTCCTGCGTGATGCTGCCCAAGGATTACCTGAATTTCTGGCTGACCGGCCGGCTGACATCCGACATGTCGGATGCGGCGGGGACCTCGTGGCTGGACGTCGGCGCCCGGGCCTGGTCGGCCGACCTGTTGCAGGCCACCGGGCTGGACACCGGCCAGGTGCCGACATTGCTGGAAGGCACCGGCGTGGTCGGCCCGCTGCTGGTCGATCGGGCCGAAACGCTCGGCCTGCCTGCAGGCTGCGCCGTCGTGGCGGGCGGGGCCGACAATGCCGTGGCCGCCTGCGGGATCGGAGCACTTGGGGAAGGGCAGGGGTTCGTCTCGCTGGGCACCTCGGGGGTGCTGCTGGCGGGCAAGGACGGGTTCGCGCCCAAGGCGGACAGCGCCGTGCACACCTTTTGCCACGCCATCCCCGGCGCCTGGTACCAGATGGGCGTGGTGCTGGCCGCGACCGACAGCCTCAATTGGCTGGGCCGCATCACCGGCGAGAGCCCGGCCGCCCTGGCCGCCGCGCTGGGCGATGACCTGCAGGCGCCGGGGCCGGTGCGGTTTCTGCCGTACCTGTCGGGCGAACGCACGCCGCACAACGACAGCGTCCTGCGCGGGGCCTTTCTGAACCTCGACATCGGCACCGACCGGACGGCCATGGCCAAGGCGGTGATGGAAGGGGTGAGTTTTTCCCTGAAGGATTGCCTGGATGCCCTGGGCCAGACGGGCACCCGGCTGGACCGGGTCATCGGCATCGGCGGGGGCACCCAGTCTTTGTACTGGTGCAAGCTGCTGGCCACCACCCTGGGCCTGGCCGTCGACCGGCCCGCAGCGGGCGAATTCGGGGCGGCCCTGGGCGCGGCCCGGCTGGCCATCTGCGGCGTGACCGGCGCCGCGCCGACTCAGGTCATGACCCCTCCGGCCATTGCCGAGACCATCGAACCCGAGCCGTCCCTGGTTCCGGCCTTTGCCGAAGCCCATGGGCGCTACCGTCGCAGCTATCCGAGTGTGAAGGAGTTCCAATGAGTTATTTTGCCGACATCGCGCCCCTGACCTACGAGGGCCCGGACAGCGGGTCCGACCTGTGCTACCGCCATTACAATCCCGACGAGATGGTGATGGGCAAGCGCATGGAAGACCACCTGCGCTTTGCGGTGGCCTGGTGGCACTCTTTCGCCTGGGAGGGCGGGGACCCCTTTGGCGGGCCGACCTTCCTGCGCCCTTGGCAGGCGGGGTCCGACCTGGATCATGCAATGGCCAAGGCCGATGCGGCCTTCGATCTGTTCGACATCCTCGGCCAGCCGTATTTCTGCTGGCACGATGCCGACATCCGGCCCGAGGGGGCGACTTTTGCCGAGAGCCTGTCGAACTTCGAGGCGATCGTCGATTATTGCCTGGCCAAGATGGACGGGCGCAAGGTGCAGCTGCTGTGGGGCACGGCCAACATGTTCTCGCACCGGCGGTTCATGTCGGGCGCGTCGACGAACCCGGACCCGGATGTCTTTGCCTGGTCAGCGGCGACCGTGAAGGCCTGCATGGACGCGACCATGAAGATGGGCGGCCAGAATTACGTGCTGTGGGGCGGGCGGGAAGGCTATGAGACCCTGCTGAACACCGACCTGGGCCGCGAGATGGACCAGATGGGCCGGTTCCTGTCGATGGTCGTCGATTACAAGCACAAGATCGGGTTCAAGGGCACGATCCTGGTCGAACCGAAGCCGCAGGAGCCGTCCAAGCACCAGTACGATTACGACGTGGCGACGTGCTATGGGTTCCTGCAGCGCTATGGGCTGGAAGGCGAGGTCAAGCTGAACCTGGAACAGGGGCATGCGATCCTGGCCGGGCATTCGTTCGAACATGAAATCGCTCTGGCGTCGGCGCTTGGGGTGCTGGGCTCGATCGACATGAACCGCAACGATTATCAGTCGGGCTGGGACACCGACCAGTTTCCCAACAACGTGCCAGAGGTGGCGCTGGCCTATTACTATATCCTGAAGGCCGGCGGGCTGGGCACCGGGGGCACGAATTTCGATGCCAAGCTGCGGCGGCAATCGCTGGATCCCGTGGATCTCGTGGCCGGTCATGCCGGGGGCATGGACGTCTGTGCGCGCGGGTTGAAGGCGGCGGCGGCCATGGTCGAGGACGGCGGGCTGGAGGCGGCCCTGTCGGACCGCTACGCGGGCTGGCAGACGCCCGAGGCGCAGGCCATGCTGGACGGTGACCTGGGGTCGATTTTTGACCGGGTGATGGCGGGGGGCGTGGATCCGCAGCCGCGCTCGGGCCGGCAGGAGATCCTGGAGAATTACGTCAACCGCTTCGTCTGACGCGCGGGCGCCTCGCGTCCGACGTCGTTCTGCCATGGGAGAGGGCCCGTCTGCGGTGGCGGGCTCCCGCCCACCCACCCCGCCCGCCACCGCAGACGGGCGGCACTGGTGGGATCCAACCCCGGCCAAAAGGCCAGTGTGGATGTAGGATGGGTCACCCGGCAGGGTGACCCATCATTGCGTTCAGAAGTCCTTGGTGAAGAACAGGCCCAGCGAGCTTTTGCCTTCGCTGTCGACCTTGCCCTTGGCGGTGATCTTGTCGGTCAGGTCGAGGTTCAGGTTCAGTTCCGTCCGGCCCTCGGTGTTCACCGTCACATCCGTATAGATCTCTTCGGACAGGTAGGCCCCGACGCCCACCTGGGCATTGCCGTCCTCGTCCGTCGTCAGATCCAGGGACGCTGCCCCCAGCCCTTCGCGCGCCGATCCCAGGATCCCGCCGTTCTGCCCGGTCTGGCCGGTCAGCACCGCCAGCGAATTGGCCAGCTGGGCGATCTTCAGGGGTGACAGGTTGGCGAACTGGTCGCCGAAGATCAGCAGCCCCAGGGCCTCCTCGGCCGGCCGTTCGGGGGAGGACGTCACCTCGACCTGCGGCTCTTGCAACGGCCCGAAGATCTGGATCGTCGCGGTCCCGGCCGACGAGGTATTGGACGCCTCGAAGTCGATATAGGGATCGAAGCTGCCCTGCAGGGTCACCTGGCCCCGGTCCAGCTCCAGCCGCCGCCCGACGATGTCCAGCCGCCCGCGCACCAGGTCGATCTGGCCGGCCGGAATGATGTTGGACGTCGTCCCGCCCAGGCTCAGCCCGCCGCCCAGTTCCGCGTCCAGCCCGCGCCCGCGCACAAAGATCTGCTGCGGAGCCGAGATCGTCACGTCCAGCCCGTAGCCCGGACCGCCGCTGCCGCCTCCGCCGCCATCGCTGTCATCCGCGATCAGCCCGGCCCGCGCGCGCGTGGCATAAGACGCCCGGTCCTCGCCCCGGTGGGTGATCGTCGGGATCGGCGCGCCTCCGGCCCCGCCCGACGAGGCGGCGATGTTCAGTTCAGTCGTGCCCACGTTGACCACGCCCGAGATCCGCCCGTTGCCCACCAGCGGCCCGTCCAGCCCGATCTGGCCGTTGAGGTTGGTCGTGAACAGGGCCTGGTCGGTCAGCACCAGGTTGTTGATGCCGATGTCCAGCCCGGCATTGTAAGGCGCCGACAGGGTAACCGGCCCGCTGACCGTGAACCCGCCGCCATCGGCCCAGTTGCCGCGCAGGTCGATCCGGGCCGTGCCGTTGTTCATCGAGATCTGCCCCGACAGCGGGTCGATCTGCCCATAGGCCTGCGGGATGGCGATCCGTGCGCCCGGCAGCGACACCGTGCCCGACAGTGACCCCAAGGCCGGCTGGCCGTTCAGGCGCAGGTCGAACTGCACCGGCCCGTCGACCGCCATCGGCGCGATGAAGGCATTGGCCGCGGCCAGTAGCGCGCGCCCCCGGGTCGAGATATCGGCCGTCCCGCTGGCCTGGTTGTAGGTCCCCGCCAGGGTCGCGTCGATCCCCGCCGGCCCGGTCGAGCTGCTGTCGATCGTCCAGACATCGCCACTGCGCGACGCCGTTCCTTGCGAATTCAGCGTGCCGGGGAAATCCGGGACAAAGCGCTGGATCCGCTCGACCTGGGCGTTGTAGCGCAGGTTGGCGTCTCCGGCCGGGTCCACCTGGCCGTCGGCCGTCAAGATCACGCCGGCGGTGCCGTTGACAGACACGTTGCCCGCATAGACCCCGTCCTCGCCCTCCTGGGCCGAGCCGCGCAGCCGGGCGTTGCCCGACAATTGCGGCACAAAGGCCCCGACCTGCGCCAGCAGCGCATCGAAGGTCACCGAGGTCGTCGCACTGTCGTCAATCGCATAGGCGCCCTGGGCGGTCAGGGTGGTGCCATCGGCCGCATTGGCCTGGATGTCGCCGTGATAGGCCCCGTCGCGCTGTTCGATATCTGCCGAAACCGTGGCCCGGCCGGCCATCTGCGGCACGAAGGCGCCCAGGTTGACCAGGCTCGCGTTCAACGTGCCCTGGGTCTGGTCCGGCCCATAGGTGCCCTGGGCGTCCAGCACGCTGCCATCGGCGGCCCGGGCCTTGACGGAGCCGTCGAAGGCCTCGCCATTCTGGACCACCTCGCCGCTGACGGACGCCTGGCCCGCCATCTGCGGCACGAACTTGCCCAGGTTGGCCAGAACCGCGTTGAAGGTGCCTTCCAGCTGCTCTGGCCCATAGGTCGCATCGGCATCGACGGTGCTGCCGTCGGCGGTGCGCGCACGGACAATGGCCTCGTAGGCCGGCCCGTTCTGCACCACGTTGCCCGTGACCGTGGCTCGGCCCGGCATCTGCGGCACGAAGATGCCCAGGTCAGCCAGCGTGCCGTCGAAATCGGCGGTCAGCGAGGTCGGGCTGTACAGCCCGCGCCCGTGGATTTCGCTGCCATCGGCGGTTTCGGCCCGGATGATCCCGGTATAGCCGTCCTCGCCTTCCTCGACCGTGCCCGACACGCTCGCCCGCCCGGGCAGTTGCGGCACGAAGGCCCCCAGGTCGGCCAGCGCCGCATCGAACCGGGCATTGGTCCGGCCGGGGCCATAGACCCCATCCGCCGTGACCTCGCTGCCACCCTCGGACAGCACCCGCAGCGTGCCCTTGAAATCCTCCGGCCCGGTCTGCTGCACATCGGCAATGACCTGCGCCGCGCCGGGCAGTTGCGGCAGGAAGATCCCCAGGTCGTCCAGTGAGCCGTCCACGTGGGCCTCGCTGGCCCCGTCTTCATAGCGCCCGTCGGCCGTCAGCGAGATCCCCCGCGGGGCGGTCAGGCTGACGTTGCCCACGTAGGCCGCGCCGTCTTGCTGAACCCGGCCGCTCAACTGGCCGGGGCCATCCAGTTCGGCCAGCACCGGCGACAGGTCGGCCACGTCGGCATCGAAGGTCAGGTTGGTCTCGCCCGAGCTGAGCACCCCGTTGGCATTGGCGTTGATCGACGTCCCATCGATGGTGAAATCGTTCAGCGTCACGCCGGTTTCGTCGCGCGCGGCGTCGATGGACACCAGCGTGCGCCCGGTGATCAGGGGGTCGACCTCGGCGATGCCGGTGACCAGGTCGCGCCCGACACCGTCCAGCGTGATGTCGAAGGCGCCCGACAGGGGCACCACGTGACCTTCGATCCGCGCATCCAGCGCGCCGCCCAGCTGCATGTTGGCCAGCTGGGAAAAGCGCGAGATATCCTCGGCTTCGATATCCATCGACGTGTCGACCCGCAGCCCGCTGTCCAGCCCGTCGAGCGTGGCGTTCACCGTGCCGTCGATCCCGGCGCCGGTGATGTGCATGGTGTCCAGGATCAGTTCTCCGGCATCGACCAGCCGGAAATCGCCGGCCAGCGACAGGGTGTCGCCCACGGCCTCGGCCAGGGCCGGATCGGACAGGTTCAGGCCGATCAGGTTGGCCGTGATCCCGCCGCCGATCAGGTCGTCGCCGGGTTCGGACCCGGCCTGGCCACGGCCGCGCAGGGTGGCGCTGTCGACCGCAAAGGCGGACGAGGCCAGCCCCTCGACCTGAAGGCTCACCCCCCAGTCCTGGCTTTGCGCTGCGTCGAAGCCTGCGTTCAGGCGCACCAGTTCGACCGTCGTGACCTGGCCCGGGACGGGCAGGGTAACGACCGCGCCCTCGGTGGGCAGGATGGCCCCCTGCAGGGTGATCACGTCCAGCGCGCCTTCGGCGTTCATGTCCAGCGACCCGGTCAGGGCCAGCGCGTCGGAATTGATCTGCATCGCCTCGACGGCCAGCGAGCCGTCGGGATCGCGCTGGCCATTGGCCTGGATCCGCGTGTCGGCCCCGAAGAACTCGTGGAACTGCTCGGGCAGCAGCGCCCGCAGGTCGCCGCCCAGGTCGGCCGCGAATTGCAGCGGCACCTGGGTCACGTTGCCCTGCACATCGGCCTCGGCCGACAACCCGCGCAGGGTGACGTCGCCGCCAAAACGCATCTGGCCGTCGGTCATCAGCGCCAGGTTGGCCGTGAAGTCCTCCAGCGGGCCGTTGCCGACCAGGTCCAGGTTGATCGACGGCCCGTCGGGCAGGTCCAGCACAGTGCCGATTAGCCCGTCCGGGGCCTCGACCACGCCCAGGTCCAGTGACAGCTGGCGGGTGGCATTGCTGAAGCTCGCGTCCAACTGCACCTTGTCGGTCCGCCGGTCCAGCCGCCTCAGGTCCAGCGCCGCGTCCAGCGCCCCGTCGGCCAGCGACAGGTTGCCGTCCAGGCTCAGCTCGGCGGCGGTGCCGACCACGGCCTCGCCGATGTCGATCTCGGTCACCGCCAGCTTGCCGATCTCGATGGCCACCGGCAGTTCCGGCACCTGGAAGGGCGTGACCTCGGGCGAGGGCAGGTCCTCGACCGTGGTTTCCGTCGCGCCGGGCGTGCGCGCAAAGATGATCCGCTCGGCCGTCAGCTCGTTGACCGAGAACCGGCCCCGCACCAGCGCGAGCCGGTTCCAGTCCAGCACCGCGCCTTCCAGCGTGAACCAGACGCCCTGGTCGTCTGACACTTCCAGCCGCTCGATGGTGGCCCGCGACGACAGCGCGCCGTCCAGCCCCACCACGTTCACGGTCCGCCCGTCACCCGACAGGGTGTTCTGCAGAAACCGTTCCAGCCGGCTGCCGCCGTCGTCGCTGTCCTGCGCCAGCACGGGGGCGGCGGTGGCGGTCAGGCTAAGGGCGGTAAGCCCGACGATGGTAATCTTGTAGACGGTCAAAACGCTTGTCCGATCCCGATGTAGAATTGCAGGCCGTCGCTGGTGTCCCCATGGACGGGATAGGCCACGTCCAGCCGGATCGCGCCGATGCCCGACAGGGAATAGCGCACCCCCAGCCCGGCGCCCGACTGGCTTTCGTCGTCGCCGGTCACGAAGCTTTCGGCCCCGATCATGCCGTAGTCATAAAAGCCCACCACCGTGATGGCCGAGGTGACCCGGGTGCGGACCTCGGCCGACAGGCCCAGGAAGGACCGGCCGCCGGCGGTGTCGTTGCCCACCGGAATGCCCAGCGACTGGTAGGGCTGGCCGCGCACGGTGTCGGCCCCGCCCGAGAAGAACAGCAGGTCCGGCGCGGTGCCCTGGGCCGAGGACCCCAGAACCGACCCGACCTGCGCCCGGCCGGCCAGCACGATCTTGTCGGTGACCGACAGGTAGGTGCGCCCGTCGACCAGGGCCGACACGCCGGTTTCGGTCTCGCCGAAGCCCATGAACGGGGTCACGTCGGTGCGCAGGTAGAACCCCTTGGACGCGTTCACCGGATCGTCGCGCCGGTCCCATTCCAGCCGCGACGGCAGGCGGAATTCCTCGAACTTGCGGTCGCTGCCATAGGCGTCGTCGACGCTGCTGTAGAACGGCCCGAAGGACACTTCGCCGGTCAGGTATTCGCTGAACACCCGGCGGATACCGGCCCCGCCATAGAGGTTCACCGAACTGTAATGGGTTTCGTCGTTGTACTCGATCCCGCCGAAGAAAAAGAGATCGTTGTCGGTGCCGAAATAGGCCGGCATGTCCAGCCGGAAGGTCAGCTTGCCGTCAAAGCCCAGGTCGGAATAATTGGTGCCCGTCTCGGCCTCGATCTTCAGCCGCTCGGCCCCGCCAAAGAGGTTGCGGTGGATCCATTCGCCCGAGAGCGTCACGCCTTCATCCGAGTCGATCTCGATCCCGAAGGAAATCCGCCGTTTCGGCTGCTCGCCCACCACAAGGTTCATGTCCAGAGTGCCGTCCGGGTTGGGCGTTTCGGCCTCTTTCAGCGAGACCGACGAAAACGCCCCGGTGCGCCGCAGGCGGCTGGTCACAAGGCTGACCTGGTCGGGGTCGAACTGTTCGCCCTCGGGATAGCCCGCGATGCGCAGGATGGCCTCGGTCCGCACGTCCTCGTTGCCGGCCACGGACAGCGTGCCGAAATCAAGCTGCGGACCGGGCAGCAGTTCCACGTCGACATCCAGCACGGCCTTGGGGTGGTCGGCCACGATCGACTGGCCGGAAATATCGGCCTTGGCATGGCCATCGTCGCGCCAGGCATTGATCGAGGTGATCGCCGCGGCCCGGATCGCGCTGGTCTGGGCCTCTTCGCCGGTGCGGAAGCTTTCGGGCAATTCGGTGTCGGGGGCCAGCGGGCCGATGTCGGCCTGGCCAAAGGTGAACAGCCGGCCCGTGGTCACGTTCAGATCGACCCGGTTGATCACCGCCGGGGCATTGAGCGGCGGGATCTCGGACGCTTCGCGGCCATCGACCAGGATGTGGATTTCCGGGCTGAAATAGCCGGCGTCGTAAAGCAGGCTGATCAGGGTGGCGTAATCGGCCCGGGCCGCGGCCAGGAACTCGGCCGAGGTATGGTCGGTGGCGTCGTCATTGGCCAGCGTGACGGTCAGCGAGGCCGCCGACAGGCGCTTTTCCAACCGCTCGGGCCCGCCGGTCACGGTGACCTCGGCCTCGACGGCGGCGGCCAGGCCGGGCAGCGCGGCTGGCAAAGTTGCAATGGCAAGGGCAAGGCCAAGACGGCGCCCATTGGATTTTCTGGTCATCAAACTGCCCGAACCCACGATCAATTCCTTGTTTGCCCCTCTTTTATCAAACCGCCGGCCGTGCGTTAACGTGTAATCACGTCTGCCAGGACGATGGCCGGGATGCGTTGCCCGAATGCGCGACCCGATGCGCGGATGACCGCCGGCCAACCGGGCCGAGGGGCGCGGACCCGTCTTTCAGGGCAGATCGCCGGGCCGGATCGCGGCGGTCAGAGCGCTGCGATGGTCAGCAGCCAGCCGCCGAAAAACAGAACGGGGAACAGGTAGCGCGCGTGGCGGTCGATGGCCAGTGCAAGGTCCTCGCGGTCGCGCAGCACCAGTTGCGAGGTCAAGAGCGCCTCGGCCGTGGCCAGGAAGATCAGCAGCACGGCCCAGATCATCAGCCGGTCCATCACGGTCAGGTAGCCCACCGGGGGCAGGCTGGAGGCGACCGAGAAGTTGAAGGCGATGGCCGTCAGCAGGGCGGTCGCACAGATGCCGATCTGGAATTCATAACGCTCTGCGGGCACCCAGAAGACGACCCAGGACATGGCCACCACGATGATCAGCAGCAGCAGGATGCGATAGACGTAATATTCCGAATTCCGGTCCGCCTCCAGCCGGATCAAGCCGACCGAGACCTCTCGGTGGATCTGCGGCAGGAACCGGTTTTCGGTTTCCAGCGCGATCGAGTGGAAATCCCAGCCTTCGATGTTCAGCTTGTCCTCCAGCCAGGTGCGTTCGTAATCGGGCGTGATCTGCACCTCGGCCGTGCTGGCCTGGGGAATGGAGATTTCGATTTCGAAGGTCTGGTGGTCGAAGGGGAAGCGGCGCAGGTTGTGGTAGCTGGAAATCTCGCCGATGTAGCGGTTGACGTAGACCATGGTGCCGCCGTCCTCGACGCTGACGTAATTGCGCGCGTTGCGGCGCTTTTCCGTCAGGCGGGACGAATTGAGGATGTAGATTTCCGGGAACCAGAGCTCGGATATCGGGAAGCGGCAGCCGATCTGGTTGACCAGGCGGGGCTCGATCCAGGTCAGGCGGACGAAGAAATCCAGCTCCAGCTGCTGGTTGACGTCGTCGACCCCCAGCACGTCGGCCACGCCGAAGCCCAGCGACACCTCGGTCGGGGCCCCGTCCACCGAGGGACGGACGCCGGTCAGGTAATCGGCGGGGATCTCGCAGGCCCGGGCGGCCAGGCCGGTGAGGGCCAGCAGAAGCGCCAGGATCAGGGTAAAAGAGGCGGGTATCGCGGCGCGGATCCGGCGCGGCAAGGAACGGGCATCGGACATCGCGACTGTCATGTCTTCCGGTGATCTCCCCAACAGGGTGCCGGGTCTGACGCCGGCACGCCCCACTGGCGATCATCTGACACGCTGGCGCGTTTTTCGGGAAGAAAAATCTTGCGGCCCTGCGCTCGGTCCGCCCGGGGTGTGTCCCGAAGGCCGCCGTGCGGGCCTAGCCCTCGGAGGCGCGGCCGTTTTCGTACCAGCGCACCAGGGCGGCGCGCGAGTCGTTGTCCATGAAGGTCAGGTTGGCGGGGGGCATGGCCATGCTCATCCCGGCCTGAAGGTAGATCTGCTTGGCGTGCAGGGCCACGTCCTGGGGGGTTTCCAGGTAGACGCCCCGCGGCGCGCTGGCCATGCCGTCCCACAGCGGTTCGCGCGCGTGGCACATGGAGCAATTGCCCATGACGATGTCGGCGGCGTCCTCGAAGCCCTCGGCCGCGGCGAAGCGGGCGGCATGGGGGGGCAGGGCGCTGGCCTCGTCGTAATCGGGCGACGGCCGGCCGGCGACGGACAGGGCGACGATGGCCAGGAACAGGCCGATGGTGACGGCCCAGGTCCACCAGGGGCTGCCCTTGCGCGCATGCATCGTGTTGAAGAAATGCCGGATCGACACGCCCATCAGGAAGACCAGGGCCGCGATGATCCAGTTGTACTGGGTGGCGAAGGCCAGCGGGTAATGGTTCGACAGCATCAGGAAGATGACCGGCAGGGTCAGGTAATTGTTGTGCAAAGACCGCAGCTTGGCGATCTGGCCGTATTTCGGATCCGGCGTGCGGCCGGCTTTCAGGTCCTCGACCACGATCTTCTGGTTGGGAATGATGATGAAGAAGACGTTGGCCGTCATGATCGTGGCCGTGAAGGCGCCCAGGTGCAGCATCATCGCCCGCCCCGTGAAGACCAGCGTATAGGCCCAGCCCATGACGACGAGCAGGGCAAATAGGATCAGCATCAGCCGTGTCGGGGTTTCGGCCAGGCCGGATTTGCACAGCCGGTCATAGACCAGCCAGCCGATGGTCAGCGAGGCGGCCGAGATCAGGATGCCCGCCCAGGTCGGCAGCGATGTCTTGGACTGGTCGATGAGGAACAGCTCGGCTCCGGCCCAGTAGACCACCATCAGCAGGGCGGCCCCGGTGAGCCAGGTGGAATAGGCCTCCCATTTGAACCAGGTCAGGTGGTCGGGCATCTGGTCGGGGGCCACCAGGTATTTCTGGATATGGTAGAACCCGCCGCCGTGCACCTGCCATTCCTCGCCGTCGGCCGGCCCGGAAATGTCGCGGTTCAGGCCAAGGTCCAGGGCGATGAAATAGAAGGACGAGCCGATCCAGGCGATGGCCGTGATCACGTGAAGCCAGCGGATCGCGAAGCTGGCCCAGTCAAGCAGGATGGGCAGGTCGAACATGGGGATCTCCTGTTGGGTGATCTTGGTTGTCGGAGGTTCGGGCCGGTTGATCAATCCTCAAGCGGTATGGCGCGGCTTTGGGCAGGGGCGCGTGGCGGGCTTGGCTCAGGATCCGGGCAGTTGGGCGGGTGGAGAGGGCGCCCTGCGCCGGGCGGGCCTCCCGCCCACCCACCCCGGCCCGCCCGGCGCAGGGCGCGGCACGGACCCGGCGGATGGGCGGCCTCGCAGGGGGCTCAGCTTCCCCGGTAGGTTGAATAGCCGTAGGGCGACAGCAGCAGGGGCACGTGGTAATGGGCCTCGCCGTCATTGACCCCGAAGCGGATCGGGATCTGATCGAGAAACAGCGGATCGTCGGTGCTTTGGCCCGTGGCGCGCAAGTAATCACCGCAAAAGAAGATCAGCTCGTAGGTGCCGGTGGTGAACTTGGCCTCGGGCAGGATCGGGCCATCCGTGCGCCCGTCGGCATTGGTTTCGACCGTGGCGATCTTCTTGTGCGAATTGCCGCTAACCCGATACAGCGCGATCTGGATGCCCTGCGCCGGGCAGCCCCGGGCGGTGTCGAGCACATGGGTGGTGAGATATCCGGCCATTCTGGTCCTTCCCTGGGTCAACCCTGACGCGCATGCCCTCGAATTCAGCAAACGCTTGTCTTTTGACATGATGTCTCGTGAATTCTGACCACGCGCAACGCCCCGGCGCAATAGAACGGATGTGAAAGACAAGAGGCCCAAGATGACCAGATACCCCCGCGACATGATCGGCTATGGCCCGACCCTTCCGGACCCGCAATGGCCCGGCGGCGCGAAGATCGCCGTGCAGATCGTCGTGAACTATGAAGAAGGCGGCGAAAACAACCTGCTGCACGGGGACGCCGCGTCCGAGGCCTTCTTGTCCGAAATCGTCGGCGCCGCCCAATGGCCGGGCCAGCGCCACTGGAACATGGAAACCATCTACGAATACGGCGCCCGGGCCGGGTTCTGGCGGCTCTACCGGATGATGAAGGACCTGCCCGTCACCGTCTATGGCGTGGCCAGCGCCATGGCCCGCGGGCCCGAACAGGTGATGGCCATGGTCGACGCGGGCTGGGAAATCGCCAGCCACGGCCTGAAATGGATCGAGTTCAAGGACATGGACCGCGCCACCGAAAAGGCCATGATGGACGAGGCCATCCGCCTGCACACCGAGGTCGTGGGCGAGCGGCCGCGCGGCTGGTACCTGGGCCGGACCTCGATGAACTCGGTCGAGCTGGCCGCCGAAGAGGGCGGCTTTGCCTATATCGCCGACACCTATGACGACGATCTGCCCTATTGGAAGAAGATCGCCGGGCGCGACCAGCTGATCGTGCCCTACACGATGGACGCCAACGACATGCGCTTCGGCACGCCGCAGGGGTTCAACTCGGGCGACCAGTATTTCGCCTACCTGCGCGACACCTTCGACGTGCTTTATGCCGAAGGCCTGGCCGGGTCTCCCCGGATGATGTCGCTGGGCCTGCATTGCCGGCTGGTCGGCCGGCCCGGGCGGGCGGCGGCCCTGCAGCGGTTCCTGGATTACGTGAAGGGCCACGAGGGCGTCTGGTTCGCCTCGCGCCTGCAGATCGCCGAGCACTGGGCCAAGGTGCATCCGCCCCAGGACCGGGTCCGCCCGACCGAGATGGACAAGGCGGCCTTCGTAGAAGCTTATGGCGGCATCTTCGAACATTCGCCCTGGATCGCCGAAGGGGCGTTCGAGCTGGAACTGGGCCCGGCCCACGACCGGGCCGCGGGGCTGCACAACGCCCTGGCCCGGATCTTCCGGTCCGCCGGGGACGACAAGCGGCTGGAGGTGCTGCGCGCCCACCCGGACCTGGCCGGCAAGCTGGCCGCGGCAAAACGGCTGACGGCGGATTCAACGGCCGAACAGGCCTCGGCCGGGCTGGATGCCCTGACCGATGCGGAACGCGACGCCTTCACCAAGCTCAACGCCGCCTATACCGAGAAATTCGGCTTTCCCTTCATCATTGCCGTGCGCGACCACGACAAGGCGGGCATCCTGGCGGCCTTCCAGCGCCGGGTCGAGCAGGACCGCGACACCGAATTCGCCGAAGCCTGCAAGCAGGTCGAACGCATTGCCCTGCTGCGCCTGAAGGCGATCCTGCCATGACCGACATCGTCATCGAACCGCTCACGGCCGAGGCCTTCGCCCCCTTCGGAGACGTGCTGGACACCGCCGGCACCCCCGACAAGATGATCAACCAGGGGCTTTGCGGGCGCTACCACGACCGGGCCACGCTGGATTTCGGTGGCGGCCGGGCCGGGATCAGCGTGTTCGACGCCGAGGAACGCGCCCTGCCGCTGACGCTCGACATGGTCGAACGGCATCCCGACGGGTCGCAGGCCTTCCTGCCGATGTCGCGCAAGCCCTTCCTGGTGATCGTCGCCCCCGATGACGGGGGCAGGCCGGGCGCGCCCCGGGCCTTCCTGACCGCGCCGGGGCAGGGGGTGAATTACCACCGGGGCACCTGGCACGGCGTGCTGACCCCGCTTCACGGGCCGGGCACCTTCGCCGTGGTCGACCGGATCGGCCCCGGGGACAACCTGGAAGAACACTGGTTCGACACGCCCTTCCGGGTGGTCGCGCCCGGGTAATCGCCGCGTAATCGCCGCGTAATCAACGACAAGACGAGAGGAACAGGGACAATGACAGACAGCATCGGGACACCGGACCAGCTGCGCGATCCGGACTACACGCCGCCCCTGCACAAGGCGATTCCGCTGGGCATCCAGCACGTGCTGGCCATGTTCGTCAGCAACGTGACGCCCGCGATCATCGTGGCCGGGGTGGCGGGCTTCGGGTTCGGCTCGAACTCGCCGGACTTCCCCGAGCTGCTCTACATGATCCAGATGTCGATGCTGTTTGCCGGGCTGGCCACGCTCCTGCAGACCATCACCGTGGGCCCGGTGGGCGCCGCCCTGCCCATCGTGCAGGGCACGTCCTTCGCCTTCCTGCCCATCATGATCCCCCTGGTCGCGGGCAAGGGCGTGGACGGGCTGGCAGCACTTTTCACCGGGGTGCTGATCGGGGGCATCTTCCATGCCTGCCTGGGCTTCATCATCGGCAAGATCCGCTTTGCCCTGCCGCCCCTGGTGACCGGGCTGGTCGTGCTGATGATCGGCCTGGCCCTGGTCAAGGTGGGCATCGAATACGCCGCCGGAGGCGTGCCGGCCAAGGCCGGCGGGGCCGAGGAATACGGTGGCTTCCTCAACTGGTTCATCGCGCTTTTCGTCATTGTCGTGACCCTGGCCGTCAAGTTCTTCACCAAGGGCATGCTGTCGGTCTCGGCCGTGCTGGTGGGCATCATCGCGGGCTACGTGCTGTCGATCGTCACCGGGGTCCTGCCGGTCTCGGCCATCACCGGCAGCTGGGAACGCGCCGCCAGCTTCGCCCTGCCGCAGCCCTTCAAGTACGGGTTTGAATTGTCCTTCGCGGCCATCGTCGGCTTCTGCCTGATGGCCTTCGTGTCGGCGGTGGAAACCGTGGGCGACGTGTCGGGGATCTGCAAGGGCGGGGCCGGGCGCGAGGCCACGGACAAGGAGATCGAAGGCGCGACCTTCGCCGACGGGGTCGGCACGGCCGTGGCCGGGATCTTCGGGGGCATGCCAAACACGTCCTTCAGCCAGAACGTCGGGCTGATCGCCATGACCGGCGTCATGAGCCGCCATGTCGTGACCTTCGGGGGCCTCTTCCTGATCATCTGCGGGCTGGTGCCCAAGGTCGGGGCGGTCATCCGCACGGTGCCGATCGAGGTGC
>PAQV01000094.1 GCA_002709405.1 Paracoccaceae bacterium
CCCTTGCCACCGGCGACGATGGCGCCGGCGTGGCCCATGCGGCGGCCCGGAGGGGCGGTGCGGCCGGCGATGAAGCCAGCGGTCGGCTTCCAGCGGCCTTTCTTCTTCTGTTCCTTGAGGAACTCTGCGGCTTCTTCTTCCGCCGAGCCACCGATCTCACCGATCATGATGATGGATTCGGTTTCCGGATCGTCCAGGAACATGTCGAGCACGTCGATGTGCTCGGTGCCCTTGATCGGGTCGCCACCGATGCCCACGGCCGAGGACTGGCCGAGGCCGAGGTCGGTGGTCTGCTTCACGGCTTCATAGGTCAGGGTGCCCGAACGCGACACGACGCCGACCTTGCCACGCTTGTGGATGTGGCCGGGCATGATGCCGATCTTGCAGGCATCAGGGGTGATCACGCCGGGGCAGTTGGGGCCGATCAGGATGGATTTCGAATCCACCAGAGCCCGCTTGACCTTCATCATGTCCAGGACCGGGATGCCCTCGGTGATGGCCACGATCAGCTCCATTTCGGCGTCGATGGCTTCCAGGATGGAATCGGCGGCGAAGGGCGGGGGCACGTAGATGACCGAGGCATTGGCCTCGGTGACGGCCTTGGCCTCGTGGACCGAGTTGAAGACGGGCAGGTCCAGGTGGGTCGTGCCGCCTTTGCCGGGCGTCACACCGCCGACCATCTTGGTTCCGTAGGCGATGGCCTGCTCGGAATGGAAGGTGCCCTGCGAGCCGGTGATGCCCTGGCAGATCACTTTGGTGTTTTCGTCGATAAGTACGGCCATTGGTACGCCTTCAAGATCTGTTTCAGTTTCAGGTTCGGTTGCGGAGCGACGCTGGTCCGGCCGGTTCTTCGGCCCGGGGCGTCGCGGGGTAAGGGGCGCGTGTCGGGGCCGTCATTGGCTCCACTCCACGCGGTAAAGGCTGAACATGCGGTCGGCATGCGGGGCGGGGTAGGGCACGGTGACCTCGGCCGGGGTGCCCACGTCGGGCGCGGCATCGAAGGTGCCCAGGTAGCGCTGCAGGTCGGCCAGGGGCGCGGCCCCGGTCTTGTCGCGGCTCCACCACAGGACCATGTCCGGCGCGCCGCCGCCCAGTTGCAGCTTGGGCATGCCCGGCGTCAGGACCTTCAGCTCGGGCCGGATCAGGCGCAGGTTGCCGGCCAGGTAGGTGCCCGACACCACCGCCAGCCCGGTCTCGATCCCCAGCGCCCGGGCCGAGGCCTCGAACGGGGCGGATTGGTACGACGGGTTGGATTTCCCGCGGCGCATGTTCATCGGGTAGGCGATGGCGATGGCCACCAGGACCACGCCCGCCACACCGAAGAACCAGCGCACCCGCGCGGCGGTCAGCCAGGGCATCAGCCGCAGGGTCAGGGCCATCGGCAGGCAGACCAGGATCGGCAGCAGCCAGCGTTCCTCGACCGTGGTCGCGCCGGTGGCCAACATGGCCACGACGACGAAGCCGATCGCGCCCAGCATCGCCAGTTCGACGATCCCGGCCTCGGGCTGCCGCGCGCCGCCGTCGGCGCCGGGTGTCCGGCTGGTGCGGAAGACCAGCAGCAGCACGACAATTGCCAGCGCCGCGATCGAGGCGATGCCCTTCACCAGCGACGCCAGCGCGCTGGCGGAGGTCGCCACGAAGCTGCTTTCGGTGTCGATGTCGAACTTGTAGGCCGTGGCCGTGGTCAGGTGCCAGTTGCCGACGGCCCAGATCACCGGGACCGCGCTGACCAGCAGCGCCGCGCCAAGTGCGACCAGGGCCTTGCGGTTGCGCAGCTCGGGGCGTACCAGGCAGGCCACCAGCAGACCGGCAATGATGAAGCCGAAGTTCCACTTGGAAATGAAGCCCAGCCCGGCGATCACCCCGGTCAGCACATAGTCGCGCATCTGCCCCGTCCGCGCGGCATACACCGCGGCGTTCATCGTCCAGACGGTCAGGGCCGTGGCCAGGACGGTATGGGTCAGCGCCCGCTGGGATTCCCAGGACAGCGACGGCAGCAGCAACGTGGCGAACATCGCCACGGCGGCCGTCATCCGGTTGGCTCCAAGCTGGCGGGCCAGCACCCAGATGCCCAGGTAGGTGGCCGCCAGGAAGACATGCTTCAGCAGCGCCAGGCCCAGCTTGCCCGGGCCGGTCAGCTGGAACACGGCCAGTTGCAGCCAAGTATATAGTGGGGGTTGCGCGCCGTAGCCCAGTTCAAGCGTTTGGGTCGCGACCATCTGTTCGGCCTCGTCCAGACCCACGCCTCCGGGCGAGGTGACGCGCGAAACGACCTGGAGCACGAAGAACGCGATGATCACCAGAGGCGCGAAACGGGACAGCGTGTCGGACCATTCGGTCCGGGCCGCCTGCCCAGCTATCTCCTCCGCCTGTGTCATCATTGTCTCCTGGTCAGGGGGACCGCCGCGCCTGGGCGGCGGAACCCGGATGTAGGGGCGATTGCCGCCCGATCAGCCCTTGACGGCCTTCACGATCTTTTCAGCACCGTCCTTGAGGTCCTCGGCCGCGATCACGGCCAGGCCGGAGGTGTTGATGATCTCCTTGCCCTTCTCGACGTTGGTGCCTTCGAGGCGGACAACCAGCGGAACCTGCAGGCCGACTTCCTTCACCGCGGCGATGACGCCTTCGGCGATGACGTCGCAGCGCATGATGCCGCCGAAGATGTTGACCAGGATGCCTTTGACGTTGGGGTCCGAGGTGATGATCTTGAACGCCTCGGTCACCTTTTCCTTGGTGGCGCCGCCACCCACGTCGAGGAAGTTGGCCGGCTCCGCGCCGTAAAGCTTGATGATGTCCATCGTCGCCATGGCCAGGCCCGCGCCGTTCACCATGCAGCCGATCTCACCGTCGAGCGCGATGTAGTTCAGGTCGTATTTCGACGCTTCGAGTTCCTTGGGGTCCTCTTCCGTTTCGTCGCGCAGGGCGGCGATGTCGGCGTGGCGGTAGATCGAGTTGCCGTCGAAGCCCAGCTTGGCGTCCAGCACCTTCAGGTCGCCGCCGTCGGTCACGATCAGCGGGTTGATCTCCAGCATCTCCATGTCCTTCTCGATGAAGGCCTTGTAGAGCAGGCCCATCAGGGCGACGCATTGCTTGACCTGGGCGCCTTTCAGGCCCAGCGAAAACGCGATGCGGCGGCCGTGGAAGGCCTGGTAGCCGGTGGCCGGATCGACCGAGAACGACAGGATCTTTTCGGGGGTGCTGGCTGCAACTTCCTCGATGTCCATGCCGCCTTCGGTCGAGCAGACGAAGGACACGCGGCTGGTCACGCGGTCGACGAGCAGGGCCAGGTACAGTTCGGTTTCAATGCCCGAGCCGTCTTCGATGTAGATGCGGTTGACCTGCTTGCCGGCGGGGCCGGTCTGGTGGGTCACCAGCGTGCGGCCCAGCATCTTCTTGGCTTCTTCGGCGGCTTCTTCCACCGACTTGGCCAGGCGGACACCGCCCTTTTCGCCGGCATCGGCTTCCTTGAACGAGCCCTTGCCGCGGCCACCTGCGTGGATCTGCGCCTTGACCACCCAGAGCGGACCGTCGAGTTCGCTGGCCGCGGTCTTGGCTTCATCCGCCTTGAGGACGACGCGGCCGTCCGAGACCGGGGCACCATAGTCGCGCAGAAGGGCCTTTGCCTGGTATTCATGGATGTTCATGGAAATCCGTCCCGTCTAGTGTGCGTTGCCCTCCTTTAAGCCTGCCTCGTGGCGCGGTTAAAAGACTTTATTGCCGCAAGGTGCATTTCGGCGGCAAAAAACCGACGTTTGTGATCACACGTTTTCGGGGTGTGATCACAAGCGGGCGGCTGGCAGCGGATGGTGTGATTCGCAAGTTGTGATCGCAAAGGGCGCGGCATTCCCTTGCTTCCGGTTGCGCGGCTGCCTACGAGGTTGTCATTTGCCGCGCGACACATTGCCGAGGTCAGTCCGCATCATGTTGCAAACCGTGTTCCGCCGGATCAGCCTGTGGGCGATGCTCGGGATCGTGCTGGTCGTGACCGCCGTGTCATGGCCCTCGGCCGAGCGGACGGGCGACCGGTTGCAGGTGGTGCTGCCGGTGCTCGGGCTGGCCTGTGCCGTGGCCGCGGGGCGTGGCATGACTTATGTTGGGAGATACATCGTGCTGGAAGCAGCGATCAAGACGCCGAAATTCACCCTGGGCGATCTTGCGGTGAACCGCCGTCCGAACGGCGGGGGCAAGGGGTTTCCAAGCGGTCACACGGCGGCCGCGACCTTCGGGGCCGTGGGGCTGACCCAGACCTGCCTTGCGGGCAATGCGCCGGCGCAGGGCGTGGCCCTTCTGGCGGCCGGGGCAACCGGCGCGTCGCGGGTCGAGGCCGGGGCGCATACCACGTTGCAGGTCGTCGCGGGCGCCCTGATCGGCTGGCTGGCCCAGGCGCTTGCCCTGACCGGCCTGGACCGGGCGTCGCGCCGGGTCGGCGGGGCGATCCGCCGGTCGGCAGGCCGGCTGCTGGCCGTGGCGCTTATGGCGGGTGCGGGGCTGATGGCGGCTCCGGCGGCCGAGGCCGAGATCGAGCTGAGCTTCTATACCGGTCTTCAGAACGCCCACAGCAATGACGTGTCGGGCACGGATCCGACCGGCGTGGGCGATTTCAGCTTCTCGGCCAGCTGGGACGGCAATTCGTTCTCGGCGCCGCCCTATTATGGTGTCCGGGCGACCTGGTGGCGGGACGAGGCCTGGGGCTTTCACCTCGATTTCACCCATTCCAAGGCCTATGCCAGCGACGAAACGCTGGCCGCGACCGGGTTCCAGACGCTGGAATTCACCGATGGTCTGAACAATATCACCGTGGGCGTGTCCCGGCGGTGGCTGGGGCTGTGGGGCAACGCGACGCCTTACGTCGGGCTTGGGGCCGGTGTGGCGTTCCCGCATGTTGAGGTGCAGAGCTCGCCCACGTCGACCGAAACCTTCGGATACCAGATCACCGGCCCGAACGTGGCCTGGATTGCAGGGGTGAGTTATGCGCTGTCCGATCGCTGGCGGCTGTTCGGCGAGTACAAGGGCACCTATTCCTGGCTGGACGCGGATCTGGACGGGGGCGGCAACCTGTCGACCGAGATCTGGACGAATGCGCTGAACTTCGGTGTGTCCCTGGCATTCTGACATGAAAACGGCCGGCGCTGTGTGATGCGCCGGCCGTTCATTTTCTTGGACAAGAAAATGGAGTCGATTTTCTTCTGTGAAGAAAATCAGGCGAGGGTTTCGTCGATACCCTTGCAGGCCTCGACCAGGCCTTTCACCGCGCCGACCGAGCTGTCGAACATCTCCTGCTCTTCCTTGGTCAGCGTGATGTTGACGATCTTCTCGATGCCGCCGGCGCCGATCACGGTCGGCACACCCACGTACATGCCCTTCACGCCCAGTTCGCCATCGCAATAGGCGGCGCAGGGCAGGACGCGCTTTTGGTCCTTCAGGTAGGCTTCGGCCATTTCGATGGCCGAGGTGGCCGGCGCGTAGAAGGCCGAACCGGTCTTCAGCAGGCCGACGATTTCGGCACCGCCATCACGGGTGCGCTGCACGATGGCGTCCAGCTTCTCCTGCGTGGTCCAGCCCATCTGCACCAGGTCGGGCAGGGGGATGCCGGCAACGGTCGAATAGCGGATCGACGGCACCATGGTGTCGCCGTGGCCACCCAGCACGAAGGCGGTGACGTCCTTCATCGACACGCCGAATTCGACGGCCAGGAAGTGACGGAACCGCGCCGAATCGAGCACGCCAGCCATGCCGCAGACCTTGTGCGGGGGCAGGCCAGAGAACTGCTGCAGGGCCCAGACCATGGCGTCGAGCGGGTTGGTGATGCAGATCACGAAGGCGTCGGGGGCATGTTCCTTGATGCCTTCGCCCACGGATTTCATGACCTTCAGGTTGATGCCCAGCAGGTCGTCGCGGCTCATGCCCGGTTTGCGCGGCACGCCGGCGGTCACGATGCAGACGCCTGCGCCGGCGATGTCGGCGTAGGACTGGGTGCCCGACAGGGCGGCGTCGAAGCCTTCCGACGGGCCCGATTCCGCGATGTCGAGTGCCTTGCCCTCGGGGGTTCCCTCGGCAATGTCGAACAGGACGACGTCGCCCAGTTCCTTCAGAGCAGCGAGGTGAGCGAGCGTTCCGCCGATCTGACCTGCGCCGATAAGCGCGATCTTGGGTCTGGCCATGGGATGGGTCTCCAATCCATTGAAAAACGTCGTTTGGGTAGTGCGGATTGGACCTTGGTGCAAGAGAGGCGTGTCGCGGCCAATCGCGGCAGGGGCTGTTCGGGCGCTAACGGCCGCGCTAAACCGGACGGGCCGCGCAGAAAATGGGAGTTTTCCTCGTGCTTGAGCTGACACCGTTTTTCTTTGCCGTCGCCGTCCCGGCGGTGCTGTTCGCGGGCATTTCCAAGGGCGGGTTCGGATCGGGCGCGGCCTTTGCCTCGTCGGCGATTCTGGCGCTGGTGCTGAATCCGGGTGACGCGCTTGGGGTGATGCTGCCGCTTCTGATGCTGATCGACGCGGCAACCCTGGGCCCGTTCTGGAAACGCTGGAGCGTGCCGGACGCAAAGCTGCTGATCCTCGGGGGATTGCCTGGCGTGGCGCTCGGAGCACTGCTCTACCAGGTGGCCGAGCCGGACGTCTTCCGGGTGCTGATCGGCGCCATTGCCCTGGGATTCATCGCCTGGCAACTGGCCGTGCAATACAAGGTCTTTTTGCCTCCGGCAGAGCGGTTGCCGGGTTGGGTCGGGCTGATTGCGGGGGCGACGGCGGGCTTCACCAGCTTCGTCAGCCATGCCGGAGGGCCTCCGGCGGCGGCCTACATGCTGTCGCAACGGATGGACAAGACCACCTACCAGGCCACGACGGTGCTGACGTTCTGGGCAATCAACATTGCCAAGTTCATCCCCTACGTGGCCCTGGGCCTGTTCACCGCGACGTCCCTGACGGCCAACCTGATCCTGGCCCCTGTCGCCCTGCTGGGCACCTGGATCGGCGTCAAGGCGCACCGGCGCATGAATGAATCCCTGTTCTTCGGGATCACCTACGTGGCGCTGGGAATCACCGGGGTCAAGCTGGTGTGGGAAGGGCTGACCTGAACGGCCAGCCCGTGACGGGACCCGCAGGTGGCCCCAACCCATCCGCCAATATGCCCCCCGTTCTGCCTTCGAATCGGGCAGGGGGGCGTCGGTCGGTCAGGTAAAGTCTTCGATGACGGCCGTGCCGAAGGGCAGGGCGGCCAGCCAGATGTACTGCCCGGCCTCCAGGGGCAGCGACAGGCTGTCGCCCGGGCGCAGGATGGACGACACCGCCGGGGGCGCCAGCGGGACCGAGGTATCGGCCGTGCGCGACCAGCGCACATCATAGGCGCAGGTGTTGCAGATCAGGACCTCGCTGTTGGCAACCACCTCGAAACGGTTGGTCGCGGTCCAGTCGGGGGTCAGGGTATAAAGCGTCGACATGTCGAGGCGTCCTTTGAAACGTCCAGTTCGGTAAAGTCAGGCCGGGTCGCCGGTGGGGCGGATCTCGTCGATGCGCTCAAAGGCGTTTCCGGCCGCGACAAGGCAGGTCGTGCCGTCCGGCCGGGTCACCGTGATGGTCCAGGACCCGGTCTGGTCCGAGGCAAAGACCTCGACCACCGCGTTGTTGGACCCCAGCCCGATGCTTTGACGGGTCTCGCCGTAGCTGTCGGTCAAACGCTCCAATACCATGGGGCGCGGGGCGCAATTGGCCGCGGCCTGCTGCCCCGAAACTTCGTGAGCGCCCAGGGCCATGACCCCCAGGCCGATTGTCATGCGGATTGCCTTGTGGCGCATCTTGGTCACCTTTCTGCGTGATCCTCCGCGCGGCGGGCGCGGTCCGTTCGATCTGGTTAACCGTGGGGCCGCAAGCTCTTCATCGGGGTAAAGCCACCGTCCGCCGCGGGCGCAACAGCGCGGGCGGGACAGGCCCGATCCTGCACCGGCAGCAGGAAGTTGCTGCAATGCGGCGATTTTGGGTTGATCTTTTCGTGCGGAACTGCGCATCTCCGCGCAACTTTATGTCTCGGATATGTCTCAAGGAGGTCCGGATGGATCCGCGCACACGCCCCTATCGTTCCGTTCTCTACATCCCCGCGTCCAAGGCCCGGGCCCTGGACAAGGCGCGCGGGCTGGCCGCGGACGGGATCATCTTCGACCTGGAAGACGCCGTCACCCCGGCGGAAAAGGTCAACGCGCGCGACACCCTGGCCGATGAACTGTCCAAGGGCGGCTATGGCGAGCGCGTGCGCCTGGTGCGGATCAACGGGTTCGACACCGAGTGGGGCCGCGACGACGCCCGGGCCGTGGCCGACATGGAATGCGACGCCGTGCTGCTGCCCAAGGTCGAAACCACCGCGCAGCTGGACGAACTGGCCGCCATCACCGGTGACCTGCCGATCTGGGCGATGATGGAAACCCCGCTGGGCATGCTGAACGCGGCCTCCATCGCCACCCATCCCAAGCTGCAGGGCATGGTGATGGGCACCAACGACCTGGCCAAGGAATTGCAGACCCGCTTCCGCCCCGACCGCGAACCGATGCTGACCTCGCTCAGCCTGTGCCTGCTGGCTGCCCGCGCCCACGGTCTTGTGATCATCGACGGGGTCTACAACGCCTTCAAGGATGACGAGGGCCTGCTGGTCGAATGCGTGCACGGCCGGGACATGGGATTTGACGGCAAGTCGCTGATCCATCCGGCCCAGCTGGAGGTTACAAACAAGGCCTTTGCGCCCTCGGACGAGGAAATCGACCTGTCGCGCCGCCAGATCGCCGCCTTCGAGGAAACCGAGGCCGCAGGGCAGGGCGTGGCGGTCGTCGACGGGCGCATCGTCGAGAACCTGCACGTTGCCACCGCCCGCGAAATTCTGGCAAAAGCCGAGGCAATTGCAGCCATGCACGGGAGCTAGCTATGGGTTGGGTGGTCTTGGGTCTGGGTGTCGCTCTGTGGTGGGCGGCCCATCTTTTCAAACGCCTGGCGCCTGCCCGGCGGGAGGCGATGGGGGACAAAGGCAAGGGCCTTGTCGCCCTGGCCCTGGTGGGCGCGATCGTGCTGATGGTGATCGGGTTCAAGACCTCGGGCTTTGCCAATATCTGGTATCCGCCGTCCTTCCTGACCCATGTCAACAACCTGATGGTCCTTGTGGCGCTTTACATGATGAGCCCCGCGCCCAAGCGTGGCCGGCTGTTGAACGGCATGCGCCACCCGATGCTGACGGGCTTCGCGCTCTGGGCCATTGCCCACCTGCTGGTCAACGGCGACCTGGCCTCGGTCATCCTGTTCGGCGGCCTGCTGGCGTGGTCGCTGGTCGAGATGCGGGTGATCAATACAGCCGAGCCCGACTGGACCCCGCCCGCCCCCGGCTCCTATGCAAAGGATGCCATGTTCTTCGTGGCCTCGATCGTCCTGATGGCGATCATCGGCTATATCCATTCCCTCGTCGGCCCCTGGCCGTTCGGATCGTGAGCCCATGACCAAGATCTACCGTTTCCTCTCCGAGGACGACACCTCCGCCTTTTGCCACAAGGTCTCTGCCGCCCTGTCCAAGGGCTGGGAACTGCACGGCGACCCCACCTATGCCTTCGACGGCGCCAATGGCGTGATGCGCTGCGGTCAGGCCGTGACCAAGGAGATCGACGCGGATTACACCCCCGACATGAAGCTGGGAGAGCAGTAAATGGCCAAGACCAACCCCGGCCGCTTCTTCGAGGATTATGCCGTCGGAGATATCCTGACCCATGCCGTCCCGCGCACCGTGTCCGGCGGCGAGCGGGCGATGTACCACGGGCTTTATCCCGCCCGGCACGCGCTTTATTCGGCCGACACCTTCGCGCAGGCCTCTGGGCTGCCCGCCAGCCCGCTGGATGACCTGCTGACCTTCCACGTGGTCTTCGGCAAGACGGTCCCGGACGTGTCGCTGAACGCGGTGGCCAACCTCGGGTACGCCGAGGGCCGCTGGCTGGCCCCGGCCTACCCGGGCGACACCTTGACCTCGGTGTCCGAAGTCATTGGCCTGAAACAGAATTCCAACGGCAAGACCGGGGTGGTCTACGTGCGGACCACCGGCACGAACCAGCGCGGCGAGCCGGTGCTCGAATATTGCCGCTGGGTGATGGTGCGCAAGAAGAACCTCGACGCGCCGGCCCCCGACACGGTGATCCCAAAGCTGAAATCGGTGCTGGAGCCGGCCGACCTGGTGATTCCCGACGGGCTCGATTTCACCAACTATGATTTCGCGCTGGCGGGAGAGCCCCATCGCTGGGGCGATTACGAGATCGGCGAGACCATCGACCATGTCGATGGCGTGACGGTCGAGGAAGCCGAGCACATGATCGCCACCCGCTTGTGGCAGAACACGGCCAAGGTGCATTTCGACGTGACGGTCCGCCCCGAGGGCCGGCTGATCTATGGCGGTCACGTGATCTCCATGGCACGGGCGCTCAGCTTCAACGGCCTGGCCAATGCACAGATGATCGTCGGGCTGAACGGCGGGGCCCATGCCAATCCCTGCCTGTCCGGAGACACGATCAAGGCCTGGACCGAGGTGCTGGACAAGGCAGAAACCTCTGCCCCCGGGGTTGGCGCGATCCGCCTGCGGCTGGTGGCAACGAAGGGGGGCGATCCGTTCAAGCTGAAGGGCGAGGACGGCCGTTACCTGCCCGACGTGCTGCTGGATCTGGACTACTGGGCACTGATGCCTCTTTGACGCGGCGTCTTCCCGGGCTGACCTCTGCAGCCTCCGGGAAGCCGCCATGCGTCACGCGCAGGCGAAACAGCCGTGCTTGGCTATTGCGACTCGATACGAGCGCACCATCGCCGTTGGCGCCGTTTTCTGATCTGCTTCAGAAAACGGCATTTTTATATGAATTTTACCGTATCCGGCGCCATTTTCAGCGGCCAGAGTGCCGCGCCGCAACGGGCGTGTGCCGAGCGCCTGGCAGATCCTCCAAGCCCCGGAAAACCTGTGAATAATTCTGCGCTGCGGCATTCTCGATTGTCATGAAATTGAAAAAAATGCTAGCCTTTGCGACGTTGGGAACTAGGGGGTTCTGCAAATGTATGACTCGATCAAACTGTCTCCGGCGGAACATATCCTGAGCATGAGCACCGATGGCGATGTCATCGGCATGATGTCCGAGCTGACCCGCTCGCGGCGGCTAAGCTCTGTCGTGCGCCAACTCAACGAAGCTGTCCTTGACGGTGGGCAGCCGGAACGCGACCAGGCGATTGCCGCCCTGACCCGCATGGGCATGTGGCTGGATTGATCGGGAGCGGCCACCGCGACTCGGGCGCGGGTGGTGCGGAAATCCGACAAAAACACTCGGCTTGAATTTTGTGATCACAGCAATCCAGAGTGTGATCACAACGCCGGAAAAACTTTCAATCCGCGCCAAAAAACCGCGCTGCACAGCAGCGAGGTGCCGTGACAGTCGCGTAAAAAACCGTAGAACAAGTGTATCCAACGGAAAGGACACGCCATGGCCGACGTGAACCGCGGCAATCGCCCCCTGTCGCCGCACCTGCAAGTCTACAGGATGCCTCTGCCCGCCATCACTTCCATTCTCATCCGGATCACCGGCATCGCCTGCTATGGGCTGGCGGTCCTGGTCGTCGCCTGGCTGCTGGCCGCGGCAAGTTCCGAACGCGCCTTCGATATCGTGGACGGCATCCTGACCAGCTTCCTTGGCGACCTGGTCATGTTCGGCGCCGCCTGGGCGCTGTGGTACCACATGCTGGGCCGCCTGCGGCACGTGATCTGGGATCTGGGCTATGCCGTTGAAATCCCGATCGCCGAGAAGATGTCGATTGCCATGCTGGCAGGCGCCACCGTTCTCGCCCTGTTCACGGCCATCGTCGTATAAGGAGCCCCGACATGAGATTTCTGACCGATCGCAAGCGCGCGCAGGGGCTCGGATCCGCACGGACGGGCACCCATGAACATTGGCAGATGATGATCAGCTCGGCCGCGCTGGTCGTTTTGGTGCCGCTGTTCATCTTCACCTTCGGCTCGGCCCTGGGCGGCACCTATGAAGAGGTGATCGCCTATTACAGCCGGCCGTTCCCGGCGGTCATCGCCGCGCTGACCCTGGTGGTCGGCGTGCTTCACATGATGCACGAGGTGCAGGACGCCATTGTCGACTATGTCCATGGCGTGGCTGGCAAGATGGCCTTTGTCGCCGCGGGCGCTGTCGCCTGGGTGATCATCGCCACCGGGCTGTTCGCCCTCGTCAAACTCGCGCTCTGAAGGACCAGGAAGTAATGGCTGAGTACACATACGAGACGCATGAATATGACGTCGTGGTCGTCGGCGCCGGCGGCGCCGGCCTGCGGGCAACCCTCGGCATGGCCGAGCAGGGGCTGCGCACGGCCTGCGTGACCAAGGTCTTCCCGACGCGCTCGCACACCGTGGCCGCCCAGGGCGGCATCGCGGCGTCGCTGTCGAACATGGGCCCCGACCACTGGCAGTGGCACATGTACGACACCGTCAAGGGCTCGGACTGGCTGGGCGACACGGATGCGATGGAATACCTCGCCCGCGAAGCGCCCAAGGCGGTCTACGAGCTGGAACATTACGGCGTGCCCTTCTCGCGCACCGAAGAGGGCAAGATCTACCAGCGCCCGTTCGGCGGCCACACCACCGAATTCGGTGAAGGCCCCCCGGTGCAGCGCACCTGTGCCGCCGCCGACCGGACCGGCCACGCGATCCTCCACACGCTTTATGGCCAGTCGCTGAAGAACAACGCGGAATTCTACATCGAGTATTTCGCCATCGACCTGATCATGTCCGACGACGGGGTGTGCCAGGGCGTGGTGTGCTGGAAGCTCGACGACGGCACGATGCATGTCTTCAACGCCAAGATGGTCGTGCTGGCCACCGGCGGCTACGGACGCGCCTATTTCTCGGCCACCTCGGCCCATACCTGCACCGGCGACGGTGGCGGCATGGTGGCCCGTGCCGGCCTGGCGCTGCAGGACATGGAATTCGTCCAGTTCCACCCCACCGGCATCTACGGCTCGGGCTGCCTGATCACCGAAGGCGCCCGGGGCGAGGGCGGTTACCTGACCAACTCCGAAGGCGAACGGTTCATGGAGCGTTACGCGCCCCAGTACAAGGACCTGGCGCCGCGTGACTACGTCAGCCGGTCGATGACCATGGAGATCCGCGAAGGCCGCGGCGTGGGCGAACATAAGGACCACATCTTCCTGAACCTCAACCACCTGCCGGCCGAAGCGCTGGCGGAACGCCTGCCGGGGATCTCGGAATCCGCGAAGATCTTTGCCGGTGTGGACGTGACCAAGGAACCGATCCCGGTTCTGCCGACCGTGCACTACAACATGGGCGGTATCCCGACCAACTACTGGGGCGAGGTGCTGAACCCGACCGCCGAGGACCCGAATGCCATCGTGCCCGGCCTGATGGCCGTGGGCGAAGCCGGCTGTGCCTCGGTGCACGGGGCGAACCGCCTTGGGTCCAACTCGCTGATCGACCTGGTGGTCTTTGGCCGCGCCTCGGCCATCCGGGCGGGCAAAGTCGTCAACCCCGACGCGCCGACCCCGGCCGCGAACACCGCATCGATCGACAAGGCCTTCGACCGCTTCGACACGATCCGCAACGCCGACGGGGCCATCGCCACCGCCGACCTGCGGCTGGAAATGCAGCGCACGATGCAATCGGACGCCGCCGTGTTCCGGGAATCGAAGACGCTGGAAGAGGGCGTGGTCAAGATGACCGAGATCGCCGCCAAGATGGGCGACCTGAAGGTCACCGACCGCTCGCTGGTGTGGAACTCGGACCTGATGGAAACGCTGGAACTGACCAACCTGATGCCGAACGCGCTGGCCACGATCTATGGCGCCGAGGCTCGCAAGGAAAGCCGCGGGGCCCATGCCCACGAGGATTATTCCACGCGCGACGACGAGAACTGGCGTGTGCACACGATCAGCCGCGTCGAGGGCAACAAGGTCGATCTGACCTATCGTCCGGTTGTCGTCGATCCGCTGACCACCGAAGACGAAGGCGGCATCTCGCTGAAGAAGATCGCGCCAAAGGCACGGACGTTCTGACGATGCCAACCCTGGCTGACCTGTCCATTCTGCGACGTCCTGCCCATGCGCCCGTGCTGCGGGGCAGTGTGGTCGCGGACGGGTTTGGCCGGGGCCCATGCCCTCAGGCGGGGGCGTGCCGATGAACGCGCGCCCCGCCATGCCCTTTGAACCCGACCTGGATTTCCAGCCGTCCCGCGTGTTGCGGGTCTATGGCATGCGCCGGTCGGGCAACCATGCGATCCTTGATGGCTTCCTGCGCAATGCACCCGGGGGCAACGCGGTCTTCTTCAACAATTGCAAGAAGGCCCGCGACCCGATCCGCACGCACCGCAGCCTGGAGCTGCGCCGGGACGGGCAGGTGATCCGGGCGAAGGGGCCCTTGAATGCCGCGCTGTCGCAGGTGGGGCAGGGGCCGCTGGCCATCGTGTCGGTCGAAGACGCCATGCCGCGCCCGGCCGAGCGCCCTCTTTGGGGGGGCGAGGAACAGACCGTCCTGATCTATCGCGGGTTCCTCAACTGGTCGGCCTCGCTGCTGAAGAAGATCAAGGGCAACGCCAGCTATGGCACGGTCGAGCGCACGCGGATCATGACCACCGCCTGCCGCACCTATGGCCGGGCGCTGAAGCTGGCCTCGGACCCTGGCGCTATGGTGCCGGTGCTCTATGACCGCTGGATCGCCTCCGAGCCCTACCGGGCGCAGACGCTCGAGGCGCTGGGGCTTGAGACCCGCGATCTTGGGCTGGGCGACGTGCAACGCTATGGCGGCGGGTCGTCCTTTCAGCCCGACACCCGTGATGCGGCCAGCCTGGGCACCGACCGGCGGGCCGACCAGCTGGCCGACGATCCCGAATTCGGCATCCTTCTGTGGCTCGTGGCCCATGACCTTGAGCTGGCGGAAAGCATCGCCGAGCATTTTCCGCAGGATGCCGAACGCATCCTGCGCCTGGCCGAAACGGCCGGGCTGTCCATCCATCTTCCCGGGCGCACATCCTGATGCCGCCCCGGATCCGACCCCAAAGGTCCCGGCTGGCCGCCGGAGACGCCCACCAGGAGACGAGACATGGTTGAATTCACGCTGCCGAAAAACTCGCGTATTCGCACCGGCAAGACCTGGCCGAAGCCCGAGGGCGCCAAGAATGTCCGCAAGTTCCAGATCTACCGCTGGAACCCCGATGACGGCGAAAACCCCCGTGTCGACACCTATTTCCTCGACATGGACAAGTGCGGGCCGATGGTCCTGGACGCGCTCATCAAGATCAAGAACGAGATCGACCCGACGCTGACCTTCCGCCGGTCCTGCCGCGAGGGCATCTGCGGGTCCTGCGCGATGAACATCGACGGGGCCAACACGCTGGCCTGCATTTTCGGCCTGGACGAGGTCAAGGGCGACACGGTCAAGATCTACCCGCTGCCGCACATGCCCGTGGTCAAGGACCTGATCCCCGACCTGACGCATTTCTATGCCCAGCATGCGTCGATCATGCCCTGGCTGGAAACCAAGACCAACCGGCCGGCCAAGGAATGGAAGCAGTCGATCGAGGACCGCAAGAAGCTGGACGGTCTGTATGAATGCGTGATGTGCGCATCCTGCTCGACCTCCTGCCCGTCCTACTGGTGGAACGGCGACCGGTACCTTGGCCCCGCAGCGCTGCTGCACGCCTACCGCTGGATCATCGACAGCCGCGACGAGGCCACCGGCGAACGCCTGGACGAGCTGGAGGACCCCTTCAAGCTGTACCGCTGCCACACCATCATGAACTGCGCCAAGACCTGCCCCAAGGGTCTGAATCCGGCCAAGGCGATTGCCGAGATCAAGAAGATGATGGTCGAGCGCGTCGCCTGACCTGCGGCCCTTTCGAAACAAGGCCCCTGCCGGAAACGGCGGGGGCTTTTGCGTTTCGGCCTAGGCCGCGTCGGGCCGCCATTCGTACTGGGTATCAAGCGCGTCCGACGACAGGGCCCTGAACCCGCAAGAGACATAGAAGGCGTTGGCCCGGCTGACGTTCAGCGCCATCAGACGCAGGGGCAGGCCTTCAGCGCGGGCCTCGTCCTGGACCATCCGGACGATGTGCCGGCCAGCCCCGCCCCCCTGGTGGGCCGGAGAGACGCAGAGCTGGTCCAGGTACATGTGGTCATCCCGGTGCCGGACCACCACGAAACCGTCACGACACCGGCGTCCAGGATCAGGCGCGTGTCCTCTGGCCGGAAGGCATCCAGGAAGCGGGCCCGCGCGCGATCCCGGTCGAACCGGCCCGCCGCTTGCAGGCTGGGTCGCATGGCCTCCACCCGGATGTCGGCCAGCCGCTCCGCATCGTCAGCATTGGCCATGGCGGTGGTGATTGGGGGCATCATGCCTGTCCTTTCTGTGGTCCGGGCCGGTGGGGCAGCCAACCGGATCGAGTCTTTAACGCAACATGAAAGGCTGCGCGAAAAATTCCGCGCATCCTCATCAAAATCCCTCTTGATCGACTCACCGTTTGGCCCGATATGCGCGCTCAAGACGCCAACGCACGCGCCTCTGTCGGAAGGGTCGGGGACATCCGGAAACGGACCCCTGACAAGCCCTAGGGTTATGTAGCGACGGTAACGTCTCCCGTGGAACTGAGCGGCCATAGATGGCCGGGTCTATTGGAGATGACCATGACCGCCTACGTAACCGAATTCTCGGTGCGCGATCGCGCGCGCGACCTGTCCCAGATCGAAGCCTTCATTGCGCTGAACACCTTCGAGCGCCCAACCCTGGTGCTGGATACCGGCGTCGTGACCGACAACTTCCATGCGCTTCAGGCTGGCCTGGGCAATGCCCGCATCCACTATGCCGTCAAGGCCAACCCGGCGCCCGAGATCATCGACACGCTGGTCGGCCTGGGCTGCCATTTCGATGCCGCCAGCCGCGGCGAGATCGAGCTCTGCCTGTCGCGTGGTGCGCCTGCGCACAACATTTCGTTCGGCAACACGGTCAAGCGGGCCTCGGACATTGCCTTTGCCCACCGCGCCGGTGTGACCCTGTTCGCGGCCGATGCCGATGAAGAGCTGCTGAAGATCGCCGAGCATGCCCCCGGCGCGCAGGTCTACATTCGCCTGATCGTCGAAGCCTCCGAGGCCGACTGGCCGCTCAGCCGCAAGTTCGGCTGTGACCGGACGATGGCCGTGGCGCTGCTGGACCGTGCCGTGGCCCTGGGCCTGGAGCCGGTGGGCTTCAGCTTCCACGTTGGGTCGCAGACCCGCCGTGCCGCCATGTGGGCGGCCACGCTGGACGAGGTCGCTGTCACCTGGCAAGCTGCGCTCGACGCCGGCCACGACCTGCGCCTGCTGAACATCGGCGGCGGGTTCCCGGCCTTCTACGGCGAAGCCGTCGAGGCGCCCACGCCCTATGCCGCGTCGGTCATCTCGATGGTGCGCGCCCGCTTTGGCGGCTCGGTCGAGATCATGGCAGAGCCGGGCCGGGGCATGGTGGCCAACGCGGGGGCGATTGCCGCCGAGGTGCTGCTGGTCTCGCGCAAGTCGGACACTGACCTGCATCGCTGGGTCTACCTGGATATCGGCAAGTTCTCGGGCCTGGCCGAAACCATTGATGAGGCGATCCGCTACCAGTTCGTCACCGACCGCGATGGCGATGCCACCGGCCCCTGCGTGCTGGCCGGCCCGTCGTGCGACAGTGCCGATGTGCTCTACGAAAAGACCCCTGTGCAGCTGCCCCTGACTCTGGCGGCCGGCGACCGGATCATGATCCGCAACACCGGTGCCTACACGTCCAGCTATGCCTCGATCGGGTTCAACGGCTTCCCGCCGCTTGACGTGGTGGTGCTTTAAGGCAACGGTTCCCGATTGCTGCGTTGCGGCATCGGCATGGCTGAATTGCAGCTTTATCGGATGACCAAAGCTGTCACAAAGCCTACATGGTTCAGCAGGGAGGAGCTCTGACAGCAACGGAGCCCCTTATGGACCTGTCGACCAAAGCCGAGACCACCGCCGCGCAAGAGGCACTCAACATCCTCGCCGAAGCCTGGGTCTACTACACCCCCGAGCCGGCCGCGAAGATCGAGGACAAAGAGCCCGAGCTCTTCCAGTACCACGAGGCCGCCTGAGTGGCGCAAATGCTCCCGGCAGCGCAGACCTGATCCCAGGGCGCTGCCGGTTTTGATTCCGGCCACTGGCGCCCGGTTCGAACGGTCGCTACCCTGTCCGCCTGAAATAGCCCAAGCGCAGGTCCGGCAACATGTTTCCGCCCCCCGAAGATGCAGAGCAACGCCGTGCCGTCGCGCCGGTGGTGTGTTACCCGACGCAGACCCTTCCGCGCCCCGATCTGAACGGCTATCGCGCGGCACGGGACACGGGCCGCAAGATCTCGGAAACCCTGGTGCCGGCGCGCGACGCGGCCTGCTTCACGGTGAAGGCCGGGCATTTCTTCCGCATCACCTCTGTCGACGGTCCCCAGGTCGGAGACCTCAACCTCTGGAACGCGGGCGATCTGTCCGAACGGTTCTATTCGGGCAAGACCCGCGCCCTGCACGGCACCCACATCACCACCGGCGACCGCATGTGGAGCAGCTTTCCCCATCTGCGGCCCATGGCCACGATCGTCGAAGACACGCTCGACTGGTACGGAATCGACCCGTTCGGCGGTTCGGTCCATGACGTGATCGGCACCCGTTGCGACCCCTACACCGGCAACCTGCTGTCGGGCACGCATTACCATCACTGCTGCCATTCCAACCTGACCCGCGCCCTGGCCGATCACACCGGCCTGTCCCTGGCCGAGGCCGAGCCCCACGTGCACGATGTGCTCAATGTCTTCATGTGCACCGGGTTCACCCGCGATACGGGGCAATATTTCATGAAGGCCAGCCCGGTCCGACCGGGTGATTACCTGGAGGTCTTCGCGGAAATCGACCTGCTGGGCGCGCTCAGCGCCTGCCCGGGGGGCGATTGTTCGTCCGAGCATTCTAGCGACACCGCCGCCTGCCACCCCCTGTTGGTCGAGGTCTTTGCCCCCGCCGATGGCACCTTGCCGGGCTGGTCGCAGCCGCCGGTGAACGGCTACGACCGGTCGCATGGGCGCTAGGCCTCAGGCGAAGGCCGCGGTCAGGGCGATCTCGACCATGTCGCCAAAGCTCTTTTCGCGCTCGTCCGAGGGCAGGGCCTCGCCGGTCAGCAGGTGGTCCGACACCGTCAGCACGGCCAGCGCGCGGCGGCCATGGCGCAGGGCCAGGGTGTAAAGCTCGGCCGCTTCCATTTCGACGCCCAGGATGCCGTGGCGGACCATCTGTTCGTTCAGGTCGGGCCGTTCGTCGTAAAACACGTCCGAGGAATAGATCCCGCCCACATGGGTCGGCGTGCTCTTGGCCTCGGCCGCGGCGACGGCGGCGCGCAGCAGCGTCCAATCGGCCGTGGGCGCAAAGTTGAGCTCCTTGAAAATCCCGCGCGACGGGGTGCTGACGCTGGTGGCCGTCATGGCCACGATCACATCGCGGATGTTCACATGATCCTGCATGCCCCCGCAGGATCCGATGCGCACCAGCGTCTTGGCCCCGTAATCGCGGATCAACTCGTTCACGTAGATCGACAGCGACGGCATGCCCATGCCCGAGCCCTGGATCGTCACCGGATTGCCCTTCCATGTGCCGGTATAGCCCAACATGCCCCGCACCTCGTTCACGAGCTTCGGCGAGTCGAGGAAGGTGTCGGCGGCCCAACGGGCCCGATAGGGGTCGCCCGGAAGCAGGACGGTTTCGGCAATCTCTCCGGCGGCGGCGCCGATATGGATGGTCATGGGGCGCGTTCCTTGTTCTTGAACGTATGTCTGCTGATGCCCGTCAGGTTTTCCAATGCGCGGGCCAGGTCAAGCCCACATCGTTTCGGCCAGGGGCGAGACAAAGAAAAACCCGGCGCAACGGCCGGGTTCCTTTGGGTAAAGCGCAGCGAGGCAGGCTGTTATCGGAATTGCGGTCCGATCCCGTTTCGCTGCGCTTAGTGGTTCGACCCTCAGATCTCGAGTTCTTCGGGAGAGGCACCATTTGCAAGTGCGTCATTGAACCAGCCCGGCTTGCGGCCACGGCCGGTCCAGGTTTGGTTCGGATCATCGGGATTGCGGTATTTGGGCGGGGAAACGGTTTTGTCCTCGACCTTGCGCTTGGCTCCATCTTGGCCATTCAGCACGTCGGACAGGGAAAATCCGAATTCCGCCGCGGCTTTTTCCGCAGCTTGGCGCGCCTGCGCCTTCTCGCGAGAAACTGCATCTTTCAGGGCCTGGTCAACTTGGCCCCGAAGATCTTCGAGTTCCTTGCTTGTCATGGTGTTCAGGTCAATAGGCATTTTTTCTCCTTCTTATCCCCATCGCACAATCTAATTATAGGCATTCCGGAGAAAAAGAAAATAGCGCCAATTCGCATTTTTCCGCCTATTCACGGAGACGCGAATTTGACGCTATTCAGCATCCGACGCAGATTTTGCGGAAGTTTATTCCGCTGCGACAGAGGCCGGATCGGCGAGCTTAACGATATCCATCATGATGGTATTCAACTCGAAATCCTTCGGTGTGTAGACCCGGGCGACGCCGGCGGCGCGCAGCGCTTTGGCGTCATCTTCGGGAATGATGCCGCCGACGATCACCGGCACATGGGCCAGGCCTGCCTCTTTCAGGCGGCCCAGCACATCCAGAACCAGTGGCAAATGACTGCCCGAGAGAATCGACAACCCAACGACGTGGCTGTCGTTTTCCCGGACCTGGGCGACGATTTCGGCCGGGGTCAGCCGAATGCCGTCATAGGTAATGTCCATACCGCAATCGCGGGCGCGAAAGGCGATCTGCTCGGCGCCGTTCGAATGGCCGTCCAGCCCGGGCTTGCCGACCAGGAAGCTCAGCCTGCGGCCCAGCTTGTCGCTGACCGCATCGACCATATCGCGGATCTCGTCCAGTCCTTCGGTCTTGTTGGACACGCCCTTGGACACCCCGGTCGGCCCGCGATAGGTGCCGTGGGCCTTGCGCATTTCCTCGGCCCATTCGCCCGTTGTGACACCGACCTTGGCCGCGGCAATCGACGGCGGCATGATGTTGTCGCCCGACGCGGCGGCCTCGCGCAAAGCCTTCAAGGCCTTGGCCACCGCCAGCTCGTCCCGCTCGGCGCGCCATTCGTTCAGGCGCTCGATCTGTTCCTGTTCGACGGCCGGATCCACGACCATGATGCCGCCGTCGCCCGTCATCAGGGGCGAGGGCTCGGACGCGGTAAACCGGTTCACGCCGATGACGACGGTTTCGCCGGCTTCGATCCGGTTCAGGCGCTCGGCATTCGAATCGACCAGTCGGGATTTCATGTATTCGATCGAGGCAACCGCGCCGCCCATGCTGTCGAGATTGGCGAGTTCCGCCCGCGCGCCCTCTTTCAGCGCCTCGACCTTGCGATCGACCGCGGGATTGCCGTCAAACAGGTCGTCGTATTCCAGCAGGTCCGTTTCATAGGCGAGAATTTGCTGCATCCGCATTGACCATTGCTGGTCCCAGGGGCGGGGCAGGCCAAGAGCTTCGTTCCAGGCCGGCAATTGCACCGCCCGGGCGCGCGCCTTTTTGGAAAGGGTCACGGCCAGCATCTCGATCAAAATACGGTAAACGTTGTTTTCGGGCTGCTGTTCCGTCAGGCCCAGCGAATTGACCTGCACGCCATACCGGAACCGGCGGAATTTCGCGTCCGTCACGCCATAACGCTGTTCACAGATCTCGTCCCAGAGATCGACAAAGGCCCGCATTTTGCACATTTCGGTGACAAAACGGATGCCAGCGTTAACGAAAAAGGAAATGCGGCTGACAAGACGGGGGAAGTCTTCTGCTGGAACGCGTGGGCGCAACTCGTCCAGAACGGCTTGTCCGGTGGCCAATGCAAAGGCCAGTTCCTGTTCCGGTGTCGCCCCTGCTTCCTGCAAATGGTAGGAACACACATTCATCGGGTTCCACTTGGGCACGTGCGAATAACAGTATTCCGCAACGTCAGCGATCATCCGCAAAGAGGGTTTCGGCGGGCAGATATAGGTGCCACGCGACAGGTATTCCTTGATCAGGTCGTTCTGGACGGTGCCCTGAAGGGCGGAAATATCCGCGCCCTGTTCCTCGGCCACGGCAATGTACAGCGACAAAAGCCACGGCGCGGTGGCATTGATCGTCATCGACGTATTCATCTGGTCCAGCGGAATTTCGTCGAACAGCATCCGCATGTCGCCCAGGTGGCAGACCGGCACGCCGACCTTGCCCACTTCGCCCCGGGCCAAGACATGGTCGCTGTCGTATCCCGTCTGGGTCGGCAGGTCGAAGGCCACGGACAGGCCGGTCTGGCCCTTGGCCAGGTTGCCCCGGTAAAGCGCGTTCGACGCCTTCGCAGTGGAATGTCCGGCATAGGTCCGGATGAGCCAGGGGCGGTCCTTCTGAGTATCGGGCATGGCGTGGTCCTCAGGTCAAACTGGGAAATAATCTTGCGTCGCGCCTGTCTAAACCGAAATTTTCGACCCTTGTCAATTCGCTGCAACGCGGCGCAGGCTGATTATTAACGGTCCGTATCTCTGGGTCGTTCCCTGACGCCCGATTCCCGGCGTCGACCGGCGTTCTTCCGCGAATGCCGCGCTTGCGAAGGCACTTTCTGCAGTCGCTGGGTCATAAAATTACAATATCATCTGATTTGGTGTTGCATTGTTGCGCGCTTATTTCTAGGTGATCGTCTGACCGGCGCGTTCTGCGCCGCGGCACGCATGAACGAGCAACAGGAGGCTCCGATGGCATTGGACACCGAAACCGGCATCGCCCAATACGAGGCGCCCGAAAAAGATCTGTATGAAGTGGGCGAGATGCCCCCGATGGGCTATGTTCCCAAGCAGATGTATGCTTGGGCCATCCGGCGAGAGCGCCACGGCGAGCCCGACAAGGCGATGCTGGAAGAGATCGTCGATGTCCCGGCGCTGGACAGCCACGACGTCCTGGTGCTCGTGATGGCGGCTGGCGTGAACTATAATGGTGTCTGGGCGGGACTGGGCAAGCCGATCTCGCCCTTCGACGGCCATGGCGCGCCCTATCATATTGCCGGATCGGACGCGTCGGGCATCGTTTGGGCCGTTGGCGACAAGGTGAAGAACTGGAAGGTGGGGGACGAGGTCGTCATTCACTGTAACCAGGACGACGGCGACGACGAGGAATGCAACGGCGGCGATCCGATGTACTCGCCCAGCCAGCGGATCTGGGGCTACGAAACCCCCGACGGGTCGTTCAGCCAGTTCACCAAGGTCCAGGCTCAGCAGCTGATGCCCCGGCCCAAGCACCTGACCTGGGAAGAGGCGGCCTGCTACACCCTGACCCTGGCCACGGCCTACCGCATGCTGTTCGGCCACCCGCCGCATGAACTCAAGCCCGGCATGAACGTGCTGGTCTGGGGCGCGTCGGGCGGGCTGGGATCCTACGCGATCCAGCTGGTCAACACGGCCGGTGCAAACGCGATCGGCGTGATCTCGGACGAAACCAAGCGGGACTTCGTCATGAGCCTGGGCGCCAAGGGCGTTCTGAACCGCAAGGACTTCAACTGCTGGGGTCAGCTGCCCACGGTGAACACGCCGGAATATAACGACTGGTTCAAGGAATCGCGCAAGTTCGGCAAGGCGATCTGGGACATCACCGGCAAGGGCAACAACGTCGACATCGTCTTCGAACATCCCGGCGAATCGACCTTCCCCGTGTCGACCTTCGTGGTGAAGAAGGGCGGGATGGTCGTCATCTGCGCCGGCACCACCGGGTTCAACTGTACCTTCGACGTGCGCTACATGTGGATGCACCAGAAGCGCCTGCAGGGGTCGCACTTCGCGCACCTGAAACAGGCGGCGGCGGCCAACAAGCTGATGCTGGAACGGCGGCTGGATCCCTGCATGTCCGAAGTGTTCGAGTGGAAGGATCTGCCGGCGGCGCACATGAAGATGCTGCGCAACGAGCACCTGCCGGGCAACATGTCGGTCCTGGTCCAGGCCCCCAAGACCGGTCTGCGCACGTTCGAGGACGCCCTGGAAGCCGGTCGCCGCTGAACCGCGACCTCACCTGAAACCCACCGAATCGCCCGCTTATCCAAGCGGGCGATCTGCATTTCGGGGGTTCAATACCGGTATTCAACACCTTCTTTACGCACCTCCTCACCAGATCTGGGGAGGAAAATCACGTGAATTCCCTAACGGCTACACGCATGCTATAGTTGTGTTAAGCTTTCATTAACCCTCTAGGAGCGAGTTTGACCATGCAGAATGATTGGATATTGGACGTTCTCGCCGACCTCAAATCCTTCGCAACAGCCAACGGGATGACAACCCTGGCCGAGCAACTGGATGATGCGACTTTGATCGCGGCGGCCGAGATTGCGTCACAGGCGGAGAATGCGCGTGGACGGCTCCAAACTGGCGCGACAGAACGAATTGAACGCGATACTCGAGACGCTGGACGCCACCAGCGAGCTTGAGGGCCTTCAGCGTGCATCCGAGGCGGTACGAGACCTCTATCATGTCAACCATGTCGTCTACCACTGGGTCGACAGCGCCGGCGCTCAATACGGCTGCGGGACCTACCGGAACGAATGGCGCGACCGGTACCTGGAACAGAACTACATCCGGGTCGATCCGGTCATCATCGGGTGCTACCAGCGGTTCCACCCGGTCGACTGGAAGCGGCTGGACTGGACCAGCAAGGCCGCCCGGGCCTTCCGCCAGGAGGCGATTTCCTACGGGGTCGGTAACCAGGGGTTTTCGGTGCCGATCCGCGGGCCCAACGGCCAGTTCGCGCTGTTCACGGTCAGCCACGATTGCGACGACGAGACCTGGTCGGAGTTCACCGAAGCCAACAGCCGCGATCTCATCCTGATCGCCCATTACTTCAACCGCAAAGCCCTGGAGTTCGAGCCCACCAGACAACCCGAATCCGCCTCCACCCTGTCCCCCCGCGAAGTCGATGCGATGACGTTGCTGGCCATGGGATACAGCCGGGCGCAGACCGCCGAGGCGCTGTCGATTTCGGAACACACCCTGCGGGTCTACATCGAAAGCGCCCGCTTCAAGCTGGGTGCACTGAACACCACCCACGCCGTGGCCCGGGCCCTTGCCCGGGGGCTGATCGTGGTGTGACAGGCCCGTTGCGTTCCCTAATGGTTAACGGACCGCACGGGCTGCGCTGCGATCCTTAACCATGATGACTGCAGTCTTTCCCCATCGCACGACGAAGGGGACATCCAATGCTGCGCTACATCTACGCTCATGACCTGCACAAGCATCCCGCCCTGGCCCGGTCCATGTTCCGCGACCGCGCCTGCCAGTTCCGCGAGCGCCTGGGCTGGGAGGTCGAGGTCAACGCCGATGGCGAGGAACGTGACGTCTACGACACGCTCGATCCGCTCTACGTGATTTGGCAGAATGAAGACGGCTCTCACGGCGGGTCGATGCGCTTTCTGCCGACCACCGGACCGACCATGGTCAACGATCATTTCACCCATATCATCGGCGGCGGCACAGTGGTCTCTCCGCTGATCTGGGAATGTACCCGGTTCTGCCTGTCGAAAGACGCCAAAAGCACTGTCGCCGCGGCCCTGATGCTGGGCGGCGGAGAGATCATGACCGGCTTCGGCATCCGCCATTTCGTCGGTGTCTTCGACGCCCGCATGACCCGCATCTACCGCGCCATCGGCTCGTCGCCAGAGGTTCTGGGCAGCGACGGCGCGGGCCGGGACCAGATCTCGGTCGGCCTGTGGGAATTCACCCCCGAGGCCCGCTCCAAGGTCGCCGTCCGCGCCAAGATCTCGCCGGCCATCTCGCGCCGCTGGTTCGACCGCGATTTCGGTGGCGCTGTCCGCCCGATGTTCGCCAAATCCGCCTGAGCCCATCTGGCGCCTGTCCCGGCGCGGCCTTATGGTCGCGCCATGACACTGCCCGCTGTTACCTTTTCCGACGACCAGGCCCACGCTTTCGACAGCGTGGCCGAGATGCTGCGCCGCGCGGGCATCGACCTTGACGACGGGCTGATGATCTCGCCCAAGGCCGACGGGGCAGGGGTGGCCGCCGTCATCGGCAAGGCCGGATCGGGCAAGACCCTTCTGCTGGCCGAACTCTACAAGGCCCTGGTCGAAGCCGGGGCCGACGTGGTGTCGGGCGATTACGAAAGCCGCCGCAAGTCCGACCGCCGCACGCTGGCGATCCTGGCGCCCACCAACAAGGCCGCCTCCGTCCTGCGCTTCCGCGGCGTGCCGGCCACCACGATCCACCGCATCCTCTATACGCCCGTCTACGATCCCGAATACGAAAAGCTGGCTGAATGGCTGGCCGGCAACGAAGACGAATGCCCCGAGATCGAGGACCTCACCGACGAGGCGCTTGACCGCGCGCTGGCCTATTACAACAACAACAAGTCGATCCCCGCGACCCTGGCCGCCCTTGGCCTGCGCGGATCCGATTTCATCACCGGCTGGAAACGGCGGGAGGATCCGCTGGACATCGGCTTTGTCGATGAATCCTCCATGCTGGACGACCGCCAGTTCGACGACCTCAAGGAAATCTTCCCCACCCTCCTGCTGTTCGGAGACCCGGCCCAGCTGGCCCCGGTCAACCAGTCGGGATCCATGGTCTTCGATGCACTGCCGGAACCGCGCAAGCTGATCCTCAACCGCATCCACCGGCAAGAGGCAGACAACCCGATCCTCGATCTGGCTCATGCCCTGGCCGACCCCGATATCGGCTTCGAGGATTTCGAGCGCATGGTCGAAGACAAGGCCCGCCAGGACGACCGCGTGGTCTGGGGCCAGCGCGTCGAGGTCGACCTGATGGCCCGTTCGCCGGTCCTGGTCTGGCGCAATGCCACGCGCATCCGCCTGATCAATGCCTTCCGCGCGGTCTACGACGCGCCCGAAGACGCCTTGCTGCCCGGCGAGCCGCTCATCTGCGACGGGATCGAACTGCCCATGAAACACCGCAAGCGCCGGCTCGACCTCGAGGCGCGCGGGCTGATCAAGGGCGCCCAGGTTGTCTATCTCGGCCCCGGCCGGAAACCCGGCTTCTCGCGCCTGCATGTCATCGGCGCCGAAGATCCCCAGGTCTCGGCCGCCTCGATCGTCAAGATCGAGAAACCCGACGAGGAAGAGCCCTTCATCCCCTATGCCGCCCGCATGGGCGCGGCCTTTCTTCATGGCGCGGCGGTGACCATCCACAAGGCCCAGGGCAGCCAGTGGGACACCGTCCAGGTCTTTGCCCCCGATCTCTATGCCGCCGCCCGCATGGGCCGGACCGAGGCCGGCCAGCCGCTGTGGAAACGGCTGGCCTACGTGGCCATCACCCGGGCGCAGGAGCGCCTGATCTGGGTGGTGCGCAACCGGCTGGCCAAGCCGACCATGCCGCTCAGCACCGAAGACCTGCGCGCCGCCCCTGCCGCGGCGCTCGAACTGGAAGGGGAGGAACCATGAACAAGACCATCATCATCACCGGGGCAAGCTCGGGCATCGGCGCGGCCACGGCCCGCCATTTCCTCGACGCCGGCTGGACGACCGGCCTGATCGCCCGGCGCGAGGCCCCGTTGCAGGACCTGGCCGGGGACCGGGCCAATGCCATCGTCCTCCCCTGCGACGTGACCGACCCGGACCAGGTCGAAACCGCCTTCGACCGTTTTGTCGCACAGACCGGCCGGCTGGACATGCTGTTCAACAATGCCGGCATGTTCGGCCATGCCGGCCCGATCGACGAAGTGCCCGTCGACAGCTGGCTGCAGGTCGTCAACGTCAACCTCACCGGCATGTTCCTCTGCGCCCGCCAGGCCTTTCGCCACATGCGCGCCCAGGACCCGCAGGGCGGCCGCATCGTCAACAACGGCTCGATCTCGGCCCATGTCCCGCGCGAAGGCTCGGTCTGCTATACCTCGACCAAACATGCCGTCACCGGCCTGACCCGCACGCTCAGCCTCGACGGCCGGCCCTTCGACATCGCCTGCGGCCAGATCGACATCGGCAATGCCCGCACCGACATGGTCGCCGCCCAGAACGAACGCCAGATCGCCGCCGGCCGCCAGCCCGACCCGTCGATGGATGTGCAGAACGTCGCCGATGCGCTGATGTACATGGCCAACCTGCCGCTGGAAGCCAACGTCCAGTTCATGACCGTCATGGCCACCAAGATGCCCTATATCGGCCGCGGCTGACCC
>PAQV01000095.1 GCA_002709405.1 Paracoccaceae bacterium
ACCAGCCCGTCATCGTGCAACAGCCGGAAAAATCCAGCTTCCGGCGGTCCAACGTTGGGGAGCAGTGCAACAGCCGGAAAAATCCAGCTTCCGGCGGTCCAACGTTGGGGAGCAGTGCAAAACAGCCGGAAAATCCAGCTTCCGGCGGTCCAGCGTTGGGGAGCAGAGCATCACCGTCTTCCCCAATTTTACAACTAGCGAACCGAGTGCCCAACTTGTCTTTAGTTCTTCAGACAGTACGGCATCATGACTCTATACTCTGAAGTTAATCAAATTTGAAAATAGAAAAGTCGAAAACTTTAACATGATTGATGAGGGTAAACTAAATCTATTAACGGAACGGTAAGGGCCGAGGATGAATACTTAGGTTCGCTTTGACAAGTGAGGAAAGCAATAAGCGCTCCAGTTCAAAGCCCAGATGGTTGGAGGCTTCTATGACTGAATTACCGGTACACTCCAAGCCAAGGCCCGGCCAAATGTTGAGCCGGGCGCTGATCTTGGACGATAATGAAATTGATATTCTCCGGCTGACCAAGTTTTGCCGGAAGGCGGGCTTGGAGTTCGCGATAGATTCCGCGCAGACCATCACTGACATGCAAGCTCACCTGGATACCTTCCCTTACGACATTGTCTTCATTGACTATCATCTTGGTTTTGAAACCGGACTGGACGCGCTTCGTGTTTTGACAACACATCCGGATCAAGTCGAAGCACTCCCGATCATGGTTACAAGCGTAACGGATTGTGGGACGGCAATTGAATCGATGAGAAATGGATGCGCTGACTACTTGGTCAAGGAAGAACTGACAGCTTCAGCACTGCAAAAATCAATTGCCTCGGCTTTTGAACGCCGCATCGTGCTATCCATGATTAGTGAAGCGAACGTTCTAAACCGTTCATTGCGGAACATGATTAATCGCTTCGAACGGTCATGTGGCCCAGATACCCGAAAACTCATCCGCAATCTCTTGTCTGGGATCGGTGAAGCAAAAAGAAACGATGACATCGATCCAGAGATACGCGCCAATATGACGGTGGTAGAGCAAGGCTGCCGGGATGTGGTCGCTCTATTTGACGATGTGGCCACGCTTTCGATCGACGCCAAGCACGCGTTGCCTCAAATACCGCGCACGCAGTGACAACGGGATTTCTATGTCGAGGACTTTTCAAGCTTACACTAAGCGCTAAGGTTGTCGCAGTCACAGTCGTGTTGACCGGGGCATCAACGCTTCTGCTTGTCTTCCTGAACTATTCCCAAAGCCGCAGTCAACTGACCACCGCAGCCGTTGGTCAATTAGAGATCTATGCAGATCACTACGCAGACCGAGCGTCAGAAATATTCCAAACTATGGTGCTTGACGCCAAAAACTATGCATCCATGCCGCCTGTGGCTGGGATCATACGGTCAATGGAAAGGGAAAACCTCACCGATCCGATTGACGGTTCGAGCGTTCAGCAATGGCGCGACCGACTTAACCAGATCTTTGTAGCGAACTTGCTGACAAGGCCAGGCTATTTTCAGATCAGATTTATCGGAAAATTGGACAACTGGAAGGAATTGGTTCGAGTTGATCAAGGCCCGGGCGGCATTACGATCATGCCCAGCGATAGCTTGCAGCAGAAAGGTGACAGGTCCTATCTGGACGGCGTCGCTCGCCAAAACATGCGGGAGCCCTATTTTTCTGAACTCGATCAAAATGTAGATCATGGGAAAGTTGAGGACATTCCAACCATCCGAATTGTCCACCCGGTCCTAGCCGCGAATGGGGAGGTTTTCGGAGCGATCGTCGTCAACGCAAATTTCGGAATTTTGCTAAAGGAGGCGACGTCCTCACTGGAAGACGACGTCGCAATCACCGTCCTGGACCGAAATGCCAGCTACATGACCATCGCCAATGGTGGAACTTCGACTTTGATGCGGTTGCACACTTCGCCGAACTGGATCGAGCCACCTGAAAACAAGATCTTGCGTGAGGCTGGAGATGCAAGAACAATCGTGACTTTCGACGGCAAGATCTATTACGTCGTCCCGCCGACCGCCAGCGAAGACAAACGGGACCTATCCCTGGGTTTTGTCGCCAGTATTCCGCTTGATGCTCTTCTAACGGACGCCCGCGAACGTCTAAGACACGGTACCGGCATATCGGTACTTCTGGCTTCGGTTACAGGCCTTTTGGCGTATCTCGTTGGCCAACGCATCACTGCCCCGCTAAGATGTATGCAAGCGGAAATAACACAGCATCGAGCAACAAATACTCCCATCGATTTTCCAGTGTATTCCGAGGATGAGGTCGGGAAGCTAACTAAGTCGTTTGCCGACTTGGGTAACGAACTGATCCGTCAAACTGCCCGGATGAGCGCGATACTCGAAAGTACCAGCGAAGGCATCGTGACTATCAACACGGAAGGTGCCCTCTGCGATGCAAATCGTGCCGCAGTAGAAATGTTCGGTTACCCACTTGAAGAGTTAATTGGGGCGCCGTTGAATATTCTAATGCCATCGCCTGAAAAGGAAGCCCACCAATCCTATGTAGAGGCAGCCCTCAGGACGACCGTGCGGATGGACATGTCACCTAACCGCCTGGTTTGGGCCCAGCGAAAGAACGGCACTACCTTCCCAATTGAGGTGTCTATTGGAAAGGCAGTTTACGATGGAAAGGTGCATTTCGTTGGGGTTATTTATGATGTCACCCAGAAGAACGAAATGTTCAGCAATCAAGATGCGCTGATAGACGCCTTGAAGCGCTCGAATGACGAACTGGACCAGTTTGCATACGTAGCGTCACACGACCTCAAGGCCCCTTTGCGTGTCATCGACAACGCGTCGCGTTGGCTCGAAGAGGACCTGGAAGAACATCTGAATGACGACACGCGTGAAAGCCTAGGCCTATTGCGCAATCGTGTACAGCGCATGGAACGGCTACTTGACGACCTGCTTGAGCATTCGCGGATCGGCCGGGTATCCGAAAGCGCCGATTTGATCAAAGGAGAGGATTTGATCGACGAATTGAAGGGCCTTCTTGATATTCCCAACGGTTTCGAGTTGCAGACCACTGATGCCCTGGCGACTGTCACCGTTCCACAGTTTCCTTTGCAGACCGTCTTGTTGAACCTGATCAGCAATGCTTTCCGGCACCATGATAGGCCGTCGGGTCACGTCCGCGTTGACGTGAACGTAACGGATGACTGCTATCGTTTCATCATCACTGATGACGGTCCGGGAATCGCCCCCGAGTTTCACAAGAAGATCTTCGAACTGTTTCAAACCCTTAAGCCGCGCGACCAACTTGACGGCAGCGGCATGGGGCTGGCGATGGTGCGCAAGCACGTGGACATCGTTGGGGGGAGTATCGAGGTCAACTCGGACGGTGTTCGCGGGACGGAGTTCAGACTGACCTGGCCCAGGTCTGTTGACGAACGTGGAGTAAAAGCAGCTTGATCCGTGCAAACAACTGCCTGACCGAAAATAGGCTTAGTGTCGATGGCAAATTGTTGAACGTCATACTTGTCGAGGATGACGATGGCGACGCCAAGGCGGTTCGGCGGGCTTTCAGCAAGGCGAAAATAGCCAATCCGATCCACCGTTTCGTTGACGGAGTGGAGGCCTTCGCCTTCCTGCGCGGTGAAACTGGAACGCCGCCAGAGACGTATGTCATTCTGCTGGATATCAACATGCCCCGCATGAATGGCATCGAATTTCTGGAGCAACTGAGGGTCGACCCGCAGCTGTCACCGGCGGTGGTTTTTGTACTGACGACCTCCAATGATGATCGCGATCGCACCGCCGCCTACGCCAAACACGTGGCGGGTTACATCCTCAAGACCCGGGCCGGAGCGGACTTTCTCGAACTGATCCAGACATTGGATCATTTCTGGAAGATCGTGGAAATGCCCAACATGTCCCGAAGCGGACAGGAAACCCGTTAGGGCAGCCGCATGTCTCAGCTTTCGATCCTGCTCGTCGATGATGACCTGGGAGACAGAAAACAAGTTCGAAGGCTGTTGTCGCGCGCCGCATTGGATCATCAGGTCCATGAAGCAGAAGACGTGAACCAGGCCAAGGCGTTCAAAGGTGCAGCGCCAGATCTGATCTTCCTGGACCACATGTTGCCTGGTCAGACCGGGCTGGATGCGCTTGAGGTCTTGAGCGATCAATGGCCCAAGGCTGCGGTCGTGTTGATGACCGGCCAGGGGTCCGAAGACATTGCCAAATCAGCCATCCTGAAAGGCGCAATCGACTACCTTCCCAAGTCGGAATTGTCTGCGGCCCTGTTGCGTCGGATCGTTCAAAGCAGCGTCGACATCGCCCGCAACCATTGGCGGGCCGAGGAACACAAACGCAATTTGGAGTCCTTTTGCGAAGTCCTGGTACACGACTTTCGGGCGCCGGTTCGGTCTGCCTCTTTCTTAGCCGATCAGATCCTCGAAGACCTGGACGATGGCAACCTGGCCGACACCCGTGTATCGGCGGAACTTCTCAAGCGAACCACGGGTCAGATGTCTGCCCTGGTCAACAGTTTGACCTCGCACCTGCACGCCGATCGACATTCGGCCCCGAGAGACACGTCACCCATTGCCAACGTGATCGACACCGCGCTGCTCTCCTTGCAACGAGAGATCGAAACGCGCGGTGCTGACATCACGATCGACCTGGTGGATCAGCTGGTTACCTGCGACCTGGCTGCGCTGTCGCAGGTGTTGCAGAACCTCGTCGCCAATGCGCTCAAATATGCCGGAGATCGCAAACCCGAAATCCGCATTCGCGCGGCAACGGGCGACGAGGGGTTGCTGATCTCGGTGTCCGACAATGGCATCGGAATTCCCGCGGAATTCGCGAACCGGATCTTTGATCCGTTCACCAGGCTTCCGGGCGCTTTGGGGGTGTCCGGAACCGGCCTTGGGCTCGCAACCTGCCGGAACGTCGTCGAACGGTTCGGGGGGCGGATATGGTCAGAGCCCAACAACCCGATGGGCACGACATTCCTCGTTCTATTGCCGTCACAGCTTTTGTCCACGGGTCCGGCACGTGACGCCGGGCGTCAGGCGAGCAAAAGCGGGGCGGCCCATTAACCGAACACATCACCACCGCACTTTTCCAACGGGCTTTTTTGAACCGAACCGGGGCATCGGACGACAAAGGCGGGTAACAATTGGAAAAGGTATTTATCATGTCCCCCACATTCCTTCTTGCTCGCCTGGCTGCGGCGCGCCGCAGCGCCGGTTTCATGGCCGGCTAGGCGCGCCAGTATCGCCACAGGCGTCAGTACCAACACATCCGCGATCAGCCGGACCGCATCCTTGATGACGTCGGGCTGACACGGGCCGAAATCGACGCAAAGATGGCGTTGTTCCGCCGGTAAAGGTGCTTTGGCAACGCGGCGCAACCACCGCGTTGCCGGGGCCCGGCGGGTCATCCAACACATAAGCCCACCGAAGCGGTCAGCTGCTGACCAACGTTTCTAGCAAAATGCGCAGGGCGGCCGCCTGGTCCGCCAGCGCCATCGAGGGCAGGGCGCGCGGTGTCATCGGCGCCTGGTCGCCCTCTGGCGGAGCGGTATCAAGAAAACGGACGACCTGTTCGGGCAGGTAGGGCAAGTGCAGAAAGCCCATCGGCCCGTCCAGACCCTCGGCCCGCATCGCGCCGAGCGCGCAGTACAATGTCGCATTGCACAGATGCGTGCCGCCGAAATGAGACGCCCGCGCAGGGTAGCCCCCATCGCGAATCGCACGCACCAGTCGCCCGGCGTCCCATGTCGCCAACCGGCCCTGGGGACCATCCGGGTCGATCGGCCGGCCATCCACGGGCCGATCACCGACATTGTCGGCCACGCCGAAATCCAGCCGGTTGATCGCCGTTGTTTCAAGCCGCAGGACCGGCTCTCCGGTGGCCAGCCCCATTGCGACGTAGGCGACGGGTCGATGCTCGGCGATCAGGCGCGCGATGGTGCCGGACAGGGCGGAGAGTTTGACCTCGACGGGTTCGGCAATGACCGTATGGTCGCCGATCGTCAGGCCCGACACCGTGGGCAAAAGCTTTTGAGACGGGCTGTCGGGCAACCCCGCGAAGGGCATGAACCCGGTGACAAGTATCGTTCCCATTAGGCGCGCCCGGTGCCAGGGCCGCTATCTTCGGTTCGCAAGTTCATGTCCCGATCCTTCGCGTGTTCAGGGGGCAGGGCTCATTGGCCCAAGGATCTGGCGCGCCGTCAATTCCCGCATCGCGCAACATCTGGGCAGGGGCGCAGGACGTGCATCAATCCAGCGACGTGCCCGTTTCCCGCGCCGGGATGCCCAAGTCGACAGCGACGCCATCCCGCATGGCCCCAAAGGCAGGGTAGGGGCGGCCAGGGGCCAACGTCCCGCCCTTTCGCTTCGCAAGGATCCGCAGCTAAGATCGCCGGGATCGGGGCCGATGAGCAGTCAAGCCGGCCCCACCCACGGCATTCAGGACACAGGCCATGACCACGACCCTAATTTCCGGTGCAACCGTCGTGAACGCCGATGGCCGCCAGCCGGCCGACATCCTGATCTGCGACGGCAAGATCGCGGCCTTGGCCGAACCCGGAACCGTCACCGACGCGGACGAGGTCATTGCCGCCGACGGCCAATTCGCCCTGCCCGGGGTCATCGACGTGCACGTGCATTTCCGCGACCCGGGCATGACCCACAAGGAGGACTGGCTGACCGGCAGCCAGGCCGCGGCCCTAGGGGGCGTGACGACGGTCTTCGACATGCCCAACACGGTGCCGCCGGTCGACACGGTCGATCATTTCCGCCTGAAGGCGGCCGAGGCCGAGGCCAAGTGCATCGTCGACTACGGCATCTACGGCCTGCTGGGCGAACACAACCTGGACCAGCTGGATGCCCTGGCCGACGCCGGGGTCATCGGGTTCAAGCTGTTCCTGGGCAACACCACCGGCGATCTGCCCTGTCCCTCGGACGGGGCGGTGCTGGAGGGGTTCGAGATCCTGGCTCGTTCCGGCCTGCGCTGTTCGATCCATGCGGAAAACTCGCCGATCCTCTTCTGGCGTCAGAACCGCATGAAGGCGGCCGGGCGGACCGACCCCTATGCGCACCTGGCCGCGCGCACCGATGTTGTCGCGGTCGAGGCCCTGACCCGCTCGGCCGTGCTCGCCGAATGGACCGGCGCGCGCATTCATATCGTGCACGAAAGCTGTGCCGCTTCGATCCCCTACATCCAGTGGTTCAAGTCGCGCGGCGTGGACATGACAGTCGAAACGCTGCCGCAGTACCTGTACCTGTCGGCCGAAGAGATGCTGGAGCCGGGGGGCCATATCCTGCGGATGAACCCTCCGATCCGCCAGAAATCCCACCAGGAGCCGCTGTGGTCGGCGCTGCTGGACGGCACGATCGACATGCTGTCCACCGATCATGCGCCCCATGCGGTCGATGAAAAGGACGGCGACACGATCTGGGACATGGCCTGTGGCTTTCCCGGGGTGCAGACCTCGTTGCCGCTGATGCTGCACGCGGTGTCGCAAGGCCGCATGACGTTGGAGGACATCGCGCGCGTGATGAGCGCCGCTCCGGCGCGGGCCTTTGGGCTGTTCGGGCGCAAGGGCGTGCTGCGGGTCGGGGCGGATGCCGACATCGCCTTGGTCGATCCGTCCGCCGCCCACCAGATCTCGGCCGCCGGGCTGGCGTCACGCGGGAAGCTGACGCCCTATGACGGATGGACGGTCAAGGGCAATGTCCGGCGCACGCTGGTGCGCGGGCAGACCGTGGCCATGGATGGCAAGGTGGTGGCCGACCCGGGGTGCGGGCAGATGGTGCGCCCGCAGATGCCGCCCGCCGCGCCGCGCAACACGGCGACCACGACCGAGGCCATTCAAAGCCCGGACAACCGGCCCTGGTAGCGCGGTGATCGTGTTTGACAGCGCCGCGCATTCCCGGAACTGTCCCCGCACGAACCCAAGGACATGCGCATGACCCAGGACCCGTTGTTGCAGCCCTACCAGCTGAAGCACCTGACGCTGAAGAACCGGCTGATGATCACCAGCCACGAGCCGTCCTATGCCGAGGACGGTATGCCCAAGGCCCGCTACCGGGCCTATCACGTCGAACGGGCGCGGGCCGGGGTGGCCATGACGATGACGGCGGGGTCGGCCTCGGTGTCGCGCGACAGCCCGCCGGCCTTCAACAACATTCTGGCCTGGAAGGACGAGGTCGTGGGCTGGATGAAACAGCTTGTCGACGAATGCCACGACCACGGGGCGGCGGTGATGATCCAGCTGACTCATCTTGGCCGGCGGACCCGCTGGGACCAGGGTGACTGGCTGCCCGTCTTGTCCTCGACGGGCGACCGGGAACCGGCGCACCGGGCGTTCCCCAAGCTGATCGAGGACTGGGACATCGCCCGCATCGTCACCGACTACGCCGATGCGGCAGAGCGGATGCAGGCGGCTGGCCTCGACGGGATAGAGCTGGAGGCCTACGGCCACCTGATGGACCAGTTCTGGTCTCCGGCCACGAACCAGCTTGCTGGCGATTACGGGGGCAGCCTCGACAACCGGCTGCGGTTCACCTTCGACGTGCTGCGCGCGATCCGCGACCGGGTCGGGCCAGAGTTCATCGTCGGCGTGCGCTATTCCGGGGACGAGGTCATGGCCGGCGGGCTGACCCAGGCCGACGGGCTGGAGATCTCGCGCCGGTTGCGTGACAGCGGCATTGTGGATTTCCTGAACGTCACGCGCGGGCATATCGAAACCGATGCGGCGCTGACCGACGTGATCCCGGTGCAGGGGATGCGCTCGGCCCCGCACCTGGATTTCGCGGGCGAGCTGCGGGCGGCGACAGAATTCCCCACCTTCCACGCCGCGCGCATCCAGGACGTGGCCACGGCGCGCCACGCGATCGCCGCCGGCAAGCTGGACATGGTGGGCATGACCCGCGCTCACCTGGCCGACCCGCATATCGTGGCCAAGATCCTGCGCGGCGAAGAGGACCGTATCCGGCCCTGCGTCGGGGCCAATTATTGCCTGGACCGGATCTACCAGGGCGGCATGGCCCTGTGCCTGCACAACCCGGCCACCGGGCGCGAGCTGGACGAACCCCACATCGTGCCCTCGGCCCCGGCCAAGCGCCGGGTGGTCATCGTGGGGGCCGGGCCCGCGGGGCTGGAGGCGGCCCGGGTCTGCGCCGAACGCGGGCATGACGTCACCGTGCACGAGGCGGCCAACGATCCCGGAGGCCAGATCCGCCTGACCGCCCAGACCCCGCGCCGGGCCGAGATGATGTCGGTCATCGACTGGCGCTATGCCGAATGCCAGCGCCTTGGCGTGACCTTCCATTTCAACAGCTATGCCGAGCCCGACACGGTGCAGGAGGCCGCCCCCGACGTGGTCATCATCGCCACCGGGGGCCTGCCCCACGACGAGGTCCTGACCGAGGGCAATGCCCTGGCCGTCACCGCCTGGGACATCCTGTCGGGCGACACGCGGCCGGGCTCGAACGTGCTGATCTACGACGATGCGGGCGATTACGCGGCCTTGCAGGCGGCGGAAACCATCGCGGCCACAGGTGCCGCGGTCGAGCTCATGACCCGCGACCGGATGATCTCGTCCGAGGTCATGGCCATGTCGCTGACCCCGGCCATGCGCGCCCTGCAGACGGGCCGGGTCACCTTCACCCCGACCTGGAAGCTGGACGCGATCCGCCGCGAGGGCAACGAGCTACTGGCCGAGATCGGCAGCGATTTCGGGGATGTGCGGGCAGAACGCCGGGTCGACCAGGTGGTCATCAACGCGGGCACCCGGCCTTTGGATGACCTCTACTTCGCCCTGCGCCCCCTGTCGCGCAACCTGGGCGAGCTGGACCACGCGGCCTTCATAGACGGCCGCCCGCAAGAGATCTCGCGCAATCCCGACGGGGCGTTTCAGTTGTTCCGCATCGGGGACGCGGTGGCCTGCCGCAACACCCACGCGGCGGTCTTCGACGCGCTGCGGCTGGCCAAGTGCCTCTGACCTGACAGCAGCCCCCCGCCGATGCTGCGCTGCGACAGTTTTACGCCGCAGTGCGGCGTGAATCATGCTAGTCTTACGACGAGGGGACGAAGCAGATCGCGCGTCAGCGCCGGGGGTGTAACGATGGACCAGGGGTCGATTTTTGCCAGGCAGCCGTACCTGGTTCCGGTGGACGAAGTGGCCGAGGCCCTGGGCGCAGTGCCCGACCAGGGCCTGAGCGGGGACGAGGCCGCAGCCCGCCTGGCCACCCATGGACCCAACCGCCTGGCCGAAACGCGCCAGACCTCGGCGCTTGAGCTTCTTCTGGTGCAGCTGCGCAACCCGCTGTTGATCATCCTGATGATCGGGGCGGTGATTTCGGCCTATACCGGGCATTGGGTGGATGCGGTGGCGATCTTCGTGATCGTGTTGATCAACGCGGGTATCGGGTTCTGGCAGGAATACTCGGCCCAGAAATCCCTCGCCGCCCTCAGCGCCATGGCCGCGCCCCACGCCTTTGTCCGCCGCGACGGGGCCTGGACGGATATCATGGCCTCTGACCTGGTGCCGGGCGACGTACTGCGCCTGAAGGCCGGAGATATCGTGCCGGCCGACCTGCGCATGATCGAAGCGGCCCGGCTGGAAATCGACGAGGCCGCGCTGACCGGTGAAAGCGAGCCGGTCGACAAGCACGCCGACCCGCTGGCGCTTGATCCGGGCGAGGACGATGTCACCCTGGCCGACCGGCGCAACATGGGTTTCATGTCGACCCTGGTCACCGGAGGCACCGGCCTGGGCCTGGTCACGGCCACCGGCATGGACACCGAGGTCGGCCACATCGCCGGCCTGATGGCCTCGGCCCAGGAACCCAAGACGCCCCTGCAGGAACGCATCGAATCCCTGTCCCGCGTGCTGATGGGCGCGGCCCTGCTGGTCGTGGCCATCGTCGTGGCCATCGGCATCAGCAACGGCATGGACGCGGTCGAGATGCTGAACACCGCGATCTCGCTGTCGGTGGCGGCCATCCCCGAGGGCCTGCCCACGGTGGTGACCATCGTGCTCACCCTGGGCTCGCAATCCATGGCGCGGCAAAACGCGCTGGTCCGCAAGCTGGCCTCGGTCGAAACGCTGGGCACGACCAGCGTCATCTGCACCGACAAGACCGGGACGCTGACCCAGAACCAGATGCAGGTCATGCGCGTCTGGGCCGGGGGCAAGGACTGGGAGGTCTCGGGCGAGGGCTTCGACCCGCATGGCGCGTTTCTCGACGAGGCCGGCAAGGCGGCAGTCATCGACGAGGAACCGGAGCTGGCGCGCATGCTGGAACTGTCGGCCTATTGCAACGAGGCCCAGCTGACCGTCACCGACAACCGGCCCGGGGTGCTGGGCAATCCGACCGAAGGCGCTTTGGTGGTGGCCGCGGCCAAGATCGGCATCTCGCGCGAGGGGATCGAAACCGACCGGGGCGTGACGCGCCTGCGGGTGTTCCCCTTCGACAGCAGCCGCAAGATGATGAGCGTTCTGGTCAAGGTGCCGGGCCCCGGCCGGGTTCTGGCCGCCAAGGGCGCGCCGGATGTCATCCTGGCCCATGCCAGCCACGTCATGACCGGGGGCAAGATCGTCCCGATGACCGATGATCGCCGGGCCGAGATCGAAGAGGTCATTGCCCGGTTCGGGTCCGAAGCGCTGCGCACCCTGGCGGTGGCCATGAAGCCGGTGCCCGACGACCATGCCGATCACGACATGGAACGGCATGAAGAGGACATCGTGCTGGTGGGGATCCACGGCATCATGGACCCGCCCCGGTCCGAGGTCCGGGCCGCGGTGGCCGACGCGGCTTCGGCCGGGGTGCGCGTGGTGATGATCACGGGCGACCATGCCGTCACGGCCGAGGCCATTGCCACCTCGATCGGCATCAAGACTGACCCCGCGCAAACGGTCCACACCGGGGCCGAACTGAACGCGACCACCGACGAAGACCTGATTGAAAAGGCGAAAACGGCGGCGGTCTTCGCCCGGGTCACCCCGGAACACAAGCTGCGCATCGTGAAGGCGCTTCAGCAGGAACGCCTGGTCACGGCCATGACCGGAGACGGCGTGAACGACGCGCCGGCCCTGCGCAGCGCCGACATCGGCATTGCCATGGGGATCACCGGAACCTCGGTCGCCAAGGACAGCGCCTCGCTGATCCTGCTCGACGACAATTTCTCGACCATCGTGGGGGCCGTGCGTGAAGGCCGGCGGATCTACGACAACCTGCGCAAGTTCGTGCGCCAGGGCCTGACCGCCAACGTGGCCGAGGTCTCGTCCATCCTTCTGGCCTTCCTGATGATGGGGCAGAACCCGCAACTGACGCTGGCGCCTCTGATGATCCTGTGGATCAACCTGGTCTCGGACGGGCTGCCGGCGCTTGCCCTGGGGGTGGAACCGGCCGAAGCGGACATCATGCGCAAGGCACCGCGCGGCCGGTCGGAATCGCTGTTCGCAGGCGGCATGAAGGAACGCATCCTGATCCGCGGTCTCGCCATCGGCGCGATGACATATTTCGCGTTCTGGTCCATGCTCCAGGCCGGCGAAACCGCCGCCTATGCCCAGACTGCCGCCTTCGCGACACTGATCTTCGCGCAACTCTGGCACATCTTCGACAGCCGAACGACAACAACGCTGTACCAACGCAACCCCCTTGAAAATCGCGTCCTGCTGGCCGCCGTCGGCTTGTCCGCAAGCCTGTCCCTTCTGGCCATCTACACGGCGCCCGGGCACTTCGTCCTGGGAACGGCCAGCCTGCACCTCTCCCACCTGGCTGCCGCCTTCCTGCTCGCTGCCCTGCCCACACTGGCGCTTTCGGCCATCAAGGTTGCAACAGGCTGGCGCTGGCTTTGAAGTCTGTCCCATGCCGTGACGGTCTACATTCAACAGATGTTTCGCCGGGGTATTTAGAAAGAGAAAGAAGCAGGAACCCGCGCCCTTGTCTTCTTTCTCTTTTAAAATACCCCGGGGGGGTCCACTGCAAGAGGACGGGGGCGGAGCCCCCTGGCTGCCGTCAGTCGTCTTGAATACGTGCGGCCAGCAGGACGGCGACGAAACGGGTTGATGGAAAAGCTCCCATGACGATGGCAATCATCGCCGTCATTGGCACGGCAAGGATGGCTCCGGGGATCCCCCAGAGAGCGCTCCAGACTGACAAGGCAACCAGCACTACGAAAGGGGAGAGGTTCATCTGTCGTCCAATCATCCTGGGTTCCAGCCAATTGCCGACGACAATCTGGGCGGAGACCAGGCAAGCTCCGAGCGCCAGGGTGTGAAATAGCGATCCGCTTTGCGCCAGCGATAGCACCACCGGGAAAACCACGGCCAGCAGGGACCCCACGTAGGGGATATAATTCAGCAGGGCGATCACGATGGCCCAGAACAGGGCAAAATCGGCGCCGAATAGCAGCAGGATGGCCAGGCAGGCAGCGCCCAGTATGATGTTGATCAAGGTCTTGACCGTCAGGTACTCGCCGATCTGCTGGTTGATCTCGGAAATCATCGCCTTGGCCCGTTCGGCCTTGTCGGCATCTCCAAGAGCCACAGAGATCTTGTCCCCGAAACTGTCCCGTTCCGCCATCAGGAAGCCTGCGTAGACCACGATCAGGAAGATCGACATGCCGACGATGGTGAAACTTCCCAGGGCGGCCAGGATCGTTGCCCGCAGGTTCAGCTGGCCGAAGGTCACCGCGACGGCGTCATTGATGATCTCGCGCGAATCCACGTCGAAGCGGGTTTCGAGCCCGGACAGCAGGCGCTCGATGTTGTCCTGGTAGACCGGGGCCACTGCCGCGATGTCGCGAACCGTGGCCGCGACCACCACAGCGAAGACATAGACCACGGCGGCGAACACGATCAGCACACAGGCCCGCAGGATCGCGGTGGGCAGATGTCCCAGCACCGGCAGGCTTTTCAGCCCTTCGGTGGCGGACACCATCAGGTAGACGGAAATCACCGCCGTCACGATCGGCACCAGGATCGACCGGCCGACCACCAGGAAATAGCCGACCACCAGGACAAGGATCAGCGACAACACGAGGTTCAGCAGCGGTGCGTCCTTCATCGGCGCCTCCGGTTCGGGTCGGTCCAGGTCTTGCACGGCCGGCCTGCCACTGCAATCGCCGCAAACCCGGCGTGCTGCCCCCTGCATAGCGGCATTCCGCCCGATCCTGTCGCTTCCCCCATTGCCGCTGCCCTGCCGATCCCGGCATAGTCCCTGCGAATCGGCCCCGCGCCTTGCCGCCTGGCCGTCACGCAATCCAGCCGGAGGTCCGTCTCATGAACCGCATCCCAAATTCGCTCCACGCATCGGACATCGCGCACAGCATGCATCCCTACACGAACATGCGTGCCCACGAAGAACAGGGCCCGATGATCATCACCAAGGGCGATGGGATCCACGTCTACGACAGCGAGGGCAAGGAATACATCGAGGCGATGGCCGGCCTGTGGTCGGTCGCCGTGGGCTTTTCCGAGGACCGCATAGCCAAGGCCGCCTACGAGCAGATGCTGGAGCTGCCCTATTACCATTCCTTCGCCCACAAGGCCCACGCGCCCTCGATCAAGCTGGCCGAGAAACTGGTCGAAATGACGCCCGAAGGGCTGAACCGGGTGTTCTTCACCAACTCCGGGTCCGAGGCCAACGACACCGTCATCAAGATGGTCTGGTTCCTCAACAATGCGCTGGGCCGGCCCGAGAAAAAGAAATTCCTGGCCCGCAACAAGGGCTATCACGGGATCACCATCGCGTCGGGCTCGCTGACCGGCCTGCCGGGCAACCACAAGGATTTTGACCTGCCGGCGATTCCGGTCATCCACCTGACCTGCCCGCATCATTGGAAATGGGCCGAAGAGGGCGAAGATGAAGCGGCCTTCACCGCGCGCCTGCTCAAGGAAGCCGAGGACACGATTCTGGCCGAAGGTCCGGAGACCATCGCGGCCTTCATCGGCGAGCCGGTGATGGGCGCAGGCGGCGTGATGACCCCGCCCGAAGGCTACTGGCCGGGGATTGCCGCGCTTTGCAAGAAATACGACATCCTGCTGGTGGCCGACGAGGTGATCAATGGATTCGGGCGCCTGGGCACCCCGTTCGGATGCCAGAAATACGGGTTTGAACCGGACATCCTGGTGACCTCGAAGCAGCTGACGTCATCCTACATGCCGCTGGCGGCGATCCTGGTGAACGACAAGGTCTACAATCCGATCGCGGACAATACAGAAAAGCTGGGTACTTTCGGGCACGGGTTCACCGGTTCGGGGCATCCGGTGGCCTGCGCGGTCGGCCTGGAAAACCTGGCCATCATCGAAGAGAAGGACCTGATGGGCAATGCTGCCCGGATGGAAGCGCCCTTCCAGGCCATGGTGCAAAGCTTTGCCGATCACCCGCTGGTGGGCGAGGTCCGGGGCACCGGGCTGATGGCCGGGCTTGAACTGGTGGCCGACAAGGCGTCGAAAACGGCCTTTGCGCCGGTCGGCAAGGTTGCGGCAGCCGTGGCAAAGGCTGCGCAGGAAAACGGCCTGATTTGCCGCAACGTCTATGAAACGGTTGCGCTTTGTCCGCCGCTGATCCTGACCGAAGCCGATATCGAGCGCATCGGTCAGCGCCTGGGCGTAGCGCTGGATGCCGGGCTCGACTGGGCCAAGTCCGAGGGTCTGCTCTGACCTGACCGGGGTTCTCGAACCATCTGCCAAGGGCCGGAATTTTCAAAAATTCCGGTCCGTTTTCTTTGAAAGAAAACGGGTCCCGGCGGGGAGGGTTTCCGAGGAACGAAAGCGATTGCGCGGTCCTTTCTCGCCAGATCCTGTCCTTTTTCTCGCGCCCCCCGCGCAATTCTTCGGAAAAGGGACTAAATTCCCTTGGTGGACATGAACCAGGGGGACCCACGATGGCCGATAACAAACCGGGGCGCACGCCCGGCCTCTACGGCTCTATTCTTGACACGGTAGGCGGCACGCCCGTGATCAGGATCAACAACCTCGCACCAGAGGGTGTCGAGCTTTACGTCAAGGCCGAGTTCTTCAACCCAGCCGCCTCGGTCAAGGACAGGCTGGCCCTGTCGATCATCGAGGCCGCCGAACAGTCCGGTGCTCTCAAGCCCGGCCAGACCGTGGTCGAGGCGACCTCGGGCAACACCGGGATCGGCCTGGCCATGGTCTGCGCCCAGAAGGGCTATCCGCTGGTCATCACCATGGCCGACAGCTTTTCCATCGAACGGCGCCGCCTGATGCGGATGATGGGGGCCAAGGTCGTCCTGACGCCGCGCGCCCAGAAAGGTTTTGGCATGTACCAGAAGGCAAAGGAGCTGGCGGAAAAGAACGGCTGGTTCCTGGCCAGCCAGTTCGAAACTCAGGCCAATGCCGACATCCACGAGGCCACCACTGGCCCCGAGATCGTCGCCGATTTCGAGGGCAAGGCGCTGGACTACTACGTCACCGGCTATGGCACCGGCGGCACGGTCACCGGCGTGGCCCGGGTTCTGCGGCGCGAGCGCCCCGACACCAAGATCATCCTGACCGAACCGGCGAATGCGGCCATCGTGGGGTCGGGCATTGCCCAGGCCCGGGGGCCCGATAACAGCCCGGCCGTCAGTCACGAAGCGTTCGAGCCGCACCCGATCCAGGGCTGGACCCCGGATTTCATTCCTTATGTCCTGCAGGAAGCCATCGACAACGCCTATTACGACGACCTGATCCCGGTCGCCGGGGCCGATGGCATCCACTGGGCCCGCCAACTGGCGGCCAAGGAAGGCATCCTGACCGGCGTGTCGGGCGGGTCCACCTTTGCCGTGGCGATGAAACTGGCGAGCGAAGCAAAGCCGGGCTCGGTGATCCTGGCCATGTTGCCGGACACCGGCGAGCGCTACATGTCGACGCCCCTCTTCGAAGAGATCCCCGAGGAGATGGACGAGGACGAAACCGCGATTTCGCTGTCGACCCCGGGCTACCAGATGGGCTGAGCCCCGGGCGGCCTCATTCGTCGATGAACCGCTTCATCATCTCGACCTCCTGCCCGCGCATCAGCCGCGAGGCAGTGTCCATGTGGGCGGTCATCACCGCGCGGGCGGCACCCTTGTCGCCCGCCCGCAGGGCCATCACCAGCCGCGCCTGGTAGTCACGTCCCTTGGCCCAAAGCTCTCGGTTGATCGGTTCATACAGCTTGCGGTGAACGGTCAGGTCGCTCAGCAGGTTGACCATGAAATCGATCACGAAGCTGAGCAGGGAATTGTCCGCCTGTTCCGCCAGGATGGCATGAAACCGCAGCGAGGCCACGTGCTGGGCGCGTTCTTCGTCCAGCGTGGTCGCCGGTTCCGAATATTGCGCGATGTTGGCCTCCAGCTCGGCCAGCACCTCCTGGGACAGGGTTCCGGCCAGCGAGGCCGCCAGTTCCGGTTCCAGCGCCCGGCGCAGCTGGTAGATGTCGCCGACCGTCAGGTCCTTGAAATAAAAGTAGTTTCCCAACAGCGCCTTGGCCCGGCCCCGGCTGACCTCGTGCACGAAGGACCCACCCCCGGGCCCGGTGCGCGTCTTGATCAAACCCTGCGCCTCCAGGATGCGCATGGCCTCGCGGATCGTGCCCTTGGCCATGGCAAAGCGGGCCATCAGCTCGGTCTCGCCGGGCAGACGGTCGCCCGGCAACAGCCCCTGTTCCACCACCCATTGCTTGATTTCCTCGGCCACCCGGGACGGCCGGCTCAGCCTGTGCTCAGTCTTCGATCGGGTGGTGGCAGGCAGCAAGCTGGTCGTCTCCCATCGGGCGCAGGGCCGGGTCTTCGGTCCGGCAGATGTCGGTTGCCCGCGGACACCGCCCGGCAAAGGCACAGCCCGGAGGCGGGTTCAGCGGGTCGGGCAATTCGGTGCCCTTCTGTTCCGGGGCCGTCAGAGGCCGCCCGACGACAGGCGCACTGTCGGCGAGCAACTTGGTATAGGGGTGTTTGGGCGCGTTGAAAATCGTCTCTGCCCGGCCGATTTCCACGACGGCGCCAAAGTACAACACCACCACCCGGTCGCTGACCGCCTCGACCACGGCCAGGTCGTGGCTGATGAACAGGTAGGTCAGCCCGAATGTGCGACGCAGGTCGGCCAGCAGGTTCAGCACCTGGGCCTGCACCGACACGTCCAGGGCCGACACCGGTTCGTCCAGCACGATGATCTCGGGGCTTGCGGCCAGGGCCCGGGCGATGCCGATACGTTGGGCCTGGCCGCCCGAGAATTCATGCGGATAGCGGTCCAGGAATTCCTCGCGCAGGTTCACGCTGGCAAAGATCTCGGCCACCCGCTTGTCGCGTTCGGCCCGGTCCATGCCATACAGCTGTTTCAGCGGCGCATCCATGATCTGGCGGATGGTCTTGCGCGGGTTCAGCGAGGAAATCGGGTCCTGGAAGACATACTGGATCAGCTTGCAGAAGGCCGCGGGATCACCGGGGCTGGGCGCGGCCTCGCCGAACTCGATCGTGCCGGTCGTGGGCGCCAGCAGGCCCACCAGCATCCGCGCCAGGGTGGACTTGCCGCAGCCGGATTCGCCCACGATGCCAAGGGTTTCGCCCTTGGGCACCTCGAAGCTCATGGTCCGCACGGCCCGCACGCCCGGCGGGGCGGGGGCAAACAGCGGCTTGGCCAGCGGAAAGGTCTTGGACAGGTCTGTCAAGCGAAGCGCAGGAGCGGTCATGCCAGGGCCTCCTCGGGGTGGATGCAACGGACGGCCCGGCTGCCCTGGCGGTCCAGCCCGATCTCGCCGCGCTGACAGTCGGCGGCGGCCTTGGTGCAGCGCGGGGCAAAGGCGCAGCCCGCGGGCAGCTTGTCGACGACGGGGGGCAGGCCGGGAATGGCCTCCAGCCGCCGCCGGCCGCCGCCCAGTTCCGGCACGCAGGCGATCAGGCGCTTGGTATAGGGATGGGCGGGCGCGTCCAGCACCGCCTGGGTCGGGCCTTCCTCTACGATGCGGCCGGCGTACATCACGGCCACCCGGTCGCACAACTGAGCCACCACGCCGAAGTCATGGGTGATGAAGATGATGGCCAGCCCGCGCTCGCGCCGCAGGTCATCAAGCAGGGCCAGGATCTGCGCCTGCACGGTCACGTCAAGCGCGGTGGTCGGTTCGTCGGCGATGATGACCTCGGGGTCGTTGACCATGGCCATGGCAATGCCCACCCGCTGGCGCATCCCGCCCGACATCTCGTGCGGGTAATTGTCCAACCGGCTTTCGGCATTGGGGATGCGCACGGCGTTGAACAGGTCCAAAGCACGGGCCCGGGCCTGCGACCTGGGCACCTTGTGGTGCACCTGGATCGCCTCGATCATCTGGTCGCCCACCTTGTAAAGCGGGTGCAGCGTGGCCAACGGGTCCTGGAAGATATAGGCCACCTTGTCGCCGCGCTTGCGGCGCAGGGCCTCGTAGCGGGCGGACAGCAGGTCCTCGCCCTCGAACTTGACGGCCCCGGCCGTGATCACACCGGGCGGAGAGGCCACGAGCCCCATGACCGACAGTGCCGTGACCGATTTGCCGGACCCGCTTTCACCAATGATCCCAAGGCATTCGCCCGGAGCCACGTTGATCGACACGCCGCCGACCGCCCGGTAGACCCGCGCGCCGACATGGAACTGGGTTTCCAGGTCCTGCAGGTCCAGGGCGCCTTGCTGGGGCCGGGTGGGGGCCGGGTCCTTGCGGTCGACCCGCGTGGTCGCCCGGGGCCGGCTGAGAGCCCCGGATTTCAGGCGCGGATCCAGCGCGTCGCGGACCCCGTCGCCCAGCAGGTTCACGCTCATGACGATGAAGAAGATCATGATGCCGGGCACGACAGAGGTATGCGGGGCGGTGATCAGGGCCGCCCGGGCCTCGCCCAGCATGGACCCCAAGTCGGCCTGCGGCGGCTGCGAGCCGAGCCCGAGGAAGGACAGGCCGGCGGTTTCCAGGATCATCCAGCCGACGGTGGTCGACATGGCGATGATGATGACGGGCAGCACGTTGGGCAGGAGTTCGGTCAGGATGATGCGCACGTGGCCCTTGCCGGCCAGGCGGGCGGCGTCGATGAACTCGCGTCCCGCCAGGGACACGGTGATGCCGCGGATGTTGCGGGCGAAGAAGGGGATGTTGACGGCGGCCACAGCGACCAGGGCGTTCATCAGCCCGGGGCCCAGGGCGGCGACGATGGCCAGGGCCAGCAGGATGTAGGGAAAGGCCATCAGCATGTCGACGCCGCGCATGATCAGGTTGTCGGTGCGCCCGCCGAAATAGCCGGCGATGATGCCGATGGCCGAGCCGATGGTGGCGGCGATGACGGCCGCGGCAATGCCCACGGCGAGCGACAGCCGGGTGCCATACAGCAGGCGCGACAGCAGGTCCCGGCCCAGGTGATCGGTGCCCAGCAGGTGGCCTTGGGTGAAGGGCCGGGCAAAGCGGTCCCCGGTCGAGGTGACGTTGGGATCGGCCAGGGGCAGCAGCGGGGTGATGATCACGAGGACCAGGATCAGGCCCAGCACAACGGCGCCCAGGGCGGCCAGGCGGTTGCGGAACAGCAGCTTGAGAAAGGCGGTCATGTCTTGATCCTCGGGTCGAGCACGCTTTGCGCGACGTCCACGGCGATGTTGAACATCACATAGGCCGCCGCGACGAAAACCACGCCGCCCTGCACCAGCAGGATGTCGCGCTTGAGGATGGCGTCGACCAGCATCCGGCCAATGCCGGGCCATTGAAAGACCATCTCGATATAGACGGCGCCCGACAGGACAAAGCCGGCCTGGATGCCGAGGACGGGGATGATCGAGACCATCGCCGCGCGCAGGGCATGGCCATAGATCACCCGGCGTTCCGGCACGCCCTTGGCACGGGCGGTGCGGATGAAATCCTGGCGCAGGACCTCCAGCATGGCCGAGCGCGACAGCCGGGCAATGACCCCGGTGGCTACGGCAGCCAGGGCCAGTGCGGGCATGATCAGGTGGTTGATGAGATCGGGCAGGTCTCCGCCCCCGTAAATCGCGTACATGCCGGACACGGGCAGCCAGCGCAGGTTCACGGCGAACAGCAGGATCATCATCATGCCCAGGAAGAAGCTGGGGATGGAAATGCCGATCAGGACGGTGAAGGTGATGGCCTTGTCGGCGAACCCGTACTGGCGGGCCGCAGAGACGACCCCGGCGAGGATGCCCAGGATCGAACAGAGCACGAAGGACACGCCGGCCAGGATCAGCGTGGCCTGGAACCGGTCGAGGATCTCGTCAAGGACGGGACGGTTGAGGCTGAAGGACCGCCCGAAATCCCCGGTCAGCATGTTGCCCAGCCAGATGAAATACCGCTGTACCAAGGGCTTATCGAGACCGAGGTCGCGGTTCAGCTTTTCGACGTTGTCCGGTGTGGCGTAGGAGCCAAGAATCGCCGTCGCCGGATCTCCGGGGATCATTGCCATGATCAGGAAGACGATGACCGTGATGCCCAGAAGCACCGGTATCGCCGAGATCAGCCGTTTCAGGATATATGCGCCCATGATGCTGCCTTTTGAGAGGTTGCCTGACGGTTCGGGCAGGCCGTTTTCTTCAAAGAAAACGGATCGGAATTTTTGAAAATTCCGGGCGCGGGGCCAAACCGTGGTTCGGCCCCGCCTTGGTTCAGTTCTTCACCACGGACGACAGTTGCAACAGGAACGACGGTTCAAGCTCGAAGTTCTCGACCCGGTCGCTGGTCACGGCGTTCTGCTTCCAGTTGGCAACGAAAACCCAGGGCGCATCCTCCTGCACGATCTCCTGCATCTTCTGGTACAGTTCCGCGCGCTTGGTCTGATCGGTTGCGGTGCGGGCTTCTTCCAGAAGGGCGTCCACTTCGGGGTTGGAATAATACCCCGAGTTGAACCCGCCCTTGTCGGGCCAGGCGTCGGTGCGCAGGGCAAGATAGGGCAAGGTGTCGGGGTCATTGGTCATCCAGGCCATCTCGGCCATGTCCGCCTTGCCCTCGAGCCCCGGGTTCACCTCACCCAGGAAGGTGTTCCACTCGTAGGTTTCGATCTTCACATCCAGGCCAACGGCGGCCAGGTCGGCCTGAATGGCCGTGCCCATGGAAATGGGATCAAGCATCCCCGACCCACCTTCGGTCACGAAAAAGGTCAGATCGGCGCCCTCGGCCCCGGCCTCGGCCAGCAGGGCCTTGGCCTTCTCCGGGTCGTAGGGATACGGATCAAGCGCTTCGTTGTAAGCCCAGGCGAAGGCCGGCGGCGTGGGACCTGCGGCCACATCGGCGGTGCCTTCCAGCACGTCGTTCACGATCGCTTCCTTGTTGATCGCGTAATTGGCCGCCTGGCGCACCTTCTTGTCGGCAAACGGGCCTTCCTTGGCGTTCAGGATCAGGAACCAGACGTGCGGCCCGGCCTGTTCGACGACCGTGAAGTCATCCCCCTGGAACTGCGAGAGGGCGGTGGGAGGCACTTCGACCATCATGTCGATTCCCCCGGCCAGCATCTCGGCCACGCGGGTGTTCGCATCGGTGATGGGCCGGAAGACCACAGCATCGGTGCCGGCCGGATCGCCCCAGTAATCGGCGTTCTTCTCGATCACGACAGCCTCGTTCGACCGCCATTCCGCGAACTTGAACGGGCCGGTGCCCACGGGGCTGCGGCCGAAATCGGCGCCATTGGCCTCGACCGCAGCGGGCGAGACCAGCAGGCCGGTCGGGTAGGCCAGGTTCGACAGGAATGGCGCATAGGGCGCGTTCAGGGTGAACTTCACCGTCAGGTCGTCGACGACTTCGGTGCTCTCGACCGAGGAAAAGAAGAAGGCAAGGGGGAAGGGGCCGGTGTCGTGGAAGGGATGGGATTCATCCAGCATCCGGTCAAAGTTGAACTTGACGGCCGCAGCATCGAACGGCGTGCCGTCATGGAAGGTCACGCCCTCGCGCAGGGTGAACGTGTACTCGGTCCCATCCTCCGAGATCTCCCAGGAGGTCGCCAGCTGTGGTTCGACCTCAAGCGTGCCCGGCTTGTAGCGCACCAATCCTTCGTAAAGGTTCACCAGGATCCGGAAGTCGTTCACCGCGGTCACGGCGGCAGGGTCCAGGGCCTTGGGCTCGGCGATCTGACCAACGATCAGCACACCCGGAGGCGTTTGCGCCAGCAGCGGAGCGGAAACCGCACCCAAGGCCAGCATCGAGGTTGCGGCGGCCATCAGGGTCCGGCGCGTGAGGGTAAAAAGGCTCAAAATCTTCGCTCCCGATTGGACTTTTGGTTAACGGAAAATTATCATGATAATTTAGCAGGGTCAATTTTTCATGATAATTTGACCGACCAATGAACGGGATGACCGATGACTTTCTCTCTACTTGCCAAAGATTCAGACACCGGCGCGATCGGAGGCGCCGCCGCGACAGGGTCGCTCTGCGTCGGCGGCTGGGTCCTGCGTGGCCGCCTGGGCGCGGGGATGTCGGCCAGCCAGGGGGCGGCCCCGTCGACATTCTGGGGCGAAGATGTGCTGGATGCCATGGGCGAAGGCATCGACGCAGGCACGGCGGTCACACGGGTCACCGGACCTGACAAGGGTCGCGATTGGCGCCAGTTGTCCGCGCTTGACATGGCCGGCCGGGCCGCTGCCTTTACGGGCATCCGTAACACTCCGGAAATGCACAGCCGGATCTTCGACGGAGGTGTGGCCGCGGGCAACATGCTGGCATCGAAAGAGGTGGTCGAGGTCCTCGCCGATGCGTTCCAGGGTGCCGCAGGGTCCTTTGACAAACGCCTGCTTTCAGCCCTGCGCGCCGCAGAGCGGGCCGGCAGCGATATGCGCGGTCTGTATTCGGCGGCGCTGCTGGTCCTGCGACCGGATCACGCGCCATTGACCCTTAGGATTGACCTGCATGACAGCGACCCGATCGGCGCGCTCGAAATCCTTCATGGCCGTGCAACGGTCGGGGACTATGCTGAGTGGGCACGCCAGGTGCCGTGCCCGAAAGATCCAACGCGCGTGTTAAGCTGACCGCAGCTTCTCTGTCGATGCGCCGGTGACGCGGGATTGCCGGGGTATTTTTGAAGAGAAAGAAGCAGCAGGTTCGTCTTGCCCCCTTGGGGGACGCTCTTCCGGCACTCTTCTTGCTTCTTTCTCTTTATAAATACCCCGGGGGAGGCCTCCGAAGGAGGGCGGGGGCAGAGCCCCCAAGGTGGACTCCGCCTTTATTCCGCGGCTCGTGCCCTGGTCGCATCGCCCGACAACGCGGCCCAAGCGTCATACTGGGACAGGAAGACACGGCCGTTCAGCTGGTCCAGGAAATGAGACTTGCGCAGCCGGTCGGTCACGGGTCCCTTGACCTCTGACAGGTGCAGCCCGATCCCCAGTTCGGTCAGTCTTTCGTTGAGGGCCTCCAGGCTTTCCAGTGCCGAGAAATCCACGGCGTTCACGGCCGAGCACATCAGCACGACATTCCGGATCTCGGGGCAATTGGCAATCCGTTCCAGCACCAGGTCTTCCAGGAAGCGGGCGTTCACGAAGTACAGGCTCTCATCTACGCGCAGCGTGACCAGCGTCGGGTCCGTCATGACGATGTGGCGGCTGATGTTGCGGAAATGCTGGGTTCCGGGCACCAGGCCGACTTCGGCCACATGCGGTTGCGCGGTCTTGTGCAGGTGCAGCAGGATCGAGATGATCACCCCGGCCGACACCCCGGCTTCGACCCCGAAGCCCAGGGTCAGCAGGATCGTGGCGGCCACGGCGACGAAATCCCCCTTGGAATAGCCCCATGTCTTCCGAAGAATCCCGAAATCGACCAGGCTGAGGACGGCGACGATGATGGTTGCGGCCAGGGTGGCCTTGGGCAGGAAGTAGATCAGCGGGGTCAGGGCGACCGCGGCGATGGCCAGGCCCACGGCCGTAAAGGCCCCGGCGGCCGGCGTTTCGGCGCCCGCGTCGTAGTTCACAACCGATCGGGAAAAGCCCCCCGTGACCGGGTAGCCTCCGGTAAAGGCCGCGCCCAGGTTCGCGGCGCCCAGGCCGATCAGTTCCTGGTCCGGGTCGATCTTCTGCCGCTTCTTGGCGGCAAGCGTCTGGGCCACCGAAATCGATTCGACGAAACCGATGACCGAAATCAGGATGGCCGGCACGATCAGCACGCCCACCAGGTCGGGGGACAGGGACGGCAGGGTCAGGGGGGGCAGGGCCTGCGGGACCTCTCCGACGATGGACACGCCGACCTTGTCCAGGCCAAACACCCAGACCGCCAGCGTTGTCACCACGACGGCAGCCACAGGGCCCGCCTTCTGGGCGATCTCGGCCCCCTTCTTCGACAGGCCGAAACCGATGAGCAGCGGTTTCAGCCCCTTGCGCACCCAGAACAGGAAGGCCGTGGCCGAGGCTCCGATGAGCAGGGTGACCAGGTTGGTGTCCGGCAGGTGCACCAGCAGCGAATGCACCAGTTCCACCAGGGTATGCCCGCCGGCCTGGATGCCCAGGATATGTTTCAACTGGCTGGCCGCGATCAGGATGCCCGACGCGGTGATGAACCCTGCAATCACCGGGTGGCTGAGGAAATTGGCCAGGAACCCCAGCCGGAAGATCCCCAGCAGCAGCAGGAACGCCCCGGACAGGAAGGCCAGCGTCAGGGCGGCGGTGACATAGCCCATGGTGCCCTGGTCGGCGATCTCTCCGATCGCGGCGGCCGTCAGCAACGACACCACGGCCACCGGGCCCACCGCCAGCGCGCGCGAGGTACCGAACACCGCGTAAAGGATGATCGGCGCGATCGAGGCATAGATCCCCGCCTCGGGCGGCAGGCCGGCCAGCAGCGCATAGGCCAGCGATTGCGGGATCAGCATGATCGTCACGATCACCGCGGCGATCATGTCGTTGGAAAAGGCGGTGCGGTCGTAGCTGCGGCCCCAATCGAGGATGGGCAGGTAGCGGCGCAGAAGTCGGGTCATGGGGCACCTTTGCGGAACGGGTGAACGGGGCCTGCAGGGGCCCCGCCAGGTATTGCGATTGCGCCGAGTTTACTCGGCGGCGACCTTCAGGGCTTCGGGCTTGGCCATCCATTCGCGGCCGCGCAGCATGGCCTTCCAGTAGATCGGCGGCAGTATCTTTTCCTTCAGAAGCCAGGCCGCCCGGGTCGGTTTCGTCCCGTCTATCAGGATCTTCGGGAAGGACGGTAACAGGGTACCGCCATAGCCGAATTCGGCCAACACGATCTTTCCCCGTTCCACCGTCAGCGGGCACGAGCCATAGCCGTTGTACTGCGCCGTCGGCGCCCCGCCATCGATGTCGGCGGCCAGGTTCTCGGCCACGACGGGGGCCTGCACGCGGGCCGCGGCGGCGGTCTTGGCGTTGGGCGCGTTCATCACGTCGCCCAGGGACCAGACGTTGTCATGGGTCTTGTGGCGCAGGGTCGCCGGGTCGACATCCACCCAGCCGGCCGCATCGGCCAGGGGCGACACCCGGATGAAATCCGGAGCGGTCTGCGGCGGGCAGACGTGCATCATGTCGAATTCCATGGTCACGGTTTCGGGATCGGCGTCGGGTTTGTTGACCGCAAAGGTCGCCGTTTTGGCCGGGCCGTCCACCGCCACGAGATTGTGGAAGAAGTTCAGGTTTGCCCCGTATTTCTTAACGTAGCTTTCCAGGGCGGGCACATAGTCCTTCACGCCGAACAGGACGCCCCCGGCATTGTTGAACTGGATGTCGATATTGCTCAGAACGCCTGTCCGGTGCCAGTGGTCACCCGACAGGTACATGGCCTTCTGGGGCGCGCCGGCGCATTTGATCGGCATCGGCGGCTGGGTAAAGATCGCCCGGCCGGATTTCAGGCCCTGCACCAGCTCCCACGTATAGGGGGCAAGGTCGTAGCGGTAATTCGACGTCACCCCGTTGCGGCCCAGGGTTTCCTCCAGGCCGTCGACCTTGGCCCAGTCCAGCTTCAGGCCCGGGCAGACCACCATGCGGTCATAGCTGACCACCCGGCAACCATCCAGAACGATGGCGTTGTTGGCCGGTTCAAAGGCGGCCACGGCGGCCTTGATCCAGTGCACACCGCGCGGGATCAGAGAGCCCATGGTCTTGGCCGTGTCCTGCGGTTCGAAGATGCCGCCGCCGACCATGGTCCAGCCGGGCTGGTAATAGTGGATGTCGGCCGGATCGATCAGGGCGATGTCCAGGTCGGGCTTGCGCGCCTTCAGGCTGGCGGCAACGGCAATGCCACCGGCCCCGGCCCCCACGATGACGACCGGGTAATGCGCATCGCTGGCATCGGTCGGGGTCTTGCCGCCATTGGCAATGCGCCGGGCCACGCCGTTCATGTCATAGCCGGCAGCCGAGGTGGCGGCCAGGATCTCGGGCAGGGGGCGGGATCCGGCCTGGCTCAGCGACCACAGGGTGGCTGACCGCGTGCCGGTGCGGCAATAGGCCAGCACCGGGCCGGGCAGCTCGGTCAGGGCGGTGCCGAAGGCCTCGGCGGTGTCGTCGGTGACCATGCCCGGGGTGACCGGCAGAAAGCGGAACTCCAGCCCAAGGGCCTCGGCCGCGGCCTGCATCTCGTCATGGCCGGGCTGGTCCGCGCCCTCGGCATCGGGGCGGTTGCAGATGATCGACTTGAAGCCCTGGGCCTTGATGTCGGCCATGTCCGAGGGCAGCAGCTGGGGGCTGACGGACAGCCCCGGCGAGATCTTCTTGATGTCCATTCGGGTGTCCTCCCGCATGAGAAATGGAAAGGTCCCGGGACGTCCTCCTGCCTCCCGGGACCGCGCGTCGTGAGTGGTCGGTCAGAGGCCGTTCAGCGGCACCTTCAGGAACCGTTTGCCGTCTTCATCCTCGGGCGGCAGGTCGCCGCCGCGCATGTTCACCTGCAGCGAGGGGATGATCAGCTTGGGCATGTCCAGCTGGGCGTCGCGCTCGGTGCGGAACTTGACGAAGTCTTCCTTGGTCTTGCCGGCGCCCACGTGGATGTTGTGGGCCTTCTCGTCGGCCACGGTGGTTTCCCATGCGATATCGCGGCCGTTGGGACCGTAATCGTGGCACATGAACAGGCGCATCTCGTCGGGCAGGCTCAGCACCTTCTGGATCGAATCGTACAGCGTGGCCGCGTCCCCGCCGGGGAAATCGGCCCGGGCAGAGCCGCCGTCGGGCATGAACAGCGTGTCGCCGACGAAAGCGGCATTACCCATCACGTGGACCATGCAGGCCGGGGTATGGCCGGGGGTGTGGATGGCAAAGCAGTCCATCTCGCCGACCTTGTAGGTGTCGCCGTCTTCGAACAGCCGGTCGAACTGCGACCCGTCGCGCTGGAATTCGGTGCCCTCGTTGAAGACCTTGCCGAAGGTGTCCTGGACCACGGTGATGTTCTTGCCGATCCCCAGCTTGCCGCCCAGCTTGGCCTGGATGTAGGGCGCGGCCGACAGGTGATCCGCGTGGACATGGGTTTCGATCAACCATTCCAGCCGAAGATCGTTCTTCTGGACATAGTCGATCAGCTCGTCGGCATGATCGTAGCTGATCCGCCCGGCGGCATAATCGATATCCATGACGGAATCGACAATGGCGCAGGCGTTGCTGGCGGGATCCTTGACGACGTAGGAAATGGTGTTGGTTGCGGGATCGAACACCGCTTGGACATCGGGCTTGATGTCGAGGTTGGTCTGGTAGGTCATTGAATTCTCCTCCGAAAGGATCAGCGGCTGCGGCAGGTTTTCAGGCCGATGACGCTGTAAAGCGGGCACATGCCGACGATCGATGTCACGATGAAGACAACGGCCACGATTATTGCGAGCCAGTGCACCAATCCAGTCGCAGCGACAGAGGTGGCAAAGGCCAGGTAAAGAAGGACCAGGGCGATCACGATGCGGATGGCCCGGTCGGCAGTTCCCATATTCTTGGACATGACAGCCTCCTTGAACTCAGGGTCGGCGACTGTTCTGTCATATACGGTCCCGCTTCAACGGTGACATGATCACCAAGGGCGCATCATTCCGGTCGGATGCGCGGGATGTCCCTGTTGGAATTGGGTATTTGGAAAGAGAAAGAAGCAGGAAAGTGCGCTCTGCGGCTTCTTTCTCTTTCCAAATACCCCGGCCTAACCTCCGCCAATGAGCGCGCCGGCGGCAAAGACAAGCGCTCCGCCCACCACGACCTGCAGGGTGGCCCGCCAGAACGGCGTCTGCATGAAGCGGTTCTGGATCCAGGCGATGGCCCAGAGTTCGCAGAAGACGACGGCGATGGCGATGAATGTGGCGGTCCAGAAGTCGGTGATCAGGTAGGGCAGCGCGTGGCCGAGGCCTCCGAGCGCTGTCATCACGCCTGACGCCAGCCCGCGTTTAAAGGGGGAGCCGCGGCCGGACAGGACGCCATCGTCGGAGGCGGCCTCGGTAAAGCCCATCGAGATCCCGGCGCCGACCGAGGCGGCGAGGCCCACCAGGAACGTGGTCCAGGTGTCCTGGGTGGCAAAGGCGGTGGCGAAGATCGGGGCCAGGGTCGACACCGATCCGTCCATCAGCCCAGCCAGCCCCGGCTGCACCCAGGTCAGGACGAACTGGCGGTGGGCGATGGCGGCTTCGTCCTCGGCATCCCGGGAGCCGACGTGGGAGTCCTCGGCAGCCAGGGCGGTTTGTTCGTGCCCGGCCTCGGCGGCGGCGAGGTCGCCCATCAGTTTGCGCGTGTCGGCATCCTTGGTGCGCTGGGCGGCATTGACATAGAACTGGTGGGCGTCGCGTTCCATCAGCACCGCTTCCTCGCGGATGCGATCGAGCGAGAGGTTTTCGACCAGCCAGACCGGGCGGCGGTGGTAGTAGCCCGAGACATGTTCACGCCGGATCAGCGGAATGGAGTCTCCGAAACGCACCTTGTGCCGGGCGATCAGGCGCTGGCGGTGGGTGTCTTCCTCCTCGGCCATGGTTTCGAAGATCGCGGCCGTGTGGGGGTAATCCGTGCGCAGGCGGTCAGCGTAGGTGCGGTAGATGCGGGCGTCGTCCTCTTCCGAGGAAATGGCCAGGGCCAGCACCTGCTGTTCGCTGAGATCGTCGAAGCGTTTGCGGGCGGCGAGGATGGGGATCATGGAGGGGGTCCTTGGGGGGCGGCGATGGGGGAGGGCTCAGCGTTCACCGGCAGAGCGTGCCAGCCTTTCCAGGCCGGGGCGCCCGACCAGGTGGACCTTGCCGCGTTCCTGTTCCACCCAGCCCCGGCGCTGGAATTCCGACAGCGTGCGCGAGATCACCTCGCGGGCGGTGCCCAGTTCGGTGCTGAGCACCTGATGGGTGGCGTTCACGGTGTCGGTGCCGTCGGCGAGTTCAAGCAGGCGGGCGGCCAGGCGCACGTCCATGCGCTGGAAGACGATGTCGTCGATCAGGGTGAAGAGGTCGGTGATCCGCCGGGAATAGGCCTTGAAGATGAACTCGCGGAAGACAGCGGACCGGCCGGCCAGGTCGTCGAAGGTGGCGCGGGGGATGGCCACGGCCCGCACGTCCGTTTCGGCGATGCCATCGGCCGAGTAATCCTCGAAGGCCAGCATGCAGGCGGTTGTCAGCACGCAGCTTTCGCCGGCATGGACGCGGTACAGGAACACCTCGCGCCCGGTTTCCGATTTCTGCTGCACGCGCACCGTCCCGTCGAGCAGCAGCAGCAGGTTGTCGGCCGACTGGCCCGGGGCGAAGATCTGGGTGCCGGCCGGGACCTCGACCACTTGGCTGCCGTCGACCAGGGCCTGGCGCAGGTCCTGCGGCAGGCGGGCCAAGCCCTTGAAACGGTCGATCCAGGTCTCGGGTGCTGCTGCCATGATCAGGGCTCCGGTGTCGTCAGTTTGGGCCGGAAAATAGCACAGCGGCGGGCGATGTCCCGCCCCAAGGCGCGTGGGCGCTTGGGACAGGCCGCCGCACCCGCAGGTCATCGGGTGCTTGCGTCGTCTCCGTCTTCGGCCAGGTTGCGATCGTGCTGCAATTCCAGCCACATGGCGTTCATCACGGCAAAGACGGCGGCAAGGGGCAGGCCAAGGAGCCAGGCGAAATACCACATCTGTCTGTCCTTTCCTCAATAGACGCTGTGCGAGTTCTCGGTGACGTCCTGTTCCGTCACCTTGCCCCACAGCACCGAATAGACCCAGGCGGTATAGGCCAGGATCAGGGGCATGAAGATCACCGTGGCCACCAGCATGATGAACAGGGTCTTGTGCGAGGACGAGGCGTCCCACACGGTCAGCGACGAGGTCGGATCCAGCGTCGAGGGCAGCAGGAACGGGAAGATCGTCAGGCCCACCGAGGAAATCGCGCCGAAGATGCCCAGCTTGGACCACAGCAGGGTCGACACTTCGCGCCCCGCCTTCAGGCCCTGGACGGTCATCCACATGCCGGCAAAGCCCAGCAGCGGTGCGATGATGATCCACGGCCGGGCCAGGTAGGCCGACAGCCAGGTGCCGCCCCGGGCGACCTCGATGTAATGGGGGTTCGACGGGCCGTCGGCGGGCACGTCTCCGACGATGGAATAGCCGGTCACGAAGAAGGCGAGGCAAAGGCCGGCCAGGGCATAGGCCCCGATGGTGACCAGGCCGGTCTTTTGCCCGATTTTGCGGGCGCGGGCGGCGATGGCCCCTTCGGTCTTCAGCGACAGCCAGGCCGCGCCATGGGTCAGCAGCATCGACAGGGACACCACGCCGCAGAGCAGCGCGAAGGGGTTCAGAAGGCCGAAGAGCTTGCCCAGGGCCGATCCGGGATACATCGGGATCAGCTCGGGGGTCAGTTCGAACGGCACGCCGCGCAGCACGTTGCCCACGGCCACGCCGAAGACCAGCGCGGGCACGGCTCCGCCCACGAAGAGGGCCCAGTCCCAGCCCGACCGCCAGGTTTCGGCCTCGCGCTTGGAGCGGTACTTGAAGGCCACCGGGCGCAGGATGAGGGCGGCGAGTACCAGGAACATGGCCAGGTAGAAGCCCGAGAAGCTGACCGCGTAAAGCGGCGGCCAGGCGGCAAAGATCGCCCCGCCGCCCAGGATGAACCAGACCTGGTTACCTTCCCAGACCGGGCCGACGGTGTTGATGATAACCCGGCGTTCCAGGTCGGTCTTGCCCAGGAAGGGCAGCAGCGCGCCCACGCCCATGTCGAAACCGTCGGTCATGGCAAAGCCGATCAGCAGCACACCCAGCAGCAGCCACCAGATCACCCGCAGCGTGTCGTAGTCGATGAGTTCAAAAAGGACCATGTCAGGTTACTCCGCGGGGGTGGTCATCAGGTCGTCGGACCCGGCCGAGCGCAGCCGGCGTTCGTGTTTCCGGGTCCAGGCTTCTGTTTCCTCGACATCCTGGACCGGGCCCTTGCGGATGTATTTCAGCATCAGGCCCATCTCGACGATGAACAGGACTGTGTAGAAGGTCGCGAACAGGGCGATGGTGATCAGCAGGTCGCCCACGCTCAGGCGGCTGACCGACAGGGCGGTGGGCAGGATGCCGTCCACCGTCCAGGGCTGGCGGCCGTATTCGGCCACGATCCAGCCCATCTCGGCGGCGATCCAGGGCGCGGGGATCATGATCACCGCGATGCGCAGGGCCCAGCGGGGATAGGTCTGGCCCTTGAAGCTGGACCGCCAGAAGAAGAAGGCCATCGTGGCGATGAACAGGAAGCCCAGGCCGACCATGACCCGGAAACCCCAGAAGATCGGGAAGACCATCGGTACGGTGTCGTTGGCCGCCTGGGTGATCTGGGCCTCGGTGGCTTGGCGCGGGTCCTCGACATAGCGCATCAGCAGCAGGGCATGGCCCAGATCGTCGCTGTGCGCCTCGAAGGTGTCGCGCACCGCCTGAGGCGTGGCGTCGCGCTGTTCGCGGATGGTCATCAGCGCGTCATAGGCCACCAGCCCCGAGCGGATCTTTTGATGCGCCTCTTCCACCAGGTCGTCGATGCCGGGGATCTGTTCGGTCAGCGACCGGGTGCCGATCAGGCCCATGACCCAGGGGATCTTGATGGCGTAATGGGTTTCGCGGTCTTCCTGGTCGGGAATGCCGAACAGGGTGAACGAGGCCGGGGCCGGCTCGGTTTCCCACATGGCCTCGATCGCGGCCATCTTCATCTTCTGGTTCAGGCCGGCGTCATAGCCCGACTCGTCGCCCAGCACGACCACCGACAGGGCCGAGGCCAGGCCGAAGGACGCGGCGATGGTGATTGACCGCTTGGCCAGGTCGATGTGGCGGCCCTTCAGCAGGTACCAGGCCGACACGCCCAGCACGAAGACCGAGGCCGTCACGTAGCCCGCCGACACGGTGTGCACGAACTTGGCCTGGGCAACGGTGTTGAACAGCACCTCGTAGAAGGACGACATTTCCATGCGCATCGTGTCGGGGTTGAACACCGCGCCCACCGGGTGCTGCATCCAGCCGTTGGCGATCAGAATCCACAGGGCCGAGAAGTTCGACCCGATGGCCACCAGCCAGGTCACGACGCAATGGGCGGTCTTCGACAGCTTGTCCCAGCCAAAGAAGAACAGGCCGACGAAGGTCGCCTCCATGAAGAAGGCCATCAGGCCCTCGATCGCCAGGGGCGCGCCAAAGACATCGCCCACGTAATGGCTGTAGTAGGACCAGTTCATGCCGAACTGGAACTCCATGGTGATCCCGGTGGCCACGCCCAGCACGAAGTTGATGCCGAACAGCGAGCCCCAGAACTTGGTCATCTGCCGCCATATGGGGCGGTTCGTCATGACGTAGACGGTCTCCATGATCGCGACCAGGATCGACAGACCCAGGGTCAGCGGCACGAAGAGAAAGTGGTACATGGCCGTCATCGCGAATTGCAGGCGTGACAGCTCGACAATATCGAGGTCCATTCGGTCTCTCCATTATTGCGGTCCCGGGGCGCGGCGCAGGGAATGCGGGGTCTCGGGGACGTCGCGGCAGGCTTAGCGCTTGGACCGCATGCTATTGCGTGACTTGGTCACAAAGATAGTTCGATCCGCTTTGCAAAGATCGCATGACGATCGCCACGGTGCAGTGCCGCCAGTATGGCCGTTTCGGGCAGGGCGCGGCGCAGATCCGTCATCACGTTTTCGGCAGTGGCGGGGTCCAGCCCCTCTGTCGGTTCGTCCAGCAGCAGGATCCGGGGCCGGCGCAGAATCGCCCGGGCCAGGGCCAAACGCCGTGTTTCTCCGCCCGAAAGGCCCGATCCGCTTTCCCCCAGCAGGGTCTCCAGCCCGTCCCGCGCGCGCAGGGTGTCGCCCAGGGCGACGGTGTCCAGCACGGCCCAGAACCGGGCGTCGTCCGACAGATCGGGGGCAGGGGGGGCGGGCAGGGCCAGCGCCAGATTGTCGCGGATCGAGCCCTGCAACAGCGCGCTGCGCTGGGGCACCAGGGTCAAGATGTCGCGCAGGTCTGTGTCGTTCCAGTCCTCGGGCGGCAGGCCCGCGATGCGCAAACCCTGCGACTCGGTCACCGCAAGCCCCGCCAGGGCCATCAGCAGCCGGGTCTTGCCCACCCCGCTGGGGCCCGTCAGGGCCGCCGCCTCGCCGGGGGCCAGGGTCAGCTCTAGGCCCTCCCGGTCGATCTGCACCAGCGGGGCCGTGCTGTCGGCTTGTCGTCCCGCCGCCGGTGTGGGGGGCGCGGGATCGGTCATCAGCCGCCCCGCTGCCGCCCGGGCCCGGCCAAGCTCGGCCAGGCCACGGCGCAGGGGGGGCCAGGGTTCGGCCAGGGCCAGGGCCACGAAGATCGCGATGGCCGCCCGCGCCGGGTCCAGCATGCCGGTCTGCACCAGCCAGGCTCCGGTCAGCAGGGCCGCCGCCGTCACCGCATGGGTCAGCACGGCAAAGCCGAAGGCCGCGCCCCGTTCCGCCCGGTCGACGTCGCGCGCCGCGCCGCGCGCCTGGGTTTCCGTTGTGCACAGGGAGTGCGTCCGGTCCGGCAACCGGCCCGCCAGCACCAGCGCCGCCCGGTCGCGCCGCGCGTCGATCAGCCCGCGCCGCAGGTCCTGCAAGCGCGCCTCGGCGCGTTCCGAGGGCGCCGCCCCGCGCCGGGCGAGCCGCCACAGCAGCAGGACGGCCAGGGGCAGGGTGCCCAGGGTCACTACTATCGCCACGGTCTGACCCGCGATCGCCGCCAGCAGCAGCCCGGTCAGGGCATAGGTCACCAGCGCGGCCACGGCCGGCAGCAGCAGCCGCAACACCAGCGCGTCCAGCGCATCCACGTCCGAGGTCATCCGGGTCAGCGCCGTTTCGCCCCGCATCCGGGCCAGCGTGCGGGCATCACCCCGGGTCAGCCGGCGCAACAGGTCCACCCGCAGCGCCGCCAGCGCGCGCAGGGTGGCGTCGTGGGTCAGCACCCGCTCGCCGTAGCGCGCGGCCGTGCGCCCCAGGGCCAGGAAGCGGATTCCGGCGGCCGGGCGGAAGGTGTCGAAGGCGATGCCCACCCCTGCCAGCCCGGCAATCCCCGTCGCGGTGATGAACCAGCCCGACAGGCCCAGCAGGGCCGCCCCAAAGCTGAGCACCAGCACGGCCAGCACCGCGCCGCGCAGGAACGCCCGGGGCGAGGCCGCCAGCAGCAGCCGCAGCGCGCGCAACAGGGCCCGGGTCTGGGGGCGGGTCATGGGGCCACCTCCACCACGCGGTCCATGGCGGCGGCCAGCGCCGGATCATGGGTGGCCACCACCAGCGTCATGCCGCGGGCCTTCAGGTCCAGCAGGGCCGAGGTGATCAGGGCAGCGGTCTCCGGATCCAGGTCGGCGGTGGGCTCGTCGGCCAGCAGCAGCTCGCGCCCCATGACCACCGCCCGGGCCATCATCAGCCGGCGGGCCTCGCCCCCCGACACGCCGCCCCCGGTTTCGCCCAGCCGGGTGTCCAGGCCATCGGGCAGCCGGGCGACGATGCCGTCGGCCCGGGCCAGCGCCAGGGCCGGTCCCGGATCGGCCCCGCTGTCCAGCGGATCCAGGAAGGCCCGCAGGGTCGTGTCCCCGAAATGCACCCGCTGGGGCAACATCGCCAGCCGGCCCCGCCAGCCATCCGCCGTGTCGGGGTCCAGGGCTTGGCGGCAGACCTCCAGCCGCCCGGAGGCCAGGGGAGTCAGCCCGGCCAGCACCGCCAGCAGCGTCGACTTGCCCGCCCCCGACGGCCCGGTCAGGGCCAGGGCCTCGCCCGCCGCCAGGGTCAGGTCAGGCAAGGCCAGCGTCCGGCCAGGCAGATCCGCCGCCGCGCCCTGCAGCACCACCGACAGGGGGCCGGCCAGGGGCAGAGCCGTACCGCCGTCGCCGATCAGGGGCACGCGCGGGGCGGCCTCGGCGGCCTCCAGCTCCTCGGCCACGGCCCGGCCGGCCGCCCGGTCGTGCCAGGCCGCCGCCAGGTCGCGCAGGGGCTGGAACACGTCCGGGGCCAGCAGCAGCACGAAGATCCCCTGCCAGACCGTCAGCGGCGTGCCCCAAGCGCCGAACCTCAGCACGCCCAGCAGCGAAAACCCCACGTAGACGGCCACCATGGCCACGCCCAGGGCGGCGAATAGTTCCAGCACGGTCGAGGACAGGAAGGCCACGCGCAGCACGGCCATGGTGCGCTGGCGCAGCGCCTCGGCCCGGCTGGCGAAATCGGTGATCGCTCGGTCCGAGGCCCCCAGCAGGCGGATGTCCAACATCGCCGACACCCGGTCCATCAGCATGCCGTTGATCGTCCCGATCTCGTCCAGCTGCCGGCGCGAGGCCTCTTCCGCGGCCATGCCCACCAGGGCCATGAACACCGGGATCAGCGGTGCCGCGACCAGCAGGACCAGGGCGGCGGCCCAGGAAAGCCAGGCGGTCAGGGCGATCAGGACCAGAGGTAGGACCATCACCCGGGCCATGGCCACCTGGTAGCGGGTCACCCAGGGGGTCAGCATGGGCAGTTTCTGCACCGCCAGGGCCGCCGTTTCGGCCGAGCTTTCCGGCCCCGGGGCGATCAGCGCCCGGGCCAGCAGGCGTTGCCGGTGATCGGCCACCACCCGGTCGGCCGCATCGAAGAGCCAGGCGCCGGCCAGGTGGTCGAGCCCGGCCCGGATCACTCCGGCTGCAAGGAAGACGGCGGCGGCCAGCAGGCTGGTCTTCAGCCCGGCCCCGTCGATCCAGCCGGCAATGGCCGTGGCAATGGCCGCCGCCTGCACCGGCCACAGCAGCCCGGCCAGCACCGACAGCGCCGAGGCCCGCCGCAGCAGGCCCTGCACCGGGGCAAGCAGGCGCGCGTCCGGGCGCGTGGAGGATCTGGCCATGGGGATGTCTTTCCGAAGCGGCAGGGATCGGGGCGACTGTCGATGCAGGGCCCGCGGACGAAAAGGCGTCATCTTACCGCGCCCAGGGACGCACGCGGCCTTGGGTCCGCAGGCCCGATGGATTGACAAGCCTGTCACCCGGGTTCCAGTCTTGGAAAACTTGACCGGACCCGGAACACCGCCCCGATGCGCACCGACACCCTGCTTGATCCCGGGACCCTGCCCGACGACCATCCCGCCCTGGTGCCCGATCTGTGGGTGCGGGCGATGCTGGATATGCCCGAGGTCACGCCGGAAATCGGGGCAAGTGCGCTGGTTGCGGCCGGCCTGGCCCCGGCCTTGCCCATGGATGGCCCGCTCAAGCTGACCCAGGCCCATGAATCGGTGATCATGCACCACCTGGCCGAAACCCTGGAGGACGCCGCCTTTGGCGCGCGCGCGGGCATCAGCCATGATCCCAAACGGGGCACGATCCTGACCTACATGATCTTTGCCTCGGCCACGCTGGGCGACATGCTGGACCTGGTCACGCGCTATATTCCGATCACCCGGTCCAGGTCGCACCTGGACGTGACCCTGAATGCCGACCAGGTCATCGTCCGGCTGGATTTCGACGACGTCATGCTCAGCGAGAACCCGCAATACGGGGATTTCTCGATCGGCTCGATCCTGAAGACCCTGCGGCTGGCCCGGGGCGGAGACGTGCCGGTCGACTGGGTGTCGGTGGCGACCCCGGCCCGGTTGCCGCCCGGTGTGCTGGAACAGATCTTCGGCTGCCCGGTGCGGGACGACCGGCGCGACTATGCCGTGTGCCTGCCGCGCAAGGACCTAGAGCTGGCGATCCCCAGTGCCGATGACGCCTTGCTGACCCATCTGACCGGGTACGGGGACATCCTGCTGGAACGCCGAGAGGTCCATGGTCGCAGCGTCCTGGCCGAGGTCGAACGGCTGATCCTGGCCCGCCTGTCCTTCGGCGCGCCGGGGCTGCCGGATATTGCCAAGCAGATGGGCTTGAGCCCGCGCACCCTGTCGCGCCACCTGGACCGCGAGGGCCAAAGCTTTCGCGACGTGCTGGAGCGGCTGCGCTACGACATGGCCCGGCGTTACCTGGCGGACCTGGATCTGCCGCTGGCCGAGGTGGCCTTCCTGCTGGGCTTTGCCGATCAAAGCGGGTTCGGCACGGCGTTCCGGCGCTGGTCGGGCTATACGCCGGGGCAGTACCGCAAGACCCTGTGACCGGGGCGTTTGCCGGACGAGGGGCGCATCCGTGGGACACGTCTGTCAAATTGCCACGTATGGCCTTGCGCGGATTGACAAAAGGGGGCGGTCTTTGCCAGCCTGTCCTTCGTCGTCACGCATCGGAATCGGACCCATGGACATCGACCGCAGCCTGCCTCGGAATGATCATTCGCAAAAGCTTGTCACCCAGCTGAATGAAATCTACGGGCCGTGCGTCGGGTGCAAGGAATGCGACGGGCTGTGCCAGGCCCTGATCGACGCGCTGATGCTGCCCGACATGATCGTCCGCACCCGCGCCTCCGAGATGTAAGGCCGGCGGGGTGCAAGGCCAGGGGCGCTTGCGTGTGCCGGGGGCTGTTTCGCGTCCCCAGGAAGAAAGAGACCACATGTCCCAGCCGGATGACGCCGCCTTCACCCACGAAATCCGTGTCGGCTGGGGCGATTGCGACCCGGCGCGCATTGCCTACACAGGGCACATCCCCGGCTGGGCCCTGCAGGCCATCGACGCCTGGTGGGAGGCGCACCTGGACGGGGACGGCTGGTTCCAGATGGAACTCGACCGGGGCTATGGCACGCCCTTCGTGAACCTGACGATGGATTTCACCTCTCCGATCACGCCGCGCCACAGGCTGGTGTGCCGGGTGTGGCCCGTGGCCTTGGGGACGACCTCGGTCGCGTTCCGGGTGGTGGGCTCGCAGGACGGGGTGCAATGTTTCACCGGGCGCTTCGTGTCGGTCTTCATGAAGGCCGGGGATTTCCGGCCGGTGCCGGCCCCGGACGAGGCGCGGGCACTGGTGGAGCGGTATATTCGGCCCGACATCCCCGAGGCCGGTTAGGCGGAGAGGGCGGATCCTGCGCGGCGCAGATGTCTGCTGCGTCGCGCAGGATCCGCGCCGATGTCAGAGGGGATCGCGCAGCCAGTCCGGGGCAAAGGTGATGGCCGAGAGGCCGGCAAAGCGGGCCACCCGGTCAAGTTCCGCGTCCAGCCGGGCCTGCCGGCCCTTGCCCCAGGTCACGCCCCGTTCCGGCCACAGCGCCGTGACCCGCAGGGTGTCGCTGTCGCGGTCCGCCTTCATGTCGATCCGCCCCACCAGCCGGTCGCCTTCCAGCAGGGGGAAGACGTAGTAGCCGTAGGTGCGCTTGGGCGCGGGCACGAAGATCTCGATCCTGTAGTGAAAGCCGAAGAGCCGTTCGGCCCGGGCCCGGTCGCGCAGGGCCGGGTCGAAGGGCGACAGCACCCGCAGGCGGCCGGTGGGGGCGGGGGGCTGTTCGTCGAGCGTTTCGGGGCGCAGGATGACCTTGCGCTCGACCCCGTTTGCGCAGGCGACCAGTGCGGGCACGACCCGGCCCGCCGCCGTTTCGCGGGCGACCCAGGCCTTGGCCTCGTCCGGCGACACCGTGTCCCAGAACGCGGCAAGTTCCCCCGAGGTCGCGAACCCCAGCCGGTCCAGTGCCGCATTGCACAGCCAGTCGACCGTCTCTTCCGGGTCGGGGCGGTGACCGCGCAGGGTGTCCTCGATCACCCGTTCGGTCAGGTCATAGCGCTTCTGGAACCCGTCCCGCCCGATCACCGTCAGCGCCCCCGACCGCCACAGGAATTCCAGCGCCGTCTTCGAGGGATGCCAATCCCACCACCCGGTCGAGCCCTTCTTTTCATCGCCGCCCAGGTCGCTGGACCCGCAGGGCCCGTGATCGCGGATGTGGCGCAGGACGCTGTCGAATTCGGCTTCGAAATCATGCTTGTGCCAGTTGCGCCAGCGCGCGGGCAGGCGTTCGGCATCGCGGGCGAAGCGCAGCTGCCAATGGGGGTAAAAGCTCATCGGGATGACCGCCGCGTCATGGGTCCAGTGTTCGAACAGCCCCCCGGCGGCATAAAGCTGGGTCAGGTGTTTCGGCCGGTAGGCCGGGCGCCGGGCAAACAGGATCATGTCATGGGCGCGGGCCAGCGTGTTCACGCTGTCCAGCTGCACGAAGCCCAGCCGATCGATCAGCCCGGCCAGGTCCGCGCCCTTGCCGGGGCCGGAGGGCGGCTCGGCCAGGGCGTGCCGGTCCAGGAACAGCGCCCGCGCGGTGCGGTTGTCCAGCCGCGGCAGGCTCATGCCCGGATCACCCGGTGCCGCGCCGTTTCAGCGTGTCGCCGTAGGAAATCGTGGGGGTCAGGGTGATCTGGTTGTCGCAGTCCACCGCCGGTTCGGCCAGCCGGTTCACGATGATCTCGGCGGCGGCCCGGCCAATTTCGGTCCGGCAGGCGTCCATCGTCGCCAGCTTGCGCGGCAAGCCTTGCAGCAATTCCACCCCGTTGAACCCGGCCAGGCCGATCTGGCCCGGCACGTCGATGCCCTGGTCCAGCAGGTACAGCAGCCCGCCGGCCCCGATCATGTCATTTGAATAATAGAGGAAATCCAGTTCGGGCGAGCGTTCCAGCATGGCGGCCGTCATCTCGCGGCCCTTCAGCAGGGCGGACCCGCCGGAATAGAAATCGCGGTCCTCTATCTCGATGCCCGACTTGGCCAGCACCTCGGTGAAGCCCTCGAACCGTTTCCGCGCCCGGTGGTCCAGGGGCATCTTGGTGCCCATAAACCCGATATGCTGGTAGCCGGCCTTGAGGATGGCCTTGGCCATCTCGCGCCCCGCCCGCCGGTGGGAAATGCCGACCATCGCGTCGACTGGCTTGCCGTCGGTGTCCATGATCTCGACCACGGGGATGCCTGCCGCTTCCATCATCGCGCGCGCGGCATCGGAATGTTCCAGCCCGGCGATGATCACCCCGGACGGCCGCCAGGACAGCATTTCGTACAGAACCCGTTCCTCTTTCTCGGGCATGTAGTCGGTCACGCCGACGACGGGCTGCAGCTCGGTGTCCTCCAAAACCTCATTGATGCCGGTCAGGACCTCGGGGAAGACCATGTTCTTGAGAGACGGGATGATCACCGCGACCAGGTTGACGCGGGACGACGCCAGCGCGCCGGCGATCTTGTTGGGCACATAGCCCAGCTCCTTGGCGGCGGCGAGCACCTTTTCGCGGGTCGCCTCCGACACATCCCCCCGTTTGCGCAGCACCCGGCTGACGGTCATTTCGGACACGCCCGAGGCCTCGGAGACATCGCGGAGCGTGAGCGGGCGTTTTGGGTCCATCGACACGGGCGCGGTTCCTTCTTGGTTGTTATGGCACGAGGCTAGCGCAAACGGCCGCGCCTGTTCAACAACGCGAAGGGCGGTGACAAGGATGAGCGGACGGTCTAAGACAGGCACCGGCGGTCCCGTGGCTCAACTGGATAGAGCAGCCCCCTCCTAAGGGGCAGGTTACAGGTTCGAATCCTGTCGGGATCACCACCTTTTCCCATGGTCTGTGTGATGGGGCGCTGACAGGCGCTTTGGGGCGGGCTGAGCAATTCTCAGCCGCTTGAGGGATGGCGGGCATTGCCCGGCGCCGGCGCGGGCGGGCAGTATCTTTGGGCGTCACGTCAAGGGGATAGGCAATGCACAGCGTGGATACGGGCCTGTTGGTCATGGATTTTCAGACCGGCATTGCCGAGACCGAGGCGGCGCGGCCGTCCATCGCGGCGGCGGCCGAGGCCTTGGCGAAGGCGCGGGCGGCGGGGATGGCGGTGTTTTTCGTCAAGGTCGGGTTTCGGCCCGGCCATCCCGAGATCTGTCCCGAAGGCACCCAGTTCAGCGCGATCCGGGCGGCCGGCCGGCTGGTCGAGCCGGACATCATCCCCGAGGTCGCGCCCTTGCCGTCTGAACCGGTGGTGACCAAGCACCGGATTTCTGCCCTGGCCGAAACCGAGCTGCCGACGCTGTTGCGGGCACAGGGGGTGCGGCACTTGGTGATGGCGGGCATTTCGACCAGCGGGGTGATCCTGTCGACGACACGGGCGGCGGCTGACCTGGATTTCCGGATCACCATCCTGGCGGATGCGGTGCACGATCCGGATCCCGAGATCCATGCGTTCCTGCTGGAGCGGATCCTGCCGAAGCAGGCGATGATCACGACCGTGGCCGGGTTCTTCGGCGGGGCCTGATCGGTTGTGACGCGGGCTGGCCGGGCAACGCCCGGTGTACTTGGCAGCTGTTAACGCGACGGGTCGATACACTGGACCCGATCGATCCTTCGGCGGACCCGTCCGCTGACGCAACGCAGGATAATGGGAGCCCCTGGCAAGGGTCTTCTCTGACGACGTCCGAGGGGCGGGGTGACGCCCGGTCCCGTATCCGATTGGCGGCGCCGCCCTCTACTTTCATCACCTGGTCTATATAAAACCGCCCCGGCCAGACAGGTCGCGGCGGATACTTGGCGTGGCCCGGCGGCAAAGATGGGTCGAAACGACCCATCCTACGCCCAAACCGGATGTAGGATGGGTTGTTTCAACCCATCGCGTCGATCAGGCCGCCGCGGCCAGCGCGCCCGAAAACACCTGGCCCGCCAGCTTGGCCACGGCGATCGCCCGGCGATCCTCGTAGCGCCGGGCCACGAAGGACACCCCGATGGGCATCCCCGCCGGCCCCACCAGCCCCGGGGCCGACACCACCGGCACCTGCAGCACCGTCCACATCGAGTTCATCGACGCATTCCCGGTCGAGGTCAGCCCCACCGGCGCCTCGGACGTGGCACTGGGCGTCATCACGATGTCATAGCCGCTGGCCAGGTCATCGAAGATCCCCCGGCATTCATCCGCCAGCCGGTAGGCCGCGCGCAGGCTGTCGGGCGTTTCGCCCTTGCGGTTTTCCACCTTGGCCACGAATTCGTCGTGGATGCCCTCGGTCGTCAGCACCTCGTTCAGCACCGCCGACCGGCCCTCGCAATCCAGGATCGAGGCATGGGCCGCATGGATCTTGTCGAACGGGCCGGGCAGCACCAGCTCGCTCACGCTGGCCCCGGCGGCCTCCAGCAGGCTTGCGGCCTGGTCCATCGCCGCAACCACCGAAGGCTCGCATTGTTCCCAGGTCGGCGTCCTGGTGAACCCGATCTTCAGGCCCGACAGGCTGACCGGCAGGTCCGCCAGCGCAAAGAACCCGAAGACATCGGCCAGCATCCCGAAATCGTCCGCGTCGCGGGCATAAAGCCCCAGCGTGTCGCAGGTGGCCGAGTACATCTTCAGCCCTTCGCGGCTGATCGCGTTCCAGGTGGGCTTCCATCCGAATACGCCGTTGTAGCTGGCCGGCCGGATGGTCGACCCGCCTGTCTGTGTCCCCAGCGCCAGCGAGGCCATCCCCGCGGCCACCGCCGCCCCCGATCCCGACGACGACCCGCCGGGCGTGCGCGTCAGGTCCAGCGGGTTGCGCGTTTTCGACCCCCGGGACGTGAAGGCGAATTCGGTTGTCACCGTCTTGCCCACGATCAGCGCCCCGGCATGGCGCAGCGTATCGACACAGGCCGCGTCCACGCCCGGCTGGCTGCCCAGATAACGGGCAGAGTTGTGCTGTGTCGGCATGTCCTTGGTGTTGATCACGTCCTTCACGCCCACCGGCACGCCGTGCAGCGGGCCGCGCTCGGGCCGGGCGTCCAGCTCGGCGGCCTGGGCCCGGACGGCCTCGGCATCGAAATGCGCCCAGGCCTGCACGTCCTCTTCACGCTGTTCGATCATGGAAATAACGGCTTCCGCGGTTTCAGAGGCGGACAGGCCGGCCGCGCGGATGGCGCTGGCGGTCAGGGTATCGGACATCTTGAACTCCGTCTTTGGATGTTGCGGCGAAGATGACATGCATTTGCCGATGCTGCGCCGCAGCTTTCTTCAGCGCGGCTGTGAGATTTCTTCATTTGTTGGAAAAGCCCTGCGTACCGGAAGCTGGATCCCGTCGACGCCCACACTCGTTTTTGCCGAACCTCCACGAAGGATCCGTACATGACCGACCCCGTCAAGACGTCCACGACCAGCCCCAAGAAGGGTCTCAGCCGTCGCTCGCTGCTGAAGACCGGGGCCGCGGCCACCGCCGCCGCCGCCTTCCCCGCCCCGATGATCTGGGCCCAGAACATCAAGGACATCAAGATCGTCCACGTGGGCCAGTCCTACTCGACCATTCCCAACATCGCCGAGCAGGCCAACAAGGACCTGGACTTCACGGTCGAGATGCAGACCTCGCCCGACAACACGGCTCAGGTCAACCGGATGCTGACCCAGCCCAAGTCGATCGACGTCAGCGACGTGCCGATCACCAACATGAAGTACTTCGTCGGCCGGGGCGTGCTGTCGCCCGTGAATGTCTCGGAGTACAAGTGGTACGACAAGACCGTGCCGATCTTCACCACCGGCAAGTATCCCGACGGCGGCACCGTGTCGATGCAGGGCTATTCGCCGATGAAGGCCCAGTACTACACCGACGAAAGCGGGTCCGAATATGCGACCGAGCCCACCGACTGGCTGGTCGGCGTGCCGCTTTACTACAACGCCGACACGCTGGGCATCCGCCCTGACCTGATCGGCCGTCCCATCGAAAGCTGGGCCGAACTGCTGAACCCCGAATTCTCGGGCAAGGTCGCCCTGCAGGACGGCACCGGCGTCGGCGTGCCCGATGCGGCCATGGCCCTGCAGGCGATGGGCGACGTCGAATATGTCGACAAGGGCAACATGACCCGGGCCGAAATCGACGCCACCATCGACAAGCTGATCGAATACAAGAAAGAGGGCCATTTCCGGTCCTTCTGGACCAATTTCGACCAGTCGGTGCAGCTGATGGCCTCGGGCGAGGTCGTGCTGCAATCCATGTGGTCGCCCGCCGTGACCGAGGTCCGCACCCGCGGGATCGAGTGCCTGTATAACGGCATGAAGGAAGGATACCGCGCCTGGTACATCATGATGATGCCCATGGCCCACCTGGAAGGCCTGCAGCGCGAATGCGCGATCGAGTACATGAACTGGTTCAACTCGGGCTGGGCCGGGGCGTTCATCTCGCGCCAGGGGTTCTACAACTCGGTGCCCGAGAACGTGAAGCCGCACATGACCGAAAACGAATACGGCTACTGGTACGAAGGCAAGGAAGCCACCGAGGACATCCTGAACCCCTTCGGCAAGGTCATGGAAAAGGCCGGCGTGGTCCGCGATGGCGGCTCGCTCTGGGACCGGATGGGCAACATCGGTATCTGGAACACCCTGATGGACGAAGACCGCTACCTGGTCCGCCGCTGGCAGGACTTCCTGGCCGCCTGAGCCCGTCCGGCAGATCGGTAAACACCGCCCCCGCACGTGATTGCGGGGGCGTTTTTCGTTCCAAATCCGAAAACTTGACGCCCCGGGTGCCGTGGGGGCTGGTCAGGCGCGCCGGGAAAGACAATTCTGGCCATCCTGTTTCCTTCCGGTTTTCCTTTCGACAAGGTCCCGCCATGCTGATCCGCGTCGGCAACGAGCGCACAAGCAGCATAGATCTCGCCCTGGCCGGGCTGTTGTCCACGGTGGCCGGGGCGCTCAATGCGGTCGGCTTTCTGGTGGCGGGGTCCTTTTCCGCAAACATGACCGGCAACCTGTCGATGTTTGCCGACCACCTGGCAAATGGCGGCGTCCTGCTGGCCCTGTCCTTCGCCGGGCTGGTCGTGGCGTTCATCACCGGTGCCGCCAGCGCCGCCTTGTTCATCCGCACTGGCGAAGCCCGGCGGCAGCGGTCGGTCTATGCGCTGGCGATCCTGGCCGAAGCGGTCCTGCTGCTGGTGCTGAGTGCCTGGCTGCTGGTGTTTCACGGCTCGGGCGAGGCGGCCGTGGTCATCGTCCTGAGTTTCGTCATGGGGTTGCAGAACGCGGTGACGACGCTGATCTCGCAGGCGCGGGTCAGGACCACCCATGTCTCTGGCATGGCGACGGATATCGGCATCGAGCTTGCGCAAAGCCTCGGGGGCGGTGCCGAGGCGGCCTTGGCCCGGCCCAAGCTGAAGCTGCACGGGTTGACGCTTGCCTGCTTCGCCTTCGGGGGCATCGCGGGCACGTTGCTGTTCGGCCTTGCCGGGTACTGGCTGTTCTTCGTGGCCGCCGTGGTTCTTCTGCTGGTCGCTGCCCCCGAGGCCCTGCGCGCCCGCCACCGCTGAGGGGGCCGCAGCCCTGCGGCAAAAGCCGAAATTTTCATCGCCAGGCAACCCGGCGTCCCGCTGCCGGGCCGGGGCTTTGGCGCGCCTCGAGGCAGGTTTTCCAAGTTATTGGTGCAAAAGCATAATTCCCGCCCGCCGTCCCAGCCCACCTTTCCTCAACCCCGATGTGAGATTTCCTCATTTGTCGCGCGTGGTCCCACCCCGAACAATCGGGCACAGATCTTTGGACGAAGGACCCGACCCATGCGCGTTCCTCCCCGCGTCGCCTCCTGGCTGCAGGTCGCCCCGATGGCGCTTGTCTTCACGACGATGGTGCTTATCCCGCTGGGCATCATCACCGTGGTCAGTTTCCTCGACTACGACTTCGCCCGGGTCTTCCCGGAAATCTACCTGGGGTCCTGGACCGATGCGCTGACCTCGCCGCTGACGCTGTCTCTGTACCTGACCGTCTTCAAGTTCCTGCTGATCACCCTGGCCATCACCTTTGTCGTGGGCTTCTGGCTGGCCTATTTCCTGGTCTTCCACGTCGAAAGCACCGGCTGGCGCATGGGCCTGCTGGCCGCCGCGGCCATCCCGTTCTGGACGCCCGGCCCGATCCGCATGGTGTCCTGGGTGCCCCTGCTGGGCAAGGAAGGGCTGGTGAACAAGGCGCTGATGAACGCCGGGATCACCGAGGCCCCGCTGGACTGGCTGCTCTATTCCGAATTCTCGGTCATCCTGGCCTATTGCAACCTGCTGACCCTGGCCATGCTGGGCCCGATCACCCATTCGATGGCCAAGATCCCCCGCTCGCTGATCCAGGCCGCGCAGGATGCGGGGGCGCGGGAATGGCAGATCGTGCGCGACGTGGTGCTGCCCCTGTGCAAGCCGGGCATCGCCATCGGCGCGATCTTCATCATCACCGCCGTGCTGGGCGATTTCTTCATGATCAAGATCATGTCGGGCGGCCAGATCAACACGCCCGCCAATGCCATCGCCACCGAGCTCGCCGCCTTCCAGTATCCGCCCGCCGCCGCCAAATCGGTCATGCTGCTGGTCATCGTGGTGGTCCTGATCACCGGTCTTCTGCGGGTGGTCGACATCCGCAAGGAACTGCAGAGGTAACCCGCCCATGATGCGCACCGCCCGGGGCCGCCCGCCCAGCTTCTACGTCCTTGCCACCTTGATGATCGCCCTGCTGATCTTCCTCTATGCGCCGATGCTCTGCGTCTACATCCTGTCGTTCCAGGGCCCGGACGGCGGCATGTCCTTTCCCATGACCGGCTGGTCGACCCACTGGTTCGAGGTCCTTTTCGCCGGCACTGGCGGCCAGGGCATCGGCGACGTGCCCAATTCGTTCAAGCGCTCGATCCGGCTGGCCGCCTGCGTGTCGGTGCTGTCGACGATCATCGCGGTGTCGGCCGGCATGGCCTACCGGCGCAAGTTCCCCGGCTCGAACTTCGTGTTCTACTCGGCCATTGCCTCGATGGTGCTGCCCTCGATCTTCATCGGGTTCGGCATCGCCCTGACCTTCAACCTGCTGGGCTGGCAGGTGAACTGGTTCACCAGCGGCATCGGCGCCCAGCTGACCTGGTCGCTGCCCTTTGGCCTTCTGATCATGTTCATCGTGCTGGGCCGGTTCAACCCGGCCTACGAAGAGGCCGCCACCGACCTGGGCGCCAATTCCGGCCAGCGCTTCCGCATGATCATCCTGCCGATCATCCTGCCGGGTGTCATCGGGATCTTCGTGTCCTCGATCACCTCGTCCTACGAGGAAAACGCCCGCACCCAGCTGAACGTCGGCCTGGGCAACACCATGCCGATGGAGATCACGGGCATCCTGACCGGGGCCTCGACCCCGGTGCTGTTCGCGATCGGCACGCTGACCTCGCTGGCCATGTTCGCCATCATCCTGGGCGCGGTCGCCCTGATGACCGTCATGGCCAGGCGCCGCGCCAACCGCCCCGATGCCTGATACCGCCTTTCGAACCCGGAGAACCCGCACATGCAACTGAAGAAGGCACGAGAGATCGACGAGACGACCCACACGGGCCGTCCGAAGATCCGCCAGGTCACGCAAGGTCACAGGTTCGACGTGGAACTGGTGCGGGTGACGAAATCCTACAATGCCAAGTCGAAGGCGGTGGATGACATCTCGCTGCGCATTCCGCGGTCGTCCTATTGCTGCCTGCTGGGCCCGTCGGGCTGCGGCAAGTCGACGACCCTGCGGATGCTGGCCGGCCATGAAGAGGTCACCGACGGGGCGATCCTGATCCAGGACACGGAAATCACCACCCTGCCGCCGGTCGACCGGGGCACGTCGATGATGTTCCAGGATTATGCTCTGTTCCCGCACCTGTCGGCGCTGGACAACGTCGCGTTCTCGCTGAAGGTGCGCAAGGTGTCCAAGGCCGAGCGCGACCGGCAGGCGCGCGAATACCTTGAACTCGTGCAGATGGATCACCTGGCCAACCGCCTGCCCAACGAATTGTCGGGCGGTCAACAGCAGCGGGTGGCCCTGGCCCGGTCGCTGATCACCCGGCCCAAGGTGCTGTTGCTGGACGAACCGCTGTCGGCGCTGGACCCGTTCCTGCGCACCCGCATGCGGGCCGAGCTGAAGCGGATCCAGAAGGAACTGGGCATCACCTTCGTGCACGTGACCCATTCGCAGGAAGAGGCCATGGCCCTGTCGGACATCATGGTGGTGATGAACGACGCGAAGATCATGCAGGCGGGCCCGGCCCGCGAGGTCTTTGAGACCCCGGCCAATGCCTTCGTCGCCCGATTCATCGGCGGCCATAACGTGCTGATGAGCGAGGGCCGCGAGGTCTCGGTCCGGGCCGATGCCTGCCGGATCGGGGCTATGCCGGGGATGCGCGGCGCCAGTGGCACGGTAACGATGGTCGAATACAAGGGGCCCTTCGTGCAGGTGTCGATGACGTCGGACACCGGCGACGACCTGACCGCCACGATGACCGATGCCGAGTATTTCGCAGCCGCCCCGCAGATCGGCGACACGGTGGCGGTGTCCTGGGACCCCAAGGCAGAGCACGTGCTAAGCTGACGGCCAGCCGGACAGGCTGGGGACACCTGGAAGGTCGGTCGCGCCCTGTGCCCATCGCATAGCGTCTATGCAGTTGGCGCCCGTAGAAGCCGGCGGCATTCGTGATTAGCGTCATGGGTGCTGCGGCGCAGAAAAGGTGCCGTGGAATCCATACCCCCACGGAGCACCACCGATGTCGCCCGACGCACGCCAGGGCCAACTGGCCATCCTGTCCTTCGCCCTTGGCGCCTTTGCCATCGGGGTGTCGGAATTCGCCTCGATGGGCCTGTTGCCCTATTTCGCCGCCGATCTCGGCGTGACCAACCCCTATGCGGGCCATGCCATCAGCGCCTATGCCATCGGCGTGGTCATCGGGGCCCCTGTGCTTGCCGTGCTGGGCGCGAAGGTGCCCCGCAAGACGCTGCTGATGATGCTGATTGCCGGCTTTGCCCTGGCCAACCTGCTGGGCGCGCTGGCCCCCGACATCCACACGCTGATCCTCAGCCGGGGCCTGGCGGGCCTGCCGCACGGCGCCTTCCTGGGCGTGGCGATGCTGTGCGCGGCGGACATGATGCCCAAGGGCAAACGCTCGGCCGGGGTGGCCTGGGTGCTGATGGGCCTGACCATCGCCAACGTGGTGGGCGTGCCGGCCGCCGGCGCGCTGGGGCAGGCGGTGGGCTGGCGCAGCATGTTCGTCATCGTGACGGCGCTGGCGCTGGCCTCGGTCGTGATGATCGGGCGCTTCGTCCCGAAAACCCCGGTGGCCGAGGGCGCCTCGCCCCTGCGCGAACTGGGTGCCCTGAAGAACCGGGCGGTCTGGCTGACCTTGCTGGTCGGCGCCGTGGGCTTTGGCGGGGTGTTCGCCGTCTACAGCTATTTCTCAGCCGCGATGATCGAGGCGGCGGCCGCGCCGGCCTGGGCCATCCCGCTGTCGCTGTCGGCCTTCGGGGTCGGTGCCACGATCGGCAATGGCGTGGCCGGGCGGCTGGCCTCGTGGTCGCGCCTGGGGGCTGCGGGCGTGCTGCTGGCTGGCATGGCCCTGGTGTCGGGGGCCTATGCGCTGGCGATGGGCAACTGGCCGGTCATGGCCGCCATGGTCCTGCTGCTGGGCATGACCGCCGGGCTGACCATTCCGCTGCAGATGCGCCTGATGGACGTGGCCGGAGACGCCCAGACCCTCGCCGCCGCCCTGAACCACGCGGCCTTCAACTTTGCCAATGCGCTGGGGCCCTTCGTGGCCGGGCTGGCCCTGTCGGCCGGGGCCGGATGGGCCGCGACGGGCTGGGTCGGCGCCGCCCTGTCGGCAGCCGGTATCGCCGTGCTGGCCCTGGCCTGGGCTGAATCGCGCCGCTGCGACGGGGCACGCATGGCGGTGATGCCTGCCGAATGATCGGCTGATCGAGTGTTTGCCCACGTCCGGACATACGAAAGCCCGGGCCGGGCAATCCGCCGGCCCGGGCTTTGTTGTTCCGCCTCGCTGGCTGCCGTCAGGCTGCCGACAGCTGGGGCGCGTTGACCTTGTCGAAGATCCAGTCCTTGAACCGTTCGATCACATTGTCGCGCCCGACCTTCCAGGGCGACAGCAGGTAGTAGGGGCTGCGGATCGGGTAGCTTTCGGCCACCTTGACCAGCTCTCCCTTGGCCAACGCGTTTTCGATCAGGATCGACCGGCCCAGGATGACGCCCACACCGGACCGGGCGGCTTCGATCGAGGGGCTGGCCTGGTTGAAGCGCGGCCCGTGGGTGACGTCGTCGCGGCTGATGCCGTATTCGCGCAGGTAGCGCGCCCAGTCGGGATAGGTGCCTTCCAGCCCGTCTTGCGCCCGGTCGACATGCACCAGCGGCGCATTGGCCAGGATCTCGCGCGCGTTGTTGTCGTAGCGCGCGGCCAGCTCGGGGGTGGTGACCGGCATGATCTCTTCTTCCAGAAGGCGTTCCACCTGCATGTCCAGGTTGGACCGCCAGTTGCAGATGCGCAGGTCGGCCTCGTTGGTTTCGCCCTCGCGCCGGGTCATGAAGGCCCGCACGGCCACGTCCACGTCGGGGGCGAGGCTGAAAAACTCGCTGAGCCGGGGCATCAGCCATAGCGACGCAACCGAGGCCGAGGCCGCGACCGACAGTTTCGACCGGATCTCGGCATCGGGCTGCAGGGCCAGGACCGCGTCGTTGATCAGGTCCAGCGCCATGGTGATGTCGGCGACGGTCGCGCTTGATTCCGGGGTCAGTTCAATCCGGCTGTTCTTGCGAATGAACAGCCGGGTATCGAGGAATTCTTCCAGCAGCCGGATCTGGTGGCTGACGGCGGTAGGGGTCACGCAGAGTTCATCCGCGGCCTTGGCGACACTGCCGTTGCGGGCCGTCGCCTCGAAGGCGCGGATGGCATTCAGCGGTACTCGCTTTCTCATGTGTTCGTTGCTCCGTGAACAGTCGTCACTGCAACTAACTCTGCTGCAAATGCATAAGTACGTGCAAATGGGCTACGGGGGAAATCCGGGCACGGGGCAGGGGCCTGAGCAAGAAAGCGGCAGAAGTCGGGGCAGAGTCACATTATTGGACACCGTCAGGTCGGTGCGGGGGCCTTCGTTTCGGCCCGGGCCCAGCCCCTGGGCAGTTTGCCCCGGCGCGACAGCGACAGGATCTGGCGGGCGGACAGGGCGATTCCCGCAAGGCACATCACCCCGTTCAGGGCGACCGACAGCCAGACGGCGATCTGTTCGGCCACCAACCCGGTCAACAGGGCCCCGATCGGCGAGGATCCGACGATCAGCAGGGTGACCATAGAGGCCACCCGCCCGCGCATGTGCTCGGGCGTCAGCAATTGCAGGGCGGTCTGGACCGAGGTCGAAAAGGTCACAGCCGAAAATCCCACGGCCAGGAACAGGGCACAGGACAGCCACAGCGTGTCGGTCCTGGCGATGGCGATCAGCAGCAGGCCAAAGGCCAGCCCGGCGGTCAGGATGCGCACGGGCCGGGGCTTGCCCGCCCGGGTGAGGGACAGGGCGGCCAGGAAGGACCCGATCCCCAGGCAGGAATTCAGCAGACCGAACTGGGCCTTGGTGGCGTGCACGATCAGCTCGGCCACCAGGGGGACCATGGTGGAAAAGTTCTGGCCGAACATGCCGATGAACCCGGTGGCCACCAGAAGTACCTGCAGGGCGGGGGTCGACAGGGCAAAGACCAGCCCCTCGCGCACGTCCCCCAGCAGCGTGGCCTTGCGCCCGGTGGGCCGCCCCGCGCCATGGGCCGGGCGGATCTGCGACAGGGCGGCGGCGAAGATCAGGAAGGTGCAGGCGTTCAGGGCAAAGGCGGCCTCGGGGCCGGACAGGGCCAGAACGACGCCGCCCAGGGCGGGGCCGACCACCCGGCCGATGTTCATCGACATGGCCCCAAGGGCGATGCCGTTGGGCAGGGCGTCAAGCGGGACCAAGTCGGCCACGAAGGCCTGGCGGACCGGGTGGTCGATGGCCGTGACCAGGCCCAGGAAGGCGGCCAGGGTCAGGATGTGCCACATCTGCACCGCGCCCGAGGCCACGATCAGGGCCAGCGTGGCGGCCTGGGCCGCTCCGACGATCTGGGTGAACATCAACAGCTTGCGGCGCGGGAACCGGTCGGCCACCGCTCCGCCCAGCAGCGAAAACAGCATGATCGGCAGGAATTGCAGCGTGGTCACCCAGGCCAGGGCCATGGGCGATCCCGTCATGTCCAGCACCAGCCAGGCCTGGGCCGTCATCTGCATCCAGTTGCCGGGAACCGAGATCACCGACCCGATGAAGAAGCGCCGGAAAGCGGGGACGTGCAGGGCCTTGTCCACGCGCGGCGCGCGCAGGCTGGCGGCCCCGGTCAGATGGGCATCCATGTGGGGGGCTCAGGCCGTCAGCGCCCTGGGGCCAGAGGGTGCGTCGGGCTGGGTGGCAGAGTAGGCCTCGGGCCGCCGGTTGGTTTCGAAATCCCAGCGCTGGCGCAGGGCGGCCTGGTGGGCCATGTCGAGATCGGCGGTCACGACCTCGTCGCCGTGGGTCTTGGCCCGGTTCAGGATCATGCCGTCGGGCCCGCAGATGAAGGACCCGCCGATAAACCGCGTGCCCCCTTCAAGCCCGGCCTTGCCCGCGGCGATGGCATGGGTGGCGGTGGAATAGGCCCCGCCGCAAATCGCCAGCTCTGACGCCCGCCGGGCCAGTTTAAGGGTGCCGCCGGCCATGACGGGGGTGTTGTAGCCCACGCAGATCAGCTCGGCCCCGTTCAGGGTCAGGGCGCGGTAGCTTTCGGGAAAGCGCCGGTCATAGCAGATCATCCCGCCGGCCCGGATGCCATCCAGGTCGAAGGCCGCGAAGGGCAGGTCTCCGGGCGTGAAATAGCGCTTCTCCAGGATCGTCATCGGCTTGTCGGGGTCGGGGTCGACCTTGCCGGGGATGTGCACCTTGCGGAACTTGCCCTGGCAGCTGCCCTTGCCGTCGTAGAAGACCATGGAATTGAACAGTCCCTCGTTGGTCTGTTCGGCAAAGGGAATGACGATGGCCATGCCGTGGCCCGCCGCCCGGGCGGCGATGGCATCGACGGCGGCCTGGTTTTCCGACACCGAGGTGAAGGGCATCAGGTCGTCGCGCACCTCGGCGGCGAAATAGGGGGTCAGGGCCAGTTCGGGCAGGACGGCAAAGGTGACAGAGTCATCTGCCGCCTCGTCGATCAGGTCCAGGATGCGGGTGGTGGTGCGGGCGATGGTGGCCCCCGAAGGGCCAAGCTGCAACGCCGCGGCGCGGATGGTGGCTGCGGTCATCTGGGCGCGCCTCCGCGTTACTCGGCCACGGCGGCCGGAGCCGGCGCGCCGATGATCGACATCGCCGTGGCCTCGTCGATCACGTTGCAGATCTTGAACTGCATGTCGAAGAGGGCGGCCGCATGGGACATCTCGATCCGGTCAAAGACGCCTTCCTCGATCACGTTCATCTTGTAGCCCATGGCCTGCCCGTCGACGCAGGTGGCCCGCACGCAGCCCGAGGTCGAGTTCCCCACGACCAGCAGCCCGTCGATGCCCTTTTCCCGCAGGATCAGGTGCAGGTTGGTAAAGGCGAAACAGGACGGCGTCTGCTTTTCCAGCAGCATGTCGCCGGGCATCATGGCCACTTCGTCCGGCACTTCGGAGCGGGGGTCGGTGGCGGCAAAGACGCCTTCCTTGGCCCGGGCCATGCCGGTGTAGCCGTGGAAGACGTGCTTTGAATAGATCACGGGCATTTCCATCGCCCGGGCGGCGGCCAGCAGGCGCTGCTGCACGGGGATCGCCTTCCAGGCATGGGGGCCGCAGGCGCCGGGGTAGCGGTCAAGCTGCTCGTAGATGGGCATGTCGTCGCCGCAGGCGGTGACCTGCATGTCGATGACCAGCAGGGCGACGTTTTCGCCCGGCCCGGTCTCTTCCCGCAACTTGCGCTTGGCGATGACCTTTTTGTCGTCCTCGGTCAGGAATTTGTCCCAGACGCGTTCCATGGGCGGGCTCCTCGTGCTGCGGTGTCGTGCTGCGGTGTCGGGTCAAGACTAGGGGCGGGCCGGGCCGGCCGCCTAATGCGGAATTCTTGGGCGGCTGCTGAGAAAAGGTTGTCGGGGCCTGAAGTCAGGGCCGGATGAGGCCAAAGTTCCCTGTCGGTCCCCTGAATTTTCCTTGGCCTGTCATGAAACGTTTCTCCTTTGACCTTGGGGCGCCGCGCTGGTGAAAGGAAGGTCTGCCGGCCCGCGATGTCCGGCGCGACGACAGGATCCCCGATGGACACAGCTCTACCCCCCGGCCGCCAGATCGCTATCGCCGGGACAGTGGCCTGTGCATTCGTGATGCAGGGCATCGACACCACCCTGCTGACCATCGCCATCCCGACCATTGCCCCCGACCTGGGCGTGTCCCCCCTTGTCATGCATTTCGCCATCACGGCCTACCTTCTCAGCCTTGCCGTCTTCATGCCCGTGTCGGGCTGGTTCGCCGACAGGTTCGGGCCGCGCCGGGTGTTTTCCTGGGCCGTGGTGATCTTTGTCTTGGGCTCGGCCCTGTCGGGCCTGTCGCCGAACATCGGCCTGATGGTGCCCGCCCGCTTCCTGCAGGGCTTCGGCGGAGCCCTGATGACCCCGGTGGGCCGGCTGATCCTGCTGCGCGCCTTCGGCAAGGGACGGTCTTTGGACGCGATGATGTGGCTGACCATCCCGGTGCTGATCGGGCCGCTGGTCGGGCCCTTGCTGGGGGCTGTCATCGTGACCAACCTGGACTGGCGCTGGATCTTCTTCGTCAACGTGCCGGTCTGCATCCTGACCCTGGTGCTGGCCCGCTGGCTGATCCCCCCCGATACCGGAGCCCGGCTGAAAGTCGGCTTCGACTGGGCCGGTTTCGCATTGGCCGGCATCGCCCTGACCTTGTTCCAGCTGGCGGTCGAGCACCTGGGCCATCCCCTCGTCGGAGGCGAGATCACCACCCTGGCCCTGCTGGCCGCCGCGCTGGCCGTTTTCTGGATCTATCGCCGTCATGCCAGCCGTCATGCCGCTCCGGCGCTGGACCTGGCCCTGTTCCGCATCCCCGCCTTCCGCACCGGGGTGGTGGCCGGAGGTATCGGGCGGGTCGGCTTGAACGCGCTGCCCTTCCTGTTGCCCCTGGTCTTCCAGATCGGGCTGGGCATGTCGCCGATCGAGGCCGGGCTGCTGTCGTCGACGGCCGCCGTGGGCGCCTTTTGCGCCAAGCCGTTTCTCAAGCGCATGGTGGCCCGCTGGGGCTATGGCCCGACGATTGCGGGCATGGGGGCGTTGGGCTCGGCCCTGATCGCAGGCTTTGCCTTGCTGCATCCCGGGCTGTCGGCATGGGTCGTCGTGCCCTACATCGTCGCCGCCGGGGCCATTCGCATGGTCTTCTTCAATTCCGTCAACGGCTTGACCTATTCCGAGGTCCCGGCCGAGGAACTCTCCCGCTCGGTCGCGACGGCTGGCGTGTTCCAGCAATTGTCCATGGGCCTGGGCATTTCCCTGTCGGCGGCATTGCTGGCCCTGATGTCGGGCGAAGGCCACGTGGTCGAGATGTCGGACTTTGCGGCGGTCTTCCTGATGATGGCGGTGATTCCGCTGATCTCGGTGCCGCTGTTCGCCCGGCTGCGCCGGCCCGGTGCGGTGCCTGCCCCATCGGCACCGCAGTCCGCGAATGCCCGCGTCTGAGGCAATCCGCTCGCCGGCCCCCGGAAACCCTGCTGAAAAAAACTCAATGGCCCCTTGGGGATTTGTCGTTTGTCGCGCGGGCGGTCGAAGTGGACACTCGATGCATAATCTTGCGCGGGCCACCTCCTCGGGGCCGCGCCACCGCCCCCTCTCAGGAGACCTGACCCATGACCCAGATCGGCGTATTCATTCCCATCGGAAGCCGCGGCTGGCTGATTTCGACGACCTCGCCCAAGACGATGCCGTCCTTCGACCTGAACAAGACCATCGTCCAGCGGGCCGAGCACTACGGGCTGGATTTCGCCCTGTCGATGATCAAGCTGCGCGGCTACAACGGGCCGTCGGAATACTGGGTGCACAACCTGGAAAGCTTTACCCTGATGGCCGGCATTGCCGCCGTCACCAAGAAGATCAAGCTGTTCGCCTCGTCCGCCATCCTGACCCTGCCGCCCGCGCTGACCGCGCGCATGGCCACGACCATCGACAGCATCGCGCCGGGCCGGTTCGGGGTGAACATCGTGACCGGCTGGCAGCCCAAGGAATACCAGCAGATGGGCATCGAGCTGACGCAGGAGCATTTCGCCAACCGCTACGATTACGCGGCCGAATACGTCACCGTCATGCAGGATCTGTGGGAAAAGGGCGTGTCCGATTTCAAGGGCAAGTACTTCCAGATGGACGATTGCAAACTGTCGCCGCAGCCGTCGGGGCATATCCCGATCGTGGGCGCGGGCCAGTCCGAAAAGGGCATGGATTTCGTGGCCAAGTACGGCGATTACAACTTCGTCGGCGCGGGCGGGCCAGGCAAGGACATCAACTATACCGGCGGTCTGCAGGCCACCGTGGCCAAGGTGGATGCGGCGGCCAAGAAGCACGGGCGCGACACGGGGGCGTTTTCGCTGCTGATGATCATCGCCGACCGGACCGAAGAAATGGCCTTTGCCAAGTGGGAACACTACAAGACCGGCACCGATATCGAGGCCCTGGAATGGCAGGCCACCCAGGCGGGGGCCGATCTGCAGGCCAAGGAGGGCTCGACCGCGGCCGGCCTGAAGCGGGGCATCGAAAACCCCCAGCCGACCGGCCTGCAAAAGCTGATCGGGTCCTATGAACAGGTCGCGGCCATGCTGGACGAAATCGCCGCGACGCCGGGCCTGAAGGGCATCATGCTGACCTTCGACGACTTTATCGTGGGCATCGAACAATTCGGCGAGCACATCCAGCCGCTGATGAAATCACGCAACACGGCCCTGCTGGAGGCCGCCGAATGACCAAGATCGGCGTCTTCGTGCCCATCGGGTCGCGGGGGTGGTTCATGTCGACCACCTCGCCGAAGACAGAGCCGACCTTCGATCTGAACAAGACCATCATGCAGCGGGCCGAGCATTACGGCATGGATTTCGCCCTGGCCATGGTCAAGTTCCGGGGCTTCGACGGGCCGTCGGAATACTGGGTGCGCAATCTTGAACCCTTCACAATGATGGCGGGCATTGCCGCCGTCACCCAGAAGATCAAGCTTTATGCCTCGATCCCGCTGCTGATCACCCCGCCCGCGCTGGCCGCGCGGATGGCCACGACGATCGACAGCATCGCGCCCGGCCGGTTCGGGGTGAACATCGTGACCGGCTGGCAGCCCAAGGAATACCAGCAGATGGGCCTGTGGCCGGGCGATGACTGGTTTGCCAAGCGCTATGATTATGCGACCGAATACGTGACGGTGATGAAAGAGCTCTGGGAAAAGGGCGTGTCCGATTTCAAGGGCGAGTTCTTCCAGATGGACGATTGCAAGCTGTCTCCGCAGCCCTCGTCGAAGATCGAAATCGTGTCGGCCAATTCCTCGGACCGGGGGATGCAGTTCGTGGCCGAAAACGCCGATTTCAACTTTGTCGGTGCCGGATCGGGGATCAACCAGGTGGACCTGTCGGGCGATCCGCCCAAGCGCCTGATGGCCGCGGCCGAGAAGACCGGGCGCAAGGTGGGGGCCCTGACCCTGGTCACGGTGATCGCCGCGCCCACCGAGGAAATGGCCTTTGCCAAGTGGGAACACTACCGCGAGGGCACCGACCTGGACGCCCTGGCCTGGGCCAAGGCGCAGTCGGGCCAGGACACCAAGGCGGCCGAGAATTCCACCGCCGGGCGGATGGCGCGCAATGCCGAAGAGCAGCTGAAGGATCCGTCCAAGGCCATGCCCAACGGCGGGTTTAAGCTGATCGGGTCCTATGAACAGGTGGCGGCGATGCTCGACCAGATCGGCGAGACGCCGGGGATCGAGGGCATCATGCTGATCTTCGACGATTTCATCGCCGGGATCGAGGCCTTTGGCGAGCACATCCAGCCGCTGATGAAGACACGTAATCCCGCGCTGGCAACGGCTGCGGAATGAGGGGAGGAGCGCCGGCCGGGATCTTCCTCTCCTGGCCGGCACCTTGAGATGACCATGGACGGAACGATGCGGCCAAGGGCCTTAAAGATGACGGCCCACTACATGACGGCCTCCGAGGCCCGGCGGGCGATGGCGGCCGGCAGCCTGACGCCGCTTGACCTGACCCGGGCGTGCCTGGGCCGGATTGCCGAAGACGATGCCCGCACCCGGGCCTGGATCTGCATGAATGGCGCGGCCGAGACACAGGCCGAAGCGATCGCGTCCTCCGATCCCCGTCCGCTGGCCGGCATCCCGGTGGCCATCAAGGACATGATCGACACCGGCGACATGCCGACGACTCACAACTCGCCGCTTTACGGCGGCCATCGGCCGGCCGCGGATGCGCCCTGCGTGGAGGTCCTGCGTGCAGCCGGGGCCATCGTTCTGGGCAAGGCCGACACCTTCGAATTCGCCGCCGGCGGGCGCCATGCGGCGACGCTGAACCCCCATGATCCCACGCGCACGCCCGGGGGCTCGTCCTCGGGGAGCGCCGCTGCCGTGGGCGGGGGTCACGTGCCCCTGGCGCTGGGCACCCAGACCGGCGGGTCGACGATCCGGCCGGCGGCCTATTGCGGGGCGGGGGCGCTGAAGCCGTCCTGGGGGCTGATCTCGACCGAAGGGGTCAAGCGCTACGCGGTCAGTTTCGACACGGTGGGGCTGTTTTCCCGCTCGGTCGAGGACCTGGCGCTGCTGGCCGATGTCTACGCGCTGCCCGAAGCGCCGGCCGCGACCGAAGGCCGTCTGAAGATCGGTGTCTGCCGGACGCCCTATTTCGACCAGGCCCTGCCCGAAACGGTGGCCCTCTTCGACGCGCTGGAAGACATGTTGTCGCCGGTGGCCGACCTGGTGCCCTTCGATCTGCCCGCGGGTTTCGACGAGGCCGACGAGCTGCACCGCTGCGTGATGCATTGCGAGGGGGCCTCGGCCTTCCTGAACCTGGTGCGGACGCGGCCGACGCTGCTGCACGACGATTTCCACCACCGGGTCGAATTGCGCGGCGGTTATACCCAGCGCCAGCATTACGAGGCCTATGACAGCCTGGCCCTGATGCGCATCGAGATGGAACGGCGCATGGCCGGGGTGGATGTCGTCCTTGCGCCCTCGGCCCCGGGCTATGCGCCGAAGCTGGAAAACGGGCTGCGGCCGAAGGAGAACCCGGTGTTCAATGCCTGCTGGACGGCGTTGCAGCTGCCGGTCGTGAACCTGCCTGTCTGGGCGCCCGGCGCGGAGCTGCCTCTGGGGATCTCGTTGATTGCGCCGCGTGCCCACGACCGCCGCCTTCTGGCCCTGGCCGGACGGCTGGACGGTTTGCTCGATCAGCGCCAGGCGGTGGCAAATTTTTAACTAAAAATTTGCGCCGGAATTTTTGAAAATTCCGGTCCCCCTGGCTGGCCGATCGCCTTCGCCAGTCAGCCGGGCATGTGGTCCATGCTGACCCCTTCGCTGGCCTGGGGCGGCAGGATCAGCTCGGGGGTCAGGCTTTGGGTGTCGCGGCTGGACATGGCGTAGCTGACCACCGGCTGCGAGATATTGTACAGCCGCAGCGGTCCCAGTGGACGGGCATTGACGGCCCCGCTGGCGATGTCCTCGGTCATCACGATATGTTCGCCGATGGCCTTGCCGTGGTCTCCCAGCCGGGCGGCGATGTTGGCAGGCTGGCCGATCACGGTGAAATCCAGCCGTTCCTGCGAGCCGACGTTGCCATAGGTCACCCGTCCGAAGGCCAGGCCGATGACGCCCTCGGTGCGTGGCCCGGACGGATCCAGGCCCGGCGCATCCAGTTCGGCCACGATCGCCCGGGCCGCCGCCAGCGCCTGGGTCCGGGCTCGGTCCGGGTCGTCTCCAGCGGGAAAGACGGCCAGCACGGCGTCGCCGATGAACTTGAGCACCTCTCCGCCTTCCTCGACGATCCGTTCGGACACGGTGTCGAAGAACCGGTTGAGCAGCTCGATATAGGCGGTCCGGCCCAGCCGTTCTTCCAGCGCGGTCGAGCCGCGCAGGTCGCAGAACATGATGGCCGCGTCGATTTCGTCACCGTCGCCGCGCCGGATCTCGCCCCCCAGCACCCGCGCGCCGGTGCGCTTGCCGACATAGGTTTCCAGCAGTGACTGGGCGGTGTCGCGCAGGGTGAAGACCTCCAGGTAGCGGCTGAGCACCGGGGAGAGTTCGAAGATCAGCCCCAGGTCCGAGGTCGAGAATCCGTCGGGATGGTCGCTGGTCAGGGTCAGCACGTTGATCCGCCCGTCCGAGAACCGCAGGGGCATGGCCACGTAATCGGTGGCCCCCATGGCGCGCAGGTCCTCGATGATCGGGAAGCTGGCCGCGCCATACTCCATGCCGATCTTCTGGCGCACGCCGCCCAGCCCGTTGGACACGTGGCGCAGGGGGCTGGACAGGTATTCGGGCTGGGTGAGGATGTCGTTGGTGGCGGTCATCACGTTCACCGCCCCGCTGTCGCGGGTCCACAGGTGGCGACGGCCGGCAATCATGGGATGCAGCGACCAGATCATCACGGCCAGGCGCGACAGGGCCATGCCGCTGTCCTGCAGGCGGGCGGCGAGTTCGCCCAGAAGGTCTTCGGCAGTGTCGATGCGCGCGGCGTCGCGCAGCAGCCAGTCGACCAGCGGCCCGGTCAGGTTGCCGCCCGAGGGCGGGTGCAGCACGTTCGTCCCAAGGTCGAAATCGGTGACGGTGCCGGGCATGAAGGCCACGAAGCCCTCGACCTCGGCGGCCTCGGGCAGGGCGAGGGCATAGCTCCAGACGGCGTTTTTCAGGGTCTCTCCCCCGACAACGGCATCAAGATATTCCGCCGTGCCCTTGAACGGGCAGAAGGTCTGGGCGTCGGTCGGGGCGCAATCGCAGACGGCCAGGTCTTCGCGCGGAAAATAGATGGCCGCGGGCAGGCGGGTTTCGTACATGACCTTGGCCCGCGTGCTGGAAGCCAGCAGCTTGCCGTTCCGCCACGCCTGGACGCGGCCCTCCAGCGGTTCCACGGTGATGCCGTAATGACGATCGGAGATCTCGGCGCGCACGTTCATGAGCTGCCCCCTGTCCTGTTGGGTCCCCTTCGGGTCTGGGTCAGATGGGGAGCCGCCCGGCGGATTCCAAGAGCACGGCAGGCGCGGGGTCAGACCATCTTGATCACATCTTTGTCGATGGCCAGCATGTAGCCCTTGCGGGCGATGGTCTTGACCAGCAGCGCGGCGACCATCTGGTTGCCGAGCGCATCGCGCAGGCGCTTGACCCGTGTGGCCCCGGCTGCCTCGTCACAATCGGCGGCGGTGCGGCCCGACACCACGGCCTCAAGCTCGGCCCCCGACAGGACATCGTCGTCCATCCGGGCCTCGGCCAGGACGGCCAGGGTTTCCATGGCTGCGGCCGTCAGCTTGAATTCCATGTCGTTGAGATAGACGGTGTTTTCCTCGCGGCTGACCACGAGGGAGCTGACCCGGATGCCGGCCCTTTCGATCTGTTCCATGCGCCGGTTGAGCGTGACCAGCAGGAACAGGAAGACCAGGGCCGCCACCAGCATGGCGCAGGCGAAGACCAGCAGGACCAGGATGACGACGCGGTAGGACGTCAGCGTGTCGGCAAAGGCGGTGCCGGACTGGGCGAGGATTTCCAGCAGCTTGATTTCGGCCGGCGCGGTCAGGGCGTCGTTTTCCATGAAGATCCGCTCGACCCGGGCGTTGAAGGCATTGGCGTCGGGCAGGGTGATCAGCAGGACGGTGGCGGTGAGGGCCAGCAGGGCGACGATGGCGGCGATGCCCAGGCCGACGATGCGCCCGCCCGACATCCGGCCTTCAGTAGCGGAGGTAATAGGCGCCGGCATTGGCCTTCCTTTTGTCGAGCCCGTCCGGCCCGAAGACCGACACCACGTTCAGGAGCGTCCAGCCCTGGGATTGCAGGCGCCCGGCCAGCTGTGCCTGGGCGGCGCCCTTGGAACACTCGCCGGTGATCCGGGCTACCCCGTAATGCAGCTTGAGCGGGTCGTCCTGCTTGGCCTTGTAATCGGCATAGCAGTCCTGGGCCAGGGCCGGAAGCGGGACCGCCGGGGCCAGCAGGGCGGCGAGCAGGAGGCATGTGAAGCGGATGCGTGTCATGTCCGCCAGAGTGGGGGCATGGGGTTTGAAATTCAATAACAGCCGGGGGTTGGGGGCGTGGTTATCCGATATCAGGGGGGTGTTATTGCCTGATTTCGGGGGGCTGGCCGAGGGTGAGCCCATGCCGCCGGGCCATGTGCCCGGTCATGTGTCCGAAGAGGATACGCACCACTTCAAGATCAGGAAGGAGACCTGACATGCCCCGCCTTCAGACCCCGAAGAAGACCCGTTTCATCCCCGCCCTGGTGGCCTCGGCCGCACTGGCCCTGTCGGGGGTGGCCACTCCGGCGCGGGCCGGAGAGATCGATCCGGGCGCCGTGGTTGCCGGGGCGATCACCCTGGGCCTGCTGGCGGCCATCGTCAGCAACAACAAGAATGACCACAAGTCCGCCCCGCCGCCCAATGTCTATACGGTCAAGCCGGTGACCCGGACCAAGCCGGGCCATTGGCAGGGGCAGCCCCTGTATGGTCAGAACGGGTATAACCAGAACGGGCATTACCAGAACGGGCATGGCCAGGGTTGGACCAACGGGCACCGGGCGAAGGCACCGAAAGGGCAGGGGTGGAACGTGCTGCCCGCGTCCTGCCTGCGCGACGTGACGCGGCCCGGGGATACGATGACATTGTACGGTCAGCATTGCCTGGCCCAGGCCCAGGTCAAGGTGAAGGACCTGCCCCAGGTCTGTGCCGTGAAGGTGCCGACGCGGGACGGGACCTATACCGGGTTCGACCCGTCCTGCATGAAGGCGCGGGGCTACCGGGTCGGGATGCGCTGAGGCCTGTCGAGCAGCCCAGCCGCCGGCCGCGTCCGGGGAAAGCACCGCCCACCCACCCGCTTTCCCCGGACGCGGCCTTTTCACTTCGGTTTTGACCCTTGCGCCCCGGTCCCGGCCGGGGTTGTTCTATGTGTCATGCCCAAGCCCATTTCGAAGCCCGGTTCCAAGACCCGGTCCACCCCCGACTTCGCCTATGAAACCCGCCTGTTTGCGGCCGGCGCCCTGCGCGTGGCGGGCAGTGACGAGGTCGGCCGCGGGCCCCTGGCCGGCCCGGTGGTGGCGGCGGCCGTGGTGCTGGACCCGGCGGCCATCCCCGCGGGCCTGAACGATTCAAAGACCCTGTCGAAGAAACGCCGGTCCCGCCTGGCCGCCCAGATCGCCGAGGTGGCCGAGGTGTCCATCGCCCAGGCCAGCGTGGCCGAGATCGACGAGATGAACATCCTGCAGGCCAGCCTGCTGGCCATGGAACGGGCCGTGGCGGGGCTGGCCGTGTTGCCCGATCACGTGCTGGTCGACGGCAAGTGGATCCCGCAAGGGTTGAGCATGCCCGCCACGCCGGTCATCGGCGGGGACGCGCGCAGCCTGTCGATCGCGGCGGCCTCGATTGTGGCAAAAACATGGCGCGATCGCGTCATGGTGGATTTGGCGCAACAGCATCCGGGCTATGGATGGGAAACCAATGCGGGCTATCCTTCAAAAGCGCATCGCGATGCGCTCCGAGATCTTGGTGTAACCCCACATCATAGGCGTTCATTCCGGCCCGTCCACAATATCTTGTATCAAGAGAATCTGTAACCCGCTGACTCCAATAAATAAATTGACGGTGATTCGGCTTTGACTCATCCTGTGGGCAACCAATGAGCGCACCAATGCGCCGGGGACAGAGGCAGACGATGATGATGACGAGGACGACGCGCATGGATGCGCTGCCGTTGAACAAGGTGATTGCGGGTGACTGCATCGAGGTGATGAACGGCCTGCCGGAAGGCTCGGTCGACCTGATCTTCGCGGATCCGCCGTACAACCTCCAGCTGAAGAACCAGCTGCACCGGCCCGACAACAGCCGGGTCGATGCGGTCGACGATCACTGGGATCAGTTTTCCTCGTTCGCCGCATATGATGCCTTTACCCGCGACTGGCTGGCCGCCGCGAAACGGCTGCTGAAGCCGGACGGGGCCCTGTGGGTCATCGGATCCTACCACAACGTCTTCCGCCTGGGCGCCGAGCTGCAGAACCAGGGGTTCTGGATCCTCAACGACGTGGTGTGGCGCAAGTCGAACCCGATGCCGAACTTTCGGGGCAAGCGGTTCACCAACGCCCATGAAACGCTGATCTGGGCGTCGCGGGGCGAGGGATCGAAATACACCTTCAACTACGAGGCCCTGAAGGCGCTGAACGAGGGCATCCAGATGCGCTCGGACTGGGTCATCCCGATCTGCAACGGCCACGAGCGGCTGAAGGACGACAACGGCGACAAGGCCCACCCGACGCAAAAGCCCGAGGCATTGCTGCACCGGGTCCTGGTCGGCACGACCAACCCGGGCGACGTGGTGCTGGATCCGTTCTTTGGCACCGGCACGACGGGCGCGGTGGCCAAGGCCCTGGGCCGCGATTTCATCGGCATCGAACGGGAAGAGGCCTATCGCAAGGTCGCCGAAAAGCGCCTGTCAAAGGTGCGCCGGTTCGACCGGGAGTCGCTGTCGGTGTCCACCAGCAAGCGGCAGGAGCCGCGGGTGCCCTTCGGCCAGCTGGTCGAACGCGGCTTGCTGGCCCCCGGAGAGATGCTGTCCAGCCCGCGCGGCAAGATCGCCAAGATCCGGGCCGACGGCACGCTGGTGGCCGAGAACGTGAAGGGCTCGATCCATCAGGTGGGGGCCGCGCTGGAAGGCGCACCCAGCTGCAACGGATGGACCTACTGGAGCTTCAAGCGCGAGGGCAAATCGGTGCCCATCGACGTGCTGCGCCAGCAGATCCGGTCGGAGATGCACGACTGATCCGGGCCGTCGCCTGACCCCGACATTTCAAGTTTCAAGAACACCGCCCGTGTCTGCGGCCTGACGTAGGCACGACACCTGGCCCCGCCTTGCCTGGCGGGGCCTTTTTTTGAAAGGCCCGATGACCGGGCTGCCGGCACAGACACCAGACGTCCATCGTGGGCACCATGCACGCATGCCCTCCGGGCCGCGTACTTCGATCGTAGCAAGCGTAACATTCCGGCCACGCCGGGCCCGGGGCCAAGGGATTGCTGAGACCCGGCCCCAAATTTGCCCCAATTGGGCCGGAGACAACGCGTTGAGCAGCAAGCGGGCCCGGCCTTCATCCTTGGCGGGCGCCGAAGACAGGGAACCACCGGGATGACCACACGCAAGACCAGGTACGACATCGACGATCAATACAGCTGGGACGAAAAGACCCGCGTCTACGATGACGAGGGGGCGATGATCGCCCGCGAGACCCTCTATGACGACGGGCGCGAAGTTGTCGTGACCTACGAGGACGGGGTTCTGGCCACCAAGACCGATCTTGATAACGGCGACAGCCACGACTGGGTCTCGAAGTACATGGAGTACGACGAGAACGGCAAGATCGAGTACCTGGACAAGGTCTATGACGACGGCCGCCACCTGCAGCAGACCTACGAGAACGGCCAGGTCACGCAGAAGGCCTGGGAGGACAACGGCGACATCTACACCTGGGAAACCAAGGTCGAGGATTTCGAGGACGGCCAGGTCAAGACGGCGACCATCCTGTACGACGATGGCCTGCTGCTGGACGCCTATTACATGGACGGCGTGCTCGCGACCGAGTTCTGGCAGGACACCAGGGACGCCTATGACTGGGACGAGCGGTATAACCAGTTCGACGATGGTCAGCTGGTGGTGTCCTCGACGGCCTATGACGACGGGCGGGCGCTGGATGTCTTCTACGATGGGGGCGAAACCGTTTCCAAGTTCTGGGTCGACGGGGCGGACGTGTTCTCGTGGGCGTGGAAGGACGAAAGCTACGAGAATGACGAGCTGGTTTACCGCCACACGATGAAGGACGAGGGCACCGAGGTGTTTTCGACCTTCGAGGACGGCGAGATCGTCGAAGAGGTCAAGGTCGACAGCCGCGATCTGTACGCGTGGGACAGCCGGACGACCCTGTACGAGGACGGCGAGGCGGTCTCCATGACCACGGTGTTCGACGACGGGTCCGAGGATATCGTGACCTACGCCGACCTGATGGGCTGAGGTCCCGGGCGTTTTACGCCACCGACGCAAGGCGGGCCCCGGCCCGCCTTTTGCCTGTTATAAGGTGTCCTGGCCTCGGGACCGGGGCCGCGCGTCCCTGGCCGACGCGCCAGGTTGGCCCGGCATGGCCAGTGGGGCCGGCCGGCCAAGGTCAACCTCGCGCAGGGGGGCGGAACCGGCTAGCCTTGGCCCTGTCACGCCAGAGGTCTGTCCCATGTCCGAAATCTCCTCCGCCCCCAAGCCGTCGGTCTGGCAGGTCCTGAGGGCGCGCATGGCGCCGGACCCGGTCGTGTCCAACCGCTATACCGATGCCGCCCTGGCCCGGCACAAGCGCGAGGGGCTGGAGATGGCGGTGCGGGCGCGCTGGGTGGCCCTGTCGGTGGTGGCGGTGCTGCTGCCCATCCTGAATTTCGCCTGGCCGATGCTGTGGTACGAGGCCTTGCTGGCGGCGATGGCGGCTGTCGGCTGGCTGCAAAAGCGCGTGGGCCGGGTGGGCCGGTCGTTCCTGGAACTGTCGGTGCTGTTCCTGGACCTGGCCCTGCTGACCTTTGCGCTGGTCTTTCCCAACCCGTTCGAGCAGACCGAATGGCCCTCGGCCCTGACCTATCATTTCGGCAATTTCGCCTATTTCTACATTATCCTGGCGGCGGGGACGTTGGCCTATTCCTGGCGCACGATCACGGCGATCGGCACCTGGACGGCGATCTTCTGGTCGCTGGGCGCGCTTTGGGTGCATTACAAGGGCGTGACCGTCCCCGAGCTGACCGTGGCGGCGCAGCAGGCCTTTGGCGACGACGGCCGGATCCTGGAGCTGCTGGATCCGAACCGGGTGCAGGCCGACATTCGGTTGCAGGAAATCGTGGTCTTCCTGATCGTGTGCTACGTGCTGGCGTTCTCGATCCGGCGGTTGCAGCGGCTGGTGTTGAGCAACGCGGCACTGGAACGGGAGAGGTCGAACCTGTCGCGGTATTTCTCGCCCCGGGTGGTCGACGAGCTGTCGCGCAACGACGAGCCGCTCAAGGAGATCCGCGAACATGACGTGGCGGTGCTGTTCGTCGATATCGAGGGGTTCACCGGTTTCGCGGCCGGGCGGCCGGCGCCAGAGGTGATCGGGGTCCTGCGGCGGTTCCACGGGATGATGGAGGCGCGGGTCTTCGGGCACGGGGGCACGCTGGACAAGTTCCTGGGCGACGGGCTGATGGCGACCTTCGGGACACCTGTGCCCGGGGAAAGGGACGCGGTGAACGCGGTGGCCGCGATGCGGGCGATGATGGCCGACATGGCCGCGTGGAACGCGGTGCGGGAAGAGGCCGGAGAGCCGCCCTTGCGGGCTCGGTTCGGGTTGCACGTGGGGCCGGTGGTGCTGGGCGATATCGGGGCGACGCAGCTGGAATTCGCGGTGATCGGCCACACGGTGAACGTGGCCAGCCGGCTGGAGGCGCTGACCCGCGAATTGGGTGTGACGGCCGTATTGAGCGACGAGATGCGGGCGGCGGCGATTGCGGCTGGCGGAGAAGCCCTGTTGGACGGGATCAGCCGGCGCGCGGGCATCACGATCCGGGGCATCGACGGGGCTGTCACCGTGTGGACCCTGGGATGAGGATAAAGGGGAAGATGGGTCAAATGACCCATCCTACGCCCACAGTTTTTGTAGGATGGGTCATTTGACCCATCACTTGCTTCAGGGGGCGCCGTTGGCGCGGGCGTTGGCCATGACGGCCAGCCGGGCGGCCAGGGCCTGCGATTGCGGCGGGGCCGGGGGGAAGACCATTTCGGCCCGCTGATCGGCATGGTGGCACGCCACGCGGGCGGCAGCGCCCATGGGCCGGGCCTCGGGCCGGGTGGTCCGGCACAGGTCGGTGGCCAGCGGGCAGCGCGGCGCGAAGGCGCAGCCGGGACCGGGGTCGAGCGCCGAGGGCGCCTCGCCCTCGGGCGGCTCGGTGGCGGCCCGCAGGCCGGGGACGGGCCGGGGAGCGGCCTCGATCAGGGCGCGGGTGTAGGGATGGCGCGGATCGGCGAAAAGCTGGTCGGCCGGGGCTTCCTCGACGATGCGGCCCAGGTACATGACGGCCACCCGGTCGGCGATATGGCGCACCACCGAAAGATCGTGGGAAATGAAGACGTAGGCCATGCCGTATTCCCGCTGCAGGTCCTGCAGCAGGTTCACGATCTGGGCCTGCACCGACACGTCCAGCGCCGACACCGGCTCGTCGCAGACGATCAGCCGGGGCCGCGTGGCAATGGCCCGGGCGATGCAGATCCGCTGGCGCTGGCCGCCCGAAAATTCATGCGGGTAGCGGTCGGCATGGTGGGCGGCCAGGCCCACGGTTTCCAGCAGCCGGGAGGTGACCTCGCGGGCCCTGTCGCCATGGGCCACGTCGTGCAGCAGCAGCGGTTCCATCAGGGTCTCGCGCACGGTCATCCGCGGGTTCAGCGAGCCGAACGGGTCCTGGAAGACCATCTGCATGTTGCGCCGCAGGGCCTGCAGGCGGTTGGCCGGCAGGGTGGTGATCTCTTCGCCGTCCAGCTTGACCGACCCGGCCGAGGGATCCTGCAGGCGCAGCACCGCCCGCCCCGTCGTCGACTTGCCGCAACCGGATTCGCCGACGATGGCCAGGGTCTCGCCCCCGGCCACCGAAAAGGACACGTCGGACACGGCCTGCACGACGCCCTTCTTGCGCCCGAACAGCCCGCCGCCGATGGGGAAATGCTTGGTCAGGCCCGAGACCTCGAGGACGTTGGGTTTCATGCGGCGATCTCCTCGATGGGCGCGCGCCAGCAGGCCACAAGCCGGCCTGGGCCGATCTCGCGCAGGGGCGGCGGGCTGGCCCGGCATTGGTCCGTAGCCAGCGGGCAGCGCGAGGCAAATCGGCAGCCCGCTGGCATGGCCCAGGGCGGAGGAACAGTGCCCGGGATGGTTTCGAGCCGGTCGGCATCCGTGTCCAGGCGGGGCACGGCGGCCATCAGGCCCAGCGTGTAGGGGTGCATCGGCCCGTCGAACAGGTCCCTGGCCGGGGCCCGTTCGACAACCTTGCCGGCATACATGACCACGACGTCGTCGCAGGTTTCGGCCACCACGCCCAGGTCGTGTGTGATCAGCATGATCGCCGCGCCGGTGCGGTCCGACAGGTCGCGCATCAGGTCGAGGATCTGGGCCTGGATGGTCACGTCCAGGGCCGTTGTCGGTTCGTCCGCGATCAGCAGTTCGGGGTTGTTGGCGAGCGCGAGGGCGATCATCACCCGCTGGCGCTGGCCTCCGGACAGCTGGTGGGGAAAGTCGTCGACCCGTTTCGAGGGCGAGGGCAGGCGCACGAGGTCCAGCAGTTCGATCGCCCGCTCGCGGGCCTCGCGCTTGTTGGACGTGCCGTGGGCCTTCAGGCATTCGATGATCTGGGCGCCGATCGTGTAGACCGGGTTCAGCGAGGTCATCGGTTCCTGGAACACCATGCCCATGCGTCCGCCACGCAGGGCGCGCCGCTCGGACGCGGGCATGGTCAGCAGATCCCGGCCCTCGAACAGGACCTGGCCGCCGGCGTAGCGGCCCGGGGGCGTGGGGATCAGGCCCATGATGCCCAGCGAGGTCACCGATTTCCCGCAGCCCGATTCTCCGACCACGCCCAGGGTCTTGCCCCGGTCGAGCGAAAAGCTGATCCCGTCGACGGCACGCACGGCACCGCCGTCGGTCTTGAATTCGATGGCCAGGTCGCGGACTTCAAGCAGCGGGGTGTCGGTCATCAGCTTGCCTTCGGCGCGTAGTTGATGGGGGCGGCCTGGTCGTGGGTGCGGTCGCGGAAGTCGAGCTTCTGGAATTCGACCTCGGCCCGGCGTTGGGCGTCTTCCAGCCCGTCAAGGGCGGCGGGCAGGTCGAAGGTCTTCAACTCTCCGCCCCGGACAAGGCCCGCGCCGTCGACGAAGGTGTCGGTCACGGCGCGCTCGGCGGCGACGTAGATCAGCGAGGCCAGCGGGTCGCGCAGGGGGCGCATCGCCGGGTGGGTGATGTCGGCCAGGAACAGGTCCGCTTTTGCGCTGACGGCCAGCTTGCCGATGTCGTCGCGGCCCAGGATCGCCGCGCCGCCGATCGTCGCGGCGTCGAAGGCATCGGTGGTGCGCAGGTCGTAGACGTCCTTGGACGTGATGCGCGAGTTGATCAGGGCGTGGCGGATTTCCTCCAGCATGTTGTGCGGGTAGGTGTCGGTGCCGATGCCCATGGGAATGCCGCCCCGGATGTACTTGCCGAAGGTGTGCATGGTCACGCCGCGCCGCTGGAACACGGTCGGGCAATGGGCAACAGCGGTGCCCGAGGCCTTGAGCGTTTCGAAATCCGCGCCGTCGGGCCAGGCCGTCCACGGGTGGGTGTCGTTCAGGAAGATGCCGTGGCCGATGATCGTGCGGTCGGTCAGCACGCCAAGGCTGTCCAGCCACTGGATGGGCGTCATGCCGTGGCGGGTGGTGATCTCGTTGAACTCGACCATCGACTGGGCGGCGTGGATCTGCATCTTGATCCCGCGCTTCTCGGCCTCGGCATAGCTGTCCTTGATCAGCTCGGGCGAGCAGGTGTCGATCTGGGACGGCGCGACCATGGCGGTCAGCCGGTCGCAGGGATGGGCGATGGCGGCGTCGATCGTGTCCATGGCGATCTGCATCGCGCCGCGGCCGTCGTCCTCGGCCCATTCGTAATCCACCGAATGGCCGGTTTCGGTGTACCAGCGGGCCGAGCGGTACATCGGGGCCACGACGACCCGCAGGCCCGAGGCCTCGGCGAGGCTCAGCCATTCGGGATAGGCGACCGACAGGTCAACCAGCGTGGTCACGCCGGACAGGGCCAGTTCGGAATAGGCGGTCTTCACGGCGAAGGGGGTGCCCTGTCCGTCGGGGCGGAACAGCGGCATGAATTCGTACAGCGAGGACATGCGCAGGCCCGGAGAGCCCAGTTCATCCAGCATGCCCTTGTTCATCGCCTCGGACGAGGGATGGGAATGGATATCCACCAGGCCGGGGCTGACCATGCGGTCCGAGCCGTCGATTTCCTCGTCCACGGGCCCGTCATAGGTGCCGCCGACCTGCAGGATACCGGTTTCGTCGAAGGCGAGGTCGGCGTTCTGCATCAGGGTGTGGCCGCTGGCGGCCTCGTCCCAGGCGATGATGTAGGCAGCGTTGCGGATGACGGTGGTGGTCATGGTGGCTTGCGATCCTTGGGAGAGTGGGAGGACCGCCCCCGAAGGGACGGCCCGGTGTCGGTGTGACGATCAGTCGGCGAAGCCGAGCTGCAGGCCCTTGTAAAGGCCGGCGCCGTAGATGTTGTGCGCCTCGAAGGGCTTCATCTTCTTGGACACGGCGATCTGCATCGGCTTGTGGTAGATCGGCAGCCAGATGGCTTCGTCATGCACGGTTGCCAGCACTTCGCCATAGGCCGCGGCCCGGTCGCCGTCCGACGTGGCGTGCGAGCCGGTCAGCAGCAGTTCGTCCGTCTTCGGATCGTTGTAGTTCATCCGGTTGGGCGTGGGGATGTTCGACGAGCGGAAGTACAGGTTCAGCGCGTCCCCGGCCGAGACATAGGGGAAGCCCATGACATACATGTCGAAATCGTCGGTGGCCGACTTGCCCCAGTAGACGGTGGCGTCCATCGGCTCGATCTGCATGTCGATGCCGACCTTCAGCAGGTCCGCCTGAACCGCTTCGACCGTGGTCTGCCATTCGCCGGTGAAGGTGATCGCCAGGGGCGACAGGACCACGCCGTCCTTTTCACGCTTGCCGGCGCTGTTCAGCGTCCAGCCCGCTTCGTCCAGAAGGGCCGCGGCCTTTTCGGGATCGTAGGTCAGCAGCTTGTCGTCCAGGCTTTCGTCCCAGTCGAGCGCGCCCGACGAGATGTAGGAATAGGCCGGTTCGACTTCGCCGAAGAAGAGATCTTCGGCCATGGCTTCCTGGTTCACGGCCAGGTTGATGGCTTCGCGGACCTTGACGTCGCCCACCATGTCCTTGGTGATCTTGAAGCCGACGTAGTTGGTCCAGAAGGCCTCGTTCGATTCAACGATGTCGACGGTGGGCGCCTTGCGCAGCTTGTCGACGCCGATGTAGGGGACATAAGGCGAAATGTCGCCCTGGCCGGTCAGCATGGCCACGGTGCGTGTGGCTGCCTCGGGCACGATCTGCCAGGTGACCTTTTCAACCTGGGCCGGGCCGGTGTTTTCATAGTTGGTCGGACCCCAGGTGTAGCCCTCGTGACGGGTCAGGACCATCTTGTCGCGCGGCGTCCAGCTTTCCCAGCAGAACGGGCCGGTGCCGTTGAAGCCGGTGACGCCGAAATCGGGTCCGAGCGCTTCGACGGTTTCCTTGTCGACGACCGAACCGAAGCTTTGGGCCAGCTGGTACAGCAGTTCCGAGTGGGGTTCGTTCAGCTCGTAGACCAGGGTGGTCGCATCGGGGGCGGTGATCGACTTGACGTCACCCATGCGCCAGCGGACCGGCGACTTGGTTTCCGGGTCGTACCAGCGGTTCAGCGAATAGGCCACGTCTTCGGCCGTCATCGGCTTGCCGTCGCAGAAGGTCACGCCTTCCTTGATGGTGAAGGTGTAGGTCAGCGCGTCGTCCGAGATTTCCCAGGACGAGGCCAGGTGCGGGACGATGGTCGACATGTCTTCGTCCAGGCCCACGACCGTGTCGGCCAGCATGAACAGCACTTCGGATCCCGAAAGCGCGGCGGTGCGGGCCGGGTCGTAGTGGTTGCTGTCCTGGTTGCGGATGATGGTCAGCTCTTGCGCGGCGGCCGGAAGGGCCAGGACCATCGCGGTGGCGATGCCGAGCCCGGCACGTATCGAGCGGGTCTTTGCGGTCATGGTGAGGATAGCTCCTTGTTGGTCGAGTGGTGGGTCTTGTTGTTGTTGTTATTGAGGGATCAGGCTTGCAGGCGCGGGTCGAGCACGTCGCGCAGGGCGTCTCCGGCCACGTTGGCCGACAGCACGATGACGAAGATCACGACAGAGGGGATGACGGCGATATGGGGGGCGAACAGCAGGAACTCGCGCCCCTGGCTGGCCATCATGCCCAGTTCGGCGGCGGGCGGCTTGGCGCCCAGGCCCAGGAACGACAGGGTGGCGCCGATCAGGATGGTCTGGCCGAAGCGCAGCGAGATGAAGATCATGATCGACGAGATCGCGTTGCGTACCAGATAGCGCTGGAACAGCTGCAGGTTCGACAGGCCGACGGCGCGGCCGGCCTCGATGAATTCCTGTTTCATGACACCGATGGCGATGCCCCGGGCGACCCGGGCGCAATCGGGGATCGACGACACCGACAGGGCGATGACCACGGGCACCACGCCCTGGCCCATGACGGCCACCAGCGCCAGGCCCAGCAGGATCGCGGGGAAGGACAGCAGCACGTCCATGGTGCGCATGACGATCGGGTCGAGCTTTTCGTTGAAGGCCGACATCAGCCCGATCAGCGACCCGATGAAGCCGCCGAGGCCCACGGCAAGGAAGCCGATCAGCAGGGTCAGCCGCGCGCCGTACAGCAGGCGGGAATAGATGTCGCGGCCCTGTCCGTCGGTGCCCAGCCAATGCTCGGCCTCGCCCATGGCCGACCAGACCGGGGGCGTCATGATCGAGCGGGAATTCGAGGCCGGGTCATGGGTGGCCAGCCAGGGCGCAAAGACCGCGCCCAGGATGATGACCGTCAGGGTCAGCAGGGCCAGGGCCGCCGCGCGGTCGCGCAGCAGGCGGCGGAACCAGTGGGCGCGGGCCGGGGCGGTGACCTGGTCGGCGTCTTCGGTGGCTGGCGCGGCGGATGCGGCGTTGGCGGAGGTCATGGTCACTTGCGGACCCTCGGATCAAGCAGGGAATAAAGGACGTCGACGATCAGGTTCACGGTGATGAACCCCAGGGCGAACAGCATGATCGTGCCCTGGGCCACGGTGAAGTCCGACGACAGGATGGCACCCACGGCCAGGCGACCCAGCCCGGGCCACGAGAAGATGGTTTCCGTCACCACCGCTCCGCCCAGCAGGTAGCCGACCTGCAGCCCGACCAGCGTGATCACCGGGATCAGCGCGTTGCGCAGGCCATGGGCCAGGATCACCCGGGTTTCCGACAGGCCCTTGGCCCGGGCGGTGCGCACATGGTCCAGCTTGAGGACCTCCAGCACCGACGAGCGGGTCATCCGGGCCACCGGGCCGATCAGGATCAGGCCCAGCGAGAAGGCGGGCAGGAACAGGCCCATGAAGCCTTCGGCCGTGTACCAGGGACCGGGGCGGCCGATGAAGGTGAAGATCGGGTAGGTCACGCCCAGCCACTGGATCATCACCAGCGAGATGAAGAAGATCGGCAGCGAGACCCCCGCAACCGACAGGGCCATGATCGCCCGGTCCACCAGCGATCCGCGCAGCACGGCGGCCAGCGTGCCCATGGCGATGCCGACGGGCACCGACCAGATCATGGCGCCGATCATCAGTTCAAGCGTGGGGCCAAGGGCGGCGCCCAGTTCTTCGGTCACGGCCTTGTTCGAGATCATCGAGCGGCCAAGATCGCCCTGCGCCATCCGTTCCAGGTAGCCCCAGAACTGCACGAGCACCGGCTTGTCGAGCCCCATTTCCTCGCGGATGGCGGCCACGACGTCGGGCGTGGCCGAGGGGCCGGCGACGACCAGGGCGGGGTCTCCGGGCACGACCTGCATCAGCAGGAACCCGAAAAGCATCACCCCGAAAAGCACCGGGATCGACAGGATCAGGCGCTGGACGATCACGTTGAGCATCAGGCGGCCCGGTCGAACACGGTTTCACCGCCCAGGATCGTCAGAACGCATTGCGCGTCCAGGATCTTTTCGGGCGCGTCCATGGCGAAGAAGTCGGTGTCGAACACGGCCACGTCGGCGAGTTGCCCGGGGATCAGCCGGCCCTTGCGCTCTTCGTCGTGCACGCCGTAGGCGGCCTCGTAGGTGTACATGTGCAGGGCCTGGGCCACCGACAGCTGCTGACCGTCGCCCAGCACCTGGCCGGTGTCGGACTTTCGCGCGATCAGGGCATAAAGGCAGGGGAAGGGATCGGGGTCGGTGACCGGGCAGTCGGTCGAGGCCGAGGGGTGCAGGCCTTCTTCCAGCCAGGTCTTGAACGGGTAGCAATGGTGCGGCCGGTCGGGGCCGAGGCACATGAAATAGCCGTCGCCGAAGAAATACAGGAACGAGGGCTGGCCCGCGGGGATGACGTTCATCGCCTTCATGCGTTCCAGCTGTTCGGGCGTATGCCAGCCGCAATGTTCGATCCGGTGGCGCCGGTCGGGGTCGGGCATCTCGGCATAGGCCTTTTCGTAGGAATCCAGCATCATCCCGATGGCCGCGTCGCCGATGGCATGGGGCGCCATCTGGTAGCCCATTTTATGCGCTTTCATGACCAGCTCGTCGCATTGCTCGGGCGTCAGGCAGGGCACGCCATAGTTGGTCTGGTCGTTGTAATAGGGCTCGGTCATCCAGGCGGTGCCGGCCCCGGCAGACCCGTCGGTGAAGATCTTGACCGGGCCGATGCGGAACATGTCGTCGCCCACGCCGGTCACCAGGCCCTCGGCATAGGCGATGTCGAGGATGTTCTTGTCCAGATCGCCCATCAGCGTGCCCGCCACGCGGACCTTCAGCCGCCCGTCCTTGTGGGCCGTCTGGTAGGCGCGCAGTTCGGGCTCGCCGTTGGCCAGGCCAATGCCCGGATCCATGACCGAGGTGATGCCCAGCGACAGCAGGTGGCTGGACGCGGCTTCGATGGCGTTGGCCCAGTCATCGGCGGTCGGGTCGGGCTGGGCCTGCTGGACGGGGAAGCGGGCGTTTTCCCACAACAGACCGTTCAGCTCGCCCGGGTCGCGGCCGATCTTGCCGCCGAACGGGTCGGGCGTGTTGTGGCCGATGCCCGACAGTTCCAGCGCCTTCGAGTTCACCACGCAGGTATGCCCGCAGGCGCGCGTCAGCATGACCGGGTGGTCGGGGGCAACCGCGTCGATTTCCTTCTTGTGGGGGTGGCGGAAGCCCTCGATCTTGTCGTGGTCATAGCCCCGGCCAAGGATCCATGTCCCCGGAGGCGTGTTTTCCGCCGCTTCCTTCACCATCTCGACGATCTTTTCGACCGTGGTCACGCCCGCATGGGGGCGCAGGTCCAGCATGCGCATGTTCTGGCCGTAGAAATGCAGGTGCAGGTGGGCATCGTTCAGGCCCGGCGTGGCCAGCTTGCCGCCCAGGTCGGTGATCTCGGTGTCGGGGCCGGCCAGGGCGCCGATCTCGTCGGCGGTGCCTGCGGCAAGCACCTTGTCACCGGCAATGGCCAGCGCCTCGGCAAAGCCTTCTTCAAGGCCGCACCAGATCTTGCCGTTGGTGAGAATGCGGGTGGGGGCGGTCATGGGCGTACTTTCCTAAAGTTCAGTATCCGGAGGCGCGGTCGACCGCGCCCGGAGGGGTCTCGTCCGCCAGCAGGGCGGCGTAATTCTCGGCGAGTTGCCGCAGCACTTCGGACCGGGTGGTGTCCGAGGCCTTGTGCGGCGTGATCAGGATCTTGGGGTGCGCCCAGAGCGGGTCGTCGGCGGGCAGGGGTTCCTGGCGGAAGACATCCAGGGACGCGCCCCCAAGGTGGCCGCTGTCGAGCGCCGCGATCAGGTCGGCTTCGACCAGGTGTTCGCCCCGTCCCAGCTGGATCAGGATGGCCCCTTCGGGCATCGCCGCGAAAAGATCCGCGTTCAGCACGTTGGCGGTTTCATCCGTCAGCGGCAGCAGGTTGATCAGCATGTCAGAGCGCCTGGCTACCTCGGTCACGGCATCGGGGCCCGACACCGTTTCGACGCCCTCCAGGGTGGTGCCCCCGGACCGGCTGGCCGCGACGACCTTGTAGCCCATGGCCACCATGGCCCGGGCCGTGTGCTGGCCCATCAGGCCAAAGCCCAGAAGGCCGATCGTCATGTTGCACGACATCTCGGGGCGGAAGGTCCGGTCCCAAAGGGCGGCCTTCTGGTTTTCCAGGAAATCGCCCATCTGCCGGTGATGATGCACCACGTGCCATGCGGCGAAGGCCCCCATCATGCGGGCCTGGTCCTCGTCCCGGACGCGCGTCACGATGGCTCCGGATGGCAATGAGGGGCAATTCATGATAGAGTCGACCCCGGCGGCAATCGACGACACCATCATGATGTTTGGATACGGGTCGAATGCATCCGCTGCCGGGCGCCAGGCCAGCGCGCAGGTCACGGCGCCCGGATCCTCGACGTCTTCGGGGCGCACCAGCGTGATGCGCGGGTCGATGTCGCCCGTGAAGTTCTTCACCAGGTCAATGGATTCAGACAGGGCGACCACGGTCAGCGGCCAGGACACCTGGGCATCCTTCATTGGTCGAAATCCGGGTGGCGCAGCTTGCACAGGCGCATGTAGGCCTCCCATTCGGTGTCGGGCTTGCCGGCCGCGTCGTGCTTGTCGGCCCAGCCTTCTTCCTGTTGCGCCACGAATTCGGCCATCTCGTCGGTCAGCACGTTCGGCGTCAGCCCCGAGCCCATGATCGCCACCTGCGCCTGGCAGGCCCGGTCCAGGTCCATCATCGTCCGGAACGCCTCTCCCACGCTTGTCCCGCAGGTCAAAAGCCCGTGGTTGCGCAGGATCATCGCCTTCTTGTCGCCCAGGTCGTCGACGATGCGCGCCCGTTCGTCGTGGTTCAGCGCGATGCCTTCGTAATCATGGTAGGCCAGCCGGTTGTGGAACGGGGCCGACCATTGGTTCAGGGGCAAGAGGCCCTCTTTCAGCGAGGACACCGCCACGCCCGCAATGGTGTGGGTGTGCAGCACGCAGGCGATGTCCGGCCGGGCGGCGTGCACGGCCGAGTGAATGGTGAACCCGGCCTTGTTGATGCCCGCGCCGTAGGGATCGTTCAGGATGTTGCCCTCAAGGTCGATGGTCACGAGGTTGCCCGCCGTGACCTCGTCGAAGCGCAGGCCATAAGGGTTGATCAGGAACGCATGATCCCCCTCCGAGGCCGGGGCCTTGGCCGAGATATGGGTAAAGATGCTGTCGTCCATCCCGAATTCCGCGATCAGCCGGTAGGCGGCTGCCAGTTCCACCCGTTCGGGGGGCAGGCTGGTTTGGATGGGCTCTTGCAGGGTCATGAAGGTCTCCGTTCGCGGGGTCACTAGGCCGCGTTCGCTGATTGTCGAGGCAAGTCATGACGGAGGAATCCAATATTGTCGACAATCTTGCTTGTAGACTTTCCGCAGTTTCAAAGATGTGGAAACGTGGTGATGAAAAATGCAGCTTTGACGGCGACTCCGCCCCCGGTGCCCGGGGCGGATGCATCAGGCCGGGGTCGGACAGGCACGCACAGGGGGGATTGCCCGCACATGATGGATGACGATGGGTCCGGGTCGCCCCTGTTCGCCGAGCTGGAAACGACCGACCTGGCCAGCCGGATCGCCGACCAGGTGCTGAAGGCCATTGGCGACGGGCGGCTGCGTCCGGGTGAAAAGGTCGGCGAGGCACGGCTGGCGCGCGAGCTGGGCACCTCCCGCGCTCCGGTGCGCGAGGCGTTGCGGTTGCTGGAAAGCCAGGGGCTGATCGTGACCCACCCGCGCCGGGGGTTCTTCGTGCACGCCTATGATGCGGACGAGCTGGACGACATCTATGACCTGCGCGAATGCCTTGAACTGCACGCGGCCGGCGCGGCCGTGGCCCGCATGACCGAGGCCGATTTCGAGCGGCTGGCCGCCCAGGTCGAGCGGATGAAGCGGCTGGGTCTGGAAGGACAGCTGAAACAGCAGGTCGAAGAGGATTACGCCTTTCACCGGATGCTTTGTGCCTTGGGGGGCAACATGCGGATCGTGCGGCTGTTCGACCAGATCGCCCTGCAATTGCGGGCGGGGATCGCCCTGCTGGGCCGGGTCTATGACGACCCGCGCGAAATCGCCTTGTCGCATGAACCGCTGATCGAGGCCCTGCGCGCCCGCGATGCCGACCGCCTGCGGGCCGAACTGTCCGAGCACCTAGAAGACGCCCGGTTCCACGTGGTGCAGCTCTACCGGGGGGATGGGGCCTGACGGTCCCGACTATTGGTCTCAAAACGGCGCGCAATGCACCGCCAGGGCGGCCCTTGGGGGCTGGTCGGCCGCCCATGATTGCAATTTAGTTGCATCTGACAGTATTAATTAATCAAGTAGTCGGGTGTTCTTGAGAGGAGTCCGACCATGCATGTTGTCAATGTTCCCCAGTATATCCGCGACCGGGCCATTCTGTCCCACGGCCGCGAGACCCTGTTCGAAACCCTCGACATGTCCAAGACCGCCCATGTCATCGTCGATCTGCAAAACGGCTTTGTCGCCCCCGGCGCGCCGATCGAAGTCCCCGTCGCGCGCGAGATCATCGACAACGTGAATGCCATTTCCGCGGCCGTGCGCGCCTCGGGCGGGGTGAATGCCTTCCTGCGCTACACCTATGACGCCAACGAACCGCAGCCCTGGGACGTGTTCTTCCGCAACTACATGTCCCCGGAACGGCGGGCCCAGCAGGAAGAGGCCTTTACCGCCGGGTCGATCATGCATGCGCTGTACCCGGGGCTCGAGGTGTCCGACGAGGACCTGATCTTCGACAAGACCCGGTTTTCCGGGATGATCCCGGGGACCTGCGACATGGACGAGTCCCTGAAGGCCCGGGGCATCGAAACGATGATCATCACCGGAACGCTGACCAATTGCTGCTGCGAAAGCACCGCTCGGGATGCGATGCAGATGGGCTACAACGTGATCTTCGTGACCGACGGCAATGCCACGCTGACCGACGAGGAACACAACGCCACCCTGCTGTCGATGGGCGCGATCTTTGCCGACCTTAAGACCGCAGCCGAGGTCGTGGCCATCGCCGAGGCCGCCGCGTCGGTCAAGACCGCCGCCGAATAGGCCCGCTTTGCCGGTCTGATGCCAGGGCAGGGCCGTTCCGATGGCCCTGCCGGATTGCCCCCCGCAGACGGTCCCTGCCGGTGGCCCCATGATCCGGGACAGGATCCTTCCCGAAGTCCATATCCTGCTGCCAAGGCCATGCGCCTTGCGCTTCTGCCCGCAGGGGCCATACTGGGGCATGGGCAGGCCTGTCCGCCATTAGCGTTAACGCGCGCCGTGAACCGGCGTAATCCGCAGGCCGATAATGGCGTGATTCGAATCGCGCTGCCCGCCAGGCGTTAACGCATAACCGTTTGATCCGTAACGGTTATATTTTGGATAACGCTACGTTAACGCTTATTAAACCATTCTGCATTCGACCACTGGCTGTGCCTTGCCAAATCCCCTGCGGGACCGGCGCGGCGGGGCCGGGGGTCTGACCACTGGGGGTCATGTCAGTTGCGCTTCGCCCGAGGCGCTTGTGAAGGAATGCAGACATGGGAAAACGGCCTGTACCGAAGCCCGAAACGCTGAACGAAGCCTACAAGGAAGCCGTGGACCGGTTTCAGCAACGTGACGATCTGACGGCCATCGACGTTGGCCGAAAGTGGGTCGCAGGTGTCCCCAGCAACGAGATTGCCGTCAGACTGCATGTCTGGCGCAAGGTCCCGGCGTCCGAGCTGGACGCGGCCGCGGTCTTCCCCGACAAGATCCGGGGCGTGCCCATCGACGTGATCGAGGGCAAGTACCGGATCCCCGCCGCCGCGCCGATCCCGACAGCTATGCGCCGGGGCCGATTTCCCTTCCTGATGGGCGGTGTGTCCTGTGGGCGGGTCGACGGCAGCGCCGGGACGGTGGGCACCATCGTCAAGGACCGCAAGACCGGCCAGACCGGCATCCTGTCGACCTGGCACGCCCTGGCCGGACCCCAGGCCCGGGCCGGAGACGCCATCCTGCAGCCGGGCCGCATCGACGGCGGCCGCCCGCAGCGCGACACCGTGGCCCGGCTGGACCGCTGGATGCTGGACACCGGCGGCGACGCGGCGGTGGCCTTCCTGGCGCCGGGCCGGGCCTGGCTGCCCCTGCACCTGGGCAGCTCGGCCGAGATCAGCGGCGTGCGCGCCGCCCGGCTGGGCGAGGTGCTGACCAAGTCCGGGCGCACCACGGGTGTGACCTCGGCCATCGTCGACGGCATCGGGCTCTACCGGATGACCTACGAGGTCGCCCCCGGCCAGTTCGAACGCCGCGACATCCGGGGCTTCAAGCTGGTACCGCTGCTGGAAGGCAATCCCTATGACGAGGACCTGTCCTCGGGCGGGGATTGCGGGGCGGTCTGGATCGACGAGGGCCAGAACGCCGTGGGCCTGCATTTCGCCGGTGAACGCGCCCATCATCCCGCGCAGGAACATGCGATCGCCTGCGACATGGGCACGGTGCTGGACCGGCTGGACGTGGAACCGGCAGGGTTCGAGGACCTGGGCCGCGTTGTCATCTCCGGCACGGTCCCGCCCCGCGCGGCCGCGGAACAGCCGGCCCGCACCCCGCGCAGCCCGATCTCGGACCCGCGCGATTGCTGGGACCCGCTGGGCGACCCCGAGGCAACCGGCGGGCTGGGCACGACCTATGCCGCGACCCGCGTGGTCGGGGTGGCCGCCAGCCTTGTGCCGCGCGATGTGGACGACATCTGGCTGCGGCTGGACGCGGCCCTGGACAATGCCGGGTTTGTCGAGCCCCGGCGGGCCTTTACCGCCCGGATCGACACGTTGATCTGCGGCGGCGACGCCTATGCACCCCTGCGCACGGTCATCAACAGCATGGGTGTCTTCCCGGAAATCCGGGCGATCACCACCCGCGAGATCCGCCAGTTCGCGACCTATGACACGCTGTGCGACTTCCTCGCCCGGCTGCGTCAACCCGGCGGCTAAAACCAGGCTGGGCGGCTCTCGGGCGGCCCGGCAAGACCGACAGGTTCTTTGCACAACGCGTGGAGTGTCCCTTGCCCGAATACCCTCTGTCCGGCGCCGCCCGGAGCGAGAACGCACGAACCCGGCGGCTGGCCTCGGTCGAGCTGAGCTTCGACGGTGGGGCCGGCCGTGTCCACCAGGCCGCCGACAACGGCGACAACGACGCCTATACCACCCGGCCGATGGCCTATTCGAAGGGCCTGGAACATGATGGCCGGGGTTTTCTGAAGGCCGGTGCCTTCGAGGCGCTGGAACAGGCGCTGACCCGGCCGGGCACGGACCAGGAGGTCGACCCGGCCTTCGACGTGCCGGTGGCCCATGTCTTCGACCCGGATGGCAGCAAGGTGCGCACCACCGTGGGCGGCTCGAAGGTCGGTTATCGCAAGTTGGAAAGCCCCCTGGCGGGGATGTATTACGAAAACGAGGGGCCCGACCCGGACGGCGTCGGCATGGCCCCGGCACCAAAGCTGGGCGAAAGCGAGCTTTGCGCCGAGATGGTCGAGGTCTATGCCATGGCGCTGGTGCGCGACATGACCTTTTCTCAATTGTCCGAACCCTCCAGCCTGTTGACCCACGTGGATCCGTCGGTCGAGGGCGGCCAGACCCTGACCTTCGACAACGCGGGCAAGCCGGCGACGGTGCAGGATCTGATCGACGGGCTGAATGCGCTTGCCTGGTTCGGCAAGGGCGGGCCGGTGTCCAGCCTGGGCGGCGGGCCGCTGGGGCCCGACCTGACCGGCCACGAACAGCGCCGCCGGGCCGCGCGCTTTGACACCGAGGACACGACCGGCACCCGGGTGACGGCCGAAACGCTCTTTCGCGGGTCCTCGCCGGGCTGCAAGACGGGGCCCTATATCTCGCAGTTCCTGCTGGCGGCCTCGACCAACGGGCGGGTGGGCTTCGGTGCGCAAGAGATCTCGCTGTTCGTCAAGCCTATGCGGGCCGGGGTCGACCACATGACCAACTGGGCGGCCTGGCGTGTCGTGCAGAACGGCGAAAAGCTGTCGGGCCTGGACGAATGCGATCCCACCCGGAGGCCGATCACGACGCCGCGCGACCTGGCGGCCTATGTGCATATCGACCAGCTCTACCAGGCGTATTTCTGCGCCTGCCTGATGCTGCTGAACGCGGGCGTACCTGGTCAGAAGGGCTTTCCCAATGCCGGCCGGGACACGCGCGAGGGCTTTGCCACCTTCGGCGGCCCCCACGTCCTGAGCCTGATGACCGAGGTCGCGACCCGCAGCTTGCGGGCCGTGCGCCGCCAGAAATTCCAGATCCACCGGCGCGCCCGGCCCGAACGGCTGGCCGCGATGCTGACCCTGGCCGCCCACGAACCGGTGGCCCTGGGCAATGCGGCGGACAAGTTCACCTCGATGCTGACCGAGATGGGCGTGATCGGCGGGGGCAACCCGGACACCCGGCGGATCCTCGACTGGATTGCGGCGCGCAATGCGCTGCTGAACGCCTGCGCCGACGACCGGGTCTACCAGGTGGCCCCCGATCCGGAGGATTTCGCGCCCTCGGATGCGGGCAATTTCCTGCTGCCCATGGCCTTTCCCGAGGGCTCTCCGATGCACCCGGCCTACGGGGCGGGGCATGCGACGGTGGCGGGGGCCTGTACGACCGTGCTCAAGGCGTTCTTCGATCTTTACGACGAGGACGGCGATCAGCTGATCCCGCGGCTGGACAGCGCCAGCCCGGGCGGGCGGGTGTTCACGGCGGTGGGGCAAGGGCAGTTTGGCAATTGCTCTCCGTTCTGCATCTTTTCCGACCCGCCCGACATGACGGTCGAGGGCGAGCTGAACAAGCTGGCGGCCAATATCGCCATCGGCCGGAACTTTGCCGGGGTGCATTACTATACCGATTACTACGACAGCCTGCGCCTGGGCGAGCGGGTGGCCGTGGGGATCCTGCAAGAGCAGATGACCGCCTATCCCGAATGCGTGAAGATGAGCTTTCGCGATTTCGACGGGCACCGGATCGACCTGGAGACCGACGGCAGCGGGACGGCCCCGGGCGTGACGATGTCGGTCGACAACAGCGATGCGCCCGAGGACGTGGCGGCTTGGTGGGTGCAGACCCTGGCCGAGTTTCCCGAAAGACCATGAGCGTATCTTTTGACCCCACCCAGGGTAGTAGCTGAAAACGAGGGCGAGGCGTGATGCAGCAGGCTCAGCTATGTGAAAATTCCCTGACAGGGGTGTCATATGCTGCATATTTCTTGACAGAATGCCCGGTTAATGGCCCCTATGGTCCACGTTTCGCCGGGACGCGAAGCGGGGATGATCTGCCTGACTGGGGGGTGGAGACGTTAGCCGAGAGCTGCGAAAAGACGCGTATTTCCTTGATCGGGCCGTTTCGTGTGATCGGACCCGGCGGGAAGGATATTACCCCTCGTAGCAACATGTTGCAGGCGATCCTGGCGGTCGTCGCCATGTCGCCACAGGCCCGTTTGTCGCGCACCAAGCTCATGGACCTGCTCTGGCCGTCGAGCGGGGCGAAAGAGGCCAGGACCTCGTTGCGAGTGGCCTTGTCGAAACTGCGGGCCGAATTCCGGCATTCCGCGCCCGATCTGCTGGACATCGACGACCGCGTGGTGGGGCTGGCGCCCGACGCCTTCGAGCGTGACATCGACGCCGACGACCCCGGCCGCCGGGCGGGCGAGGAATTGCTGGAAGGGCTGGACGTGTCCCTGCGCGACAGCGAGGGGTTCGAAACCTGGCTGCGGGACGAACGCTCGGCCTGGGCCGAGCGGACCGCGCCGCAAAAGACACAGGCGCTGCCGCCCTTGCCCAAGCTGCGCAGCCCCGTCGGGCAGGGGGTCCCCAGCCCGCTGGATCCGCCGCGCGGGCCGTTGCTGCCGCCTACGGAATTGTGGTCGGTCGAGCCGCGGGTGCGGCTGACCCTCGGCCAGCTGCCCGTGGCCACCAGTTCCGAGGCCGGGCGGGTCTTTGGCCAGGTGGTGCTGAACCAGGTCTGCGATGCGGCGGCGCATTCCGGCGTGGCGATCCCGGTGGACCGGCCCGAGGACCGGGCCGACATCCGGCTGGAGGCCGTGGTCGCGGAACTGGGCGGCACCTGGCAGGTTGAAATCCGGCTGAACCGGCGCGACAGCCTGCGCGCGACGCTGGTGTCCGAGGCGCGCCTGCCGTCCGACCTGAAGCAGGCGATGAACAGCCCGGGCATGCAGCAGATCATCGACCAGGCCGTCGACGCGCTGATCCGCCAGAAACCCATCGGGGTCGACTTGGGCATGCAGGGGCTGGTGGACGAGATCTCGGCCATGTACCTGGCCGGCCAGTCCCAGCGGCTGGAATTGCGGGCCAACCTGGCCGCGGCCGAAGGCACCCTGCCGCGCAAAAGCACGGTCATCCGGAGTTTCCTGGAAACCTTTATCCTGGGTGAAAACGTCGACGATGGCGAACCCAGCGAGGACCAGCTGGCCCTGGCCCTGCGCGCGGCCGAGGCGGTCTACGAGGGCGGCAACCTGAACCCGGTGGAGCTGAGCCTGACCGGCTATGGGCTGGATTTCATCGCCGCCGACCGCAGCCGGGCCTTCAACCTGATGCACGAGGCGGTGCATGCCGGACCCGAGGTCGCGCTGGCCTGGGACAACCTGGCGATCACCTATTTCCGCCATGGCGATTTCGAACGGGCCCGGCTGGCCGCCCAGAACGCGCTGAAGTTCGGCTATGACAGCCCGCTGATCGGGATCTTCGAAACCACCTATTGCATGACCTGCCTGGCCACCGGCGATGCCGCCGCGGCCGATTACTATGGCAGGCGCGCGTTGCGGCGCAATGGCACCTACCTGTCGGCTCAGTGCCATACGGCGGCGGCCGTGGCGCTGAACGGGCAGGTGGAAACGGCCGAGGACATGGTGCGCCAGATGCTCGACACCCGCCCCGACCTGACCCTTGCCCTGATCGAGGAACGGTTCATGGCCCGCTTTCCCCAACAGGCGCAAGAGGCCCTGCTGCGCGGCCTGCGCCTGGCCGGACTGAAATGACTGCCGACATACGCCTGATTTCCTGACCTATTTCCCCCTCAGCTTTCCCCGGAGGATCCATGACAGACCAGAGCAACAGCCCGACCGATATCCTGCGCCGCGCGGCGATCGCGGTGCAGGGCGACGAAATCACCCTGGTCCGGCGCGTCTCGGACGCCTCGGGCGACACCGATGCCGATGACGCCACGACCGGAACCGTGACCGAAGCGGGCGCGGCCGACGATGGTGCGGGCCTGTCCGGTGCGGACGGGGAGAGCGCCGACCTGGAGGCCTATGCCGCCGAACTGGTGGCCTCGGGCGCGATGGCCGAAGTCATCTCGGGGGCGGTCAACGGCGCTCCTGTCGCGGGGGTCGGCGGCCTGTCGAACCGGGGCAATCGCGGCAACCGGGGGAACCGGGGCAATCGCGGGAACCGGGGCAACAGGGGCAACCGCGGGAACCGTGGCAATCGCGGCAACCGGGGCAACCGTGGAAACCGGGGCAATCGCGGCGGGGGCAGCCCGTTCGATTTCTCGCCCGGGCTTCTGGCCCCCTGGGAGGTCCGCCAGAAACTGCACCGCAGCCGCCTGTGGCGTCATCTGCCGCTGACGCCTCCGCCGGGGGACGCGGAAACGACGCTGGAGCTGGAAGAGCTGATGCGCAAGCGCGACCTGCTGGAAACGGCGCCGCATTCCGCCCGCAAGAACGAGATCCTGCAAGAGGTCGGGCTGGACCTGACCGCCTACCTGGAACCGATCGGGGTGCTGGGGGCCGACGACGTGCCCGAAACCATCGACACCTTCCTGACCATCCTGTCGGTCTGCGAAGAGGTCGGCCTGCGCTACAAGCACCGGTTCGACCGGGCCCGCCCGATCCAGATGCAGCCCGAGCTTCGCCCCTTCGTGCCGACCCCGGTGCACGAATCCTACCCCTCCAACCATTCGTTCCAGTCGTTTTCCATTGCCCTGGCCTTTGCCCGGGCGGTGCCCGAACACCCCAACAACCCGGGGCTTTTCCAGCGCGCGCGGCGCGTGGCCGAGAACCGGGAATGGGCGGGGATCCACTACCGTTCGGACACGCTGGCCGGACTGCAACTGGCGCACCTGTTCTTGCCCACGCTGGAATGGCTGCTGGCCGACCAGTTGCAGGACATGGCGCAGGAATGGCGCTGAGGCGCGACAGGACAGGAAGCTGAACTCATGACAAGCACCAAGATTCCGCGCCGCCTGGGCTACTACCCGCGCTACCACGGGTTGTGGCACCTGCAGGCCTCGGGGCTGGACATCCAGTCGGTCATCGGGTCCGGCCAGGAGGTTCCGGCCTGGGCTGCCGCCCGCGCCCGGCTGGCCGATCCGGAGGCCAAGCCCACCCGCATCGTGCTGATCGACACGCCGGTGGCCAAGGATCACCCCAACCTGGCCGGCGCGCTGGCACAGACCACGCCCATCGACATCACCACCGATGCGCCCGAGTTGTCGAAACTGGCCTTCATCACGGTGACCGCCGACAAGCAGGCCCTGATCGACGAGGTGGCGACCGCCCTGGCCGACAAGGCAGGCAATACCCCCGACGACCCGACCAAGGGCGATCATCCGATCATGCTGCGCAACACCAGCTTGCGGAATTTCTCCAGCCACGGCACGGCGATGGCGGGCATCATCGCCGGCCGCCCGGTCACGGCGGCCCTGTTCGCCCGGCCCGAAACCACCGCCGGAGACCTGCTGGCCCAGTTCGAACAGGAAGTCCCCCCGGCACCGTTGCCGACGACGGCTGTTCCGGCCTCGGACCCTGCGGCCGAAGGGGTGGACCTGGGGCCTGACGGGCTGAAATCCACCAAGGTGAAGGGCGGGGCGACCCTGATCGGGCTGGACCTGCCCTATTCGGGCGCCGATCCGACGGCCGAGATCGTGTCCATCGGGTTCACCGCCCTGTCGCGGCCCCATGAATTCCTGACCGCCCTGGAAATCGCCGCCAAGCTGTCGCCCGACCTGATCGTCATGTCGGTGGGGCTGGAAGTGCCCGTGGCGCTGACCTCGACCGACCCCGACGACCGCGACCCTACCGACGGGTTCACGCACGGCGATCTGTGGGTGCCGTTCAAGGCGCGCATGATCGAAATCTCGCAATCCGTGCCGATCCTCTGCGCGGCGGGCAACCAGGCGCACAAGGTGTCCTTCCCGGCCTCGCTGGCCGAAGACACCAACGGGATCATCTCGGTCGGCGCGATCACCAGCGCGGACGAGCTGGCCGCCTATTCGCCGGATGACGGGGTGACGATCTTTGCCTACTCGGGCGATTCCACCGTCTACAACCGGGACATCCACCGCCTGGATCCGTTCGAACCCGAGGTCGGCCGGCCCTCGGGCGTGGACGGGCTGGACGACGAGGACGAGGCGCCGGTGACGGGCCCCGCCGCGCAAGAGATGATCCTGACCACGGACATCCCCGGGCCCTACGGCTATTCCCTGTCGCCCTACGAGGTCAGCTGGGTGCGGGTGACCAATGACGGGGTGACGCAGGACGCGCTGCTGGATTTCGGCTCGAACTTCTCGGCTTTCAACGGCACGTCGGCGGCGGTGTCTCTGGCCGCCGGGCTGCTGTCGCTGGCCTTCAGCACCGAAACGCTGGCCGCGGGGGACAGCCCCATGGACCTGAAGCGGCGGATGGGCGCGCTGGGACAAAAGGCTTTGACCTGGAACGACCTGGTGAACCTGCCCGCCCTGGCCTGACGTAGACAGACCGATGACCCTGGCCCCGGCACAGACCTGGGCTAGGGTGCCTATTTCCCCATCGCGCCCAGCAAGGCCTGGATTTCGCGGATCACCGGGCCGGTGGCCTCGCCCAGGCTGTTGCCCCGGCAGATCGTCACCGACAGCGTTTCGGTCAGGCGGCGATGGGCGAGGGGGCGGAAACACAGCCGCCCGGCCTCGACCTCGGCGCAGACATCGGCCCAGGTCAGGAACCCCACCCCCTTGCCTTGCCGCAACACCCGCAACAGCGCCCCGATGGAATTGCTGGAAAACCGCACCTGCGGATTGACACGCACGCCGAGGATTTCCGCCAGCAGCCGCGTGTGCATCGACAGCGCCGCTGAGGGCAGACACAGCGGCCAGTCCAGCGCCTCGGCCAGGGTGATCGGACCGTCGCCCTTGGGCCCCGAGCCAGGGGCATAGACCACGCCCAGCGGGTATTCCTCGCTTTGCACGACGATCAGGCGCGACAGGCGCGGCATGTTGAAGGCCACGATCAGGTCCAGGTCCAGCGCTTCGGCCCGGTCGATGATGTCCCGCGTGGTGCCCACGGTCAGGTCCATCTCCACGTGGCCGTAAAGGGTTTCCAGCCGGTCGAGCAGGGGCTGCACCAGCGTCGGCACCAGGCCCTCCATCACCCCCATCCGCAGGCGCAGGTCGGTCGCCGCCGCATCCTGTTTCAGCGACCGGGTGAACCGGCTGTCGGCCTCGATCCAGGCCAGCGCCTCGGTGCGCAGGGCCTCTCCGGCGGCGGTCAGTTCGACCCCGCTGGCCGAGCGGATCAGCAGCGGCGTGCCATAGCTGCGCTCCAGGATCTGGATCTGGCGGCTAAGTGCCGGGGCGGAAATGTTCAGCCGATCAGCCGCAGCCCGGATCGAATCCGATTGCGACACGACAAGGAAGGACCTGATTTCCTTGGAAAACGCCGACATGATCCCGCTGCCTCTTGTCCGTGTAAGAATTTTTGCAACACCACGTGAAATTCTTTCTGCTTTTTCGAACAGCCGTCAATCTTCTAGGGTCGCGGACACGACAACCACGGACCAGACATGCGCGACGACATTGCACTTCTTCGGGAAACCATCCGTCTGGCCGAGGCCGCCAAGGTCGGGGGCAACCACCCGTTCGGCGCCCTGCTGGCCGATCCCGAAGGCAAGATCCTGATCGCCATGGGCAATGCCCATTCCATCGAAGGCGGCACCGGGCATGCGGAAATCAACGTCGCCCGGGCGGCCTCGGCCCAGTACACGCCGGACTTCCTGGAAGGCTGCACGCTTTATACCTCGGTCGAGCCCTGTTCCATGTGTTCGGGCGGCACCTACTGGGCGGGGATCGGCCGGCTGGTCTACGGCATGTCGGAAACCCGGCTGGCCGAACTGACGGGCGACAATCCCGAGAACCTGACCATGTCGCTGCCCTGCCGCCAGGTGCTGGCCGCCGGGCAACGCAAGATCGAGGTGGTCGGACCGTTCCCCGATCTCGAAGACGACATCGTCGCGGCACATAAAGGCTTCTGGTGATCCGCCAGAGCCATCTTCAACAGAGGACCACTGCATGACCAAACTGACTGCCCCCCTCGCGCTGGCCGGCGCGCTTCTGGCCGGAGCGGCCACCGCCCAGGACAAGGTGACCTACCAGCTTGACTGGCTGCCCGGCGGCGACAAGGCCCCGATCTATGTCTGCATGACCGAAGGCTTCTGCGCCGAGGCCGGCATCGAGGTGTCGATCGAGCCGGGCCGGGGGTCGTCCGAGGCGATCACCAAGCTGGCCACCGGCGCGTCCGACATCGGCAGCGCGGGCATCGGGGCGCTGATGGCAGCCAAGGCCAGCGAAGGCGTGCCCGTCACGGCGGTGATGAACATCTTCAACATGGGTCCGCATGCCTTCTACACCACGGCGGACAGCGGCATCACCTCGATCACCGACGTCAAGGGCAAGACCATCGCGACCTCGCCCTTCACCTCGTCCAACGTCTTCCTGCCGCTGGTGCTGGCCGACAACGGCATGTCCGAAGACGACCTGACCCTGACCAAGGCCGACCCCGGCGCGCTTGGCCCGATGCTGATGACTGGCCAGGCCGACGCCATCATCGCCTGGCTGACCGACGTGTCGCGCTATACCGGGCAGGCGTCCGAGGCCGGCAAGGAGATCGTCATCCTGCCCTGGTCCGACGCCGGGCTGGAACTTTATTCCGCCTCGCTGGTGGCCTCTGACACGTTCCTGGCCGAACGCCCCGACGTGGCCAAGCGCTTCATCGCGGCCTTCACCAAGTCGCTGGAATTCGCCCATGAAAACCCCGACAAGGCGGCCGAGGCCGTGTCCGCCGTGGTGCCCGAACTCAGCGCCGAGGACGTGAAGGGCTCGTGGCTGGATGCCTCCAAACTGGCCTTCAACGAGGTGACCGAACAATTCGGCCTGGGCGCGTTCGACGCCGCCCGCCTGGCCGCCACCTGGGACCGTGTCGCGGCAAGCCAGGGCCTGGATCCGGCCTCGCTGGACCCGGAATCCATCGTCGACCGCTCGTTCATGGGCGACTGAACGGTGGCGCTGGTCAAGGATGCCATAAGCTTTGAAGGTGTCGGTCAGACGTTTCTGACCGATGCCGGACCGCTGATCGCGCTGAAGGGCGTGTCGCTGACGCTTGATCAGCACGAATTCGTCGCCGTCCTGGGCCCCTCGGGCTGCGGCAAGTCCACCCTGCTGCGGCTGACGGCCGGGCTGATGATGCCCACGCAGGGCCGGGTCAGCGTCTTTGGCAAGCCGGTCGACGGCCCGCGCGACGACGTGGGCATCGTCTTCCAGAACGCCACGCTGCTGCCCTGGGCCAATGTCGAGGACAACGTCGTCTTCCCGGCCAAGCACATGCGCGGGCGGGTCGATGACAAGGACCGCGACCAGGCTCGCCGGATCATCGCGACCGTGGGGCTGGAAGGTTTCGAAAAGCGCCTGCCCGGAGAGCTGTCGGGCGGCATGCAGCAACGGGTGGGCATCGCCCGCGCGCTGTTCCTGAACCCCGATATCCTGTTGATGGACGAACCCTTTTCCGCGCTCGATGCCCTGACCCGCGACGCCATGGGGTTCGAGCTGCTGCGCCTGTGGCAGGCCAGCCCCAAGACCGTGATGTTCATCACCCATTCCATCCCCGAAGCCGTCCTGCTGGCCGACCGTGTCGTCGTCATGAGCGCCCGCCCCGGCGGCGTCATCGCCGATCTGCCGGTGCCGCTGGGCCGTCCGCGTGACGAGACCTCGCTGCGCACGGCCGAGATGCAGGATTACATGGCCCATCTGCGCGGGCTGCTGATCCACAAGGAGATCGCCTGATGTCCGCCGAGACCGAGGCCGCCCCGCAGGACCGCCCCGTGCTGCCCCGCCAAAGCCTGTCCGAACGGCTGGTCCGCATGCCCGTGGTGCTGCCGCTCTTCACCTTCCTGTCGGTGCTGGTCCTGTGGGAGGTCGGCACCCGCGTCTTCGCCGTGCCCAGCTATATCCTGCCCGCGCCTTCGCGCATCGCCACTGGTTTCGGGGCGGTCGATCTGCCCCGCTGGATTGCCCATATCTGGGCGACGCTGCGGGTGGCCCTGATGGGCTATGGCGCGGCGATCCTGATCTCTCTGCCCATTGCCATCGGCCTGGCCAAGTCGAAACTGCTCAGCCGCGCTTTGTATCCACTGCTGGTGGTCATCCAGTCGGTGCCGGTCGTGGCCGTGGCCCCGATCATCATCGTCGTGCTGGGCACCAACGACGCGCCCCGGGTTGTGATCACATTCATGATCTCGTTCTTTCCGCTGGTCGTGTCGATGACCACGGGCCTGATGGCCACGCCCCCCGAACTGATCGAGCTGTCACGCAGCTTGCGCGCGCCCCAGCACCGCGAGATCACCCAGATCCGCCTGCCCTATGCCACGCCCTATATCTTCTCGGGGCTCAAGATTTCGATCACCCTGGCCGTCATCGGGGCGGTCGTGTCCGAATTTGTCGCGGCCGAGAAGGGGATAGGCTATTTCATCCAGTTCTCGACCTCGATGTTCAAGCTGCCCCAGGCCTGGGCCGGGTTGGCCATCCTCGTCGCCATGTCGCTTGTGCTGTTCCAGTCCGTCAGCCTGATCCAGCGCCTCTTCTTCCCTTGGTCCCTGCCGAAAGCCACCAAATGAATTTCGTGATCACAAACATCGCCCACGGTTGGACCGGCGCGGCAGAGGGTACCCGCTTTACCGGGGCCGTCCGGGTTTCGGACGGGGTCATCACCGACATCGGCGACCTGGCCCCTCTGCCGGGCGAAGAGGTCATCGACGCCACCGGCTGCGTCGTGGCGCCGGGCCTGGTGAACACCCACCACCACCTGTTCCAGTCGGTGCTGAAGGGGCTGGCCATCGACGAGGCGCTCGACATCTGGCTGGCCCAGGTGCCCTATCGTTACTGGCCGCGCCTGGACGAAGAGGCCCTGCGCGTCTCGGCCCGCATCGGGTTGGTGGAGCTGGCCCTGACCGGGGCGACGACCGTCTGCGACCACCATTACCTCTTTCCCGATCCCTACGATTACGACCCGGCCGAGCTGCTGTTCGACGAGGCGGGCAAGCTGGGCCTGCGCTTTGTGCTGGCCCGGGGCGGCATGACGAAGGGCCGGCAGTTCGGCCCCGACACGCCTCCGCCGCCGACGGAAACGCTGACCCAGTTCCTGGATGGGCTGGGCGCCGCGACAACCCGCTGGCATGATGCGTCCGACAGCCCCATGACCCGCGTCGCCTGCGCGCCGACCACGCCCAATTTCAACGTCGAACCGGGCGAGTTGGTCGAGATCGCGCAAGAGGCCCGCCGCCTTGGCCTGCGCCTGCATTGCCACCTGTCGGAAAACGAGGGCTATGCCGCCCACACCCTGAATACCTATGGCCAGCGCCCCGTGCCCTGGCTGGCCGACAAGGGCTGGCTGGGCGAGGACGTCTGGTTTGCCCATCTCGTGGACCTGACCGCCGACGAGGTGGCCCTGCTGGCCGAGACCGGGTCCGCCATGGCCCATTGCCCGCAGGCCAATGCCCGGCTTGGGTCGGGCGTGGCCCCCGCGCCGGCGCTGCATGGCCTCGGCGGCACCGTGTCGCTGGCCGTCGATGGCGCGGGCGCGAACGAGGCCGCCGACATGGGCATGGCCCTGTATTCCGCCTTTGCGATCCAGCGGGCCACCGGCGGTGTCGACGCGGTCGACGCGGGCACCGTTCTGCACTGGGCGACCATGGGCGGGGCGAAGACGCTGGGCATTCCCGGCATTGGCCGACTTGCCCCCGGGATGGCCGCCGACATCACCCTGTTCGACGTGACCCACCCGCGCACCTTCGGCCTGCACGATCCCGCTCTTGCCCCGGTCGTGAGCGGTGCTGCGACGGTGCGCCACTCTTTTGTCGGCGGACGGCCGGTTGTGCGGAACGGCACCCTGCCGGGCCTTGACCTGGGCCAGCTGGCCGAGGACGCTGCCCGTGTGACCGCCCGCATCGCGGCCCAACCCCAGACGGAGCCCGCCTGAATACCCCCCCCCGGAGTAGAAGCTGTCAGCGCTATCCCGGCGTCGGTCATTGCTCCCCTTCCTGAAGGAGACCAACTATGACTGCACCCACTGAACTGGCCGAGCTGCAAAAGGAACGCGGCCTCGGAGAATACGGGGAAGAGATCGAACGGGACATCCCGCAGATCGACATCTCGGATTACTTCAACCGCAAGGACGAGATCACCGAGGCGCTGTGGGACGCGGCCACCGGCATCGGGTTCTTCCAGCTGACCGGCCATGGCATCCCGCAAAGCCTGATCGACGATGCCTTTGCCCTGTCGGCCGGGTTCTTCGACCTGCCGACCGAGACGAAGGAGCAATACCCGCTGAAGCCCGGCACCAATGCGGGCTGGGAATACATGGCGCAGGTGCGGCCCTCGACCGGGACGGCGGACCGCAAGGAAAGCTACCAGATCACCCTGCCGCGTATGCGCGAACTGTGGCCCACGGGCGAAGAGCTGTTCGGGTTCAAGGAAACCATGCTGGCGTTTGAACGCCACAACTGGGCCGTGGCGATGAAGGTGCTGGAATGCTTCGCCAGCCGGCTGGATTTCAAGCCGGGCACCTTCACCGACGGCCACAACCCCGACACGCCGGAATACCAGTCGACCCTGCGGCTGATCCATTACCTCGGGATGGAGGACGCCAAGCCCGAGGATTTCAAGTTCTGGCGGGCGGGCGCGCATACCGACTTTGACTGCCTGACCCTGCTGCACCAGAAGCAAGGGCAGGGCGGGCTACAGCTGTGCCCGGGCAAGGATGAAAAGGGGCGGGCCACGCAATGGACCGACGTGCCCCCCTTGGGCGGTGTGATCACCTGCAACATCGGCGACATGCTGATGCGCTGGTCCGATGACAAGCTGCTGTCGAACCTGCACCGGGTGCGGATGCCGAAGCCCGAGGAATACCTTGGTCCGCGCTATTCGATCGCCTATTTCGCGCAGGCCAACATGGACACGCTGCTGGCGGGCCCCGAGGGCAAGTACGAGCCGATGACCGGCCACGACTATATCCAGATGCGCCTTGGGGCGAATTTCGCGAAGAAATAAGCGCCTCGAAAACGATGCGGCGCGCCCCATGGACAGGGGCGCGCCGTCATCCGGACAGGCGGGAGGAGAGCTGTCCGGCCGGGCCTATCCGCGGGAGGACACGGAGGCCTGGTAAGTGTCGAGATCCTTGATCAGGGTCTGGCCGGTGGGCACGTCCATGCGGGCGCAGAACTCGGCCCAGATGGCCCCGTGGGGCAGATCCTTGAGTTCCTCGGTGACGGTGAAGCGGGTGGTGTAATCCATCGCGTCCTCGGCCTTGCGCAGGCTGTCCAGCGGCAGGCAGAGCGCGCGCAGCAGGGCCTTTTGCATGTTGCGCACGCCGATGACCCAGGCCGCGGTGCGGCTGATCGTGGCATCGAAGAAATCCAGCCCGATATGGGTGCGGCCCAGCAGATCCGCGGTGACCAGCTCCTGCGCCATGGCGAAGATATCGTCGTTCAGCAGGATCACGTGGTCGCTGTCCCAGCGCATCGGGCGCGAGACGTGCAGCAGGATTTCATCCAGCGACAGGGCGACCGAGCTGAGCTTGTCGGCGATGTTTTCCGTGGGGTGGAAGTGGCCCATGTCGAGGCACAGCAACGTGCCCTTGCGGATGGCATAGCCCATGTAGAATTCGTGGGACCCGACGGTGCAGGCCTCGACCCCGATGCCGAAGAGCTTGGATTCCACCGCGTCCAGCATCCGGGCCTTGTCGATGGGATCGGCGAACATGGCATCCAGCGAGGCCTCCAGCCGCTTGCGCGCGGCCATGCGGTCGATCGGCGTGTCCTTGAACCCGTCGGGCACCCAGATGTTGTTGACCGCTGGTGATCCCAGGGCATCACCCATCTGGGCGGCGATCTCGCGGCAGCGCTTCCCGTGTTCGATCCAGAAGTCGCGGATGCCCTGGTCGGGGTGGGCCAGCGTCAGGTTGTCGTCGGCCTTGGCATGGGCAAAGAAGGTCGGGTTGAAATCCAGCCCGATCCCGCTGGTCTTGGCCCAGTCGACCCAGGGGGTGAAATGGGCGAACTCGATCTCGTCCCGGTCGGGGGTGGCATCGGTGTCCATGTACATGGCGTGCAGGTTCAGCCGATGGGTGCCGGGGATCATCGAATAGGCGAAATCCAGGTCGGCGCGCAGCTCGTCCGGGGTGCGGGCGCGGCCAGGGTGGTTGCCCGTGGCCTGGATGCCGCCGCCCGAGGAACCGGTCTGGGTTTCAAAGCCCACCACGTCGTCGCCCTGCCAGCAATGCATGGAAATGGCGATGGTCTTGAGTGTGTCGATGGCGGCGTCGGTGTCCACGCCCCATTCTGCGAAGGCCTGCTTCGCGCTGTCATATGTGCTGCTCATGGCAGTCTCCTTCCCTGTGCCCGATGGGCGCGCGCACCGGAAGATGGGTTGAAACAACCCATCCTACGCCCGGTGGCGCGCGGCGGACGCAGACGGATCCCGTCCGCAGCCGCCGTTGGGTGGGGCCGCGCCCCACCGCCGCGTGTCGCTTAGCGCGTGAAGGCCTGCACGTTGCCGGCATCCACGTTCAGGATGTTGCCCGTCGACTTGGCCGAGGTGTCGGCCGCGAAGAAATAGGCGGCCTCGGCAATGTCTTCGGGCAGGACCGACCGCTTGAGCATGGACCGCTTGCGGTACATCTCTTCCAGGCCTTCCTTGTCGGTGCCGTAGGTCGAGGCGCGCTGGTCCAGCCAGTCGCCTTCCCAGATCTTGGACCCGCGCAGCACCGCGTCGGGGTTGACCACGTTGACGCGGATGCCGGCCTCGGCCCCTTCCAGGGCCAGGCAGCGGGCCAGGTGGATTTCGGAGGCCTTGGCCGTGCAATAGGCCGAGGCGTTGGGCGAGGCGGCCAGGCCGTTCTTGGAGGCCACGAAGATCACCGCCCCGCCCATGTCCTGAACGCGCATCAGCTTGAAGGCTTCGCGCGAGACCAGGAAGTAGCCGGTGGACAGGATGTCCATGTTCTTGTTCCACAGCTCCAGCGTGGTGTCCTCGACCGGGGCCGAGGACGCGATGCCCGCGTTCGACACCAGGATGTCCGCGCCGCCGAATTCCACCGCCGTTTCGGCGAAGGCCGCGGCGACGGCGTCTTCATCCGTCACGTTCATGATCACGCCGCGCACGACATCCTTGCCAAAGCGCTGTTCCAGGTTCGCCCGGGTGGCATCGAGGCTGTCGGGGTTGATGTCCGCCAGCATCACGCAGGCGCCTTCGGACAGGTAGCGTTCGGCCGTGGCCGAGCCGATCCCGCCCGCGCCACCGGTGACCAGGGCCACCCGGCCGGCCAGCGACTTGGGCTTGGGCATCCGCTGCAGCTTGGCCTCTTCCAGAAGCCAGTATTCGATGTCGAAGGCCTCTTGTTCGGGCAGGCCGACATATTCGCTGACCGAGGAGGCGCCGCGCATCACGTTGATCGCATTGACATAGAATTCGCCCGAAATGCGCGCCGTGGCTTTGTCCTTGGCGAAGGTGATCATGCCCACGCCCGGCACCAGGTAGACCACCGCGTTGGGGTCGCGGATGGCGGGGCTGTTGTCGTGCTTGCAGCGCTCGTAATAGGCCGCGTAATCGTCGCGGTAGGCCGCGATCTGATCGGGCAGGCCGGCCAGCACCTCGTCCAGATTGCCCTTGGTCGGGTCGAAATCCACGACGAAGGGGCGGATCTTGGTGCGCAGGAAATGGTCGGGGCACGAGGTGCCCAGGGCCGCCAGGGGCTCCATGTCGACCGCGTTCACGAATTCCAGCACCGCGTCGCTGTCGTTGAAATGGCCGACCATGTGCTGGTTGCCCGACACGAAGCCGCGGATCGCCGGCATCAGCCGGGCCGCGATGGACCGACGGGCATCGGGGGCCAAGGCCTCGAACTTGGCGCCGCCGAAGGCCGGGGTGGTGCCGGTCTTTTCGGCCAGCCACTTGGTCGCCTGGTTGATGACGTCGATCGTCATGTCATAGCAGTCGCGCGCGGTGTCGGCCCAGGTGAACAGCCCGTGGCTTTCCAGAACGACCCCATCGGCATCGGGGTTTTCCACGCAGAACTTGTTCAGCCACAGGCCCAGTTCATAGCCGGGCTTCTTCCAGGGCAGCCAGCCGATCTTGTCGCCGAAGATCTCGGCCGTCAGTTCCTTTGAATTCTTCGAGGCCGCAATCGCGATGATCGCATCGGCGTGCACATGGTCCACGTGCTTGCGCGGCACGTAGGCGTGCAGCGGCGTGTCGATCGAGGCCGCGCGCCCGTTCAGGTTGAACGTGCAATGGGGCAGGTAGCCGACCATCTCGTCTTCGAATTCGACCCCACGGTACAGCCCCTTCAGCGCCTCCAGCTTGTCCATGTAGAGCGTGGCGAACCCGTCCATCTTGATCGACCCGATGTCGCCGCCCGATCCCTTGACCCACAGGACCTCGACCTGGTCGCCGGTCAACGGGTCGGTTTCCATCACCTTGGCCGAGGTATTCCCCCCGCCATAGTTGGTCACCCGCTTGTCCGACCCAAGGATGTTCGACCGGTAGAGCAGCAGCTCTGATTCGGATTTCCCGGCCGCGGCGCTGTCGTCCCAGCGGTTATCAAGAAGCTGATCTTCAACGGTTTTGAGCATGATGTCCTCCCGAATGGGCGCCCCGGACGGGGGATCGCCTGGTATTGCAACTTGCGGCAGAGATTGCGCGGGGCGTGGCGAATTGTCAATCACAACCGATCATAACCAATCATGCTGCGGCGCAGAATGATTGAACTTGATCGAAACTGATTGACAGCCGCGTCGAATCCACGCAGTGTTTGCGACCAAGGGAGGATCAGATGCACGAAAAAGAACGCCACAGGATCATTCTATCGGCCGTCCAGGAACGGCCCGTGGTCACGGTGGTCGACCTGTGCAGCCTGACCGACGCCTCCGAAGCCACGATCCGCCGCGACATCGCCACCCTGCACATGCAGAAGAAGCTGCGCCGCGTCCGTGGCGGGGCCGAGGCGATCACGCCGCCGAAATTCGTGGGCCTCGCCGGGCGGCCCTTTGCCGTCAA
>PAQV01000096.1 GCA_002709405.1 Paracoccaceae bacterium
CGGCCCGGACGTGGTGGATATCCGCAAGCTCTATGCGCAGGCCGGCGTGTTCACCTACGACCCCGGCTTCACCTCGACCGCCATCTGCGACAGCACCATCACCTTCATTGATGGCGACAAGGGCGAGCTGCTGCACCGCGGCTACCCGATCGATCAGCTGGCCGAGAAGTCGCATTACCTCGAGGTCTGCTACCTGCTGCTGTACGGAGAACTGCCGACCGCGGCCCAGCTGGAAGATTTCGAAAGCCGTGTGATCAACCACACGATGCTGCACGAACAGATGCAGTATTTCTTCCGCGGCTTCCGCCGTGACGCGCACCCGATGGCCATCCTGGTGGGTGTCGTCGGCGCGATGTCGGCCTTCTACCACGACTCGACGGACATCACCGATCCCTGGCAGCGCGAGGTCGCTTCGATCCGCCTGATCGCCAAGATGCCGACGATCGCCGCCTGGGCCTACAAATACCACCTGGGCCAGCCCTTCGTGTACCCGCGCAATGACCTGGACTACGCGTCGAACTTCCTGCGCATGTGCTTCGCCGTCCCGGCCGAGGAATATGTCGTCGACCCGATCCTCAGCCGCGCGATGGACCGGATCTTTACCCTGCACGCGGACCACGAACAGAACGCGTCGACCTCGACCGTGCGTCTGGCCTCGTCCTCGGGTGCCAACCCCTTCGCCTGCATCGCGGCCGGCATCGCCTGCCTCTGGGGCCCGGCCCACGGCGGCGCCAACCAGGCTTGCCTGGAGATGCTCAAGGAAATCGGGACCGTCGACAAGATCCCCGAATTCATCGCCCGCGCCAAGGACAAGAACGATCCGTTCCGCCTGATGGGCTTCGGCCACCGGGTCTACAAGAACTTCGACCCCCGCGCGACGGTGATGAAACAATCGGCCGACGAAGTGCTCGACCTGCTGGGCGTGGAAAACAACCCCGTCCTGCAAGTCGCCAAGGAGCTGGAAAAGCAGGCCCTGGAAGATCCGTACTTCGCAGACAAGAAGCTGTTCCCGAACGTGGACTTCTACTCGGGCATCATCCTTGAAGCGATGGGCTTCCCGACCTCGATGTTCACCCCGATCTTTGCCCTGTCGCGGACTGTCGGCTGGATCTCGCAGTGGAAAGAACAGCTGTCGGACCCCGAGCACAAGATCGGCCGTCCCCGCCAGCTTTACGTCGGAGAGACGATGCGCGATTACGTGGACATCGAAAACCGCTGATCATCAGCACCCACAAAGCTCAAAGGCGCCCTTGGAAACGGGGCGCCTTTTTCTTGTTCGTTTCCAGGATTTCGATCGCGAGACTGGGTATTTTCAAAGAGAAAGAAGCAGCAGTGCGCGTTTTGGCTTCTTTCTCTTTCCAAATACCCCGGGGGAGTCCTCCGCAGGAGGGCGGGGGCAGCGCCCCCTACCGTCCTTCGAACTTTGCCGGCCGTTTTTCGAGGAAGGCCATCACGCCCTCCTGAAAATCACGGGTCTTGCCACATGCGCCTTGCAGTTGCGCCTCAGCCGACAGCTGACCATCCAGATCGTTTTCAAAGCTCTGGCGGATGGCCGTTTTGACAGCCTTGTATGCCTCGGTCGGGCCCTGGGCCAGGTGTGCAGCGCGGGCCTGCCACAGGGCTGCAAAGTCGTCATCCGGGACCGCTTCCCAGATCATCCCCCACTCGTCCGCCTGCCGGGCCGAGATCTTTTCGGCGAACATGGCCGCTCCCATGGCCTTGGCGATGCCCATCTGGCGCGGCAAGGCCCAGGTGCCTCCGGCATCCGGCAGCAACCCGATCCGTGTAAAGGCTTGAAGGAAATAGGCGCTTTCGGTTGCGATCACCACGTCGGCGGCCAGGGCGAGGTTGGCGCCTGCTCCGGCCGCCGGGCCATTGACGGCCGAAATCGTCGGCACCGGGCATTCCGTTATCGCCAGGACCAGAGGGCCGTATTCCTCGCGCAGGGTGCGTTCCAAGTCGGCATCCACGGCATTGGCCCGATCGCCAAGGTCCTGGCCCGAGCAAAAGGCTTTCCCGGCCCCGGTCAGCACGACAACCCGCGCCCCGTCCTTGGGCGCGGCGCGGATGGCATGGGTCAGTTCGGCCCGCATCTGCCCGTTCAGGGCATTGAACTTGTCTGGCCGGTTCAGCGTGATCAGCGCGACATTGTCGCGGATCTGCAAGGTTATGGTGGTGTAATCCATGGGTCTGGGTCTCCGTCCCTGTCGGCGCACATGGTGAGCCTCCGCCCCGCGCCGGGACAAGTGAAACGCCGCGTCAGGCGGTGTGGTCGTCTTGTGCCATGATGGCCTGCAGGCGGGCCCTTTCCTCGGTGCTCAGGCCCGCCTCGACCGGGGTTTCTGCCCGGGACCTACCCCGCAGGAACACCACGGCCGTGCCCGCCGCCAGCAGGAACATCAAGGGCCCCGCGGCCCAGAGCAGCCAGTTCGCTCCGGTGGTCAGCGGTTTCAGCAGGACATATTCGCCGTAGCGGTCCGTGACGAAATCAACCACCTCGGTGTCGCTGTCGCCGGCCAGCAGCCGTTCCCGCACCAGCAGGCGCAGGTCGCGGGCCAGGTCGGCATTGCTTTCGTCGATGTTCTCGTTCCGGCAGACAAGGCAGCGCAGACCCTTCGAGATCTCGCGCGCCCGGCCTTCCAGCACCGGGTCCTCCAGCACCTCGTCCGGTTGCACGGCTGCGGCCGGCAGGGCGATGGCCAGCGACAGAACCAGGCAGATCCAGCGCAGCCCCTTCATTCCGCGGGCACTCCGGCCGAGGGCGCCTTGCGCGCGCCGGCGGCCACGCGGAACCGGCGGTCAGACAGGCTGAGCGCGCCACCGAGGGCCATGATCAGGCAGCCTGCCCAGATCCAGTTGGCGAATGGCTTGATATAGGTGCGCATGGTCCAGCCGCCGTCGTTCTGGCGGTCTCCGACCACGACATAGAGATCCCGCAGGACCCGGTAGTCGATGGCGGCTTCGGTCGTGGGCATGCGGGCCACCGGGTAGTTGCGCTTTTCCGGGAACAGCCGGGTCAGTTCGCGCCCGTTGGTGAAGACATGCACCTCGGCCACTTCGGCCACGTAGTTCGGCCCGCGTTCGGTCGTGACATCATGCAGGATCAGGTCGTAGCGGCCGACGGTGAACGGCTCGCCCGGGTAGGCCACGCGGATGTCTTCCTCTTGCCAGGCGACCAGGGCGCAGATGGCGAAGATGGTGATGCCAAGCCCGCCATGAGCCACGGCCTTCCCCCAGTCAGCCCGGGCCAGGCGTGTCAGCCGGCCCATCCGGCCCGCGCCACGCCCGGTCCGCCGCCACAGGTCGACCATGGCCCCGCCGAGCACCCAGACACCCAGCAGGACGCCAAGCGGCCCGGCCGCGCTGTCACCGGTGCGCAGGGCATAGGCCAGTCCGCCAAGGGCCACCGACAGGCCCAGGACCGGCCACAGGGGCAGCATCGTCCGGCGCAGGTTGCCCCGTTTCCACGGCAGCATGGCGCCCACCGGCAGGATCAGGGCCAGGGCAATCACGAACGGCGTGAAGGCCATGTCGAAGAACGGCGGCCCGACGGACAGCTTGCGGTCAAAGGCCAGCTCGGCCACCACCGGCCAGACGGTGCCCACGAAGACCACCATAGCGCTGACCGCCAACAGGATGTTGTTGACCACTAGGGCGCTTTCCCGGCTGACCATGCCAAAGACCCCCTTGGCCTCCAAGGCCTGGGCCCGGGCGGCAAACAGCGTCAGGGCGCCGCCCGTGAAGACCGCCAGGATCATCAGGATGAAAATGCCCCGTTCGGGGTCGTTGGCGAAGGCATGGACCGAGGTGATGATGCCCGAGCGGACGATGAACGTCCCGATCAGCGAGAACCCGAAGGCCAGGATGGCCAGCAGGACCGTCCAGCTCTTCAGGGCCTCGCGCTTTTCCACCACGATGGCCGAATGCAGCAGGGCGGCGGCAAATAGCCAGGGCATGAATGACGCGTTTTCGACCGGATCCCAGAACCAGAACCCACCCCAGCCGAGCTCGTAATAGGCCCACCACGATCCCAGGGCGATCCCGATGGTCAGGAAGATCCAGGCCGCCAATGTCCAGGGCCGCACCCAGCGGGCCCAGGCGGCATCCACCCGGCCCTCGATCAGGGCGGCAACGGCGAAGGAAAACGCCATGCTCAGGCCCACGTAGCCCAGGTACAGAAACGGAGGATGAAACGCCAGACCCGGATCCTGCAGCAACGGGTTCAGATCCTGCCCGTCAAAGGGCGGCACCGCCAGGCGCAGGAAGGGGTTCGAGGTGAACAGGATGAAGGCAAAGAAGGCCACAGCAATCGCCGATTGCACGGCCAGCACCCGGGCCCGCAAGGTCGGCGGCAGATTGCCCCCGAACCAGGCTGCCATGGCCCCGAACAGGGTCAGGATCAGAACCCACAGCAGCATGGACCCCTCGTGGTTCCCCCAGGTCCCGCTGATCTTGTAGATCAAGGGCTTGGCCGAATGGGAATTCAGCACCACCAGCCGCAGCGAGAAATCCGAGCTGACAAAGGCCCAGGTCAGCGCCCCGAAACTGAAGGCGGTCAGCAGGAATTGCGTCGTGGCCGCCGGCTCGGCCACGGCCATCCAGCCGGGCCAGCGCCGGGCGGCGCCGATCAGGGGGACAATGGCCTGGACGATGGCGACCAGGAAGGCGAGCACGAGGGCGAAATGGCCGAGTTCGGTGATCATGCCTTCCCGTATAAATCCCCACCCCGGCCGCGCCAATGGATTTCCGCGGCCGGGGTCTGAGACGGGAGGTCACGCCTGCGTCAGGCGACCTGGTCCCGCCGCTCTTTCCAGGCGTCCAGAGCCGGGTTCACCCCCGGCCGGACCGAGGCCAGGGCCAGGTCCGCATCCGGTCCCGTGTCCGCCACGCCGGGGCTGTCGGCCCGCATCTCGCGCAACGCCGCCACGTTCTCCATGACCTGCGGCACCCGCGCCATGGTCCGGGCGATCTCGTGCTGAAAGTTCTGAGCCTTCACCTGATGGCGCGCCCCGAAGTAGAAGGACACGATCACACCCAGCAGCCACCACAGCGGCTCGGGCACCAGCGCAATCCCCTGCATCCGCTCGGCAAACCACAACGGATCGACCATCGCCGATACGAACAGCCCCAGGGTCCCCAGCGCCAGGGCGGGCCGCGGAATTCGGTTCACACCGTCCATCGCCGCATCGAACCCACTGCGCCGACCCGGCTTGAACTCGGCCGCCATCTGCATCATCGCCTGGTTCTGCAGGGCCGCCGACCGCACGGCACCCTTCTCGGAGTTCTCGCGGAACAACTCCACGGTCTCGGCCACGGCATTGCGCCCCGACCCAAAGACCAGCCCCATGGCCCCGTCAATCAACCCCATGCCGCCACCCGCGCGTCAAACGCGTCCGCGCTCAGATGATACTGAGGAGACAGGAACTCCTCGGCCCGCTTGATCCAGCCGCCCTTGCCCCCAGCCCGTGTCCGGGCGTACTTCCGGCTCGCCGGGCGCTGATCGGCCAGGCGGAAATAGTAGTTCCGTCGCGCCACCCCGTAGGCATCGCGCAACACAAGCGCGTCGGGATGCGCCGCATCCGCAGCCGCCCCGATCGTCTGGGGCCCGATCGCCCCGTCGACCGAAATCGCATAGCCCATCTCGCGCAGCAGCCGCTGCAGGATCTTCACCGCATTGCCCCCCGCGTTGACATACATGTCGAACACGCTCGCCCGCAGCGCCGAGGGCAGTTCGGCAATCCGTGGCCGCTGGTAATAATGCTGAATGAAGATGTCGACGGCCATGTCCCGGGTCAAAGCCCGCACATCCGCCACGCCGACAACCCCGTCGCCCGTCAGGTCCAGCCCCAACCGGCGCATGGTGTGGATCGTCACCCCGTAATTCGTTGCCCCGCCGGGATCGTCGGGGTCGTTCACGTAGCCACCTTCACGGGCCACGATCTCTTCGGCAATCTCGCGCACTGTCTGCATGGTCGCCTCATCGCGTTGAAACCGCGACGAAATCTCCACCCAATTCCTTAACAGCCCCGTCCCCCAACGCGCGGTGCCCGACAACAGCGCCCACCTGCTGCTTCTTTCTCTTTCCAAATACCCCGGCGCAGCGGACCCGCCGGGGCAACATTTCAGAACCGCGCGATCAGCTCTCCGGCTCCTCGTAGACGCCCTGTTCCTTCAGTGCGTCTATGACCTCTTTCGGCATGTAGGTCTCGTCATGTTTGGCCAGGATTTCAGTGGCTTCAAAGACACCGTTCACGTAAGTTCCGGTGCCGATCATCCCCTGGTTCTCCTCGAAGAGATCCGGCAGCACACCGGTATAGGTCACCGGGATCGACGCCCCACCGTCGGTCACCGAAAACCGCACCGTCTCGCCCTCGCCCCGCAGCAGGGTGCCCTCCTCGACCAGCCCGCCCAGCCGGAACACTTCGGAGGCAGACGGCGGTTCCTCGACCACCTGGCTTGGCGCGCGGAAATAATTGATTCCATCCCGCAGCGCATAGCCCACCAGGGCCGTGGACACCGCCAGGGCCACGAAGGCCCCGACAATGACCTGCACCCGCCGCTTTTTCTTGAGCCCCTTCACGACCGCCTCCTCATGCCATCACGGGAACAGCGGAGCCATCATCAGCCCCGTCGTCTCCTCTTCACCCAGCATCACATTCGCATTTTGCAATGCCTGGCCGGAAGACCCTTTCGTCAGGTTGTCGATCACGGATACGACAATGGCCCGCCCGGGCAGGCGGTCGGCCACCACGCCCAGGTGGCAGAAGTTCGACCCGCGCACATGGTGCGTGCTGGGCGTTTCCCCCATCGGCAGCGTCACAACGAAGGGCTCGTCCGCATAAGCCTTTGACAAGGTGGCGTGAATCTCGGCCGCATCGCCTTTCACGTAGCAGGTCATCAGGATCCCCCGGTTCACCGGCAGCAGGTGCGGCGTCAGCTGTACCCGCACATCGCGCCCGGCCGCCTTGGAGAACTCCTGGTCGAATTCACCCAGGTGCCGGTGCGTGCCTCCCACGGAATAGCCCTGGTAGCCCTCGGACAGCTCTGCATGCAGCAGGTTTTCCTTCAGCGACCGCCCCGCCCCCGACACCGCCGCCTTCAGGTCCATGATGATCTCGTCCAGGTCGATCACCCCGGCCGTCACCAGCGGCATCAGAGCAAACTGCCCGGCCGCCGCGTTGCAACCCGTCCCGGCCACCAGCCGCGCGGTCCGGATCTCGTCGCGGTAGAATTCGGTCAGGCCATAGACAGCCTCTTTCTGCAGCTCCACCGCCGTATGAGGATTGCCGTACCATTTCTGGTAGGCCTCCGGGTCGCGCAGCCGGAAATCCGCCGAAAGATCAATGATCTTCAGGTCACGGGGCAGCGCCGAAATCACCGCCTGGCTGGTCTTGTGGGGCAGCGCGCAGAAACACAGGTCGATCTGCGAAAAGTCGATCTCGTCGATCTTGACCAGGTCGGGCAGGTCCAGGTGGCGCAGATGCGGAAACACCTCGGCCATGGATTGCCCCGCCTTGCGGTCGGCCGACAGGGCCTTGATGTCGATGTTCGGGTGACCGGCAATCAGCCGGACCAATTCGGCGCCTGTATAGCCAGAGGCGCCAAGGATGGCGATGGAATGGGTCATGGATCGTATCTCGGATTGCGTAGGAAGAAGCGACCGGCGCATGCGATCGCGAAAGGCAGGATGGGCAGGGCCTCAGACGGCCGTGAAGGCGATCTGTCGTCGGAGAAACTGGGTCGCCCGGTCGCTGACCTTGCGCGGATCTCCGGTCGTCACGAAGCCGGCCTCGCCCCGGCCCAGCATGTCGGTATGCCGGTCGAGGTAATCGGCCAGGCTCGACGCCACCAGGCTGGCCTGCGAAAACACCTGCACCTGCGGGCCCAGAGCCTCCTGGAAGACGTCCTGCAGCAGCGGGTAATGGGTGCAGCCCAGAATTGCGGCCTCGGGGTCGGGCATCTTGCGCTTCAGGGCATCCACGTGGGACCGCACCAGGGCCTCTGCCAGGATCAGGTCGCCCTCTTCGATGGCATCGACGACACCCCCGCAGGCCTGCGCCTCGACATCGACTCCGATGGCCCGGAACGCCAGCTCGCGCTGGAACGCCCGGCTGCGCACGGTGGCCGGGGTGGCAAACAGCGCCACATGCTTGACCGCAACCTCGCGCGGCGGGGAATTGTCGCCCCATTGCCGTTCGGTCAGCGCCTCGATCAGGGGCACGAAGACCCCCAGCACGCGCTTGCCCTCGGGCACGCCTTCTTCCTGGATGCGCCGCAGACCGGCGGCCGAGGCCGTGTTGCAGGCCAGGATCACCAGGTCGCAGCCATTGTCCCACAACCAGTTCACCGCCACCTTGGTCAGCTGGTAGACATCGTCGGCCTCGCGCACGCCATAGGGCGCGTTGGACGTGTCCGCATAATAGAGGAACGGCACGTCGGACAGACGCTTGGCAACGGCATCAAGGACGGTCAGGCCGCCCAGGCCGGAATCGAAAATGCCGACGGACATGGTTTTCCCTGCAAGGTCGGGGCGTTCAGGCGCGGTGTCTTTCTTCGAATTCAAAGCCGTATTCGTCGGTACGAAGCGGCCTTGGCGACAGCTCATACGTCGATTTGCGAAGGAAATCCATCATTGCCTTGCTGTCTTTTGCAAGCGGATCCAGTTTGTCCCGGCCGATAGGCGATCCGATGACAACCTTGACCGGCGCATCCACCCGTTTTCGGAACTCCTTGATCAGCAGACCCATGCGCAGCGTGTAGTGAATGTGGCTGGCCAGCTGGAACAGGCGCGAGTTCGATCCTTCGAAAAAGATCGGCACCACGGTGGCATCGCTTTTGGCCACCATGCGCGCGGTAAAGCCGCGCCAGCCGGGATCCATCGGGCGAGAAAACGGCTTGGCCGCCGTCGACACGGTGCCACCGGGGAAGACGCCGATCGCCCCGCCCTCGCCCAGGTAGCGCAGCGCTTCCTTGCGGGTCTCGATATTGGTTTTCACCGCCTCCTTGGTCTCGTCGAACGAGATCGGCAGGATGATGCGGTTCAGGTCCTCGGCCTTTCGGAAGACCCGGTGCGCGAGGATGCGGAAATCGCCCCGGGTGACGGACAGGATATGGCCCATCATCAGCCCGTCGAGGATCCCGTAGGGGTGATTTGCGATCAGGATCAGCGGCCCCGAACGGGGAATGTTACCCAGCGAGCCGCCGATCACATCCAGCGTCAGCCCGTACCGTTCGACCATGACGCCCCAGAAATCCCGCCCGGCCGCGACCTCGGATTCGTATCCGTCGGCGCGCTTGATCAGGCGCATGCGCCCGGTGGTGTTTTCCATGAAACGGATCATTGCCCGGCCAGGCATGGTAGTGGCCGAATTGGCATATGAAATATCGCGAGCAACGTGACGACGCGACGGCATCCGAGCCTCCGTGAACCTCCCGACCGGCGGACCGGCCTGAGACGCTCATATAAGGGCTCGAAGCCGCCGAGGACAGACCCTATTCTGCCGCATTCGCCATATCTGGCCCGCCCGCGCGAATAACCGACAACAGTTCCTCGCGCCGCTTGGCGGCCTTCTGCTCGTTGGCCAGCTTGACCGGACCAAAGCCCCGGATCTCCAGCGGCAGCCTGGCCAGCGCCTCGACCGCATCGCGGGTGGAAGGCGTCAGGGCCGGCAGGACCTCGGCCATGTCGGTTTCGTACTGGGCGATCAGGGCCCGCTCCATCCGCCGCTCTTCGGTGCGCGCGAAGATGTCCAGTGGCCCGCCCCGCAGCACCTTCATCCAGGTCAGCATCCGCAAGGGGGTGGTCATCCACTCGCCGAACTGGCGCTTGGCCGGGCGGCCGTTGGCGCCCTCCTTGGCCATGATCGGCGGAGCCAGGTGAAAGCGCATCTTGAAATCGCCGTCGAACTCTGCCGCGGCCTTTTCGCGGGTGTCCAGCAAAAGCCGGGCGACTTCGTATTCGTCCTTGTAGGACAACAGCTTGTGATAGCCGAGCGCGACCGCCTCCTTGATCTTGGCATCCTCGATACCGTCGACCAGGGCCAGGTATTTGCGGCTCAGCCGCTTGGACTGGTACTTGGTCAGGTGATCGGCCCGCAAGGCGATGCGGTCGGCCAGCGACTTGGGCAGGGGCACCACCGTTTCGGTCAGGATCTTTGCAGCCTGGTCCGGGAACAGCATCGCCCACCGCCCGATTTCAAATGCCCGCTGGTTGCGCGCGACCGCCGCGCCGTTCAGCTCGATCGCGTCCATGATTGCCTGGTGCGACAGCGGCACCAGCCCCTGCTGCCAGGCCGCGCCGAAGACCATCATGTTGGAATAGATCGAATCCCCCAGCACCGTCTTTGCCAGGTCCGAGGCATCAAACAGCGCCACCCGATCCTTCATCCGTGCCTGCAGGGCCAGTTCCAACCGGTCGGCGGGCAGGCTGAATTCCGTGTTGCGGGTGAAATCGCCGGTGATGATCTCGTGGCTGTTGACCACAGCGCCCGTGCGGCCTGGCCGGGTCAGGCCCAGCGTCTTGGCCCCGGCGCTGACCACAAGGTCGCCCCCGATCAGCGCGTCGGCTTCGCCCGTGGCCACGCGGATCGCACTGATGTCGGCGGGTGTCTCGGCGATCCGGCAGTGGATGCCCACCGCCCCGCCCTTCTGGGCCAGCCCGGCCATTTCCATCATGCCCGCGCCCTTGCCGTCGATCTGGGCCGCCTGCGCCATCACCGCGCCGATGGTCACCACCCCGGTGCCGCCCACGCCCGTGATCACCACGTTCCAGGTGCCCTTGATCGTCGGCAGCTCGGGGTCGGGCATGTCCGGCAGGGTCAGCTCGGTCGTGGCCTCCTTGCGCACCTTGGCCCCTTCCAGCGTCACGAAGGACGGGCAGAACCCCTTGAGGCACGAGAAATCCTTGTTGCACGACGATTGATCAATCGCCCGCTTGCGTCCCAGCTCGGTTTCCTTGGGCACGATGGACACGCAGTTCGACTGCACGCCGCAATCGCCGCAGCCCTCGCAGACGTCCGAGTTGATGAACACGCGCTTGTCGGGATCGGGGAACTTGCCCCGCTTGCGCCGGCGGCGTTTTTCGGCCGCGCAAGTCTGGATGTAGACGATGGCGGACACGCCCTCGACCTCGCGCAGGCGCTTTTGCACGTCGTCCAGCTGGGCCCGTTCGTGGAATTCCATGCCCTTTGGGAAGGTCGACTGATCGACATCTTCCTTTTCGTCATAGACCACGACAACGTCCTTGACGCCCATGGCCTGGATCTCGCGCACGATGCGCTGGGGCCCCAGCCCGCCTTCGTTGGCCTGCCCGCCGGTCATGGCGACGGCATCGTTGTAAAGGATCTTGTAGGTGATGTTGGTGCCGGCCGCCTGGGCCGCCCGGATCGCCTGGATGCCCGAGTGGTTGTAGGTGCCGTCGCCCAGGTTCTGGAACACATGCCTGGTCTTGGAAAACGGCGCCTCGCCGATCCAGTTCGCGCCCTCTGCCCCCATGTGGGTAAAGCCCAGCGTCTCGCGGTCCATCCACTGCACCATGTAGTGGCAGCCGATCCCCGCATAAGCGCGCGAGCCATCGGGCACCCGGGTCGAGGTATTGTGCGGACAGCCCGAGCAGAAATACGGCACTCGCGCCGCGATCTCCTTGGCATTGTCGTTGCGCCGCGCCTCGGCCAGCGCCTGCATCCCGGCCTTGATGCCGTCAGTCTCGCGGCCCTCTTCGATCAGGATGTCACCCAGCTTTTGCGCGATCCAGATCGGGTCCAGCGCCCCGCGCGTCGGGAACAGCTCTTCCCCGTGCATCGAGCCCGCGCCCCCGCCCTTGTGCCACCCGTACACCCGGCGGCCGCGGCGGTCGTCGAAGATGGCCTCCTTGATCTGCACCTCGATCAGCTTGCGCTTTTCCTCGACCACCACGATCAGGTCCAGGCCCTCGGCCCAGTCGTGGAAGCCCTGCATGTCCAGCGGGAAGGTCTGGCCCACCTTGTAAAGGGTGATGCCCAGCCGTTCGGCCTCGTTCTCGTCGATGTTCAGCAGCGACATGGCGTGGACCAGGTCCAGCCAGTTCTTGCCCGCCGCGACAAAGCCGATCTTGGCCCCGGGCTTGCCCCACATGCGCTTGTCCATGCCGTTGGCCCGCGAAAACGCCTCGGCCGCATAGCGCTTGTAGTCGATCATCCGCGTTTCCTGCGCCTGCGGCGTGTCCACCAGGCGGATGTTCAGCCCGCCCTCGGGCATGTCGAAGGGCGGCGTGACCAATGTCATCCGGTCGGGACGGCCATCGACCACGGCAGTGGTTTCAATGGTGTCCTTCATCACCTTCAGCCCGGTCCAGACCCCGGCAAAGCGCGACAGCGCAATGCCGTAGATCCCGTAGTCCAGGATCTCCTGGACCCCGGCGGGGCTTACCACCGGCATGTAGGCATCGACCAGCGCCCATTCGGACTGGTGCAGCACGGTCGAGCTTTCGCCCGTGTGGTCGTCGCCCATGGCCATCAGCACGCCGCCCAGGGGCGCGGTGCCGGCCATGTTGGCATGTTTCATCGCATCGCCCGACCGGTCGACCCCCGGGCCCTTGCCGTACCAAAGCCCGAACACCCCGTCGAAGGTGTTCTCTCCGCGCAGGGCCGCCTGCTGGCTGCCCCACAGCGCGGTCGCGGCCAGGTCCTCGTTCAGACCTGACTGAAAGGTGATGTCATGTTCGGCCAGGGGCTTGGCCGCGCGCAGCATCTGCATGTCCACCGCGCCAAGCGGAGACCCCCGATAGCCCGTCACCAGACCTGCGGTGTTGTGTCCCACCGCCCGGTCCCGGACCTTCTGCATCATCATCAACCGGACCAGCGCCTGTGTGCCGTTCAGCAACACCGGGCTTTTTTCCAAGTCAAACCGGTCGTTGAGGGAAATCTTTTGCTGAGTCATCTGGCTCCTCCCGTCCGGGTTATTTATTGATCAACATAGGTCAATGTTAGGTCAACTATTCTGACCTGAACAGTGTTTTCTATCAAGTTGCCCTTGTGAGGGGTATCTTAAGGCGTAGGTAGCAGTCTCGGGCAACACGGTCTCGTGTAGAAGAAAGCAGTGGTATGGATTGGGACAAGCTGAGAATTTTTCATGCGGTGGCGGATGCAGGCAGCCTCACCCATGCCGGGGACAAGCTGAACCTGTCTCAATCGGCGGTCAGCCGACAGATCCGCGCGCTTGAAGAAAGCCTGGGCGCGATCCTGTTTCACCGCCATGCGCGCGGGCTGATCCTGACGGAACAGGGCGAACTGCTGTTCGATGCCACCCGGTCGATGTCAAAACGTCTGGAAGCCGCCGCCGCGCGCATCCGCGACAGCGAGGAAGAGGTGTTCGGCGAATTGCGCGTGACCACCACCACCGGGTTCGGCACGCTCTGGCTGGCCCCGCGGCTGCCCAAGCTTTATGAAAAGTACCCCAACCTCAAGGTCGACCTGATGCTTGAGGAACGCGTCCTGGACCTGCCCATGCGCGAGGCCGACGTGGCCATCCGCATGAAGGAACCCAGCCAGGCCGACCTGATCCGCAAGAAGCTGATGAACGTGCAGATGCGCCTTTACGCGTCGCGCGACTACCTTGAACGCGAAGGCGAGCCCGAGGACGTGTCGGAAATCTCGGATCACCGGCTGATCTCGCAGAACACCCGCTCCGCCCAGGTGGCCGCCGGCGCGCTGCTGACCCAGCACCTGATGACGTTCAATCCCCGCTCGATGCTGACGGTGAACAACTACTTCGGGGTTCTGCAGGCGGTGCTGAACAACCTCGGGATCGGCGTGCTGCCCGATTACCTGGTGCAGGATTTCCCGGCCATGGTGCGCATTCTGCCCGATATCGAATCGGCCACGGTGCCCACTTTCCTGGCCTACCCCGAAGAGCTGCGTCATTCGCAGCGCATCGCCGCCTTCCGCGATTTCGTCCAGGACGAAGTCATCGCGCACCGCAAGCAATTGAGAGAATTGGAACAAGTCTAAGCCATGCGCGAATCGCATAGCAGGCTTGCCGGCGATTTCCGTGATCACCCTTGATCGTTCGCATCTCGCCCCCTAAATGCGCAATTGAAGGATGGATCGCTCAGCCGAGCATCACCTTCATACCTCCCTGTTGGACTTCGGCCGAGCTTAGTGCTCGGCCTTTTTTTTGGACGCATAGCTCGCCCCCGTCAGACCGCCGCCGCGCCCGCCTGGCCCACCGGCGAATGTGACGCCCCGTCACCGTGATCACACAAATTCAGGCAAATGTGACGCAACCGCCATGGCGCGCTTGCCCGACGCCCCTGCCGCGCTACGGTGCCCCTGTTTTTCAGGCCATTGCCACAGGTGTTGCCCATGTTGTCCTTGCTGCGCATTCTCATCGTTGCCTTGGGGGTGGCCCTCGTGGCCGTCCAGGCCCAGGCCCAGGCCCTTCCCGGCACTGCGTCCGGGTCCTCGGCCCCGGCCAGCCAGGCAGCCCCTGCCCTGCCCGACCCGCTGACACCCGAGGCGGTCGAGGCCATGGTCGCCCGCATGTCCGACGACCAGGTCCGGGCCATGCTGCTGCAGCGGCTGGACGCGGTGGCCGCCGCAAGTACCGCACCGGCCCAGCCCGACACCTTCACCAATGACCTGGCCAACATGTGGCAGGCCTTCAGCAGCTCGCCCCTGACGGCCTTCCAGCGCCTGCCGCTGCTGGTCTCCGGAGAGCTCAAGGCCATTGGCGGGTTCTTCTCGTTCTACGGCTTCGGCGGCGTCCTGCTGATGATCCTGCTGATGGCCATCACCCTGGGCGTGGCCTACGGGGCCGAGCTGCTGGTGTCGAAGGGCTTCCGCAAGATCCAGAAGCCCGATGCGGTGGCCGACCCGGGCAGCGAAAGCACGCTGCTGGAAACCGTGTCCTTCCTGGTGCGCCGCCTGATCCGCGACCTGATCGGCCTGGCGGCCTTCTATATCGTCGCGCGCCTCGTCGGCCGGCTGATCCTGTCGCCCGACCAGATCCGCTTCGTGGCCCCCTTCCTGGGCTACCTGATATGGATGCCCCGCCTGGCCGCGGCCGGGTCGCGCTTTGTCCTGGCGCCCAACCGGCCCGACAAGCGCCTGCTGACCGTGACCGACGAATGGGCCAAGTACCTGCACCGCCACCTGGTCGGCCTGGTGCTGCTGGGCGGCTTCACCATCTTCATCATCCAGTTCAACGCCATGTTCGGCGTGAATTCCGGCGAGACGCGCATCGGCTTCTGGCTGGACAGCATGATCTACATCTACCTGATCATCATCGCCATGACCGCGAAAGAGGCCCTGGTCGGCATGATGCTGGGCCGGGCCGACGCCCCCACCCGCTATGAAATCGTCGCGGCCCGGGCCTACCCGTGGTTCATCGTCGTTGTCGCCGTCGTCATGTGGGTCATCGTCAACACCCTGATCGGCCTGAACGAAATCACGCTGCTTCTGGGTGGCGCGCATTACAAGACGATGTTCTGGCTGATGATCGCCCCGCTGATCGACACGCTGATCCGTGGCCTGACCCGCCACCTGGTGCCGCCCATGATCGGCGAAGGCCCGGTGGCCGAGGCCGCGCACGAGGCCACCAAGCGCAGCTATATCCGCATCGGCCGGGTTCTGGCCGTGGTCGCCATCGCCTGGATCATCAAGGGCATCTGGAACATCTCGCTGACGGGCGCGGACGGGGACGGCAACTTTGGCGCCGACCTGATCGAGTTCGTGATGACCTGCGCCGTGGGCTACATCATGTTCGAGGTCGCCTCGCTGTGGGTCAACCGCCGGCTGGCGCGCGAACAGACCACGCTGGCCAACCCGCAAGAGGCCGAATCCGGCGGTGAAGGCGGCGGCGCGGGCGGGTCTCGCCTGACAACGGTACTGCCCTTGGTGCTGGCGGCCATCCAGGTGGCCATCGTCGTGGTCTTTGCCCTGCTGGCCATCGGGTCGCTGGGGATCGACACCACGCCACTCTTGGCCTCGGCAGGGATCCTCGGCCTGGCCATCGGCTTTGGCGCGCAGAAACTGGTGGCTGATGTGGTGGGCGGGATCTTCTTCCTGGTCGACGACGCCTTCCGGGTCGGCGAATATGTCGACGTGGGCGGCACCACGGGCACGGTCGAGAAGATCTCGATCCGGTCCATGCAGCTGCGCCACCACCGCGGCCCGGTCCACACCATCCCCTATGGCGAGATCGCCAAGCTGACCAACTACAGCCGCGACTGGGTGATCATGAAGCTGAAGTTCACCGTTCCGTTCGAAACCGATCCCAACAAGGTCAAGAAGATCTTCAAGAAGATCGGGGCCGAGATGATGGCCGACGAGCTTTACAAGGACGACTTCCTGGAGCCCTTCAAAAGCCAGGGCGTCTTCGATTTCGACGACGTGGGCATGATCATCCGGGGCAAGTTCATGGCCAAGCCCGGCACCCAATTCACGATTCGCAAGGAAATCTACAACCGGGTCAAGAACGCCTTCAAGGAGAACGGGATCGAGTTCGCCCGCCGCGAGGTGCGCGTGGCCATCCCCGGCCTGCATGACGACGATCTGTCCGACGAGGACCGCGCCGCCATTGCCGCCGCCGCCGGCGCGGCCGTGCAGCAGCAGGAAAATCCTCCGGGCTGATTTCCCCGCTTTGACCGCTATCTTGCGCCGTCGCGTTTCCCGACGCGGCGGCGTTTTTCTTGGGCTCCGGCCCCGAATTTCGCGCCGGTTCCGCGCGCCCCGGGCAGTCGCCCCATCCCCTTGACCGGCGTTCTTTTTTCGCACGCGCGTCCCCCGTCCCATTCCCGCCCGCATCGCCGGCCTTAATTTTTTTGGGAACCTATCCGGCCGGCTCCGGTTGACCTACCAGAGCAACTCAGAAGGGAAAGCAACATGCAACGCCTTGTTATGACTTCGATTTTCGCCCTCGGTATGGCAACCGGCGCAAGCGCCCTGGTTGTGACGGAAGAAGCCCCGCGTGCCAATGCAGGGGACAGCGTTTACGAAGAGACGCTCGATTTTGTCGGCAACCCGGTCTACACCTCGGATGGTGAAATGATCGGTGTCGTGAGCTCGGCCACCACCGAAACCAACGGCTCGCGCCTGATCCTCGTCAGCTTTGACGACGACTTCATCGACGACTATGCCGGCTGGGAATTCCGCCTGGACGACAAGTGGGAAACCACCGGTGAGCTGACCGTTCTTTGGACCGCCGAGGAACTGCGCGGCTGGATCGAAGCCAACGGCGAGATGCAGAAAACCGCACAGGTCGAGTACTGACCTGACGCCGGATGCGGCGGACCATCTGCGGTCCGCGCATCCAGCCCATTGCCAAAGCCCCCGCGCGTCAAGCCGGGGGCTTTCGCGCGTCTGATCGCAAGCCCCGATCCCCACGGGGGGCTTCCACCCGGCGCAGGGCTTCGTTAAAGGACCATGAACGGGAACGGGACAAAGGAAGCGCAGGCATGTCGGAGCCCGCAATCACGCCGGAACTGATCGAAGCTCATGGGCTGAAGCCCGAGGAATACGCGGACATCCTGCGCATCCTCAACAGAGAGCCCAATTTCACCGAGATCGGCATCTTTTCGGCGATGTGGAACGAACATTGCTCTTACAAGTCCTCGAAGAAGTGGCTGCGCACTCTGCCGACCAACGGCCCGCAAGTGATCTGCGGCCCCGGTGAGAATGCCGGCATCGTCGATATCGGCGACGGCCAGGCGGTGGTCTTCAAGATGGAAAGCCACAACCACCCCTCGTATATCGAGCCCTACCAGGGCGCGGCCACCGGTGTGGGCGGCATCCTGCGCGATGTCTTCACCATGGGCGCGCGGCCGATCGCGGCGATGAACGCGCTCAGCTTTGGCGAGCCCGCGCATCCCAAGACGAAAACGCTGGTAGCCGGCGTCGTCGCCGGTGTCGGCGGCTACGGCAATGCCTTCGGCGTGCCGACCGTGGGCGGCGAAGTGCGCTTCCACCCCGCCTATAACGGCAATTGCCTGGTCAACGCCTTTGCGGCCGGCCTGGCCGACGCCGACAAGATCTTCTACTCGGCCGCCTCGGGCGTCGGCATGCCCGTGGTCTACCTTGGCGCCAAGACCGGGCGTGACGGGGTTGGCGGGGCGACCATGGCCTCGGCCGAATTCGACGAGACCATCGAGGAAAAGCGCCCCACCGTTCAGGTCGGCGACCCGTTCACCGAAAAGCGCCTGATGGAGGCCTGCCTGGAGCTGATGGCCACCGGGGCCGTGATCTCGATCCAGGACATGGGCGCCGCGGGCCTGACCTGTTCCGCGGTCGAAATGGGCGACAAGGGCAACCTGGGCATCAAGCTGGACCTGGACCGCGTGCCGACCCGCGAAGTCGCGATGACGGCCTATGAAATGATGCTCTCGGAAAGCCAGGAACGCATGCTGATGGTCCTGCGCCCCGAGAAAGAGGCCGAGGCCAAGGCCGTGTTCGACAAGTGGGACCTGGATTTCGCAATCGTCGGTGAAACCATCCCCGAGGACCGCTTCATCGTCATGCATGGAGGCGAGGTGAAGGCCGATCTGCCGCTCAAGGCGCTGTCGGGCGAGGCCCCGGAATACGACCGACCCTGGGTGCCGACCGAGGCGCCCGAGCCGATGGCCGACGTGCCGGAAATCGATGCGATCGACGGGCTGAAGGGCCTGATCTCCAGCCCGAATTATGCGGCCAAGCAATGGGTTTACGAGCAATACGACAGCATGGTCATGGCCGATACCGTGCGCAATCCGGGGCTGGGCGCGGGCGTGATCCGCGTGCATGGCACCGACAAGCTGCTGGCCTTCACCTCGGACGTGACGCCCCGCTACGTGGTGGCTGACCCGGTCGAGGGCGGCAAGCAGGCGGTGGCCGAAGCCTGGCGCAACCTCTGCGCCGTGGGGGCCAGGCCGCTGGCCACGACCGACAACATGAACTTCGGCAACCCCGAAAAGCCCGAGATCATGGGCCAGTTCGTCGGCGCCATCCAGGGCATCGGCGCCGCCTGCGAGGCGCTGGACATGCCGATCGTGTCCGGCAACGTGTCGCTTTACAACGAAACCGACGGCGAACCGATCCTGCCGACGCCCACCATCGGCGCCGTGGGCCTGATCGGGTCCGCGGACGACCTGATCGCCGGCACGCCCCGTGACGGGCACCTGGCGATCCTGGTGGGCGAAACCACCGGCCACCTGGGCCGGTCCGCCC
>PAQV01000097.1 GCA_002709405.1 Paracoccaceae bacterium
CGGCATGGGCCTTCACCGCGCCGATCACCGGCGAGGTCGCGGCGATCGCGCCGCAGCGCAGGTAGTCGCCGTAGGAAAAGCCGCCCGGCACCGCGACGAGGCCGGTGCCCGAAGGCAGCGCGGTGTCCTTGTGCCAGACCATCTCGACCTCGGCCCCGGCGTTGCGGAAGGCCACGGCCAGGTCGCGGTCGCAGTTGGACCCGGGAAAGACCAGGACGGCGGCGCGCATCACAGCACCTCGATCCGGTAGCTTTCGATCACCGTGTTGGCCAGCAGCTTCTCGCACATCTCGGCGATCTGGCCTTCCTCGGTGTCGGGGGCCACGTCCAGTTCGATGACCTTGCCCTGTCGGGCGCCGGTCACCCCGTCGAAGCCCAGCGAGCCAAGCGCCTGGCGGATCGCCTCGCCCTGCGGGTCAAGCACGCCTTCTTTCAGCATCACGGTCACACGTGCCTTCATCGGACACTCCCTTCCGTTCGGGTCAGTTGATCAGGGTGGGCTTGGCATGGCCCGAGTTCTTGGGCATCACGCCCAGCCGCCGGGCGACCTCGGAATAGGCGTCCGTCAGGTTGCCCAGGTCGCGGCGGAAGACATCCTTGTCCAGCTTCTGGCCGGTTTCGATGTCCCACAGGCGGCAGCTGTCGGGCGAAATTTCATCGGCCACGACAAGGCGCTGGAAATCGCCTTCGTAGACCCGGCCGATCTCGATCTTGAAATCGACCAGCCGGATGCCGACCGCCAGCATCACGCCGGACATGAAATCGTTGACCCGCAGGGCCAGGGACAGCACGTCGTCCATGTCCTGCTGGCTGGCCCAGCCGAAAGCCGCGATATGTTCCTCGGTGACCAAAGGATCGCCCAGGGCGTCGTCCTTGTAGCAATATTCGACGATCGGGCGGGGCAGCTGGGTGCCCTCGGCGATGCCCAGCCGCTGGGTCAGGCTGCCCGCGGCATAGTTGCGCACGATGATTTCCAACGGGATGATCTCGCACGAACGCACCAGCTGTTCGCGCATGTTCAGCCGCTTGAGGAAGTGCGTCGGCACGCCGATCTGGTTCAGGCCGGTCATGAAGAATTCGCTCAGGCGGTTGTTCAGCACGCCCTTGCCTTCGATGACGTCCTTTTTCTGGGCATTGAAGGCCGTGGCGTCGTCCTTGAAATACTGGACAAGCGTCCCCGGTTCGGGGCCTTCATAGAGAATCTTCGCCTTGCCTTCGTAGATCTTCTTGCGACGCGCCATAAACGGGCCTTTCGGGAAAGAGGAGGGGCGCGGGCGTCCCCGCGCGATCATGCGCTCTCATACGCGAAGGGCCGGATGGTCGCAAGCGAACCGGAAAGGCTTGATCCCGGAACATTGGGGCGGCATATCTCCGTTAACTCTTACTCAACCGAAGGGAGGCCGCGATGAGCACCTTTGATGACCGCGAACGCGCATTCGAGAACAAGTTCGCCCACGACGAAGAGATGCTGTTCAAGGCCACGGCGCGCCGCAACAAGCTGACCGGGCTCTGGGCCGCTGAATTGATGGGCAAGTCCGGCGACGAGGCCGAGGCCTATGCCAAGACCGTCGTGATCGCCGATTTCGAGGAAGCCGGCCACGAGGATGTCGTGCGCAAGCTGTCGGGCGACCTGGGTGACAAGGCCGATGCCGACACCATCCGCGCCAAGATGGACGAGCTGATGCCCATCGCCAAGGCCCAGCTGATGGAAGAGCTCGACTGACCCCCGCACCGGGGATCCCGACCTGAGTTCCAGGGGCGTCGCTGATGCGGCGCCCTTTTTCGTGTCGTCCCCTCCCCCTGCACCCGCCTGCCCGCGGGTCGGTTTTGGATCCAATCCCGCCCGTTTTGGAATTGCGAAGATGGCACGTCCGTGGAATTCCTTGGCGTGAAATGCCCTGGGCTCGCCCCCGAACCAGCAACGCCGCAGAGGAAAGCCGCTCATGTCCACCTCACTCGCCGACCTTCTTGCCCGCAAAGGCGTCCTGCTGGCCGACGGGGCCACGGGGACCAACCTGTTCAACATGGGCCTGACCGCCGGCGACGCGCCCGAGCTGTGGAACGTGGACCAGCCGGCCAAGATCACCGCGCTGTACAAGGGGGCCGTGGATGCCGGGTCGGACCTGTTCCTGACCAATACCTTCGGGGGCAATGCCTCGCGGCTGAAACTGCATGACGCCCACAAGCGCGTGCGCGAGCTGAACCGCGTGGGCGCCGAGCTGGGCCGCGACCTGGCCGACAAGCAGGACCGCCCGGTGATCGTGGCCGGATCCGTCGGCCCCACCGGCGAGATCATGCAGCCGGTGGGCGAGCTGTCGCACGAACTGGCCGTCGAGATGTTCCACGAACAGGCCGATGGGCTGAAAGAGGGCGGCGTCGACGTGCTTTGGGTCGAAACGATTTCCGCCCCCGAAGAATTCCGCGCCGCGGCCGAAGCCTTTGCCCTGGCCGGCATGCCCTGGTGCGGCACCATGAGCTTTGACACCGCGGGCCGCACGATGATGGGCGTGACCTCGGAGGCGATGGTCAAGCTGGTCGACGAATTCGACCCCGCGCCGCTGGCCTTCGGGGCCAATTGCGGGGTCGGCGCCTCGGATCTGCTGCGCACGGTGCTGGGCTTTGCGTCCCAGGATCCGTCCGTGCCGGTGATCGCCAAGGGCAATGCCGGCATCCCGAAATATGTCGACGGCCACATCCATTACGACGGCACGCCCGAGCTGATGGCGAAATACGCCCTGCTGGCCCGCGATTGCGGCGCGTCCATCATCGGCGGCTGCTGCGGCACCACGCCCGAGCACCTGGGCGCCATGCGCGAGGCGCTGGACAGCACCGAGCCGGGCGGCGAGCGGCCGAGCCTGGAGACCATATCCGAGACGCTGGGCGGGTTTTCCTCGGCCAGCGACGGGACCGGCGACGACGGGACGCCTGGCCCGGAACGGCGCGGTCGGCGCCGGCGGCGGGGCTGAGAGGGGGCTCTGCCCCCGTCCTCCTTCGGAGGCCTCCCCCGGCGTATTTTTGCAAAGATGAAGACAGGGGCCTGCGCCCGGCTGGGTGACGCAGGTCCCGGTTAGGATCAGGTGGGGATCAGGTGGGGCGGCGGGCGACCAGGTCGACGAGGCCCGAGCGGCCGGAATGGCCTTTGCCTTCGGACAGTTCGGCGTCGTAATCGCGCAAGGTTACGATCTGCCAATCGCCGAAATGGGCGCGCAAGAGGTCCTCGGTATACATGTTTTCCGGGGCCTTCGGGCCGCCGGTGCCATAGTTGACCTGGCGCGGGGCATAGCCATGCAGCAGCAGCAGCCCGCCCGGGCGCACGGCCTGGCGGAAGCCGTCGAAGATTGTCGCGCGCATGTCCGGGCCCATGAACTGGATGAAGATGGCGACCAGGGCGTCGTAAGGCTGTGACCAGTCCCAGTCCTCGATGCCCGAGACATGGAAGCTGACGTCCTGCCCGCGCTCGGCGGCGAGCCCGCGGGCCTTGTCGACCCCCACCGGCGAGGCGTCGAAGGCAGTGACATCGTGGCCCTGCCCCGCCAGGAAGACCGAGTTGCGGCCTTCGCCATCGGCCACGCACAGGACGCGCGATCCCGGGTCCAGGTGGCTGGCCGCATCGGCCAGGAAGGCGGCCGGTTCGGTGCCGAAGACAAAGTCACTGCTGGAAAAACGTTCGTCCCACATGAGGGTCAACTCCCTGGTTACCTTGTCTGTCAGATAGGCGGTGATTTCAGAATAACGAGAGCTGATCACCAGCCATTGGCGGCCGCGTGAAGAGATCGGTGCGCAGCTTGGCCGTGCGGTCCTTCAGGCCCAGCCGGCGGCAGGCGGCCTTGAACCGGCGGCCGATCAGCTCGGCATATTCGCCCTCGCCCCGCATCCGGTGGCCCCAGCGCGGGTCGTAATCGCGGCCGCCGTGCATATCGCGCAGGCGGGCCATGATCTTGCCGGCCCGGCCCGGTTCGTGTTCGGCCAGCCATTCCTGCCAGAGCGGCGAGACCTCGCGGGGGAGGCGCAGCATGATCCAGCTGGCGGCATCGGCGCCGGCCTCGGCTGCGGCGTCGAGGATGCTGTCCAGTTCATGATCGGTCAGGCCCGGCACGATGGGCGAGACCATGACACGCACCGGGATGCCAGCCTGGGCCAGGCGCTTGATCGCGGCCAGGCGGCGGCGGGGCAAGGGCACGCGGGGTTCCATCCGGCGCGACAGGTCGTCGTCCAGGGTGGTGACCGATATGCCCACGCGCACCAGCCCCCGGGCGGCCATCGGGGCCAGGATGTCGATGTCGCGTTCGACCAGGGCGCCCTTGGTGACGATGCCCACCGGGTGGTTGAACTCGGCCAGCACCTGCAGGCAGGCCCGGGTGATGCCCCGGTCCCGTTCCACCGGCTGGTAGGGGTCGGTGTTGGTGCCGATGGCCAGGGTGGCGACCTTGTAGGCCTTTGCGCCCAGCTCGCGGCGCAGCACGTCCGGGGCGGTGGGCCGGGCCACCAGCCGGGTTTCGAAATCAAGCCCCGGCGACAGGCCCAGGTAGGCATGGGTTGGCCGGGCGAAGCAGTAGATGCAGCCGTGTTCGCAGCCCCGGTAGGGGTTGATCGAGCGGTCGAAGGGCAGATCGGGGGAGCGGTTGTAGGTGATCAGGCTGCGGGGCGATTCCTCGGTGACGGTGGTGGCGAAGGCCGGGCGGTCTTCGGGGATGTCCCAGCCGTCGTGGTCCTCTGACCGGGCCAGGTCGAAGCGCCCGGCCGCATTGCTGACCGCCCCGCGCGCCCGGCGCCGCTTTTCGTCGATGAGATTGGCCTGATCCATGAGCAAAGAGATGGAACAAAATGCGAACAATTGCAAGAAGCGGCCCTGTTTCGTGTCAAATGCTCACCCGGTGTTCATCATAAACGCCCAGAAAGGTCGTAACTCGTGCAGGCGATGTCGCAATTCTCCAAGTCGCCCCGGGGGGAACCGACCAGAAATGGACCAGCCTTGCCCGGGCGTCCGTCCGGCTTTGGGGGCCGAAACAGCAGGATCAAGATCTCATGTCCGACGAAGAAGACGACATCATCCTCTCCGAACTCGACGATGACGAACTCGTCCAGCAGATGTTCGACGATCTTTACGACGGGCTGAGGGAAGAGATCGAGGAAGGCGTCAACATCCTGCTGGAACGCGGGTGGGAACCCTACCGCGTCCTGACCGAGGCGCTTGTGGGTGGCATGACCATCGTGGGCAACGATTTCCGCGACGGGATCCTGTTCGTGCCCGAAGTGCTGCTGGCGGCCAATGCGATGAAGGGGGGGATGTCGATCCTCAAGCCCCTGCTGGCCGAAACCGGGGCTCCGCGCATGGGCAAGATGGTGATCGGCACGGTCAAGGGCGACATCCACGACATCGGCAAGAACCTGGTGTCGATGATGATGGAAGGGGCCGGGTTCGAAATCGTCGATCTGGGCATCAACAACCCGGTCGAGGATTACCTTGAGGCGATCCGGGCCGAAGAGGCCGACATCCTGGGCATGTCCGCCCTGCTGACCACGACCATGCCCTACATGAAGGTCGTCATCGACACGATGAAGGAACAGGGCATCCGCGACGATTACATCGTGCTGGTCGGCGGCGCGCCGCTCAACGAGGAATTCGGCCGGGCGATCGGGGCCGATGCCTATTGCCGTGACGCCGCGGTGGCGGTGGAAACGGCCAAGGAGTTCATCGCCCGCAAGCACAACCAGCTGGCCGCAAGCTGACGGGCGTGAATGGGCCGGCACATCCGCCGGCCCGGCAGGGGCACTCAGGACCGTCCCATCAGGCGAAAGACGGCCACGAGCACGAGGCCGTAAAGAACGTGGCCGACCAGGGCGACCCAGGTGATGCCCGTGAAGTTCAGGAAGAAGGGCAGACCCGCAATTGCGGTGATGCCGCCGATGGCAAAGACCCACAGGCCGAACCCGTAAAGGGCGGCGGGCAGGATCCAGGGGGCTTGATCGCCCAGCACCGCGCGCCAGACCGGCCGGAAGACGAACAGCCAGCCCAGGGGATAGCCGAACAGCCCCACCAGGTAGAAATGCATCCAGTAGCCGGCAAAATCCCCGTTCGGCAGGCCCAGCGTGCCCAGCAGAGAGCGGGCCAGACCATGGGGCGACAGGCTCGCCCAGCCCAGCCCCGGGCTGATCAGCTGGCCCCAGAGGTCGAAGGCCATGCTGGCAAAGGCGCCAGCCACGAACATGGCGCCCAACGTGTCAAAAGAAACAGCGGGGAAGCGGCGGGGACGTGCGGTGTCGGTCATAAGCAAAGCTCCTGGGCCATAGAGAAACCGGTGCCTGCCATCTGGGCACAGGCCATCGCCATGCAAGAATTGCTGCAACATCGCACGCAGAGGTCAGAATTGTGTCAGAGCCCCTCCCCGACCCCGACAGCCTGACCCGCGACGGCCTCGCCCCCGCGCGATCCGCCCGGGTCCTGCTGCTGGCCTGCGGAGCACTCGCCCGCGAAATCCTGGACCTGATCGCGGTCAACGGCTGGAACCACCTGGACCTCGCCTGCCTGCCCGCGATCCTGCACAACCATCCCGACCGGATCCCCAAAGCGGTCGAAGAGGCCATTGCCAACCACCGCCCCCACTATGACAAGATCTTCTTGGTCTATGCCGATTGCGGGACCGGAGGCCAATTGCGCGCCCTCTGCAACCGCCTGGGCGTGGACATGGTCGAGGGCCCCCATTGCTACAGCTTCTTCGAAGGCAATGCCGCCTTTGCCGCACGAAGCGAAGACGAATTCACCGCCTTCTACCTGACCGACTTCCTGGTCCGCCAGTTCGACGCCTTTGTCTGGACCCCCCTTGGGCTCGACCGCCACCCGGAGCTACGCGACATGTATTTTGGTCACTACACCAAGCTGGTTTACCAGGCACAAACCGACGCCCCCGCCCTGACCGAAAAGGCCCGCGCCTGCGCCGACCGCCTTGGCCTGGCTTTTGAACGGCGCTTCACGGGTTACGGTGACCTGGCAGAAACCTTGCGCCGCGTCTGACGCTCTTGCCTTAAGGCGCGCAGGCTTCACAGGCGCGAAATGGGTATTTAAGAAGAGAAAGAAGCAGCAGACGCGCGCCCTATCAACCGAAGCACCTGCCCCCTGCTTCTTTCTCTTTCGAAATACCCCGGGGGAGTCCTCTGAAAGAGGACGGGGGCAGCGCCCCCTATGCGGCGGCGGCCACGCTGCGGATGCGTTCGATCATGGCGCGCAGACCGTTGGAGCGTTGCGACGACAGGTTTTCGTCCAGGCCCAGCCGCGTGAATTCGGACCGGGCATCGACACCGGCGACCTCGCTGACGGGCAGGTCATTGTACAAGGCGCGCAGCACTGCGATCAGGCCGCGCACGATCATCGCATCGCTGTCGCCGTCGAACCGGAATACACCGTCTTCGATCACCGGGTGCAGCCAGACCTGGCTGGCGCAGCCGTCGACCTTGGTGGCCGGCACCTTCAGCGCGTCGTCCACCGGGTCCATCGACTTGCCCTGTTCGATCACGTAGCGGTAGCGGTCCTCCCAGTCGTCCAGGAACTCGAAATCTTCCACAATCGCTTCAAAGGCTTGGCTGGCCATCTCGGATCTCCGGTCCGTGGGACACTTCCCGACCCCTAAGCCGCCCGCCCGCCCCTGTCCAGCCTGTCTTGGCGCTTTTCAAGACCGGGCGGATGCGCTAGGCCAAGGGGCGCAATGACCAGGGGACGCACCATGACACGACCGGCCACGCGGGCAACCACGATTGTTCTTCTTGTGGCCGCGATGGCTTTGGAGGGCTGCTCGGGCTGGAGCGACAGCAGCGTCAACCCGTCGAACTGGTTCGGGCGCTCGCGCCCGGCCGAGGTCAGCCCCGAGGAATTCGCCACCGAGGTCAATCCGCTGCTGCCCGACTCGGCCGAGGATTTCATCGCCGGCAACGAGGCCGCCGTGCAGGGCGTGACCATCGACCAGGTGACCTCGCTTGTCATCGAGCGCACGGTCGAGGGTGCGATCATCCGGGCCGAGGGCCTGGCCGCGCGCCAGGGCGCCTATGACGCCCGGCTGATCCCCGACACTTTCGACGAGACCCCCATCGACGGCGTGTTGTCCTACCGCTTCGTGGTGAAATACCCGGTCGAGCCCACCGTCCAGGGCCCGGCCGCCACGCGCACGGTGTCGGTTGCGCGCACCGTGTCCTCGCAGATCCTCGGCTCGGCCCGGGTGATCCGGGTCAGCGGCAGCCAGAACGCGCGGGAATCGGGCCGGCGCTAAGCCGCCCCGATCTTCATCCCTTCAGATCGACGATCCGCACGCTGTCGCCCTTGGCGCCCAGCGCAATGTCTCCGTCGCAGAGCCGCAGCGCGTCCGCCCCGAAGACATCCCGCCGCCAGCCCTTCAGCGACGGCACGTCCCGCTGGCCCGCCGCGATGGCGTCCAGCTCGGCCGCCGGGGCGATCAGGCGGGGCGCCACGTCCGAGGCCTCGCTTTTGGCTTTCAGCAGCACGCGCAGCAGGTCGGCCAGTGCCGGGTTCACCTGCAGCTTGTCGCGGCTGCGGTCGGGCTTGGGCAGGTCGTCCTGCGCCATGTTCACGCCCCGCTCGACCGCGGCCAGGATGCCATCGGCGATCACGCCCTTGCGGGCCTCGCGCAGCAGCAGGCGCGAGCGGCCCAGGTCCTGCATCGACCGCGGCTTGGTCGAGGCCAGCTCGATCAGCGCGTCATCCTTGTAGACCCGGCTGCGCGGCACGTCGTTGGTCTGGGCATAGCTTTCCCGGAACGCGGCCAGCTCGCGCACGATGCCAAGGAAGCGCGGAGAATTGGTCCGGGTCTTGATCCGCTGCCAGGCCTCGGCCGGGTCGACCTGGTAGGTGTCGGGGTGGGTCAGGATCTGCAGCTCTTCCTCGACCCAGGCGGTGCGCTTGGACCGGGCCAGCTCGGCCTGCAGGAATTCGTAGATCTGGCGCAGGTGTGTCACGTCGGCCAGGGCATAGGTCTTTTGCGCATCGCTCAGCGGCCGGCGCGACCAGTCGGTGAACCTGGACGTCTTGTCCAGCGACTGCTTGCAGATCTTGCGCACCAGCGTTTCATAGCCCACCTGTTCGCCGAACCCGCAGACCATGGCCGCCACCTGGGTGTCGAACAAGGGCGTGGGGAAGAGGCCCGCGGCCACCCAGAAGATCTCCAGGTCCTGGCGCGCGGCGTGGAACACCTTGACCACCGAGGTGTCCCGGAAGAGCGTGTAAAGCGGCTCCAGGTCCATGCCCTCGGCCAGCGGATCGACCAGGACGGCGCTCTCGTCGCCCCCGGGATAGGCCAGCTGGATCAGGCACAGCTTGGAATAATAGGTGCGCTCGCGCAGGAACTCGGTATCGACGGTCACATATGGATGCTGGGCTGCGGCCGTGCAGAACGCCGCCAGCTCGTCGGGACTGGTGATTGTCTTCATTCGCGATGGGTCTACTTTGTTCTTGTTCTCGGCCCGGTTGGCACCCCCGGACGGATTTGTCCCCAACCGTCCGTATTCATAGGACATCCCACCGGATTTGAAAAGCTCCGGCCCCGGGGTGACGTGGGGCCCTCTCAGGGCAGGGTCACCATGCCCCCCTCACCGGCCGCGAACCGGCGCAACACCGCCGAATAAAGCCGGTGTTCCCACAAGTGCAGCCGCCCGGCCAGGTCGTCCGGCCCGTCGCCCGGTTCGACCGGCAGGCGCACCTGCCCCAGGATCGGCCCGTCATCCAGGGCCGGCGTCACCACGTGCACCGTCGCCCCGAATTCCGTATCCCCCGCCGCCAGGGCCCGGGCATAGGTGTCGAGCCCCCGGTGCTTCGGCAAAAGGGAGGGATGCACGTTCAGGATCCGGCCCTCCCAGCGCGACACGAAATGCTCCGTCAGCACCCGCATGAACCCGGCCAGGCAGATGATATCCGGCTCCGCCTCTTCCAGCCGCGCGGTCAGAGCGTCCTCGAACGCCACCCGGTCGCCCTTGAACGGCCGGTGGTCGATCACCGCCGTGGGCACCCCGCGCGCGGCGGCCTTTTCCAGCCCGCCCGCACCCGGCTTGTTCGACACCACCAGCACCGGCCGCGCCGGATGATCCCCCGTCATGCTGTCGACCAGGGCCGCCATGTTGGTGCCCCCGCCCGACAGCAGGATGGCCACGCGCTTTTCGCTCATGCCAGCGCGCCGGTATACCGGATGCCCGCGCCCTCGCTGACCACGCCGATCCGGTGCACCGTCTCGCCCGCGCCCTCCAGCAGGGCCGAGATGTCCTCTGCCCGGTCCGCCGCCACCACCAGCACCATGCCGATGCCGCAGTTGAAGGTCTTCAGCATCTCGCCCTCGGCAATGCCCCCGGCCCGCTGCATCCAGGCAAAGACCCCGGGCAAAGCCCAGGACCCCAGGTCGATATCCGCCCCCAGCCCCTCGGGCAGCACGCGCGGCAGGTTCTCGGTCAGCCCGCCCCCGGTGATATGCGCCAGCCCGTGCACGCCGCCCGCCCGGATCGCCGCCAGGCACGGCTTGACGTACACCCGCGTCGGCGCCAACAACGCCGCCCCCAGCCGCCCGTCACTGAACGGAGACGCCGCCTCCCAGGCCAGCCCCTCTGCCTCGACCAGCCGCCGGACCAGCGAATACCCGTTCGAATGCACCCCGTCCGAGCCCAGCCCCAGCAGCACATCGCCCGCCGCCACGTCCGACGGCAGGGCCTGGCCCCGCTCCATCGCGCCCACGGCAAAGCCCGCCAGGTCGAAATCGCCCGCCGGATACATGCCCGGCATCTCGGCCGTCTCGCCCCCGATCAGGGCCGATCCGGCCCGCCGGCAGCCCTCGGCAATGCCCTCGACGATGCGCGCGGCCTGCTCGGTCTCCAGCTTGCCGGTCGCGAAATAATCGAGGAAGAACAAAGGCTCCGCCCCCTGGCACACCAGGTCGTTGACGCACATGGCCACCAGGTCGATGCCCACGCCGTCCACCTCGCCGGTATCGATGGCGATGCGCAGCTTGGTGCCCACCCCGTCGGTCGCCGCCACCAGGATCGGGTCCTCGTACCCGGCCCCCTTCAAATCGAACAGAGCCCCGAACCCGCCCAGCCCGCTCATCACGCCGGGCCGGTTGGTCGAGGCCGCTGCCGGCTTGATCCGATCCACCAGAGCATTCCCGGCATCAATATCGACCCCGGCCTCGGCATAGGTCATTCCGTTCTTGCGCTCGTCCTTGCCTTCGCTCATCGCGGCCTCCTTGATCACGCGCCCGCGCTTATCCTATCGCCCTGCCCCCTGCAACGTCACTCGGCTTGACCGGTGAACGAAGCGTGGGGAAAATTCCGGGGGCAAAGGGGGCTGGCACACGATGGACACGGGCACGGCAGCCAGCATCGGCTGGCTAGACATTGTCGAACTGCTTCTGGCCGCAGGCTTCGGCGTCGGGGTTTTCATATGGGCCTTCGACCGCTGGGAAAAGCGTCTGACCAACAAACTGAGATCCGCCCGACATCGCCAGGACCTTAATCGCCGTTACGGCGCCAACTATGCTGAGGGATATTATATCACCCTAAGCATGCTGCTTAGATGGGCTGATCGATTTTATGGGCCGGAACTAAGCTGGAGAGCTTTTGATCGATGTCTACTGTTCGCTTATATCTATCCTTTTATTTTCGCCGTTATTGGCTGGATGATCTACCAAGAACCCAGTCCTGGCGGAATCGAAATTATCGAAAACGCTGATTTCTCGATTGGCCGCGCCCGACAGGCGGCACCATATGCAGCAATTTTGGCATTAACGATACTAACCTATCATTTTTCATTCCACGCATTTGATCGCTCGAAGAATCGTAGAATTCTGTTCTCACACTCCATCGACCAAATTAGCCTAAACTCTGACAAAATGGGGCAAGCCTCCATTTTCACAAAGCTCATCTTTTCTGCCTTTACGGGTATCGGGGCAGTATTTTTATTTATTTTCGCCGTTCTGGTCAGTCTTTTCTTAAGTGACTTTGGCCCGAAAAGCTATGCTCCATCTAACTCCCACCCTACAATGGGTTTCCTCATTTTTTATGCGGTTTTTGCATTCTCAATATCGGCGTCGATTGCCGCCGCTATAGCGGGAGCCTCGGCAGTTCTATTTGTCGTTATCGGCATAATGGCCATTACCGCAAGCGGCGCAGAACCAGTCTTTGAGTTTCCACTTTTTGTTTTTGTCATCCTTCCCCTAACAAACTCTCTTGCGGATTGGACGTCTCTTATTATAACTCGTCGCCTACTCTTAGACCTAGAAAATAGGCGACACACCTCATCTGGCCTCGCTTTTCATCTACTAATAGATGTAGCGGCGGCGTTTACTTGCATGGCAATCCTGTTGATTGGAATGTCGGGCCTCCTAAAATTGTGGGCCACTTTGTCGCCTCAGAGTGTACTCGTGGACCCAAGCGTTTTTTGGTCGGAAGCTCGGCGAGACCCTAGGGAAGGTTTCGTTCTCTGGCTGATGTGTTTTACCACGCTCATCCCCACGTTCGTGCATGGCGGCATGGCCGTGACCCTCTGGAAGGTCCGCACCTCGGACTACACCAAGGCCGCTTTGACAAGGATCCAGACCCTGCCCGCCAATCCCGCGGACGCCGACCTCGACGACATCTCGGACCTGCTCCGCAAGGGCCAGCTTAGTGGCTTCCTGCGCGGCGCGATCTGGTGGGGCATCGCCTTGGCTGCGGTATTTTACCTCGGCTATCTGATCGTCATGACCCCCAATGGCGCTTGACGTTACCGGGGATCCTGCTACCCAAAGTGGTCATGGCGGGCCTGTAGCTCAATTGGTTAGAGCAGAGCGCTCATAACGCTTTGGTTGCGGGTTCAAGTCCTGCCGGGCCTACCACACACCCCCGCCCTCCCACACAGCCCCAACACGCCGCGCCCACCAGGAAACCCGGGCAAGACGCCCCGCCCCGTACTCCTGTCCCGTCATCCCGGCCCCCGCCGTTTGCGTAGGATGGGTGGCAACCCATCGTCCTCGCAACGCCCCCCAACCCGCCGCCCGGCCCTGTTAAAGCACCCGTCAAAACACCTGCCACAACACCTGTTACGGGGCCCAGCGCGCAGCATGACGCGACGGGCCAAAGGTAAACAAATCCCTAAAACGCCTCTGCAACCCATTGATTTCATTAGGGCGCACACATGTCCCACGCGTGGGACACCCTAGCCCCGACCCCCGCGGCCCTCCCGCGCCTTGCGCCGGGCATGCACGATCCGTCCCGCCTCGGCCATCGAGATCTCGATGGCCCCGAACAGCACGGCCATCCGCCGGCGATGGACCGGAATATCGAAATGCTCGTGGATCGTGCCGGCCTTCTGGATCCACTTGTGATCCATCCCGATTCGATCCGCCATGGCCAGCAATTCCTCGGTGCTGTCGGCCAGCATGTGGCACATCCGGTAGGGCCCGAACCGGCCCATCTCGCTCAGATGCATGTCGTCCACGTAGACCGCCATGCCGCCCTACCGCGCGATCACGATCTCGGCCAGCAACCCGCCCAGCCGCGGGCTTTCATCCAGCTGCAGCGACCCGCCATGGGCCCGGGCGATATCCATCGCGATGGCCAGCCCCAGCCCCACGCCCGAGCCGCGGTTCTGGTTGCGCGCCGGATCCAGCCGCGAGAAGGCCTTGACCGCCTCCTCCCGCGCGGCCGGCGGAATGCCCGGCCCGTCGTCCTCGACCCGGATCCGCAGGGACCCCGGCAGCAGCCGGACCGAGACCTCGGCCCGCTCGCCGTACCGGACCGCGTTGCCGATCAGGTTTTCCACCGCCCGCCGGATCGCCACCGGGCGCAGCATGACCTCGCCCTCGCACTCGGACGTGCCCAGGCTGACCGGGCTGCCCGCCCGCTGGGCATCCTGGACGATGCGCGCCACGAGGGCGTGCGGGTCAAGCATCTCGGGCTCGCTTTCCTGGGCGCCCTTGGCAAAGTCGAGGAAGGCGGTGATCAGGGCCTCCATCTCCTTGACGTCGCCCAGCATGTGCTCGGCCTCTTCGTCGTCGATCATCGACAGCCCCAGTTTCAGCCGGGTCAGGGGCGTGCGCAGATCGTGGCTGACCCCCGACAGCATCAGGGTCCGCTGGTCGATGTGCCGTTCGATCCGGTGGCGCATGTCGACAAAGGCCCGGCCCGCCGCGCGGACCTCGACCGCCCCCCCGGGGTGATAATCCACATGCTGCCCCCGCCCGAAGGCCGTCGCCGCCCGGGCCAGCCGGGCAATGGGCCGCAGCTGGTTGCGCAGGTACAGGAAGGCCACCGCCGTCATCAGCCCGCCGAAGAACACCATGTTGACCAGCAACTGGTGCGGGGCCGAGGCCGACACCCGCCGCCGGTCGAACACGATTTCCAGCGGCCCGTTCGGCGTGGGATAATAGACGGTCACGATCCGCGACTGGGCCAGCAGGATCGGCCCCGCGGCCGGCAGGGCCTCGCGCAGGGTGTTGCGCATGACGATGCCCGACAGGTCGTACCACAGCCGGGTGTCCTCGGCCGGGATCGCGTCGGGTTCGACAAAGGCCAGGTCGAACTGCAGCACCTCGGCCGTCGGCCCCATCCGCACCAGGGCCATGGCGGAACTGTCGGCCGCCGATGCCTGCCCGATGATCAGCTGTAGTTCACGAATGACCGTATGGGTCATCTGGGCCGTGACATCCTCGAAGTGACGCTGGATAAAGATCACCGACACCACGAGTTGCAGCAACACGATCGGTAGGACGAGGATCAGCGCCGCCCGTCCGTAAAGCCCCCGGGGCATGAATTGTTTGAGGCGCAGGGCGGTCATGGCGCGAACCTACCCGCCCGCGTTGACGTAAGAAAGGCCCAACGACCCTTGTCCAGCGACAGATCCGCCCTGAAGTGGCCCGACGATTTCGACCCGCCGGTCGGCGTCGCCGAAGAGATCCAGCCCGGCCTGCGCCGGATCCTGGCCGACAACCCCTCGCCGATGACCTACCGGGGCACCAACACCTACCTGCTGGGCGAGACCGAGCTGGCGGTCATCGACCCCGGTCCCGACGCTCCCGGCCACCTTGACGCGATCCTGGCCGCCGTTGGTGCGGGCCAGTCCATCAGCCACATCGTCATCACCCATTCCCACCGCGACCATTCCACCCTCGCCCGCCCCCTGGCCGAGGCCACGGGCGCGCCGGTCCTGGCCTTCGGCAATGCCACCGCCGGGCGCAGCGCGATGATGTCCGAGCTGGCCAATTCGGGCCTGGGCGGCGGCGGAGAGGGCCTGGACGCCGGGTTCGAGCCCGACATCACCCTGGCCGACGGCGCCCGGATCGAGGGCGCGGGTTGGGCGCTCGACGTCATTCACACGCCCGGCCACCTGGGCAACCACATCTCGCTGGGCCTGGGCGACCTTTGCTTTAGCGGCGACCACGTCATGGGCTGGGCCAGTTCCATCGTGTCGCCCCCGGATGGCGACGTGGGCGATTTCATGACCTCTTGCGAGCGGTTGAAAGAGCGGGACTGGCGGATCTTCTACCCCGGCCACGGCGCCCCGGTGACCAACCCGGCCGCCCGGATCGACTGGCTGATGGATCACCGCCGCAAACGCGAGGCCGCGATCCTGGGCGCGCTCAGCTTCAGCCCGTCGACACCCCAGGTGCTCGCCGCCCGCATCTACACCGAGACCCCGCGCCGCATGCTGGGCATGGCCACGCGCAACGTCTTTGCCCATCTCATTGATCTGACACGGAAAAACATGGTCAAACCGGATGGAGACCTGTCCGAAAAGGCCGTCTTCCGCCGCATCTGAACCGGCCCGACTTTTTTCTGTAGTCCGGGCAAAAATCCTCTGGACGCCCCCAAACACCATTGCTATACGGCGCAGACCGTTCCGGCGTAGCTCAGCGGTAGAGCAGTTGACTGTTAATCAATTGGTCGTAGGTTCGATCCCTACCGCCGGAGCCAATCAACCACTTGGTTATAAAGAAAAACAGGCGATCCTCCGGGTCGCCTGTTTTCGTTTTTGCAACGATTTTGCAACGCGGACAATGATTGAGCTAATGAGCATTGAAACTGACAGCTTGGTTCGCGGCAGGCACCTGAGCGAGCCAAGCGCCGGGAACACTGCCCGTTTAAACGCCTTTCTTTCCAGACACTTAGGTGTTGACCGACGCGCCGAATCTGTAGTAGCCATGTGAGGCAGTCGATGGGCAACGCTCGCGACTGCCTATCAACGGAGTTTCAGACATGACGAATTCTTCCGCGCAAGCGGTCGATGAGGCGTGGGCTCCGCTGGTGGCAGGTGCTCCTCTCGTATATCACTCGCCACCACGGGAGATCCCTTATGAGGGACTTTACAATCAAAGTGACCAACCTCGCTCTTAGCGGAGGAGGCGAGGATCTGGCGTTCGACATCTTCGGCAGACCAATGCTGGACGGGAGCATTATTCCAGACGACATAGTCAAGGAGCTGGACAGAGAAGTATTCCTGTCTGCTATCAAGGATTACGAGGTCAACATGCTGGAGAATCTGGACAGCTTCAAACGACTTGACCTCGGCTGTATCGACGAAGAGTGACACGACCAACGAACGCTCGCGACTTCACGGTCGCGGGCTTTCTGGCTGTCGGTTAGGCTGCTGATATGACCGACCACGTCACGCCTGAGCGCCGCTCCTTCATCATGTCGAAGGTCGGCCAGAAGAACACGAAGCCAGAGCTTGCGCTGCGGCAGGCTCTACACCGTCTTGGCTACCGATACCGCCTCCATCGTCGCGACCTGCCCGGAAAGCCGGACATCGTGTTCCCGTCGCGTCGCAAGGTGGTCTTCGTCCACGGCTGCTTCTGGCATGGCCACGGATGCCGGTGGGGTCAGTTGCCGAAGTCGCGACCAGAATACTGGAAACCGAAGATTGAAACAAACCAAGAACGTGATAAGAGGGTATTAACTCGGCTCGGCGATGCTGGCTGGGATTCGATGGTCATATGGCAGTGCGATTTGCGCGATCTTGATGGCACCGTTGAGCGTGTCGAGTCGTTCTTGCGCCACTAGGTTTCGCTGGTCAAGCCGCTGCCGCGTCGATATGTTGCGAGAAAACGTCAGGGGGCAGGCATGGCGAGACCGATTGGAGTGGACCTTTTCGCGGGCGCGGGCGGCATGAGCCTTGGGTTCGAGCAGGCCGGGTTTGATGTGGTCGCAGCGGTCGAACTCGATCCCGTTCACGCAGCCACCCATAAGTTTAACTTCCCCGACTGCGCTGTCCTGCCGAAGTCTGTAACCGAAGTGTCTGGCGACGAGATTCGCCGGAAGGCAGGTATCGGCGACCGTGCCGTCGATGTGGTGTTCGGCGGCGCGCCCTGCCAAGGTTTTTCGCTGATTGGTCAGCGGGCGCTCGACGACCCGAGAAACGCACTTGTGCAGGACTTCGTGCGCATCGTGAAGGAACTCGATGCGACCTACTTCGTCTTCGAAAACGTAAAGGGGTTGACGGTCGGGCGGCACCGTAAGTTTCTGTTCGAGTTGATCGAGGAGTTTGAGGCCATTGGCTACGACGTGCAGCGCGATTGGCGGGTGTTGAACGCAGCCGACTACGGCACGCCGCAAGACCGTCAACGTCTGATTTTGATGGGTGTCAAGAACGGTCATACCTTGCCCGTCTATCCCTCCGTCATATCGAAGCGCGTGACTTGCAAGGATGCCCTCGACGACCTGCCAGACGCGGAAGCTTATCCAGAACTACGAGACGGTGACGCCGTGGTCACATCTGACTTCGGCGAACCCAGCAAGTATGCGGCGGGTCTGCGCGGCATCGGCAACGATGCGTGGGCCTTCGGGCATCCCCGCAACTGGGAACCTGCCGAACTCACTTCGAGCGCCCGGACGGAGCATACCGATATTTCACGCAGGCGCTTCCGCGAGACCGAGCAAGGCCGTGTTGAGCCGATTTCTCGCCTGTTCAAACTGCCAGCAGATGGCGTGTCCAATACCCTCCGCGCCGGGACAGATGCGGCCCGTGGCGCGTTCACCAGCCCACGCCCAATCCACTATCGCCATGCCCGCTGCGTGACGGTGCGCGAGATGGCCCGCCTTCACGGGTTCCCCGACTGGTTCAGGTTCCAAGCGACCAAGTGGCACGGTGCGCGGCAGATCGGCAATTCGGTCCCGCCTCCGCTGGCACAGGCTGTCGCGGGTCAGATTATCAAAGCCTTGGGCGTCCGTCGCACCCGTCCGACCGCCGCAATCGACTTGGGCGACACGGCACTGCTCACTATGAACTCGGCTCAGGCATCGGCCCACTTCGGCGTCGAAAACCCAATCGGTCGCCGTGACAAGAAAAGTGGCGCAAAAAAGCGGTCGCAGGCCGAGATAGAGGCGCTAGATGCCTTTGACCGGCGGGCGCAACTCGTAGATCGCGTCAGCGGCGAGCGACAATTGATCGAGGGCTGATGCGTCCTCGCGCCTTACAGCCTCGAACTCGGTCACGTAAAATCCAACATTGCGGATCGCTCGCAAGCCGATAGGCACGACAGTCGAAACGTCCGTTTCCGTAAATGCGGCCTGCACCTGATTGATGATCTGAGTGGGAATTATCGGGTCTTTGTAGTGCTTCGCCTCGCACGTCACGATTACCGATTCCGGGTCGTCTATGTCGCCGGTCTTTCCAAGGAATAGGGCGTCGATTTCTGTTTGGCGCAGTTTTATGCCCATTTGCAGATGCGACAACTCAATGAGCGGGAATGCCGCCGCGACGGCAAAGTGTGTCTCGACAACGCGCAAATTGATGGCAGTTTGCACGAGCCAGGTTTCGTCCGACCGCCCAAGCGTCTTCGTCACTAGAGGAAGGCTGATCGACTGTACCGGGTAGCGTGGAGCGTCCTCGCGCGTCTTGAAGGCATCGGGAAACGGCTCGGTCTGGTCGTCGCGAAACGGAACGAACTCGAAGACGTCGCCGTCGCCCGTGCGCTGGTAGGCCGTGTATCGGCGCGCTGCGACGGATGCAGGCCAATTGGCCGAGGCGTTCGCACCGCGCATCAGGTCTTTCATGAAGTTGGCTGGGTTCCGGTCGCTTAGGTTGGTCCCGTGTGCCTCGTTACACTCACGGATCGCTTGCGCAACGTCTTCGAGGCTCATTAGGGATTGCCGCAGACTCTGCGTGCCCTCGTCCCAGTGCTTTTCGAATAGATGCTCAATTACTTTGGTCTTCAGCGATGCCATATCTTGGTCCTACACAGGCCTGGTGGCACCAATAGCGTGCGGATAGTCATGATTCCAAAACTGCAAAATTTGGGAGATATCTATAAATCTTCGCAAATTTCTTAATGTCCGACTCCGGAACACCGTCAGTCTTGATCGACGAAACATCATCCGTTGGAAGCTGGCTTTCGACTTCCCGAATCTCTTTTAGGGTCATTACGGGCATCAAAACCTTTACCAAGTCGCCCACCGCGCCAAGAAAATCTAACTGTTCAAAACGGCAATCGTTATACTGTTCTTGATGCTGCTCTTCAAATATTAGGAATACGAAGGTAGCCATGCTATGACCGTCGGCATAACTAAAGTTGCAAATGTTTGCGACGATCAATTTTTCACCAACGTCCGCTTTTCCAACATTTCGCGTTGCAAGTATTTTTTCGATCTTTGACGTTACAATCTGAAAAGATAGGTTCCGAAATGGAGTATTCCGCAGATCATCGGAGAAGATTTTTGAAGCGAAGAAATCCGAAAATCGTGATCGAAAGAGTTCCAATGCAACATCAGTGTCTTCTCCCTGACTGGCGCTTTCCTTGACCTCTTCAGCCTCCTCCACATTTAATGTCACTGCGAGTAGGGAGCCAGACGACATTTGAGAAGCTGCTATCTCAAGGTCGAGTAGCACTGACCCGGACAATGCGGCATCGTAGTCAAGCCATAGAATGCTAGGGCTTTTCCAATCTATTTCTTGCAAACGAGCATTGCTTTCTCCGAACAAGATATCAACCGATTGAAACGGACGATTTGCGAGAAAGCGTTCATGAGCGCCAGATCGCTCCAACGAAATCATTCGTTTGATCCCGAGTGCGCGATGGAACAGCTTGAAATCTTCAAACCACAGAGATCCGAAGCCGACATATTGATACTCGCGCACTGGCTGGAACGGATACAAACACGAGAGAACTTCCGACATCATTCGCCGATGAGCGTGCTTTGCTGGACGCAAAGAGTAATTCACCTTTCGATAGCTAGACATGCTAGCCTCTTTGTCTCTCAAGGATTATGTCAAAACTCTTCTCGCCTACAGCTCGCGCGGATCGAACCCCCAGCGCCTGTTTCAAAAACTCAACATCGTTATCGGGTCTTGCGTACTGGATATTTGTAAGGGGGGGAGCGGTTGCCACGGATGACCTATCCGGTGCTTTGAACGCCTGCGGACTCGTCAGGTTGTCAACTGACGTTTTGGACGAACTTTTTAAGACCTTGTTCATCGGGCTCTTGTCCCGCCCATAATCCTCGATTTCACGGTCCAATTGATTGATAAAATCTAAGACGTGCCGCGCGAGAACCACCATACGATCAAATGCCTTCTGCCAGACGATGTTGTCTTCATCAATATCTGTTTTCATTGTGTTCCAAGGCACACGGGACGCATCGTCACTATCGAAATAGACGATACCGCGGAATCTCGAGTACTGGTTGTGAAAACTTGGCAAGTTCGGGCGATCCGCATTTTCCTCAACATATCCCCATCCCGTTTCTGGGCGCCTGTCGGCGTCAAGTATTACGCGCCCATTGCACACAACGTACCAACCTGCCTGTCGGGGAATAGGATCACCAATCCCGACGACAATTCGAATATCAACGGGAGACCCGCCACCTTCACTGACGGAGAATTTCTCAACAACAGGCTTCAATTGTGAAGTGGAGTATATCCGTAAATCTGATGCATCAACTCTTGAACCGTTTACAAATACTTCTAATCCGTTTGAAATAAATTCTCTGTGCTTTGATTTTATCGAAGCAATAACCCGATTTGAAAAAACGCTAGTTTCGAAAGTGGATGCTGTACCCTCACGTAAACTACTTACTTTTATGAAGGTTCCCTCATTGCGATCTTGGAGGCGGTCATCGGAAGGGCTCGACCATGGGAATGTCCAATCGTCCGCCTTACTTTCCCAATCGTCCACATCAACTTCTACCGCCCAGTGATCTTTTGCAGTCTTAGATTCCACAACGAACTGTTTGCCCATCTTGAATAGCGCTCGTTTCATTCCAACGCCGAATTGGCCGATCGAGTGCTTTGTCGAAGTAAACTTCTTGTCACGCCCAAAACGGAAAGCGTAATCTCTTGCAACCTCTCGAGAGAAGCCTCCGCAATTGTCAACTATCGTAAACTCATCTATTGAGAATTCTATATCAACCCTTAGCCCGGAGAAGTCATCGTCTTGTCTAAGGCCCTTCGCTCCATCAACGCAGTTATCAATAAGATCAAGAACCGCCTGCTGAAGAGGGATATCTCGAATTAACATATCGACGAAGAAGCCTTTAGTAGGAGAGGCTGAAATCGGCTTTGGTTGTTCGTCATTCATTGAGAAGTCTCACGCTGCTACGAATCCGCCTACGTGGCAGTCAGTCAGCCTAAGGAAAGCGTGTCAATGAATACTTCGCGGCCCATCGGTGCACACTGCTGGCGCAAGGCAACGTTGTTCGGACGGTTGCTGATAGTACCAAAAGAATTTACCAGCAGTTGAGAGACGTGGCATTCGTTCGAAGCTGGACAGTTCTGAACCATCTGCTTGCCAATTGTATTAGCCCTACATCGCCTTCGGCAAGACGTTTCCGATCTGACAGGGTAGGCAAAGCGCGCGTCTAAGGCGCGTCGCGGGCTGGCAGGCGCAATGATGCCCAAAATATCGAGACGCCCGTCAGCGGACGATTTTCGGGGGTGTTTGCCCGCGTCTCGTGCGCTTCGTCGGGCGACGGCAGGCGCGACGGCCACGAGCGCGACGACAGCGCAGGTTAGAACCAGCCTTTCAGGGTCGAGACGCGGATATTCTGCGGCGCGAGATACTGCGAGGCGAAGGCCGCGACGATCAGGGCAATGCCTGTGTCGCCGTGACCCGAGGCGTTGCGGGACTGCGTGATGATCTGGTTTCCGGCGGCTGTGGTCTGCGTCGTGAAGGACGACAGGTCTTCCTCGATCTCCTTCCGCATTGGAAGGTCTTGGGCGAACTTGAGGTCGCCCGATGCGAACAGTACGGCAAGGTTCTCGATCATCAGGGTCTTGGACGCGTTGACGTAGCGCCCGGAGCGCCGCCACTCCTGACCGCCTGTCATCTGCACCGCCGTGTGATCAACGGATTGCTCGAACATCATGTCCGACACGACCCGCCCGATGGACGTGCCGTCGATGATCAGCTCCGACTTGCCGCCGAAGGGTGACGCGTTGCGCAGGCGGATCAGATAGTCGACCACATCGACGTAGCTGACTCCCCTGAACTTGTCCGCGAAGACGACGGTGCGCTCGCGAGGGCCAAGGACGACGCGCGTGCCGTTGTAGATCGGGAGTTGTTGATCCTTCAGGACGACCGCCGACGAGAAGTCGTTCGCTTGCCCAAGGTCTGCCCCGACGAAGTATCTGACAAATCCGGTCACTCTCTCGACGGCCGGGTCCATGTTGGTCTCGTTGATCACGCGCCCGTCAGGCAAGTGGACAAGATTGAGTTGAGCGTTTCCGTCACTCAGAATATCGGGCATATCGCGGCCTCCGTGCTTGTCGCGTTCTCGATTGTGGACAGGTCGAAATAGGACAGGCCGTCGGACAGGAACTCGCACAGCACCTCCTGCCGGAAGCGCGTGGCCGACAACTGCTCACGCAGACGTTCGACGCGGGATGCAAGGCGCGGGATCGACGTGCCGGGCACCTTGATGCGGTGGACGTTTGCCTTCGGTTCGAGGAACAATTCGGCAAAAAGGTTGTGCTTCCCAGCAGGCGTCGATGCGTAGAATATCTGTCCGTTGTCCTTGAGCATCGGCAAGATCGAGACGACGACATCCTCGCCGCCGTTCTCGCCGGAAAGATATGCCATTTCGTCCACCAGAAGCAGGTCCGCCGTATAGCCCCGGATCGTTGCGCCAGAGGCAGGCACGGCGATGAAGCGGCCACCGTTCGACGTTTCGATCTCGGTCTGGGTGGCGCGTTCGACGATCAAGTCAGTCGCACGCAGGTATGCTTGCACCTTGCGGGTGATCTCGCGGGTCTGACGTTCGGCGGGAGCCACACAGATGGTGGTGCCGCCATTCTTCAATTCGCGGATGCCGCGTGTCGCGAGAACGCAGGATTTGCCCGCCTGACGGCACACGAGCAGCGCGACCGTCTGTGCGTTCGATGTGATCGCCTCGACCTGCCAAGGATCGACGCTTTCGGCGTCCGGAATTTCCTGCCGCAGGAAGTGCAGCATTTCAGCAGCAGGGTCCAAGTCGCGTTCGACGAGGCTGCACCAGTCCTGTAGGGCGTCAAACGGCATCGCGACGCTCGGCAAGCCGCATCAGGTGGCATTGGGTGCAGTCGCCATGCTCGTTGCGCGGCGAGACATGCCCGCGCTTACACGCCTTGCCCGTGAAGAACAGCTTGCCGCCTTCGGCCAGCATGACACTCCGACAATGCGGCAGGCGCACCCAGTCACGATTGCCCGCTTTCGTCGCTGCCTTGATCCGCCACCCGTATGAATGCCAACCTTCGAATATGCGATGGGTCATAGCGCGCCTCCTTCTTCGCGCGTCACGGACAGGACTTCGTGGCGCATCCGGCGCAGCAGCGGTTCGCGGGCTTCTGGGACTTCTTCGACGACCTCATTCAGGATACGGCGCAGCGTGACCCATTCCTTCGATTCCGCGAGGGACACGTTGACCGTCAAGTTGGTGGCCAGCTTGCCTTGCATGGTCGCAATGTCGCGCAACACCTTGCGCAGGCCCTCCATTGCCGTCAGCGCGAACGCATCGTCTTCGTTCTGCTCTGCCTTCGTGATCAGCCGTTCGACCCGCTTCGCCAAGGACTCGTAGGTCATGGCAACGTCCATGCGGTCCTGATTGATCACCTCCGTGTCGGCCTTGATGGTGTCGATCCGCGATTCCGCGAGGATCGAGCGGCGCATTTCTTCCGTGATCTTGTCGTCCCGATTGTCAATCGGCAGCCAATCGTGACCCCCTATCGGCATCCAAAAATGACCCCCTTGGAGCGCCCGGGTAGCTGGCCCGATGCGGTGTAGCCCTCACACAGCGCAGCCGTATCGGGCCAG
>PAQV01000098.1 GCA_002709405.1 Paracoccaceae bacterium
CATGCGGATGGGGATGGTCGTGGGGGTGATGATGGTCGTGGGGCCCGTGCCCGTGATCATGTGGCATTGGACCACCTCCGGCCTTCGAATTCGCCCGCCGGGATGCTGACCGGCTTGTCGATATGGGCCTTGTGCTTGCCCAGGGTGCCGGCCGAGACCATCGAGCCGAGCACGTCCACGATCACTCGTGTGCCCATCAGCGCGGTGATGTCCGACTTGTCGTAGGGCGGGGAGACCTCGACCAGCTCCATGCCGCAGAGGCCTTCGGCGGCGACGATCGAGGCCATCTTCAAAGCCTCGCGGGGCAGGAAGCCGCCCGGTTCGGGCCAGCCGGTGCCGGGGACGAAGCCGCAGTCGATGCTGTCGATATCGAAGGACATGTAGACCATGTCGACCCCGTCCCAGGCCATTTCGAGCGCCATCTCGGCGGTCTTTTCCACGCCCATCTTCTCCATGTCGGACATGGTGATGATGTTGGTCTCGCGCTCGCGCGCGACCTTCACCGCTTCGCGCGGGACCTGCCAGCCGCCGATGCCGACCTGAACCAGGTTCTTCGCCGGCACGTTGGGCATGTTGGTGGCGTGGAACCAGGGCGTGGTGTGCATGCGCTCGTCCAGGTCCTTTTCCTGGATGTCGGCGTGGCGGTCGAAATGCACGATGCCGATCTTCTTCGAGGTGCACTCGGCGATGCCCCGGACGCAAGGAAAGCCGATGGAATGGTCGCCGCCGATCATGATCGGCAGGGAGCCGGACGAATAGACATGGCTGACGGCCCGGCTGATCTGGTCGAAGGACTTTTCCAGATTGGCCGGGATGGTGAACACGTCGCCCGCGTCGCACAGCGTCATCTGCTCGCGCAGGTCGACGGCCGTTTCGTAGTTGTAGGGCGTATAAAGCGCCGAGATCTTGCGCACGCCTTGCGGGCCGAAGCGGGTGCCGGGGCGGTAGGTGGTGCCCCCGTCGAAGGGGATGCCCAGCACGGTGGCGTCGTAGTTCTTCACCTCGGAGACGTCCTCGGCATAGGGCGCCTTGAGGAAGGTGTTTATGCCCGCGTAATGGGGCAGCTCGCCGCGCGCGAAGGTGGGGATCGACTTGTCCTCGATCGAATCCGCGCCGGTCAGGCCCATCTTCAGGGCCCAGCGGCGTTCCTCGTCCCAGCGGCCCTCGGGAATGTCGGCCTCGGCCTTCATGGATTTCCAGCCCTGCAGCTTGGACAGGTCCGGATGGTGGTGCCGGGCCTCGGTGTGGCGCAGGTCGGCCGGGTGATGGGATCGTGAGCGATCAGAGCGTGTGGCGAACATGGTTGGCCTCTTCTAGTCGTTGAAAGGGAATGCCGCCGTCGCGGGCATCGAAATCGTAAGTGATGGTCGCACCGTGCAAATTCGGGTCCTGGGGATCCCAGCGAACCTTGTCGAAGACAATCACACGGTCGCCCAGCTTGAAGCCTTCTTCAAGGTCATGCGTGACCATGAAGACGGTCATCGGGCTTTCGGCGCGCAGCTCGGTCAGGAAGTCGTGCATCGACAGCCGCGTGCCGGGGTCCAGCGCGCCGAAGGGTTCATCAAGCAACAGCACGCGGGGCCGGGGCGGTCAGGGCCTGGGCAATGGCCAGGCGCTGCTGCATGCCGCCCGACAGGGCCGCGGGATAGGCGTTGGCCACGTGGGCCAGGCCGACCCGTTCCAGCGTCGCCTCAGCCCGTTTCTCGGCCGCGCGCTTTTCGGCCCCCCAGTAGCGGCCCCAGCGGCGCGACAGGCTTTCGCCAGCGACGATGTTCTGCTTGACGCTCATGTGCGGGAAGACCGAGTAGCGCTGAAAGACCACGCCCCGTTCCGGCCCCGGCTCGACCGCCGGTGCGTTGCCGTCGACGCGGATCTCGCCGCGCGTGGGCTGTTCCTCGGCCAGCAGCAGGCGCAGGAAGGTGGACTTGCCGCAGCCCGAGGCGCCGACGATGGAGACGAACTCGCCCTCGGCCACGTCCAGGTTGACCCGTTCCAGGATCGGCTGGCCGTTGTAGCTTTGGAAGATGTTGCGGACGGATACGAAGCTCATAGGCTGTCTCCGGCCCAGGGGAAGGCGCGGCGCGACAGAAGCCGCAGGATGGAGTCCAGCAGGAAGGCCAGCAGGGTGATCCACAGCACGTAGGTCAGGATGACATCCATGGCCAGGTAGCGGCGGACCAGGAAGATGCGGTAGCCCAGGCCAAGGTCCGAGGCGATGGCCTCGGCCGCGATCAGGAACAGCCAGGCCGGGCCAAGCGCCAGGCGGATGGCCTGCAGCAGGCGGGGCAGCAGCTGGGGCAGGGCGACGCGCAGGGCGATCACCCCGGTCGATGCGCCAAGGGTCTGGGCCTTGACGATCTGTTCGTGGGGGATTTCCACCGTCCGGCTGGCCAGGTCGCGGACCAGGAAGGGGGTGATGCCGATGTAGATCAGCATGATCTTCGACACCTCGCCCAGGCCGAAGACGATGAACAGGATGGGCAACAGGGCCAGCGGGGGCACCATCGAGGCAAAGGCCACGAAGCCGCTCAGCGTGGTGCGGGCGTAGGGGATCAGCCCGATCAGCAGGCCAAAGATCAGCCCGGTCAGCGAGGCCAGCCCGACCCCGATGGCCAGCCGCTGCAGCGAGATGGCGGTGTCGTACCAGAACAGGATCCGGCCGGTGCGCCGGTCGCCCTCGGTCATCAGGCGCTCGGCCGTGCTGATGATGGTCGCGGGCGAGGGCAGGATCTTGTCCTGCGGGTTGGCGGCCAGGCGGATCTCGGAGGCGATCCAATACATGGCCAGCACTGCCAGGAAGGGCAGGATGATCAGCAGCGGTCGGACCGCGCGGGACGGGATCTGGTTGAGCAGGCGCATGGGATGCAGGCCCCGCGCGGTGGCGGGGCCCCCTTGGATCAAAGGGCGCCGTCGGCGGCCATCTGCATGTAGGTCGTGTCGTAGCGCAGCTTGACGTTGCCTGTGTCACCCGACACCGACCCGTCGGGATATTCCACGCCGACGAAATCGGGCGAGGGGGCGCCTTCGCCCAGGATGCCCTTGTCGAAGAGGAACTCGGCCACGTTGGTCATCGTCGTCTTGAGCCCGGGCGCGGCGGTGAAGGCCACGGCTTCCTCGGCGGTGTAGAACATCTCGGTCGCGTCCAGCTGGGCCTTGTAGCCGGCCAGGTCGGTGCCCGAGGCCTCGGCCATGGCGGTCAGGGCCTCTTCGTCGCCGGCGGCCATCAGGCCCATGACCTCGTACCAGGCGCCGGCGACGGCCTTGCCGAAATCGGGGTTGGCGTCCAGCACCTCGGTGTTGGCCCACATGATGTCGATGATCTCGCCCGGGATGTCCGAGCTGTCGTAGATCTTGGTGGCATCGGGACCTTCGAGGATTTCGGCGACCAGCGGGTTCCAGGTGACGACGGTGGAAACGTCATCGGTGGAATAGGCGGCGATCATGTCCGCGTCCGAGGTGTTCATCACCCCGTCCAGGTCCTTTTCGGCCAGCCCCACGCTGTCCAGCGCCCGGGCCAGCAGGTAGTGCGACACCGACAGTTCCACCAGGTGCACCGGCGCGCCCTTCAGCGAGGCCAGGTCGCCGCCGCCCTTGGTGATGATGGCATCGTTGCCGTTGGAATAATCGCCCACGATCAGGGCGGTGGTGTCGACGCCGCCGCCGGCCGGGATCGACAGGGCGTCCATGTTGGTGGCCGACACGGCGTCAAAGGCGCCGGCCGTGTATTGGTTGATCGATTCGATGTAGTCGTTGAACTGCACGATCTCGACGTCGATGCCGTATTTCTCGGCCCATTTGTCCATGATCCCCGAGTCTTCGAGATAGCCCCAGGGCATCCAGCCCACGTAGATGGACCAACCCACCTTGAAGTCGGTCTTCTCCTGGGCGATGGCAGGGGAAAGCGCGGTCGCGGCCAGAGCGGTGGTCAGCAGCAGTTTTCTCAGCATCGTCGTTCCTCGTTGGTTCCGTCGGGAAGGATCGAGGTCGGCCCGCTGACGGAACACGAGTGGAGGCGCGGATCAGACCTGCGCAGGAGCGTCTCCCGGGATTTTGGCCCGCCGTGTACCGGAACGGAATTTGCCGCGCCGGCGGTGCTTCTCGGACCAGGCCTTCCCGGTGGGAAGCGGAACCCTAAGCACCCTGCGGGATCAACCCTAGGAGGAGGGCTGTCGTGCCGAAAGGATGGTCAGCCCGCGCTGCATGGCATGATGGTTTCTGCTTGTTTCTTGTGCGTCTGTCGCGGGGTTTGGCGGGATTTCGGGCTGTGCGCGTATCGGGTGCGGTATGGCCAGAGGCCGCTTTGTGTGGAGCTTTTGTGACATGTGGCCCGGGCCGCTGGTCAAGGCAGGGCGACTGTGCCACTTGCGCGCAAACAGGATCCTTCTGAAGCGCAGTGCCATGTTCGACGCCACCGATACCCCGGAATACCGACTGACCGATGCCCGTATCGTCACCGCCGATGCGGTGATCCATGGCTCTGTCGTCGTGAAGGACGGCCGCATCGCCGGGATCGGCGCGCCGGATGCGCCGGGCATCGGCCTGGACGGAGATTACCTGATCCCCGGCCTCGTCGACCTGCACACCGATCATGTCGAAACCCATGTCTTTCCGCGCAACGGCGTGGTCTGGGCGCCGGCCCCGGCGCTGGCCGCCCATGACGGGGTGGTCGTGGCCGGTGGCGTGACGACGGTGTTCGACAGCCTGTGCGTCGGGGCGGCGATGGAGCAATCGGAACGGCGGGCCCTGCTGGTGCCCCTGATGGACGCGCTGGAGCGCGGCCGGTCGGCACAGGCGTTCCGGGCCGATCATCTGGTGCACTTGCGCTGCGAGATCAGCGATCCGGCGACGGCCGAGCTGGTGGCAGAGGTGATCGCCGCCCCGTTCGTGCGGCTGGTGTCGGTGATGGACCACACGCCCGGAGACCGCCAGATCCTGGATATCGAGGCCTGGGTGCAGGAGTTCGCCCGGGACATGAAGGTCTCGGTCGAGGTCAGCCGGGCGATGACCGATGACTTGCTGGAGCGGTCCGGGCGTGTCGGTCCGGGCGTGCGGGCGCAGGTCATCTCGGCGGCCAGGACGCGGGGCATCCCGGTCATGAGCCATGACGACCGGACCGAGGCGCATGTGGACGAGGCCATGGCCGAGGGGGTTGCGGTATCGGAATTCCCGACCACGCGGGCGGCCGCGGCCCGGGCGAAAGCCGTGGGCCAGGCTGTCGTGGTCGGGGCGCCGAACTACGTCCGGGGCGGGTCCCAGTCAGGTAATGTCGCGGTGCGCGAGTTGCTTGAGCACGGGTTGGTGGACGCGCTGGCCTCGGACTATGTGCCCGGAAGCCTGCTGACCGCCGCCTTTGCCATCGCGGATGATACCGAGCTGGGGATTTCCCTGCCGCAGGCCGTGGCGATGGTGTCGCAACGCCCTGCCCAGATCGCCGGCCTGACGGATCGCGGCACGTTGTCCGAAGGGCAGCGCGCCGACATGGTTCGGGTGCGCCGGACGGAGGGGCACACTCATGTCGCTTCCGTCTGGCGGACTGGCCGGCGGGTATTCTAGCCAAGAAAATTCGTAGAATTTTCTCGATCCAGAAAATGTTGCACATTTTCCGGCACGCCGGCCCCGAAGGCGGAGCTCAGTCGCGGTAGACCGGATTCAGCCAGGCCCGTTTGCCGGCCCGATCCGTCACCGTGACCCGCAGGAACGGCGAGCCTTCGAACCTGGCCAGGGGTACTTCGGTCCGGGTCATGCTGTCCCCGTGCACGGCCACCGCCGCCGTTCCCTTGCCCTGGACAATGACAGAGGCCACGGCGGAGCTTTCGACCGTCACGCGGGTCGGCTCCCATGTCACACCATGGATCTCGGGACCCTGGCTGGAATAATAATGCCCGGCCTTCAACGCGTTCAGCAGGGCTTCGGGTTCGTTTTCTTCGGCCTTCACCATGACCCAGCCGCCGAAATGATCCGGCTCCGAGAAATGCGCATCATCGGTGGCGCACAGGGTCAGCCGGCGTCCCTCGGTCAGCAACTGGTCCAGCGTGTAAAACCCGTGGGGCCTGTCACAGCCCATGGCACAGCCGTGATTGTAGACCTCGACCGCGTGGGCCGCTTCGATCGAGCGGGCGTCGGCGGTGGTCAGCCCAGACCATTCGGGATGGGCGATGGCCACGAATGCGCCGGCGGCCCGGGCCCGGGCCGCGATTTCGGCACCGCTTTCCTGGTCGTCGATCGGATGGAAATGCGGCGTGTTGGAGGGCGCAAAATCCTCTGGCAGGCCGACCGCCAATATGTGCCAAAGCTCACCGTTTTCCATCCCGCCCGAATGCAGCTCGGCCCCGAGGATGGTCGTGAAGCGGTTGTTGCGGAACGGGCGCGTATCCGTGATCGGGTAGCCGAACAACTCGACGAAATGGTCGGTCAGGGCGATGAAGTCATAGCCCTCGGCCTGGTAGCGCCGGCAGACCTCTTCCGGGGACAGCACGCCATCCGAGCGGTTGGAATGCGTGTGCAGATTGCCTCTCCAGAATGTTCCGGGGGCTGCAAACATCGCGTCGGTCATCGGCTTTCCTTCCGTGTTCGGTCACGTCTCTGACGTGCCCTGATGACACCGCGATGACAAGCCGCATCACGCGGCATCTTCCGATCGTCATCCCCGGCGGTTAGGATTTGCTTTGCAACTGCAGCAAAGCGAGGCCAGACCGGCTCGTGACCCATAATCCACCCGCCCTGATCTTCACCGATCTCGATGGCACCCTTCTTGACCACGACACCTACAGCTGGAGCCCCGCGCGCCCGATGCTTGAGAAGTTGTCGGCGGCGGGGATCCCCGTGGTCCTGGCCAGTTCAAAGACCGGGGCCGAGATGATGCCCTTGCGCGCCGACATGGGCCTGACGTCCGCGCCCCTCATCTGCGAGAACGGGGCGGGGGTGATTGCGGCAGGCGTCACCGGCGACACCGGGGACCGGGAGGCCTACTGGCGGCTGCGTGCCGCGTTGGATGCGCTGCCGTCCGACCTTCGCGCGCCGTTCGAAGGGTTCGGCGACATGGGTGCGGCGCGCATTGCCGAGGTGACCGGTCTTGCGCCCGATGCCGCCGAGGCGGCCGCCACGCGGGCCTTTTCCGAACCGGGGCTTTGGAGAGGGGACACCGATGGACGGGACGCTTTTCTGGCCGCTCTGAGCGCCGAGGGCATCCAGGGTCGGCATGGCGGCCGGTTCCTGACGCTTAGCCACGGCGGCACCAAGGCAGACCGCATGGCCGAGATCGCTGCCGAATACGGCAATCCGACCACCATTGCCCTGGGGGATGCGCCCAACGATCGGGAAATGCTGGAAAAAGCGGACCACGGTATCGTCATAGCCAATCCGCACGGGATAGCCTTGCCAGATCTGCCGGGCGAGGCCAGCGGGCGCATACGCCGCAGCCGCGTCCCGGGCCCTGCCGGTTGGAGCATGGACCTGACTGCCCTACTGTCCGAGCTGGGGATCGCAATCTGAGGAGCCGCACTTGGCTGACTTTCACCAGAACGGCAATATTGCCACCCTTCACAACCTGCGGGGCACCAGCACCGAGGCGATGACGCAGGAGCTGACGAACTTTGCCCGGACCCGGAAGATCTCGCTGATCCTGCCATCGCTTTACTCGGAGCTGGAAGGGGATGCGCTGGCCAATATCGTCGACGAGCTGGCCCAGGTGCCATACCTGCACCGGATCATCATCGGGCTGGACCGGGCCGACCGGGCGCAGTATGGCCATGCGCTAGAGTATTTTTCGAGGTTGCCGCAGGACCACGTGGTGATCTGGAACGACAGTCCGCGGCAAAAGGCGATCATGGCCCGGCTGGAAGCCATGGGGCTGAACCCGGCAGAGCCCGGAAAGGGCAAGAACGTCTGGACCTGCATGGGTTACCTGATGGCGTGCCAGGACAGCTCGGTGATGGCGATCCACGATTGCGACATCGTCACGTATCACCGGGACATGCTGGCCCGCCTTGTCTACCCGGTGACCAATCCGAATTTTCCCTACCAGTTGTCCAAGGGGTATTATCCGCGGATCGGGGCCGGAAAGCTGAACGGCCGGGTGACGCGGCTGCTGGTCAGCCCCTTGCTGATCGCCCTGCAGCGGGTGATCGGTTCACGGGACTACATCGATTACCTGCGCAGCTTCCGTTATCCCTTGTCCGGCGAATTCGCCATGCGCACGACGGTCCTGCCGGATCTGCGGATCCCGTCGGACTGGGGGTTGGAGATCGGCGTCCTGTCGGAAGCCTGGCGCAACCTGGCCCGGAAGTCGGTCTGCCAGGTCGAGATCTCGGATGCCTATGATCACAAGCACCAGGAGTTGAGCCCCGAGGACGCGGCGGCTGGGCTGAATAGGATGTCGACAGATATCTGCAAGGCGATTTTCCGCAAGCTGGCGGCGGATGGGACCGTGTTCACGGCCAATGTCTTCCGGACCCTGAAGGCGACTTATTACCGAAGCGCGCTGGATCTTCTGGAGAGCTATTACAACGATGCGGCCATGAACGGGTTGAGCATCGACCGTCACAAGGAGGAACAGACGATCGAGCTGTTCGCCGAAAACATCATTCGAGCTGGCGACACGTTTCTGAGGTTCCCGTCCGAGACGCCCTTCATCGCTACCTGGAGCCGGGTCCATGCCGCGGACCAGGACCTGATGCGCGACATGCTGATGGCGGTTTCGGCCGATTACGACGACATGACCGGGGATGGCCGCCGACCCGGGTGAGAATTTTCGGCGAAAATTCTGGATCGAGAATATGCGTCGCATATTCTCGGGGCGTCACCGGCGGTTGGAAATCCAGCGGCATTGATAGGGCGCGAACTCGATCGGGAAGTCCCCGGCCGCGATCGTCTCGCCCGAGATCAGGTCGGTCCAGGTATCTCCGTCGATCAGGTTCAGCACCACGGGGTCCAGTTCGACCTCTTCGTCGCTGACGTTGTGCAGGGCAAAGATCGACTGGTCCCGATCCAGGCTTTGCCGCCAGACCCCGAAGATGCGGTCGTCGATCTGCAGCGTGAACTGGGTCGCATTGGGGTGGAACGCCGGCTGCTGCCCACGCAGGCGGATACGCTCTTTCAGGGCGTTCAACACCTGCGACGTATGGCTTTCGGGGTCCTTCAGAAGCGCCCGCAGGGTCGGGTAATCCCAGTGGTGGCGGTTGATGGCCCGTTTCATGCCGGTCTTAGCCACCTTTTCGTGGTCATTCGGCGTGGCCAGCAGGGCATGGATGTAGAAGGCCGGAATGCCTTCCAGGGCCATCACGATGGTCTGCGAGGCCACGAAACGTTCCACATGCCACCCGTCTTCGCCCGCAAGCGTTCCCTTCAGGGCCTCGAAGAAGGTGATGTTGAGTTCATAGGGGCTTTCGCGTCCGCCCCCGAGGGCCCGCATGGACACCTCTCCGCCGAAGCGGCGGACCGCTCCGATCATGGCCTCTTTCTGTTCCTCGGGCAGGATGCCTTCCGCCGGGCGCATGCCGACGCCGTCGTGGCTGGCCGAGAAATTCAGGTAGGCACAGCCCAGCTGGGCCGGGGGCATCGCGGCCTGCCAGCGCACCAGGTAGCGCGCGGTGCCCGACAGCATCGCGTGCAACAGCAGGGGCGGGAGCGAGAAGTTGTAGACGACATGCGCCTCGTTCCGGTTTCCGAAATAGGACAGGTTCTCAAGACTGGGAACGTTGGTTTCGGTCAGCAGGATGACGGGCTCGTAGGCGTAGTCGCACAGCAGCCGCATCAGCCGGACGATGGCATGGGTCTGGGGCAGGTGGATGCTCTTGGTGCCGATTTCCTTCCAGACGAAGGCCACGGCATCAAGCCGTACGATCCGCACGCCATTGTCCACGTGCATGCGCATCACCCGCAGGAATTCCAGAAGCACCTCGGGATTGCGGAAATCCACGTCGACCTGGTCGTGGCTGAACGTGCACCAGACGTGTTTCGTGCCGTTGACCGTCTCGACCTCGCGCAGCAGGGGATGGGTGCGCGGGCGGACGACGTCGCTCAGGTCGTCATCGGGCGAGGCTTCGAAGAAGAACTTGTCGTAAGGCGCATGGCCCTGGATGTAGGAATGGAACCAGGTCGACTGGCTGGACACGTGGTTCAGTACCAGGTCCGACATCAGCTTGAACTCGCCCCCGATACGCTGGATGTCCGACCAGTCGCCCAGGATCGGGTTGACCGACCGGTAGTCGGACACCGCGAAACCGTCGTCCGACGTGAACGGGAAGAACGGCAGGATATGCACGCCGTTGGTCACGCCCTTCAGGTTGCGGTCCAGGAAATCTCGCAGCAGGTCCAAGGGCTTGTGCGCCCCGTCGACAATCGAGTTGCCATAGGTGATCACCAGCGCGTCATGTTCCGACCAGAACCCGTTGCCTGGCTTGCGCCCGCGCTTGCGCCGGTGCCGGTCGTCGGGCCAGAAGGCATCGACGATCTGGCTGCCCAGGATATGGGGGTCGAGGTCGGGGTAGATCTGCCGGACCAGGTCGGTCAGGCGTTGGCCGAAGGGGTCACTCACGAAACGGGCTCTGTTCTGCTCAGGCCGCCGATGGCGGCGATGTGGTCGATGACGGTGTCCAGGCCCTGGCCCGATTTCAGCGCACAGAAGACGTAAGGCCGTTCGCCCCGCATCTTTCTCGCATCGCGGTCCATGACATCCAGCGAGGCGCCGACATAGGGCGCCAGGTCCGTCTTGTTGATGATCAGCACGTCCGACTTGGTGATCGCCGGGCCGCCCTTGCGGGGGATTTCCTCGCCCGCGGCCACGTCGATGACGTACAGCGTCAGGTCCGCCAGTTCCGGAGAGAACGTGGCCGACAGGTTGTCGCCGCCCGATTCGATGAACACCACGTCCAGGTCGGGAAACCGTTCATTCATCTTGGCCACGGCGGCCAGGTTGATCGAGGCATCCTCGCGGATCGCCGTATGCGGGCAGCCGCCGGTTTCCACGCCCATGATTCGGTCCAGGGGCAGGGCCTGCATGCGCATCAGCGCTTCGGCGTCTTCCTGGGTGTAGATGTCGTTGGTGATCGCGGCGACGGAAAACTGGTCCCGCATCGCGCGGCACAGCGCGGCGGTCAGGGTCGTCTTGCCTGCGCCCACCGGGCCGCCGATGCCGACGCGAAGAGGGCCGTGGGAAGAGCTCATGAACGAAACATCCTCGAATACTGGGTTTCGTGCCGCATCGACGCAATATCCGCCAGGAAGGCCGAAGACCCAAGGTCATCGGGCGTCAGGGATAGCGCTAAACCGGCAAGTTCCGCAAGGGTGCCGGATTTCGCCGCCAGAACGGCCTGGGCCCGGGTCTGGCCCAGTGGAACAAGGCGGGTGGCGGCGGCGGTCAGGTTCGATGCGAAGGCATGCAGATAAAATTGCAGGGTATTTTGCAGGTCGAGCCCCTGTGCCGCGGCGGCGGCCCCCACGGCTACGGGATATGTGCGCGGCGCGTCGGCCCCGCCCCAGATGGCGGCGGTGGTCGCGGCAAAGGCTGCGCCCTGCAATTCGGTTTCCGTCGCCCGTTCCGCCGAGGGTGCCAGCGCCCGGGCCAGGGCGTCCAGCGCGGCCAGGCCCTCGGGATCGGCGGCATAGGCGGCGACCAGCAGGATGGAATCGGTGCGGCCTCCGCCAAAGATCAGCACGTCGTCCAGCCAGTCGGAAAAGCTGTCGGCATCGTGGACGGAGCCGTCGGCCACGACCGTTTCCAGCCCGTGGGAATAGGCAAAAGCGCCCACCGGAAAGGCGGGCGACAGCCATTGGGCCAGGGTCAGAAGCTCCAGGTCAGCCGGGTCAGTGGGCATGGGAATGGGTTCTCCCATGTCCATAGGCCCCGCCTTCGGGCGTGAAGGGTTCGACCACCTCGCGGGTGACGGCGCCCAACAGGGCCAGCATCTCGGCGATGACATGGTCGGGCTGGATCAGCAGGCGGCCGGCTTCGATCTGGCAGGGCGTGTGGCGGTTGCCCACATGCCAGGCGATGCGGGTCAGGTCGTCCGCGGTGATTTCCAGCAGGGATTCGGGGGCGGCCTCGACGGCGATTTCGCGCCCGTCTTCCAGCACCAGCACGGAGCCGTGGCCCAGCGAGGTCGTCTTGGCCAGGTCGACCAGGATCGACCCTCCATCGGCCAGCGTCAGCACCTTGCGGCGCAGGAATCGGCCTTCGTAGTCAAGGGCAACACGGCCCGAGGGGGCCGCGTGTGCATGGTCGCGCACATCGGTGGCGCGGATCAGGGGGGCGCTCATGTGGCGCCCCCTGAGAGCATTACATGTAGAGAACGTCCTGGAAGACGACGCGCACGATGTCTTCGCGCTTGATGCCGCGTTCTGCCAGTTCCGCATCGGTCATGCGCTGCAGGGCCTGGACCTTCTTCATGCGCGGGTTCGCTTCCGCAACTGCCACCAGGGCGTTGCCGATCGAGCCGAAAAAGTGCTGCACTGCGGAAAGAATGCCAGCGGGTGCGGAAGTTTGGGTTGCGTATGCCATTGTAACCTATGCCTCTTTGGGTGTTCCCCTCTTGGGTATAGGTATATGCTGCACTTGCAGCATTCGGTAGGCCCAATGCTGAATAGCCGTTACGCGCCTCGTGCAAACCTTCGTTCATCATTTGTCAAGAACTCAGAACAGGAAATAGCGTTGGGCCATGGGCAGTTCCTTGGCCGGCTCGCAGGTCAGAAGCTCGCCATCGGCGCGGACCTCGTAGGTTTCGGGATCGACCTCGACGCTGGGCAGGGCGTCGTTCAGTTTCAGATCCGTCTTGCTGACATTCCGGCAGCCCTTGACGGCGACGGTCTGCTTGGCCAGCCCGATGGCCTTGCCCAGCCCGTTCGCCTGGGCGGCCTCGGAGACGAACAGCACCGCCGAGTTTTCCACCGACCGGCCGTAGGCGCCGAACATGGGCCGGGTATAGACCGGCTGGGGCGTCGGGATCGAGGCATTGGGGTCGCCCATCTGCGCACAGGCAATGGTGCCGCCGACCAGCACCATTTCCGGCTTCACGCCGAAGAAGGCCGGGTTCCACAGCACCAGGTCGGCCCGCTTGCCTTCCTCGATCGACCCGATCTCGTGGCTCATGCCATGGGCGAGGGCCGGGTTGATGGTGATCTTGGCGACATAGCGGCGGACGCGGAAGTTGTCGTTGTCGCCGGTTTCCTCGGGCAGGCGCCCGCGCTGTTTCTTCATCTTGTCGGCGGTCTGCCAGGTGCGGATGGCCACCTCGCCCACGCGCCCCATGGCCTGGCTGTCCGAGGCGATGATCGAAAAGGCGCCCATGTCGTGCAGGATGTCCTCGGCCGCGATGGTCTCGCGCCGGATCCGGCTTTCGGCAAAGGCCACGTCCTCGGGGATCGACTTGTCCAGGTGGTGGCAGACCATGAGCATGTCCAGGTGCTCTTCCAGCGTGTTCACCGTGAACGGCCGCGTCGGGTTGGTCGAGGACGGCAGCACGTGGGCCTCGCCGCAGATCTTGATGATGTCGGGGGCATGGCCGCCGCCCGCGCCCTCGGTGTGGAAGGCGTGAATGGTGCGGCCCTTCATGGCGGCGACGGTGTTTTCGACGAAGCCGGATTCGTTGAGCGTGTCGGTGTGGATCATCACCTGCACGTCCATGTCGTCGGCGACCGACAAGCAGCAGTCGATGGCGCCCGGGGTGGTGCCCCAGTCTTCGTGCAGCTTCAGCGAACAGGCCCCGGCGTTGATCATTTCGACCAGCGCGGCCGGTTGGCTGGCATTGCCCTTGCCCGCCAGGCCAAAGTTCATCGGGAAGGCATCGAGGGCCTGCAACATGCGCGTCAGGTGCCAGGGCCCGGGCGTGCAGGTGGTGGCCAGGGTGCCATGGGCCGGGCCGGTGCCGCCGCCCAGCATGGTGGTGATGCCCGAATGCAGGGCGTCTTCGATCTGTTGCGGGCAGATGAAGTGGATATGGCTGTCGAAGGCCCCGGCGGTGACGATCTTGCCCTCGCCAGCGATGGCCTCGGTCCCGGGGCCGACGATGATGTCGACGCCCGGCTGGGTGTCGGGGTTGCCCGCCTTGCCGATCTTGTGGATGCGCCCGTCGCGCAGGCCGATGTCGGCCTTGTAGATGCCGGTATGGTCCACGATCAGGGCGTTCGTGATCACGGTGTCCACGGCCCCTTCGGCCCGGGTCGCCTGGCTTTGGCCCATGCCGTCGCGGATCACCTTGCCGCCGCCGAACTTGACCTCTTCGCCGTAGGTCGTCAGGTCCTTTTCGACCTCGATGATCAGGTCGGTATCGGCCAGCCGCATCTTGTCCCCGGTGGTGGGGCCGAACATGGCGGCGTAATCGGCGCGGGATATCGTTGCGGGCATGGAATTATCCTCGGATTTGAATGAGGGAAGCGCGGTGGGCCGGGGTGAGTGACTGCATGGTCCCCTGGCCTCAGTTCGGCATCAGGGCGCGCAGGTCGTCGGCGCGGGCCCAGGTCAGGCGGGCCAGGCAGGTCCAGTGGACCAGCGGCAGGATCGACCCGCCGGCATAAGGCGCGGTTTCGGCGGCACAGGCGGCATCGCGGAAGGCCAGCCATTTGCGTTGGGCATCCAGCAGGACGTCTCCGGCGCCGATGGCATCGTAATGCGCCTTGACCGGCCGCCAATAGGCATTGAGGTCGGCGTCGGCGCGTTTGTAGTCGGCCTCGGCGCAGGCGTTCATGTCCAGTTGGGTCTGGCCCGGGCAGGCCAGAGCGGCCGTCGGGGGCAGCAGAAGTGCCGCCACCGCCGCCATCAGGCCCAGGCCGACGTCACGCCAGGAACGCATCGTCCACCTCGACCTGAAGCGCCGTCACGATGGCATTGGTCTGGCTGGCCATGCCGACCACGGCCAGCAGCTCGGCATACATCTCGTCGGTCATCCCCCGGGCCTTGGCCGAGGCGGTGTGGGAATGCACGCAATAGCTGCAGGAATTGGCGGCCGACACGGCGACGTAAAGCATTTCCTTGACCAGCGGGTCCAGCGCCCCGGGGGCCATGACGACCTTCAGCCGGTCCCAGGTGGCGCGCAGCAGGGCCGGGTCATGGGCCAGCGCGCGCCAGAAGTTGTTGATGAAATCGGTCTTCCGCACGGCGCGGATCTCGTCGAAGACCGCGCGGGCCTCGGGGCTGATCTCGTCGTCGGTCAGAAGCGGAACGGTGCCCATCAGAGCACCGCCATGACGCGCGCCGGCCCGCCCGTGCCGCCGCCATGCTTGGGCGCGCCGACAAAGATCGTGGCCCCGGTGGCGGGCAGCTCGCCCAGCCCGGCCAGGCATTCGATGCCGTAGCGCCCCGAGGGCAGCCAGCCATAGTGCACGGCGAAATCGGCGGAATCGCCGGGATCAAGCGACAGCGTGTCGACCCCGATGCCGACCACGCCCATGTCGGCCAGCATGTCCGTCGCGCCCTTGGAAAAGCCCGGGAAGGCAAAGGCCCCCGAGGAATCGTTGCGGAAGGACGGATCGCCCACCTTCTCGGCCCAGCCCGAATACATCGCCACCAGGGCTCCGGCCGGGATGTCGCCGTTGGCTGAAACGAAGGCCTCGATATCCTCGGGCATCACCATGGAATTGGGCGCCTCGGCAGCCTTGGCCGAGATGTCGATGATGCACAGCGGGCAGACCAGGTCCTCGGGCGCTATTTCGTCCACGCCCAGCCCGTCTTCGGAAAAGTGCAGCGGTGCGTCGATATGGGTGCCGGAATGTTCGTCGTAGGTGACGCGGTACAGCTGGTAGCCGGATTCCTCGAACTTGATGGTCTTGTCCATCATCAGCCCGGGCTCGCCCGAAAAGGTCGGGAATTCGGGGGTAAAGGTATGGGTCAGGTCGACCACCTTGCCCGACGACTGGGCCAGCACCGGCTTGGCGGCGGTTGCGGCCAGGGTCGCCACACCGGTGGCCGCGGCCCCCCGGAACAGGTCCCGCCGCGAGAGCATCCGTTTCTTGACGCTTTCCATCACGCAGACATGGCACATAGTCAGATACTCCCGGTTACTGGTTTTGCTGCGGGGACGCGCTCAGTCGAGCGCGCCCATGACCTTTTGGTTGAACCCGAAAATCCGGCGCGCGCCGGACACCGGGATCAGGTTGACCTCGCGCGACTGACCCGGTTCGAACCGCACGGCCGTGCCGGCGGCGATGTCCAGCCGCATGCCCCGGGCCGCGTCCCGGTCGAAATCGAGCGCGGGGTTGGTTTCGGCGAAATGGTAATGCGAGCCGACCTGCACCGGGCGATCGCCGGTATTGGCGACCATCAGGGTGATCGCCTCGCGGCCTTCGTTCAGGGTGATGTCACCCGGCGCCGGGAAGACCTCGCCCGGGATCATGAGTTGCGCTTCACGATCACGGCGATGACGCCCAGGATGGCGATGGCGCCGACGCCCATCAGCAGGGTCGGATCCTCCGGGTGCACGTGGGGCACGTCGGCGGCATGGGCAGACACGGCGGCGGGGGCAAGCAGGGCAAGAGCGGCGAGACGTTTCATGGGATGGGTCCTTTGTCCTTTTGTCTTATCGGATCGGGTTGTGAACGGTGACGAGCTTCGTTCCGTCGGGAAAGGTGGCTTCGACCTGCACTTCGTGGATCATCTCGGGGATGCCCTCCATGCATTGATCGCGGGTGATGACCGCCGCGCCGGCCTGCATCAGGTCGGCCACAGACCGCCCGTCGCGCGCGCCTTCGACCACCGCATCGGTGATCAGGGCAATCGCCTCGGGGTGGTTCAGCTTGACGCCACGGGCCAACCGCTTGCGGGCGATCTCGGCGGCCATGGCGACCAGAAGCTTGTCTTTTTCGCGAGGGGTCAGTTGCATGTCAGATGGTCCAGGTCCGGGGCAGTGGGGTCGTCGAAAGAAGGTCGATCAGCGGCAGCAGGTGCTTTCGCAGGGTGAAACTGTCGGGGGCAAGTAGACGGGCGAACAGCAGCCCGTCACGGATCAGGCTGGCACCGCCGGTCGCGGGCAGACAGGCGCGCAGGGCCGGCAGGTGTCGTTCGGCGTCAGCGGCCGCATAGACGACCGAGGCCATCGCCCCGGCCCCTGCGGCCACGCCGGGCCGCGCCAGGTGGGCGGCAATGTCGCCCGACAGCGCTGTGCGGTCGGCAAAAAGCGGAACGCCCTCGCGGCGGATGTCGATCCGATCGGTGAACCGGCCGCTGCGCAGGGTCTCGCCCATGGCATGGCGTCCGAAGACCAGCGGCTCGACCAGCAACAGCGTGGCATCCACGGCCAAGTCGGCCGACAGGCGTCGGTCCACGGCGGCCCCGTCGAACAGGATGGTTTCCTGGGGCAGCCAGTCCAGCCGCGCGCCCGCCTGCACGGTCAGCCGGTTGCGCAGGCGCCCGGTTTCCTGCGGCTGCGCCTTGTAGGCCCGCTCGGCCGCCTGGGTGGTCACCGTCAGATGGGTGTCCGGCCCCGCCCCGATGGCCACGTCAAAGCGGTCTCCACCGGTCACGCCGCCCCCGGTGTTCAGCAACACCGCATCCAGGGCCGCCCCGCGCGATCGCGGGAACAGAGCCTTCAGGGACCCCTGCTGGTGCAGGTCGTCGATCACGGCGGCCCCGTCCCGCGCCTTGGCCGTCACCCGGACCTGCCCCTGGGCACGCGGCTGCGCTCCGCCCCGAACGCAGGGCGTCGGCGCGCAGGACAGCGGCACGGCAAGGCTGGCGGTCATGAAGGGCTCCCCGGACATTCACGCGCCAGATTGCGCAGCGCCTGCCCCGGCCACAAGGACATCCGTTTTCCGACACATATCAAACGACCGATCCGCAGGCACATTCCGCACAATTGCCACAAAAACGCGCAGCCATCAAACCTCCGCGCAGCCCCGATCGCAGCTCCGGTCCTTGGGTCCGCCCTCCTGCTTCTTTCTCTTCACAAATACCCCCGGCGCAGCCTCACCCACGGGCTGCGCCCTCGAAGAATCGCGCCACCGTCTCCGCAAAGGCCGCCTGGTCCGGCGCGATCTCCAGGCTCTCCCGCGCCCGGGCCGTCAGGTCCGGACCCAGGTCAGCCGCCATGACCTCGGTCAAGGCGGCCAGGAAGGCGGGCGTCATTTCGGGGTGGTGCTGAATGGTCACCACGTGCGCCCCCAGCGTGAACCCGGCCTCGGCGCAGCCCGGGCTGGTGGCAAAACCGCGTGCCCCGGGGGGCAGGGCCGACACCTGCTCGGCATGGCTGGCGCACAGGTGAATGCGATCGGCCAGCGCGGAAAAATCCGGCTGGCGGGTGATCTCCACCGGCACCACCCCATGCACCCAGCCCCCGGGGTTGGCATCCACCGTCCCGCCCAGGGCCAGCGCAATCGCCTGGTGTCCGAAACAGGCCCCGAACATCGGCAGCCTGCGGGACTCCATCTCGCGGATCAGCGCCAGCAGTTGCCCGACCCAGGGCGCGCCCGACCGGACCGAGGCCGGGCTGCCGGTGATCATCGCCCCGTCCAGCCCCTCCAGCCCAGCGGGGAATTGGCCGTCCTTCACCGCATGGACCTCGACCGTCCAACCCGGCCGGGCAAGGTGAATGAACCGGGTGAACTTCTCGCCGTCCAGCGGATGTGCCCGGGCAAAGGCACTCTCGTCGGTGTTTGTCATCAGGATCGCAAGGTGCATGGGGCGCAGATGAATTCCTGTTTACTTTTCCGGCGGGCAGCTTCGATATACGCAGGATGCAGACGCCCGGAAAGACCGCGAGAACCCCTCAGCCATGACGATCTGGACCCCCGGCGACGATGGCCAGGCCGATCTGACGGCCCATGACAGCTTCGTGGCCGGTCCGCCGCACAACACCTTCCGCCGCCTGCGCGACGAAGACCCCCTGCATTGGACCCCTTATGCGCAAGGCGAGGACTTCTGGTCCGTCCCCCGCCACGACGACATCGCCCGGATGATCAAGGACACCGACACCTTCTCGTCGGCCCGGGGCATAAGGATGGAGGACCAGACCTACGAGGAATACCTCGCCCGCCGCACCTTCCAGGAAACCGATCCGCCCGATCACACGCTGGTGCGCCGCAAGCTGGTCCGGGCCTTTTCCAAGCCCGCCATGGCCGCCTACGAGGCCGACATCCGCGCGCTCTGTGCCGAGATCCTCGACGCCGCGCTCGACCAGGGCACCTTCGACGCCACCAAGGACATCGCCCGGCAATTGCCCATGCGCATGCTGGGCCGGGTCATGGGCCTGCCCGATGCGGACCTGCCCTGGCTGGTCGAAAAGGGCGACGCGCTGATTGCCAACACCGACCCCGATTTCACCACCCACGTGCTGGACCGCATGACCACCGACGAATTCCGGATGATGCCCTTCAACTCACCGGCGGGGGCGGAACTCTACGGCTATGCCCAGGACCTGATGGCCTCGAAGGCCGCGCAGGGAGACACCGGCGGCGTGTTGCATATGATCCTGGAGCCGGCGAGCGACGGGTCCACCATCACCGAGACCGAGTTCCGCAACTTCTTCTGCCTGCTGGTCGCCGCCGGCAACGACACCACGCGCTATTCCATCGCTGCGGGCATCCAGGCCCTGTGCCACCAGCCCGAGTTGCTGGCCAGGATGCAGGCCGGCGACATCTGGGAGACCGCCCCCGACGAGATCATCCGCTGGGCCACGCCCGCGCTCTACTTCCGGCGCACGGCCACTCGCGACACGCAGGTGCACGGCAAGACGATCCGGGCGGGAGACAAGGTGATCTACTGGTTTGCCTCGGCCAATCGCGACGAGCGGGTCTTTGACGATCCCTTCACCGTCCGGCTGGATCGCCAGCCCAACCGCCACCTGGCCTTCGGGCAGGGCGGGCCGCATGTGTGCCTGGGCATGTTCCTCGCCCGGATCGAGGTCCGCGTGCTGTTCCAGGAGTTGGCCCGGCGGATCTCGGCTATCGAGCCGGCCGGCCAGGAAAAGTTTCTGCGCTCGAATTTCGTGGGCGGGATCAAGGAATTGCCGGTCACGGTCCGGCTGTCATGACGTGCCGGCACCGAACCACTACCAAGGGTAGGACGAGGGGCCTGGAAAGGGGATGACATGAAACACCGCCTGCGCGCCCTGTTCTGTGACCACCTGTCGGTGATGCGCGGCAAGTACCTGCCCGGCCACAAGATCGGGGACGGTTCTACCCGATTCTGCCTGTCCGTATTCGGCACCCATTACGACCGCGACCTGTTGCTGGACGCGCCCCATGCCAGGGTCCGCGAGGGCCTGCCCGACATGGAGCTGCACTGGCGCGGCGACGACATCCGCGACAGCTGGGACGCGGCCACCAAGATCGTTCTGGGCGATCTTCACGACACCGACGGCTCGCCCCTGCCGCTGTGCCCGCGCGGGGCGCTGAAACGGGCGGTGGCCGGGTGGCAGGCCATGGGCCTGACCCCCAAGGTGGGCATCGAACTGGAGGCCTACGCCCTGCAGGCCGACGACCGGGGCAACCTGGTGCCCTATGACGCTCCCGGAGGCGTGGTCTATGGCACCGGCCCCTTCGCCGATCCGCTGCGGTTCAACGACCGGATCTGGGAGATGGCCGACACCCTGGGCTTCCGGCTGGACCTGATCACCTCGGAATTCGACACGCCGCAGTTCGAATACACCCTGGCCTTCGACGACGCGGTCAAGGCGGTGGACGACATCGTGCTGTTCCGCCTGATGGCCCGCGAAATCGCGCTGGAATACGGGATCGTGCTGTCCTTCATGCCGAAACCCGTGGCCACCGGGGGCGGCTCGGGGATGCACGTGAATTTCTCGTTCCTCGACGGGGACGGGGGCAATGCCCTGTCGGCGGGGCCCTTGGGCGGGCCGGATCACCTGAACGACCTGGCCCGGGGCTGCCTGGCCGGGCTGGTCCACCACCACAAGGGCCTGGCCGGGCTGGTCGCGCCCACGGCCAATTCCTACCTGCGCCTGCAGCCGGGCTCCCTGTCGGGCCACTGGAAGAACTGGGGCGGCGATCACCGCAACGTCACCACGCGGGTCAGCAGCGAGGGCGGGGCCAAGGCCCGGCTGGAACACCGCATGGCCGATGCCTCGGCCAATCCCTACACGGCGGTGGCCGCCGTCCTGCAGGCCGCGCGGCTGGGGGTGGACAACGGCTATGCCCTGCCGCCCATGGAAACCGGCGACGGGTTCGACCGGACCGACACGCGCGAGGGCACCGCGCTGGACCTGAAGGGCGCCGTGGCCGACCTGGAACGCGACACCGCCCTGGTGCAGGCCGTCGGGCCCGAGCTGGTCGAAAACCACGTCTTCATGAAGCGCAAGGAGGTCCGCAAGACGCGCGACCTGGAAGGCGAAGCGTTGCGGGATTTCTACGTTTACTTTCTTTGAGCGAACTTTCCCGGCCGCACCTTGCCTTCTTTCGGTCACTTTCGCAGGATAGCGCCCGTTCCGAGTTTCCCCGGAGGATGGCCATGCCAGACGGACAGACCGAGTCCCAATTCGCCGCGACCTGCCACGGGGTCGGCGTGCCGCCCTCGCGCTACCTGCACGACGGGCGCATCGAACGCATCAATGCCGGGGCCTATGAAGGGGACGAAATCCGCGGCGCGCTCAGCGTCGTCGGGCCCGAGGATACCGTGCTGGAAATCGGCGCGGGCATCGGTGTCGTGGGCGGGGTCATCGCCCACAATTGCAAGCCCCGCCGCGTCCTGTCGTTCGAGGCCAACCCCGAGCTGATCGACGAGATCCGCGCGCTGCACACGGCCAACGGGCTGACCGGGATCTCGGTCGAGAACGCGGTGCTGTTCAGCACGCCCGACCGGCCCGCCAAGGTGCCGTTCTTCCTGCACAAAAGCTATCTTGGCTCGTCGCTGACCAACCCGGGGCGCAAGCTGCGCAAGAAGGTCAAGGTGCCGACGCGGGATTTCGATTCGGTCTGTGCCGGGCTGGATCCGACGGTGCTGATCATGGACATCGAAGGCGGCGAGCTGGACATTCTGGAACATGCCGACCTGTCGCGGTTCCGGGCCATCGTGCTGGAATTCCACCCGGCCGTTTACGGGGTCGAGGGGATGCGCCGGTGCAAGTCGATCCTGCGCAAGGCCGGGCTGCGCCCGGTGTCCGAGGTGTCCACCCGCACCGTCTGGACCTGTACCCGCGATGCGCCCGAGGCCGACACCGTCTCGGCCGATGCCGATGCCGCGGCCGCCGCGGTTGAAACCGTGGCCGATGCGCCTGAAACAGACATTGTGACCGGGGCGTCCGACACGCCGAAGGCAAAATCGGGGAAGGCCGCCAAGGCGCAGGAGGCCGGCACATGATGGATGCCAACGTGCCCGCCCCCGACACGGCCGATGCCCCGGTAGACATCACGGATCCGTTGACCGAGCCCAGCTCGCTGGGCGGCTGGTCCGAGGACATCACCTGGCTGGACGGCGCACTGGTCGTGCCGCCCGATGTGTCCGGCTTTCAGCAGCACGCGGGCGTGGTGGCCGCCGATGGCAGCTATGTGCCCTCGGGTGCGTTGTGGCGGCGGTTCCGGCCCCTGACGCTGGAACCCGAAGCGGTCGAGGGCCCGGTCGCCGAACTGCCCGGCCGCTGGCTGTGGGGCGGGGTGCTGTGGGCGCATTTCGGCCATTTCCTGGCCGAAAGCACCGCCCGGCTGTGGGCCTTGAACAACATCGACGGGCCCATCGACGGGATCCTGTTCATGCCGAAGCGTCCGCGCAACGGCGAGAACATGACCAATTACCACAAGGACTTCTTCGACCTGATGGGCATCGACGTGCCGATCCGGGTGACCACCGAACCGGTCCGCGTGGAAACGCTGATCGTGCCGGGGCAGGGGTTCGGGCTGGGCGAAATCTCGGCCGGCACGCAGAAGGTGCGCGACCATTTCGCCGCCAGCTTCGCGCGCAACATCGCACCCGAGGGGCCTGACCGTCTGTATGTCAGCCGGTCCGCCCTGGGCGTGACCAAGGGCAGCATCATCGGCGAAACCTACATGGAGGACCGGCTGGCCGAGGAAGGCTACGAGATCTTCCATCCCCAGGCCCATTCGATGGCCGTGCAGGTCGCCCGCTACCGGGCGGCGCGGCAGGTCGTGGCCACCGATGGGTCCGCCCTGCACCTGCTGGCCATGGCCCAGCCGGTCAACCAGTACCTGGCCATCATCGCCCGGCGGCAATCCTCGGCCCTGCAGCTGCTGATCCGCCACGTGGCCAGTTTCACCCGGGCCGATCCGCTGATCGTGGACGCGCTGCGCCGGTCGTGGTTCCCCGACGGGCGCAAAGCCAACAAGCGCTTTTCCCTGGGCGAGCTGGACCTGACCAACGCCGCCCAGCAATTGCAAAACTACGGCTACATCACCGGGGCGGCCAACTGGCAGAACCTGACCGATGATCAGGTGCAATCGGCCCTGGATGCCACCGGCCGCGGCTGGCACCTGAAGCGCTGGCAACTGCGCCGCGATGCCGAATTGGCCGCAGCCGCAAGTGGCGCGGCCTGAGCCCGGCTCAGGAAATCGCCTCCAGCCCGGCCGCCAGCCCATCGAGGATGACCTGCGCGTCGGCCTCGGTCAGCACCAGCGGCGGCGACAGGATCACGTTCGGCCCCGATATCCGCACCATGGCTCCGGCGCGATAGGTCTGGTCCTGCATCGTCGCCACCCGGGCCTTGTCGATCGGGGTCTTGGTGGCGCGGTCGCTGACCAGCTCCATCGCCGTCATCAGCCCGTGTCCGCCGCGCACGTCGCCGATGACATCGTATTGCGCCATCAGTTTCAGGCAGCCCTCGTGCAATTGGGTGCCCCGGGCGGCGGCATTCTCGGGCACGTTCAGGCGTTTCGTTTCCGACAGGCAGGCCAGGGCGGCAGCCGCGCCGACGGGGTGGCCGGAATAGGTGTAGCCGTGGCCGATCGCCGCCTTGCCGCTGTCATCGCCCTCGAAGACCGCCGCCACCTGGTCGGAGATCATCACCGCGCCGAAGGGGAAATAGCCGTTGGTGATGGCCTTGGCCGTGCACATCAGGTCCGGCTGCACGCCCCAGTGGCGCGATCCGGTCCAGCTGCCGGTCCGCCCGAAGGCGGTGATGACCTCGTCGGCGATCAGCAGGATGCCGTGGCGCGAACAGATGTCGCGCACGCCGGGCATGAAGCTGGCATGCGGCGGGATCACCCCGCCCGCCCCCAGCACCGGTTCCATGATGAAGGCCGCGATGGTGCCCGGGCCCTGGAAGGCGATCTCGTCCTCCAGCGCGTTCAGGCACAGTTGGGCCAGGCGCTCCGGGTCGGTTTCGTTGAACGGGTTGCGGTAGGTGTAGGGGGCCGGGATGTGGTGACAGCCGGCCAGCAAGGGTTCGTAAGCGCTGCGGAAATTGGCGTTGCCGTTGACCGAGGCCCCGCCGTAATGGGTGCCGTGGTAGCCCTTTTTCAGGCTGAGGTACTTCACCCGCCCGGCCTCGCCCCGGATCTTGTGGTACTGGCGCGCCAGCCTCAGGGCGGTTTCAACGCTGTCCGACCCGCCCGAGGTGTAAAACGCCCGGCTCAGCCCGTCGGGGGCGAAGAAGGCGCGCAGCTCTTCGGCCAGTTCGATAACCGCGTCGTTCGTCGTGCCCCGGAAGATCGAGTAATAGGGCAGGGTGTCCAGCTGCGCGCTGATCGCGTCCTTCACCGGCTGGCAGGAAAAGCCCAGGTTGACGTTCCACAGCCCGCCGACGCCGTCGACGACCTCGTGCCCGTCGATATCGGTGATGCGCACGCCCTCGGCCCGGGTCACGATGGTCGGCGGGTTGGCCTGGCTGTCGGCGGGATGGGCCATCGGGTGCCAGAGCGAGCGGGCGTTGTGCTCCTTGAGGAAGTTGGAATCCTTCATTGGGTCTCCTTGCGGGCGCTCAGGCGGCGGCCTCGATCGGGTAGGCGGGCGGGCAAAGGCCACCCAGCCTGCGGGTCATGTCGAGCCCGGCGGCCCGCACGTCCTGGCGGATGCGGGCGCGGGCGGTGTCGGTCATGCGGGTGGCGGGGGCAGCGACGGCAATGGCCCCCAGCGGGCGCTGGTCGGGCCCGAAGACGGGGGCGGCATGGGAATGCACGTCGGCCTCGAACCCGCCGATGCTTTCGGCAAAGCCCTGGGCCCGGATCCGGGCCAGCATGGCGCGGATATGGTCGGGATCGGTGTCCGTGTCGGCGGTGAAGCGGGCCAGGGGCGGGGTCAGCGCGGCCTCGACAAGGGGGGCATCGGCCCAGGCCAGCACCGCCAGGCCGGACCCGGTGGCATGGAAGGCCAGCTGCGTTTCGCTGTCCATCATCACCCGTGTCGCATGGCGGTCGCTGTAGCGGAAATCGAGCGCCTCCAGCCGGGTGCCCTGCACCAGCGAGACATGGGCGGTTTCCCCGGTGGACCGGCTGAGCTGATCCAGCACGTCCCGGGCGACGGCCAGCAGGGGGGTCGTGGCCTCGCGCAGGGCGGCCAGGCGCAGGACCTCTGGACCCAGCCGGTAGGCGCGCCCGTCGCCGGCCTGTTCGACAAGGCCACCGGCGGTCAGTTCGGTCATCAGGCGGTAGACCGTGGCCTTGTTCAGGCCCGACCTGCGGGCAAGATCCGACAGGCCGATGGCGGGTTCGGTCCGACTGAAATGGCGCAGCAGTGACAGGGCCTTGGTGACGGTTCCCATGCGGGTCCTTAATTTGCGGCGCCCCGGTGGGGCGGTCCGGCTTTTGACAGGGCGAGGTGTCAAAAACGTTGACGGATTGGAAGGGCGCCTGTCAATCTGAAACAAACCATCGGTTCGAATAACGAGCCAGCCCAACCCGGAGGTCACAATGAAACGCACTTCACTTGCCATGGGCGCCCTGGCGCTGGCGGTTTCCGCCGGCGCGGCGCTGGCCGAGTATCCCGAGAAGCCGGTGAATTTCATCGTGCCTTGGCCGCCGGGCGACCTGGAGGATGTGCTGACCCGGATGATCGCCGAGGACTTCCAGGAGACCTATGGCGTCGCGGCGGCGGTGGTGAACAAGCCCGGCGGCGGCGGCGGGCCCTTCCCCGGGGCGATCGAAGTGGCCAACGCGCCGGCCGACGGCTACACCATCGGGTCCTTCGTGATCGGCGTGCCGGTGCTGGGCCACCAGATCGACATCCCGCCCCTCACACCGGCCAAGTTCGACCCGCTGGGCATCTTCCTGACCTATCCCTTCGTGATCGCGACCAGCGGCGACGCGCCCTATGGCTCGATGGAGGAACTGGCCGCCTATGCCCAGGACAACGACGTGGCCCTCGGCCATTTCGGAGACGTGCTGACGCCGACCCAGGTGACCAAGGCCTTTGCCAAGAACGCGGGATTCGACTGGGGCTCGGATGCGGCGTTCGATGCGCTGGATTGCAATACGCTGGCCTCGGGCGATGCGGATGTCATCAACACGACGCTGCAGCTGATCCTGCCGTGCCTGGATGACGTGAAGGTCCTGGTGTCGATCACCGACGAGCGGATCCCCCTGGTGCCCGACGCCCCGGCGATCGGAGAGCTGGACGACAGCCTGGACATTGCCCTGTGGAACGGGCTGTTCGTGACCAAGGACACGCCGCAGGACGTGCGCGACAAGATCATCGCCGTGGCCAAGGAATCCGTCATGAGCGAGCGGGCCCAGGCCGTGGCCGCCGAAACCGGAGCACTGGTCTACTGGCAGGGACCCGAGGACAGCGCGACCCGGATCGAGACCGATACCGACACGGTCGCCCGCATCGGCG
>PAQV01000099.1 GCA_002709405.1 Paracoccaceae bacterium
CACCGCCCCCACACGAGCCTCGACGGGCTCAACCCGTGGGAGTATCACCAACGGTCAGTAGAGAACCAAACCCTGAACAGAGCGAACTAAAAAACGCGGACTCTTGGGGGAGCAGGTCACCAGGCACCGGGACAAGGCGCGCGCACCGCCGGACTTTAAGGCCCGGCCTGGTGCGTAGAACATAAAACCGGACGCGGTTGTCAGCCTTCGGCCTTTTCCTCCAGCGTCAGCCATTCCTCTTCGGAGGCCGCCAGCTTTTCCTGCCGCTGAACAAGCGCCTCGGTCGCCTTGCGGAACTTGACCGGCTCGCGGGTGAACAGCTCGGGATCGGCCAGAAGCTCTTCCAGCTTGGCGATTTCCGCCTCCAGCCGTTCGATTTCGGCCGGAAGCGCCTCTAGCCGGTGCTTTTCGGTGAAGCTGAGCCCCGATTTCGGTTTGGCCGCGGCCTGCGCCGCCTTGGGCGCGGGCTTTGCCGCCGGCTTGGCCTTGTCTGCAGGCGCGTCCCGCTCGGGGCGTTGCGCCATGTAGTCGGACCAGCCCCCGGCATAGGCCGTGGCGCGCCCGTCCCCTTCCATGGCCACCGTCGTTGTCGCGACGCGGTCCAGGAAATCGCGGTCGTGGCTGACCAGCAGCACCGTGCCGTCGTAATCGTCCAGCAGTTCCTGCAACAGGTCCAGCGTTTCGATATCAAGATCGTTGGTCGGTTCGTCGAGCACCAGGACATTGGACGGCTTGGCCATCAGCCGGGCCAGCAGAAGTCGGGCCTTTTCGCCCCCCGACAGGGACCGCACCGGTGCGCGGACCTGACGTTCGTCAAAGAGGAAATCCTTAAGGTATCCAACAACATGGCGCGGCTGACCGCGCACCATGACCTGGTCGGCCTGCCCCGACACCTTCATCGAGGGATCGGTCGTCAGGCTGTCCCAGAGGCTGGCATCGGGATCAAGCTGCGCACGGGCCTGGTCGAACACGGCGATTTCCAGGTTGGTGCCGTGCTTGACGGTGCCGGCGTCGGGCGCGACCTCGCCCAGCAGAATTTTCAGCAGGGTCGTCTTGCCCACACCATTGGGCCCGACAAAGGCGACCTGGTCGCCGCGATTGATGAGGATCGAAAAATCCTGCGCGATCGGCTTGTCGCCGAAACTTTTGGACAGGCCGGTCGCCTCGATGACCTTCTTGCCGGACTTCGGCCCGGAGTCCAAGGCCATGTCGGCCGTCCCCTGCCGCCGGATCTGGCTGGAGCGTTCGGCCCGCAGGTCCTGCAGCGCCCGCACCCGGCCCATGTTGCGCTTGCGCCGGGCGGAAATGCCCTCGACCGCCCAGCGGGCCTCGGCCTTGATCTTGCGGTCCAGCTTGTGGCGGGCGGTGTCCTCATCCTCCCACACCTTGTCGCGCCATTCTTCGAAGCCGTCGAACCCACGGTCCTGCCGGCGCACCGCGCCCCGGTCGATCCAGAGTGTGCCGCGGGTCAGCGCGCGCAGGAAAGCCCGGTCGTGGCTGATCAGGACAAAGGCCTCGCGGCTTGATTTCAGCTGGTTTTCCAGCCAGGCAATGGCCTCGATATCCAGGTGGTTGGTCGGTTCGTCCAGCAGCATCAGGTCGGGAGCCTCGGCCATCAGCCGGGCCAGCGCGGCGCGGCGGCGTTCCCCGCCCGACGCGGTTTCGACAGAGCGGCCGGGGTCGAATTTCAGACCCTCGGCCACCTGTTCGACCTTGTACAACTCGCCCGGATCCAGGCTGGCCGAGGCGAAATCGCCGAGCGTCGCAAAGCCCGACATGTCCGCGTCCTGTTCCATGTAGCCGACCGAGGTGCCCTGCGGGACAACGACCTGCCCGCGATCGGGTTCGACGAGGCCGGCCATGACCTTCATCAGGGTCGACTTGCCCGAGCCGTTGCGGCCGACCAGGGCCAGCCGGTCGCCTTCGTGGACGACCAGGTCAAGATCAGAGAAGACGGGCTCGCCCCCGAAGGTCAGCGAGATGTCGGTGAGTTGCAGAAGCGGGATACGGGCCATGCGCGCCAGCTAATCGGCGCGCAGGCCAAGGTCAACGACTCGCGGCTATTCGGCTGCCGGGACGGGCTGTTTTTCGGGGACATCCAGGGCGAAACCGTAGGCGGCGCGTTCGGCATAGGCCCCGGCGCTGATGTCCTGGGTGAAGCGGTGGAAGTGCCAGTGCAGCAGGCAGACGGACACGAATTGGGCCCAGCTGAGCGCGTTGTCGCCGAGGCGGTCGCGCTGGATGCGGTACTGGTCAAGGTAGGCCCGGCCGAGGGTACCCAGCTCGCCGGTTCGGGACATGGCGCGGGCCAGGCGGCGGGCGGCGATGACCGCTCCGATGGCGCCCTTGACCGGCGACGGGGCCTTGCCCATGCGCTTTTGTTCCGCGCGGATGGCCGCGATTTGGCGGCGCGTCGATCCGCCAGAGCGTTCGATGTCGTTCCAGATGCGGCCGAAATAGGCCTCGGGGGTGTAGAGGCGTTCGTAGAGGCTGGCGTGGCCGACCTTGAGTTCGTCGACGCTCATCTGGGCGGGTTCGAAGTTGACGGCCGCGTCGCCCGACCGGATGCGGCCGCTGTCGCGGAGACGTTTGAAGAGCGGCGTGCCGGGGATTGCCGACAGGATCGAGACCCCGGTGGTGGCGATGCCGTTGGCGGTGACGAAGTCGTATTGGCGGTCGAAGACGGTGCCGTCGTCCTCGTCGAAGCCCACGATCATACCGATTTCGATGACGATTCCAGACTGACGGATTCTGAGTAATTTGTCAGAGAGGCTGTCTCCGCGCACGTTCTGGACCTTGCGGACCTCACGCAGGGCGGCTTCGTCGGGGCTTTCGACACCGATGAAGACATTGTTGACGTTGGCCTCGCCCAGCAGATGGAGGATCTCGGGCTGGTCGGCCAGGTCGATGGTGGCCTCGATGCCGAAGCGCATCGGATAGCCGCGTTCCTTCTGCCAGGGGATAAGGGCCTGAAGGAAAGCCTTGGCGGCCTTCTTGTCGCCGATGAAATTGTCGTCGACCAGGACAACATGGTGATGACCGGCGTCGTGGGCGGCCTCGATTTCGGTCATGATCTGGTCGATGCTTTTGGTCCGCGGGCGGCGGCCGAAGATCACGATGATGTCGCAGAATTCGCAGAGAAACGGGCACCCGCGCGAGAACTGGATGGGCACGGACAGGTAACGATCCGGCGGAAGCAGGTCGAAGCGCGGCGTGGGCACCGTCGACATCTCGGGCTTTTCGTCCATCTCATAGCGGGTCAGCGTGGGCCGGCCGTTGGCGACATCGTCCAGGAATTGCGGCCAGGTGGCCTCGGCCTCGCCGATGAAGATGACGTCGGCGCGGTCGACGAAGGGCGCCTCGTTCACCGTGACATAGGGCCCGCCGACCACCACCGTCGCGGGCAGGTCGGCCAGCCGGTCAAGCCATTCGAACATCCGGTGGCGCTGCACGATCATGCCGGTGATGGCGATGATGTCGAAGTCGCGCAGGTCGTCGATGTCGATCTCGCCCATCTCTTCGTCGAACAGGACGAAGTCGTGCGGCGCGGGCGTCAAGGCGGCCAAGACGGTGACCGCCCCCACGATCATCCGGCTTTTCTTGTGTCCCGGCATCAACGGGATGGCGTAGTCAAATCCGTAAAAACTTGGTTCGAACCGCGGAGATATCATCGCGATTCGCAGCTTCCGCGCGGCCACGCCGGCGGAATTCCCCCCATAATCCAACATATTACACTCTCACTATTACCGTACCCGCAATAGATTTCCCGGGCATGCGGATATGGTGAACAACCCAAGAGTGTGTGGCAAGAAATCGTTAACCTTGACAGGCGACCAGCGCCTTTTCGCCATAACCCGCCGCGTGGAGCGGTGTGCCCCTACCCCGCCACCGCACGCAGCAATTTCTTGCGCCCAGGCGGGATCGCCCCGATTTCAAGGCCGGTAAACACGTGCAGCGTGTTCATCTGGTGATCGACCACCGCGTGATCACTGACCCACCCTCCCATCAACAGGTAGGTGCGCAACAGCGGCGGCATGGCCAGCATGGCTTGTTTTGCGTCCGGTTTCCGCCGAAGGCGCGCGGCATAGCGGAAAATCTCGGGCGCCTTGACCCGGGGCAGCCAGCGCGCGGGACCCAGATGGCGCGCCTTGAGCATGGCGAAAACGTCCAGGTAGGCCTCCGTCTTGGTGCCCGCGAAGGAGGAACAACCAAACAGCATCTCGATCCCCTGGGCATCGACCAGCCGGGTCATCGCCCCCCAGGCCACGCGCAGGATGTCCGGATCGGAGAAGTCGGGGTGAATGCAGAACCGCCCCAACTCCACCAGCCGGCCCGGAAAATCCGACAGGGCGGACAGGTCGTAGAACTGCGCCGAATAGCTGCGATCCACCTGGCTGCCGTCTTCCAACAGCATCAACCGATAACAGCAGATCACCCGGCCCGAGCGAATCTCGCGCACGATGACATGCTGACAAAAGTCGTCGAAACTGTCACCATCGGGACCAGGCAAGCCGAAACACAGGCCTCGCAAGGCCAATGCCTGGGCCAGGTCATCCGGCCCGGTCGCCAGGCTGGCCCGGTATTTTCCCCGGGTCAAAGACAGCGGTTCAAGCGGCATCACGCAGGCGATGTTCCATCAGGGCGCGCCGTGAGTGACCTTTGGCGCGGAAGGGCAAGGCGGGGTGGCACGACCAGGCATGTGCCCAAGTCGCACGGCATCCTAACAGATTGATGACGCAAAAGGCAGCCGCCTGCCAGACGGGACGCCCCTTATCAAGACCGGCCGATCAAGTAACGGCGATCAAAGACCGCCGGGACGGAAGTTGCCCAGGTTGCCCAGAAGCTGGCGCAGGAAGGTCTTGTCGGTGATCCCCGAGCTGGTCACGCGGCGCGACAGGGGCACCACGCGGCCATCTTCCAGGGCGAATGTTTCGATGTTGCGCACGACGCCGCTGTCATCGAAGCTGATCGCGACCAGCTTGCGTTCGACTTCCTTGGGCGCGGCCGCTCCGAAATAGCGCACCTTGCTGGACAGGTAGTAATAATCGGAGCCTTCGAGCACGCCGACCGACGTCGGCGCACCGACGGTTTCGGCCACACTGTCCCGAGTATCGACGCCCACGACGATGTCCGCCAGTTCGGCATCGGTGGGGGTATAGCCGTGATTGCGGTACTGGGCGGTGCACGCCGTCAGCCCGGCCACGAGGGTCAGAACCGCCGCGGAACGGACGCCCATCCGGAGCCCCGTCCGGAGACCTGTCGCGCGGAGGATCATGCCTGCCTCTTGTCTTGCCGTTTCATGCCTTTTATCCCGATACCCCAATCCGCCCGTCAGGTTCAAGAAACGAAAAGAGGCCCGGAATGAACGATCGAAGTCATCCCAGCGGTGCGCCCGGGGCCGGATCGGGCGACAGCCTGCGCGTGGCCGACCTGAATCAGGCCTCTGCCACCGCGTTTTCCCTGCAACCCGACGCCCCTGCCCTGAAGGCGATTGCCACCGAACTTGGGCTCGATGGGCTGCGCAAGCTGCGGTTCACGGGCCAAGTGGCGGCCGAGGGCAAGCGCGACTGGCTGCTGACCGGCCATCTTGGGGCCACGGTGGTGCAGCCCTGCGTGGTGACCCTGCAGCCGGTGACGACGCGAATCGAAACGGATGTGCGGCGGCTGTTCCTGGCCCGGTTCGACCAGCCCGAGGGCGACGAGGTCGAGATGCCCGAGGACGACGACCAGGAACCCCTGGGCCGCGAGATCGACCTGGGCGCGGTGATGATCGAATCGCTGTCGCTGGCCCTGCCCCTGTATCCGCGGGCCGACACGGCCGAACTGGGCGATGCGGTGTTCACGGAACCGGGCAAGCAGGCGATGACCGACGACGACACCAAGCCCTTTGCGGGGCTGGCCGCCCTGAAGGGGCTGCAAACGCCCGAGGATGGCGAGGCGGAGTGAGCGGAACGCGGACGCGCCCCATCCGACGCGGCGGAATTTGCCGGGGCGGGGCCAGTTTCCGCTTGCACAACAACAGCGAATCCGTATTTTCGCGCCTTCATCGAATTTAGGGTTGGACAAGCTTGTGGCCGCGGCCTAAACGCTCGTCACGCCCGAGAGTGTGACACTAGCAAACGCGGCCCGCCGGATCGCCGGGGCCCAGAGAAGGTAAGGTTGAGACATGGCCGTTCAACAGAACAAAGTCTCCAAGTCCCGCCGCAACAACCGTCGCGCCCACGACGCGCTTGTCGCCGCGAACCCGAATGAATGCCCCAACTGCGGGGAACTCAAGCGTCCGCACCACGTGTGCAGCGCCTGTGGTCATTACGACGATCGTGAAGTCGTTGCCGTTGGCGACGAAATCGATCTTGAAGACGACGCAGCCTAAGGCTGATCCCAGACCGGAATCAGTGACCCGCTCAACGTGACGCCCCCTGTGCCTCCGATGCCCGACCGGACAGATCGTATCGTGATTTCGGTTGACGCCATGGGAGGAGACCAGGGGCCGTCTGCCGTTGTGGCGGGTCTTGCGACGTCTGTTCAGAAGAACCCCGACATTGCCTTTATCCTGCACGGGCCCGAGGACGAGCTGACCAAGCTGGTCGAACGGCGCAAGGTGTTGAAGGACCGGGTGGAAATTCGCCATGCGGCTGACATCGTCACCATGGAGGACCGGCCAAGCCACGTGATGCGGCATGGCAAGGGGACCTCGATGTGGTCGACGCTGGACGCTGTGCGCAATGGCGAGGCGACCGTGGCGGTCAGCTGCGGCAACACCGGCGCGCTGATGGCGCTGTCGATCGTGCGCCTGCGCCGCCTGCCCGGGGTGACCCGGCCGGCCATCGCGATCCTGTGGCCCTCGCGCAATCCGCAGGGGTTCAACGTGATGCTGGACGCCGGAGCCGACATCCGCGCCGACGCGCGGGACCTGCTGCAATTCGCGATGATGGGCACGTCCTATGCCCGCAACGGTATGGGGCTGAAACGGCCCCGGATCGGCCTGCTGAACGTGGGCACCGAGCAGAACAAGGGCCGCCCGGAACTGCAGGAGGCGCACGAGCTGATCGCGCGCCATGCCGAGGATTCGCAGTACGATTTCGTGGGCTTCGTCGAAGGCGGAGACCTGCCCGGTGACGTGGTCGACGTGATCGTGACCGACGGGTTCAGCGGCAACGTGGCGCTGAAGACCGGCGAGGGCACCGCCGCGCTGATTGGCGACCTTTTGAAACAAAGCTTCCGGATGTCTCCGCTGTCGCGTCTGGCCGCCCTGCTGGCCTACCGGCCGCTGCAACGGCTGGCCAAGCGGATCGACCCGCGCCGGGTCAACGGCGGCGTCTTCCTTGGGCTGAACGGCACCGTGGTGAAATCCCACGGCAGCGCCGATGCCACCGGTGTTTCGGCCGCGGTGAAACTGGCGTTCCAGCTTGCTCAGTCCGACTTTTCGCAAAAGATCGCCGCGCGGCTTGCATCCGTGGACCTCGTTGACCATGATGCGGAAGGCGAGACCATCGTCGATGAGAGAAGCATAAAAAAAGGGCAGTCTTGACAGATGGTTAGCCGTGCCGTGGTTCAGGGCGTCGGGCATTACCTGCCCAGTAGGGTCGTGCCCAACAGCCACTTTGAAACCTTCCTGGACACCTCTGACGAATGGATCCGGACCCGCTCGGGGATCGAACGGCGTCATTTCGCCGCCGAGACCGAGACGACCTCGGAACTGGCCGCCCACGCCGCTCGCGCCGCCCTGGCCGACGCCGGGATGCAGGTTGACGAGATCGACGCGGTGATCGTGGCGACCTCGACCGCCGACCTGACCTTCCCGTCCGCCGCGACCATGGTGCAGGCCGAGCTTGGCATGACCAACGGCTTTGCCTTCGACGTGCAGGCCGTCTGCGCCGGGTTCGTCTTTGCCATGGCCAATGCCAACGCCCTGATCGTGTCGGGCCAGGCCAACAGCGTGCTGGTCATCGGGGCGGAAACCTTCAGCCGAATCATGGACTGGACCGACCGGGCCACCTGCGTGCTGTTCGGCGATGGCGCCGGGGCCCTGGTGCTGAAGGCCGAAGAGGGCGACGGCGCGCCGAGCGACCGGGGCATCCTGTCGACCGATCTGAATTCCGACGGGCGCTACCGCGACCTGCTGTATGTCGATGGCGGCGTCAGCACCCAGACCACCGGCCACCTGCGCATGCAGGGCAACCAGGTGTTCCGCCATGCCGTTGAAAAGCTGGCCTCGACCGCCAACAAGGCGCTGGACAAGGCCGGCCTGACGGCGGCCGACCTGGACTGGATCGTGCCTCACCAGGCCAATATCCGCATCATCCAGGGAACGGCCCGGAAGATGGGCCTGCCGATGGACAAGGTTGTCGTCACGGTCCAGGACCACGGCAATACCTCGGCGGCCTCGATCCCGATGGCCCTGTCCGTAGGGGTCCAGCGCGGCCAGATCAACAAGGGCGACCTGCTGGTGGCCGAGGCGATCGGCGGCGGTCTGGCCTGGGGCTCGGTCGTTCTGCGCTGGTAAACCAGGGCTATAAACCCAAGGTTGAGTAACCCTGGGGTTTGCGATATGCTGCGCGATACGCTTCGAATTGGCAGGCCCCGGGCCATCGGTAATTCGCCGCCAAAGCCCTTCCGCGCAATTCGTTGATATTGACAGTTAAATTGCCTTGGCCCTATCCTTTGAAAAAACCACGGGGAAGGGTATGGGAGAAAAAACACTGACGCGTATGGATCTGAGCGAAGCGGTCTTCCGTGAAGTGGGTCTGTCGCGCAACGAGAGTTCACAGCTTGTGGAAAGCATGCTTGAACATATGTCCGATGCCCTGGTGCGGGGGGAGCAGGTGAAGATCTCTTCCTTTGGCACCTTCACCGTGCGCGACAAGTCCGCGCGCGTTGGGCGCAACCCGAAGACCGGGGAAGAAGTGCCGATCCAGCCGCGCCGCGTGCTGACTTTTCGGCCTTCGCATTTGATGAAGGACCGTGTTGCCGCTGGTAACAAGTCTTAACCCGGAACGATCAAGGCCTGGCCTGAATGGACAAATCGCCCGACGCCTTTCGCACGATAAGCGAAGTTGCAGACTGGCTGGGCATCCAGGCCCATGTGCTGCGCTTCTGGGAAAGCAAGTTTACCCAGGTGAAACCGGTCAAACGTGCCGGCGGTCGGCGGTATTACCGCCCCGCCGACATGTTGCTGCTGGGCGGCATCAAGAAGCTGCTGCACGAAGACGGCATGACCATCAAGGGCGTGCAGAAAGTGCTGCGCGAACAAGGGGTTGGGGCCGTGTCGGGCCTGTCCCAGGCGCTGGACGACGTGGCCGTCAGCGCCGACCGTCCCCGGCGGGCCCATACCGTCGTGCCGCTGCACCAGCGGTCCTCGCTGCTGGATGAGCGCGATGCGGGGCATGACGAGGACGACCACCAGATCGAAATGTCGCTGGGCGCCGATGGCATGGCGCGCATGGTGGATGACCATGCTTCGGACGACGATCCGCTGATCGAACCGGCCGGTTTCGAACCCGCTGCCGTCGATGAACCGGGCCCAGAGGCCCCTGCCCCGGAGGGTGCTGTTCCGGACACCCCAGCGCTGGACAGCCCTGCCCCGGATAGCCCGGCAACGCCCCCGGTTGCGGCAGAAGCGCCTGAAGTGGAAGAGGTTTCGGCAGAGGCCCCCGAGCAGGACCCCGAACCCGATCCCCTGCCGATTCCGACCTTCCGGCGGCATCGGGGGCCCGCGCCTTCGGCGCCGAGCCCTGCTGATTCTCCGGCAGAGACGCCCGCCCCCGTTGCGGCAGAGGCCGCGCCCGATGCGCATCCCGAGCCGTTAACCGAGTCGGCCGCCTCGGACCCCGCCGAGGACACACCCGACGACGCGGTGGCCGAGGCCCCCGAGCCCATCGAAGATCCGGTTGACGTCGAGGCACCCGTTGAGCTCGCCGACACCGAAGATTCCCCCGAGGAGCCCGAAGCGGCGGCGCCCCGCCCGCGCATCGTCGATGCTCCGGACCCGCCCGCCGATGACGCGGTCGAGGCCGCGCCCGGGATCCTGTCGCAACTGGCCTCGCTGAACCGGCTGTCGCCGGAGCAACGCGCGGAAATCGCAGCCCTGGCCGAGGCGCTCGACGCCTGGCGGTCGGGTCAGGCCAGCCGGCACGCCGCTCAGTGAGCCCCGCGATCCGACGGGGCAGGGGCGACCGGTTTCCGGTCAAATCTCTCTCTGATTTTGGCCGGTTTTCCCCTTGCCCCTGCCGGCGAAATCATTATGAACACTCCAACGTCGGGCTATGGCGCAGCCTGGTAGCGCGTCCGTCTGGGGGACGGAAGGTCGCAGGTTCGAGTCCTGCTAGCCCGACCAAATATACCGATCCGTGCCGGGATCGGCACCCGTCCGTTCAGGACAGTTCACGGCATGGCTCCGGCCCGTTCGGACATCTGCCCCGGACCGCAGGAGCCCACATCCCATGAGCGGCGTCCTTCCCGACAGCGACATCCAACAGTTGATCGACAGCGGCGCCTTGTCCGCCGACCGGCCGATCGAGCCCGGCCAGATCCAGCCCGCGAGCCTGGATCTGCGGCTTGGCACGACGGCGCACCGGTTGCGGGCGTCCTTCCTGACCGGCAAGGGCGCGCGTGTCACCGACCGGCTGGACGAGCTGGAGATGCACCGGATCGACCTGACCGAGGGCGCGGTGCTGGAAAAGGGTGCGGTCTACCTGGTGCCCCTGATGGAACGGCTGGACCTGCCGGCGGGCATCACCGCCGCGGCCAATGCCAAAAGCTCGACCGGGCGGCTGGATCTGCTGACGCGCACGGTGATCGACGGCGGGACCGAGTTCGACCGGGTGCATGGTGGATATAGTGGCCCTCTTTATGCCGAAATCTGCCCGCGCTCCTTTTCCGTTCTCGTGCGTCCGGGCATGCGCCTGAACCAGATTCGGTTCCGCGACGGCCAGTCGGTGTTAAGCGATGCCGAGCTGGGCGCGCTGCATGCTGACAGCGCCCTGGTGGACTCGGATGCGCTGATCCAGGACGGGTTGGGCTTTTCGGTGGACCTGAAGCCGCAGGGGTCGACCCTTGTGGGCTACCGGGCCAAGCCGCACACCGGGCTGATCGACCTGGACCGGATCGGCGCCTATGCCCCGCAGGATTTCTGGGAAGAGGTCCATTCCGACACCGGGCGGATCATCCTGGACCCCGGGGCCTTCTATATCCTTGTCAGCCGCGAGGCGGTGCATATCCCCCCCGATTACGCCGCCGAGATGGCGCCCTACCTGGCCATGGTGGGCGAGTTCCGCGTGCATTACGCCGGCTTCTTCGATCCGGGCTTTGGCCATGCGGCGGCCGGCGGGGCCGGCGCGCGGGGCGTGCTGGAGGTGCGCTGCCACGAGGCGCCCTTCGTGCTGGAGCACGGGCAGGTCGTGGGGCGGCTGGTGTTCGAACGGATGGCCGGCCCGCCGGAAACGCTCTATGGCGCTGGAATCGCGTCGAATTACCAGGGCCAGGGGCTGAAGCTGGCCAAGCATTTCCGCGACAGCAAGGGCTGAGCCCCGATCAGAACCGGGTGACCTTGCGCGCAAGACGGGCGGCCGCCCGGGCTTGCTGCGCCTTGTTGGTCACGCTCTTTTCCATCTCGCGGTCGGCCTCGACCTTACGGGTGTCCTCGGCCGGGGCAACGGCCTGGGGTTCCGGGGCGGCCGTGGCCACCGGCGCGTCGCCGCCCCACGGGCCGACCTGCACAGGCGGCGGAGGCGGGGTTGCTTGATCGGTCTGTCGTTGGGCCGGACGGTTACGGTCCGCCCCCTGCCCCGACGCAGGTATGCTGCTTTGGCGCGGGGCTTCGGCTCGGTCCGGCGTGGATCGTGTTTCGGGCCGGGGTTGGGGGTCAGGTTGGGCCGCGCGCGGCGGGTCCATGGCAGGCGCCATCAAGAGCCCGCGCACCGGGGCCTGGGGCGCGCGCTGCTTGGCCTTCGGTGCCAGGGTCCGGTTGGGCCCCCCGTCCTTCGAAAACCGCTTTTCCACGGCCTGAAAGCCGGCGCTGATCCCCCGGCTCATGGCCTGGCGCATGAACATGCGCACGAACATGTTGATATATCGGTCCATCTGGCGCTCCGCTGGTTGCGCCACATATAACGTCAAATCGCGTCGATTTCAGGGCGGAGCGCCCAGAAACCTGCGCAAATCTCAGTCTTCGAACAACTCGGTCTGATCCTCGCCGCCGATGTCGTCGTCGTCCTCGTCCTCGTCATCCGCATCGCTGCCCGGCATCGGCCGGCTTTCCAGCAGGCCCGCGGCCCGCAATTCCTTGACCCCCGGCAGATCGCGCGCGTTTTCCAGCCCGAAGTGATCCAGGAAGTTGGGCGTCACCACGAAGGTCACCGGCCGGCCTGGCGTCATCCGCCGCCGGCCCAGGCGGATCCATTCCATTTCAAGCAGTTGGTCGATGGTCCCCCGAGACACCGACACCCCCCGGATCTCTTCGATCTCGGCCCGGGTGACGGGTTGGTGATAGGCGATGATGGCCAGGGTCTCGATCGCCGCACGGCTCAGCTTGCGCGTTTCCACCGTTTCCTTGCGCATCAGGAACCCCAGGTCGGGCGCCGTTCGGAAGGCCCAGGCATCGCCCACCCGAACCACCCGCACGCCGCGCCCTTCGTAGCGCTTGCGCAGATGGGCCAGGGCCTCGGCCCCGTCGCAGCCGTGGGGCATGCGGCTTTCCAGCTCGCGGATGGTGATCGGTTCGACCGTCGCAAAGAGGATCGCCTCGACCATGCGCTCTTGTTCAGCGATGGGCGGGGCGTCGAACAGGCTTTCCTCGCGGACGAGCTCGGGCTCGGACTCGTCGTTCATCGCTCGTCCTTCCGCCGGCGCAATTCGATGGGCGCGAAGGTCTCGTTCTGCCGCAATTCCAGTTTTCCCTCTTTCACCAGTTCCAGCGAGGCCGCAAAGGTCGCCGCCGTGGCTGACCGCCGCTTGACCGGGTCACTACCCCAGCCGTCCGGCAGATACGAGGTCAGGTCTGTCCAGGTGCCCGCGAATCCGATCAGCCCGCGCATCCGTTCCAGCGCCTGTTCCATGGTGAACACCGAATCCCGGTCCATGACGAAGGGGCGGAATTCGTCGCGCGTGCGGATCCGGGCATAGGCCTGCATCAGGTCCAGCAGGGTGGCCGAATAGGTCACGGTGCGCACGCGGGTGACGTCTTCGGGCAGGCCGCGGGCAAAGATGTCCCGGCCCAGACGGTCGCGGGCCATCAACCGGGCGGCGGCATCGCGCATCGCCTGCAGGCGTTCAAGCTGGAAGGCCAGGTGCGCGGCCAGTTCCTCGCCGGTGGGGCCGTCTTCGGTCGGGTCGGGCGGCAACAGCAGGCGCGATTTCAGGAAGGCCAGCCAGGCGGCCATGACCAGGTAATCGGCGGCCAGCTCGATGCGCAGGGCCTTGGCCTTTTCGACGAACGTCAGGTATTGCTTGGCCAGATCCAGCACCGATATCCGGCGCAAGTCCACCTTCTGGGTGCGCGACAGGGTCAGCAGCACGTCCAGCGGCCCTTCGAACCCGTCGACATCCACGATCAGGGCTTCGGCCGCCAGCCGGTCTTCGACGTTTTGCTTGTCGTCCTTGAAAAGGTCCTCAGTCATCACCCGGCCCGCGCCTCATGAGGGCGTCAAGCTCGGCTTCGGTGGCCGCGATGTCAAGCGGCTTGGGCGCCTGGCGGGCGGCCAGGGCGCGGTCGGCCCGGGTCATGGCGGCATCCGACATCTCTCCCGCGGCCTCGGCAACGGCGATCCGGTCGGGCAAGGGCTGGTTGCAGTAAAGAACCAGGTCGCAGCCGGCGGCCAGGGCGCGGCGGGTGATGTCGGGATGGGTGCCCGACAGGGCCTTCATGGTGATGTCGTCGGTCATCAGCAGGCCGTCAAAGCCGATGTCCTCGCGGATCAGGCCCATCATCTTGGCCGAAAGCGTGGCCGGATCAGAGGTGATCCGGTCAAAGACGATATGGGCGGTCATGCCCATCGGCAGGTCGTTCAGGGCCCGAAAGGGGGCGAAATCGATGGCGTTCAACTCGTCTCGGGACAGGTCAGTGCGGGGCAGATCGTGGTGGCTGTCGGCAATGGCCAGCCCGTGGCCGGGCATGTGCTTGGCCACCGGCAGGACGCCCCCGTCCAGCAGGCCCTGGGCCACCGCCCGGCCCAGCCGGGCAATCGTGTCGGGATCGTCCCCATAGCAGCGGTTGCGCAGGAAAGGATGGGTATCGGCCCGGGCCACGTCGAGGTTGGGCGCGCAATTGGTGTCGATCCCGTAGGTCTTCAGATCCTGCGCGATCAGCCTGGACCGCAGGTACATGGCGCGGACGGGATCGTCTGCGGCATCGACAAAGTCGAGCGGGGGCAACCACTTGCGGGCCATGGGCGGCCAGATGCGCTGGACCCGGCCGCCTTCCTGGTCGATCAGGATGGGGGCCTCGCGGCCCACGGCCTCGCGCATGTCCGAGGTCAGGCCGCGCAGTTGGTCGGGGCTGTCCACGTTGCGCCCGAACAGGATGAACCCGAAGGGATCGGCCTCACGGAAAAAGGCCTTTTCGTCGGCGGTCAGGCGAAGCCCTTCGGCATCGAGGATGGCGGCGCAGGGGCGGGTCATCAGCGGCCTAGCGGGTCACGACGGGGATGCAATCGGCGCCCTCGGCCACCAGGGCCGAGCAGAACCGGCGGGCGTCGGACAGGTCGTCGAAGCCCATGGCGCGCAGGCGATAGAAGGTGCGGCCCCCGCTGGCGGCCTTCTGCACGACCCGCGACTTGCCATCGAGGTAATCGCCAAAGCGCACGGCCAGCTTTTCCCATTCAGAGCGCGCGACTTCAGGGCTGTCATAGGCCCCCAGCTGGGCCAGGCGGGTGCCGGGGATCAGCTTTGCGGGGTCGATTTCGGCGACAGCCGGGGTCTCCGGCGCGGTCAAACTGTCGGCCTCGGGCGCGCTTGGGCGGGTCACCGGCAACGAGGCCGGGCGCGGCAGCGGGCGCAGCGATTTCCGGATGCCGGGAGCGGTGATTTCGGCGGCGGGCTCTTCGGCGATGTCCTCGACGGCCTGTTCTTCCGGCTCGGTGATCAGCTCTTCGGCGGCGGCCTCTTCTTCCGCCGTGGGCGGTTCGGGCCAGTCGACATCGGGGGCCGGAACGGTCATTTCCTCAGCGCCGTCAAAGCCTTCCAACGGGCTGACACCTTCTGTCAATTTGTCAACGAGGGCGGCGATGGCGGTCTGGTTCAGCACCTCGTCATCGGCGTCGATGGACGGCAGCTCGTCCGTGTCGGAGCTTTCAGCCGACACCGGCTGCACGGTCGGTTCGTCGGACGGCGCTGTCAGAGCGCCCAGTGGCCGGTCTTCGTCGCGCAGGGATACAGGCTTCGGGGCCAGCACCAGGCGATCCGGGGTTGGCGCGGCCTCGCCCTGGGCGGCAACGGCATTGACGGCCAGGCCCTGGTGATCTGCCGGCCGGCCGCCGGGATTGTCGGGCTGTACCCGCATCGGGCCCTCGACCGCGCGCACCACCGGCACGCCGCTGACATCGCGGACCATCAGCTTGTATCCCCAGACCCCGATGCCTGCCATGAAGGCCAGCGACAACACGGCCCCTGCCACGGTCACCGCGTTGCCCATCCCGTTCGAAGAACGGCCTTCTGCCGCGCCCGCCTGTGGCGCGTCGTCCCAGTTTGCCATGTCCGCCTCACTGCCCTGGCCACGGATAATATCCCGCGGTCTGGTCTTTTGTCTCTGCCTCGAACCCGGCGGATCTTGCTATTGTCTGGGAAGCGGTTGTGCGGGCCCTGAGTGCAAGCCCTTATCCGCTCACCGCATTTCTTCCGCCGGCGTCACCCCAAGAATACCAAGTCCGGCGGAAATAACAACGGCAACGGCCCGCGCCAGCGCCAGTTTGGACTGGCTTGTGGCCGGATCGTCCTCTTGCAGGAAGCGCAGCGAGGTTTCGTCGTTGCCCTTGTTCCACAGGGCATGGAAATCACCGGCCAGTTCATAAAGGTAAAAGGCCACCCGGTGCGGTTCGTTCGTGCGCGCGGCGATTTCCACCAGGCGCGGCCATTCCGCCAGTTTCTTGGCGATGCCCAGCTCGGCCTCGTGATCGAGCTTGCCAAGATCGGCCGCCCCAAGGGCTGCATCATCACAGGTGACCCCAGCCTCGGTGGCCCGGCGCAGGACCGAGTTCACCCGGGCATGGGCGTATTGCACGTAGAACACCGGGTTCTCGCGGCTTTGTTCCAGCACCTTGTCAAAGTCGAAATCCAGCGGCGCGTCATTCTTGCGGGTCAGCATGACAAAGCGCGTCACGTCCGGGCCGACCTGGTCGACCACATCGCGCAGGGTCACGAAGTTCCCGGCCCGCTTGGACATTTTGAACGGCTCGCCGTTTTTGAACAATCTGACAAGTTGTGTCAGTTTGATATCCAGGGGCACCTTGCCTGCGGACAGGGCCGAAACGGCGGCCTTCATCCGCTTGACATAGCCGCCATGGTCGGCGCCGAAGACGTCGATCAACATGTCATAGCCGCGGCTGATCTTGTCGTAGTGATAGGCGATGTCGGGCGCGAAATAGGTCCAGGCCCCGTCCGACTTTTTCACCGGCCGGTCGACATCGTCCCCATGTTCGGTGGACTTGAACAGCGTCTGCTCGCGCGGCTCCCAGTCGTCAGGAGTCTTGCCCTTGGGCGGCTCCAGCACGCCGACATAGATCAGGCCCTTGTCTTCAAGTTCCTGAAGCGCGGCTTCGATCCGGCCCGTCCCGTACAGGGATTTTTCCGAGTAGAAGATGTCCATCTTGACGCCCAGGGCGGCCAGGTCGCCCCGGATCAGGTCCATCATCTGTTCGGTGGCGAATTCGCGGACGTCGTCCAGCCAGTACTGCTCGCCCTTGCCGATGTAATCGTCGCCGACCTTGTCCTTCAGGGCCTGGCCGACCTCGATCAGGTATTCGCCGGGATAGGTGCCCGAGGGGAATTCAACATCCTGCCCATGGGCTTCGAGATACCGCAGATAGACCGACCGCGCGAGCACATCGACCTGCGCCCCACCGTCGTTGATATAATATTCACGAGTTACGTCGTATCCTGCGTAATCAAGAAGGCTCGCCAGCGCATCCCCGAAGACCGCCCCGCGCGTATGGCCCACGTGCAGCGGTCCGGTAGGGTTGGCCGACACATACTCGACGTTGACCTTGGCCCCCTGCCCCATGGTCGACCGCCCGAACTCGGTGCCGCCCGCCAGCACGGCGCCGAAGACGCCCTGCCAGACCGTGGGATCCAGCCGCAGGTTCAGGAACCCGGGCCCGGCCACGTCGGCGGACACGATCCGGTCGTCGGCCGCCAGCCGCGCGGCCAGCTTTTCCGCGATGTCTCGGGGCTTTTGCTTGGCGGGCTTTGCCAGCACCATCGCGGCGTTGGTTGCCATGTCGCCATGGGCCGCATCGCGGGGCGGCTCTACGGCGACGTTGTCAAAGCTCAGGCCCTCGGGCAGGTCGCCGGCCGCGACCATGTCGGCAAGCGCGTCCAGCACGACAGTACGGATGTCGGCAAACAGGTTCATCTGGGTTTCCTCGCGGCGTTTGGCGCGATGTATCATAGCGGCTTGCGCGGTCAACCTTGCAGGCCTCAGCCCGGCGGCAACAGGCCCTCGCCTTGCAGGCGTACATGTTCCTGCAGCGCAAAGCGATCGGTCATGCCCGCGATGTAGTCGCAGACCAGCCGGGCCAGGGTGGTTTCGTCCGCCGCCTGGGTCAGCGCAGTCTGCCAGCGGTCGGGCATCAGGCGGGGCTGGGCCAGGAACAGCGGGAACAGGTCCATCACCACGCCCGTCACCTTTTCGCGTTCAGCCATCACCTGGGGCGCGCGGTACATGTGGCCGAACAAAAAGGCCCGGATTTCCTTCAGATCGGTCCAGAGCCCGTCCGAAAAGGCAATGACCGGATGGCCAAGCGCACGGATGTCCTCCACCGATTGCGCCCCAGACGCGGCCAACCGAGCGCGCGACACGTCGATCACGTCGCTGACCATCACGCCGAAGACCCGGCGCAGCGCTTCATGCCGGCGGCGGCCGTATTCAAGACCGGGGAACAGACGGTCGACCTCGGCATAGGCCGCGCCCACGATGGGCAGCTCGGCCACGTCGTCATCGGAAAAGAGCCCCGCCCGCAGCCCGTCCATCAGGTCGTGGTTGTTGTAGGCCACGTCGTCGGCCAGGGCCGCCACCTGCGCCTCGGCGCTGGCATGGGTGTGCAGTTCAAGGTCGTGGACCTCGTTGTACTCGGCCAGGGCCCAGGGCAGATCGCCCACCACCGGCCCGTTGTGCTTGGCAATGCCTTCCAGCGTTTCCCAGGTCAGGTTGCAGCCGTCGAACCGGGCGTAATGCTGTTCCAGCCGGGTCACGATGCGGATCGCCTGGGCATTGTGGTCGAACCCGCCAAAGGGGGCCATCAGCTCGTGCAGGGCATCCTCGCCGGTGTGGCCAAAGGGCGTGTGGCCCAGGTCATGGGCCAGGGCCACGGCCTCGGTCAGCTCGGCATTCAGGCCAAGTGCGCCCGAGATCGTCCGGGCCACCTGGGCCACCTCGATCGAATGGGTCAGGCGCGTGCGGTAATTGTCGCCCTCGTGTTCGACAAAGACCTGCGTCTTGTGCTTGAGCCGCCGAAAGGCGCTGGAATGGATGATGCGATCCCGGTCCCTTTGAAAGCAGGACCGGAAGGAACTGTCCTCTTCCGTGACCAGCCGTCCCTTGCTGACCCCCGGATCCGAGGCATAGGCCGCGCGCATGTGATGTCTCGTTCTTGTCGCCCGTCGTCGGGACTTCTATATTACGGGAAGTTCTTGATGAAAACCGTGAGGGTTACGCGATGCAACTGCCTCCCAAAGTGACCGACCGCGCCTTTGCCCGCCTGGCCGAAATCGGGGCCGCCGACCAGGGCCAGGCCCTTCGGGTGGCTGTCGAAGGCGGCGGCTGTTCCGGGTTTCAATACGAAATCGCCCTGGACGCGCCGGGCAGCGACGACCTGGTCCTGGAAGGCCAGGGCCAGAAAGTGGTGGTCGACACCGTGTCCCTGCCGTTCCTGGAAAACGCCGTGATCGACTTTACCGAGGAGCTGATCGGCGCGCGTTTCGTGATCGAGAACCCCAACGCGACCTCGTCCTGCGGCTGCGGCACGTCTTTCTCGATGTAAAACGGGCGCGGCAAATCGCCAATGGCGCCGGGCGGTTGACCTGAATCAACGCGCGCCCGGCCCACCCGGCCTACGGTCCCCGCGATGCCACACGGGCGTCATGCGATCGGAGGACCAACGCCATGTACACCAATATCCTCATCCCGGTTTCGTTCGACGCAAGCCGCGACAATGCCAGCGCCTTTCGGGTGGCCCGGACGCTCGCCAGCGACGGCGCGACCATCACCCTGTTGCACGTGATGGAACCGGTGCCCGGCTACGTCGCCTCCCAGATCCCGGCCGACATCCTGGCGGGCTCGCAGGGCGAGGCCGAACAGCGGTTGAAGGACCTCGCCGAGGCCGTGCCCGGGGCCAAGACCGAAATGATGTCGGGTCATGCCGGGCGCTCGATTGCCAGCTTCGCAAGCTCCAAGGGGGTCGATTGCCTGATCCTGGCGTCGCACAAGCACGGGCTGGGCGATTACTTCATCGGCTCCACCGCCGATTGGGTGGTGCGCCACGTCAATTGCTGCGTGCACGTGATCCGCTAAGGGATCAGCCAGAGCTCCGCCGCCGGGCCTGTGCCGGAACCGGTGCCTTGGCCAGTAATTGCGCCTGTCTTTGGGCCTGTCTCTGGGCTTCGGCCTCGAAGACCAGGAACAGGCTCGATCCGACCACGATCATCACGCCCAGGTATATCCCCGGGGCGGGAACCTCGCCGAAGACCAGCGCGCCCAGCACCACCATCCAGACGAATTGCAGGTTCATCAACGGTGTGACCGCGTAGGCCGCCAGCATGCGCAGCGCCACGACCAGCACCCAGCGGGCCAGGAACAGCACGCCGGCATAGGCCGCGACCCAGCCCAGGTCCTGCAGGGGCATCGGCTGCCAGACGAAGGGCAGCGCCATGGCCATTGTCGCGCAAAGAGCTGCATTGGGATAAAACACCTGTGCCAGGGCGTTGCGCTCTGACCGGCCGATCCGCCGGGCCATGACCATCGACAAGGTGCCCGAAACAGAGGCCAGGCACGCCCAGCCATGACCAGCCGTGATCGCCCCCAACCCACTGGGAAAAAGACACAATATCCCCGCGAACCCGACCGCCAGGGCGACCCAGGCCGCAGGGCGCACATGTTCGCCCAGGATCGGGCCGGACATCAGCCCGGCCAGCAGGGGCATCATGCCGATGAACAGGAACACCTCGGCAAAGGGCAGCAGGCGGAAGGCGTGGAAGAAGGCCACCGCCGCCACCACCGTCGCCCCGGACCGCACCGCCATCGCCCCCGGCCGCGCCGTGCGCAGACCCTGTCGTTGCGAGGGATGGCGATCGGCCAGAAGGCTCAGCCCCATCACGATCAGCCCGCTCAGAGCGTACATCTGCGGCGCGGCATAGCCCCCCGCGATCAGCTTGGTGATGGCATCGGCCGAGGAAATGAACCCGGTGTAAAGGACCACCAGCCCGGCCCCCGCAAGGGCCAGGCTGCCCCCGGCGGGTATCGGCTCTGCCCGGCTCACGAGGCGATGCCCCGCAGGCCGGTCCGGGCAAATCCCGCGAAGAAGGCGTCGAACTTGTCGGTGCTTTTCTCGGCCGCAACCAGCACGTCGTATCCGTCGCCTTCCAATGTGTTGGCCACGTGGTGGCGCATGGTTTGCCAGTCGCCGCTGCGCCGGTCGTCCAGGCGGAACAGGCAATCGGACAGCTGCCGCAAGGGCGCGTGACCGGCCCGGTCGGCCCGGAAGGCCAGCCCTCCGTCGGGCACCGCTTGGGCGAAACTGGGTCGCCCCGCACAGGCCAAGGCCCAGTTCGACACGAAGTATTCATGGTAATCGTCGGGCGGATCCACCCGCGGCCCGCTGTCGATGGCAAAGCGCCCGGTGGCCCCGGCAATCCAGTCCTCCCAGATGACCGACGGCGTCCGTCCGGCATAACGCAGAGCCACGCAGATCTCGGCCAGCAGGTCGGCGTTCTGTTCGAGGTAGGCCAGGATCCCGGCATATTCCAACGAGGTCACGGCGGCCTCGGACAGGTGCGGGTCCTGGCGGCCATAGGCGCTCAGGTAAAAAACGATATGCGTCAGCTCGTAAGCGGCTTTCTTGTTGGGCAGCTGGAAGGTTTCGGACCGGTCGATGAACCGGTGCAACCTCTCTGTCAGCCCGGTGTCCTCGGCCACCGGATCCACGCCCCGGCGCAGCATCAGGCGGCGGGCCTCGGCGCGCTGCAGGTCCGACATCTCGGCCCGGGCCAGGCCTTCGCGGGCCGCCCAGTCGACAAGGGCCTCGCCCTTGGTCCCCTGCATCCCCAGGTCCTCAAGATCCAGGCAGATCGACAACAGGAACCTGTAATATTGTGGAAAGAATTCCATCCGCTGGGCGACGCGGTCGTAAAAGCCCCGCAGCGGGTCAAGCGCATCGGCAGGCAACGTGCGGCCGGTGCATTCGAAGATATTCAGCAGTTCGGCATTTTCCTTCAGCCAGAAGACATCGTCGCCGAACCGGCGATGCCCGGCGAAACTGGCCACCAGGTTGGCCAGCCGGGTGCCCTCGGCCTGGCGCCGGGACGGGACATTCAGATGAACGACATTCGACATGGGGGAGGTTCCTTTCCCGTTGAATGGCGTTCCGCGAACGCCCCGTGACCCGGATCAACCGATGGCGCGTCAGCTGCCCGACGAGAACATGTGGGTGCCGTCCCCACGACCCACGTCCGCCGAGCCAACAGGGGCCGAGCCCGAGCTGAACATCTGCGTGCCCTCGCCCGAAGCGGCCTCGACCGTCGCGGCAGGCGCCGAGCCGGACGAGAACATCTGCGTGCCTTCACCGGTTCCCGCTGCGGCCGTCATGGCCGGGGCGGACCCCGAGGAGAACATCTGGACCAGTTCGCCCGTCACCGCGTCGCGGTTGAGCGGAGCGGAGCCCGAGCTGAACATCTCGGTCCCTTCGCCGGTCACCGTACCAGCGCCCATGGCCGGGGCAGAACCCGACGAGAACAGATGCGTCTCACATCCGACGGACATGTCACACGACATAGACGGCATGGACCCCGAAGAGAACATTTCGACCGCGTCTCCCAGGTACGCGCTATCCGAGGCTTCGATGGCGTCCGACCGGTAGGTTTTCAGCAAGGATTTCATGGCAGTGTCTCCGTAAAAGCAGGTTGATCGCCCCTAAACGGTTACACGTATTTGGCGAGTTGCCAACTTAAAATTCCACCTACGGTTGCCTCAAGCAGAACTTATCCACATCAACGTCGCCTCACAATCCACTGTCCGGAACTCCAAACAAACTGTCACAAATTCTAATAAAAAAACTTATCCACAAGCGGTATTGTCTCTGGGCACAACACAATTCAGGGCCAAAATGCTCAAATATGATGCAGGTTCGCCTCAGGATGGGATGCGAAACTGCTGCACTCTCGCCAGAATCGCGTCAACTCCCCCGGTCGGACCTGGACAAGATTCTCTCAAAGGTTGTGCCACCTCCTCACACCCCCCAGGCCCGAAATTCCAGGCATCCGAACCGCCAGCGCCCAGGTCCCCCCGGCCGCCTCTCATCCCAATCACAAGACCCCGACAAACCCGGCCGCCCGTGCCCCCGCGCGGCACGAAACCCGCCCACACCGCGTCAAAATCGCACGACACCACCCGCCAACCGTCCCCCGTGAAAACCCCGCCATAGATACGTCACACGACAATCCACACTTACCCTTCATCTTTGAAAAAATACGCCGGGGGAGTCCTCCGCAGGAGGGCGGGGGCAGAGCCCCCTCCCCCCGTGACACCCACGCACAAACGCTCCGGCCAAACGCCACCCCATTTTAGGACTTGCCCGGAATCGCCCAGCACCCTAATAGTTAGCCAGCCGAACAATTCGGCGCCGACGCGACACGCCAGGGAGGGGGCGCCGCGACGGTCAGGCCGCCCCCCCCATGACACCCAGGGAGGCTCCGCCAATGCACAGCGATTATCTGGACGTGACCGTCGACGGCCAGATCGCCCGTCTGACCATGAACCGCCCGCACAAGCGCAACGCCATGTGCGACGGGCTGCTCGACGCCATTGCCGCCTTCTACATGACCCCGCCCGACGGCGTGCGCGTTGTCATCCTGTCGGGCGAAGGCGGGCATTACTGCTCGGGGCTGGACCTGTCGGAACACGTCTCGCGCGATGCCGAAGGCACCATGATGCACTCGCGCAATTGGCACGGCGTCATGCAAAAGATCCAGTTCGGCGGGCTGATCACCATTTCCGTCATGAACGGCGCGGTGATCGGCGGCGGGCTGGAGCTCGCCTCGGCCACCCATGTGCGCATCGCCGAACCCTCGACCATCTTCCAGCTGCCCGAAGGGCGGCGGGGCATCTTCGTGGGGGGCGGCGCCTCGGTCCAGATCGGCCGCATCCTGGGCCCCGACCGGATGGTCGAAATGATGCTGACGGGCCGCAAGTACGGGGCCGACGAAGGCCAGGCCCTTGGGCTGGCCCATTATTCGGTGGCCGAGGGAGAGGGCATGGCCCTGGCCGACAAGCTGGCCGCCAAGATCGCCGCCAACGCGCCCCTGTCGAACTATATCATGGTCCAGGCCCTGACCCGGATCGCCGACATGTCGCGCACCGACGGGCTTTTCGCCGAAAGCCTCTGCGCCGCCCTGGCCCAGACCACCTCGGACGCCGAAGAGGGCCTGAAGGCCTTCCTCGAAAAGCGCGCCCCGGTCTTCCGCTAGGGTCCGCGCCATGAAACCGCCCGAGGCCCGGCCAGCGAAGGGACAGGCCATGAAAGCCCAGCCCCAGGTCACCGATACGCTGCTGCGCCAGTTCACCGGCTACAACCTGAAACGCGCCTACCTGGTCATCGAAACCGAGCTGCACCGCATTCTCAAGGATCATGACCTGCGCGTGACCTCGTTCTCGGCCCTGGCCATCATCGTCGAAAACCCCGGCCTGCCGCAGACGGCCCTGGCCAATGCGCTGCAGATCGAACGCTCCAGCACGGTGGTCATCGTCGACGCCCTCGAAGGCCGCGAGCTGATCCAGCGCAACAAGGTGGAAACCGACCGCCGGGCCTATGCCCTGGTCGCCACCCTGCGCGGGCGGCAGATGTTCGAAAAGATCTCGGGCCTGATGCACGAGGTCGAAAACCGCTTTCAGTCCGGCCTCACACCGGCCGAACGCGACGCCCTGACCGGCGCGCTGAGGACAATCGAGCACGGCGGAGACACCGCCGGCTGACAAGATCGACCCCTGTTCGTTCAAGGAGGAAGAACGAATGACCCTGGCCGAAGACACCAAGCTGAACCTGCGCCCGCACAAGGTCGCCCCCGAAACCCGGCCCGACGGCACGATGATCCTGCGCTCGGGCTATGACCTGGGCCCGGTGGTCTCGCGCACCGGCGACTGGCTGCACCACTGGGGCGCAACCGCGCCCGACCGGGTGTTCCTGGCCGAACGCGCGGGCCCCGGCTGGCGCGAGCTGGGCTATGCCGAGGTGCTGGAGAAGGTCCGCGCCCTGGCCTCTGCCCTGCTGGCCCGCGGGCTGAATGCCGACACGCCCATCGTCGTGATGTCGGGCAACGGGGTCGACCACGCCCTGCTGTCCTATGCCGCGCAATATGTCGGCGTGCCCATCGTGCCCCTGGCCGAGCAATATTCGCTGATCACCGAGGCCCACGGCCGCCTGCTCTATGTCATCGACAAGGTCCGGCCGGCGATGGCCTTCGTGTCCGACGCGGGCCTTTACGGCGCGGCCATCGCCCTGCCCCAGCTGGCCGATGTCGAGATCGTGGCCACCAGGACCGAAGGCGCGCCCCGCCCGGTCACCGCATTCGCCGACCTGCTCAAAGGCGACGGCGGCGTCGACCTGGAGGCCGCCCATGCCACGGTCGGTCCCGACACGGTGGCCAAGATCCTCTTCACCTCGGGGTCCAGTTCCGATCCCAAGGGGGTCCTGACCACCCAGAAGATGATGTGCGCCAACCAGACCCAGCTGGCCGATGCCATGCCCTTCCTGCGCGATCATCCGCCCCGCATCTGCGACTGGCTGCCCTGGAACCACGTGTTTGGCGGCTCGCACAACACCAACATGATGCTGGCCAACGGGGGCAGCCTTTATATCGACCACGGCAAGCCCACCAAGACGGGCTTTGCCCAGACCATAGAGAACATCCGCCAGAAGCCCGGCACCCTGTCGTTCAACGTGCCCGTGGGCTACGCGATGCTGGTGGCCGCCATGGAAGAGGACGCCGCCCTGCGCCGGGCCTTCTTCACCGATCTCGACATGATCTTCTATGCCGGCGCATCGCTGCCCCAGCAGGTCTGGACCCGGCTGGAACAGATGGCCATGGACATCAAGGGCGAACTGCCCCTGATGACCTCGTCCTGGGGGATGACCGAAACCGCCCCCGCCTGCCTGATCGTGCATGAACCCATCGGCCGGTCCGGGGTGATCGGCGTGCCGGTGCCGGACGTCGAAATCAAGCTGATCCCCGATGCCGACCAGCGCTGCGAGCTGCGCGTGCGCGGGCCCAACGTGATGACCGGCTATTACAACGACCCCGCCAAGACGGCCGAGACCTTCGACGACGAGGGCTTCCTGATCACCGGCGACGCGGTGCGCTTTCTCGATCCCGACGATGTCGACCGGGGCCTGGTGTTCGACGGCCGCGTGTCCGAGGATTTCAAGCTGACCACCGGCACCTGGGTCCAGGCCGGCAAGCTGCGGCTGGACACGCTCGAAGCGATGAAGGGCCTGGTGCAGGACATCGTGATCTGCGGCCACGACCGGGGCGAAATCGGCCTGTTCATCTTTCCCAGGCCCGACCAGGTGCACGGCGACAACAGCGCCCAAGGGGCCGTGATCGACGACCACCTCATGGCCCGGATCGAGGAAATCCTGCGTGACCTGGAAGCCAGGGCCACCGGCTCGGCCAAGAAGATCACCCGCGCCCTCATCCTGGCCGAGCCGCCCTCGCTCAAGGACCACGAGGTCACCGACAAGGGCAGCCTGAACATCCGCAAGATCATCACTCGCCGGGCCGACCTGCTTGAACGGCTTTACGACAACGAAGACCCCGCGCTCATCCGCGTCTGAGGAACATCATCATGGTAGATTTCGCATCCGTCCGCGCCATCGACTTCCATACTCATGCCGAGGAAGCCTGCGGCTGTCATACCGACGACGGCTATGACGAGCTTCAGTCGACCATGGCCAAGTACTTCGGCGCGCCCTGGTCCCACCCGCCGACGATCCACGAAACCGCAGCCCATTACCGCGAACACAACATCGCCGCGGTGATCTTCCCCGTCGATGCCGAGCGCGAAACGGGATACCGGCGTTACGACAATTACGAGGTCGCCGACCTTTGCGCCCAGCATTCCGACATCCTGATCCCGTTCTGCTCGATCGACCCGGCCAAGGGCAAGCTGGGCGCCCGCGAGGCGCGCGACCTGGTCGAGAACCACGGGGTGCAGGGCTTCAAGCTGCACCCGACGATGCAGGGCTTCTATCCCAACGACCGCATGGCCTACACGCTTTACGAGGCCATCGCCGAAACCGGCAAGCCCGCGCTCTTTCACACCGGCCAGACCGGCGTGGGGTCCGGTATGCCCGGCGGCAACGGGATGCGGCTGAAGTATTCCAACCCACTCTACATGGATGACGTGGCCGTCGATTTCCCCGACATGCCGATCATCCTCGCCCACCCGTCCTTCCCCTGGCAGGAAGAGGCCCTGAGCGTGGCCACCCACAAGCCCAACGTCTACATCGACCTCAGCGGCTGGTCGCCGAAATACTTCCCCCCCATCCTCGTGCGCTATGCCAACACGCTGCTGAAGACAAAGATGCTGTTCGGTTCCGACTGGCCGATGATCGCCCCGGAAAAATGGCTGAACGCCTTTGACAAGGCCGAGTTCAAGGACGAGGTCCGCCCCCTGATCCTGAAGGAAAACGCCCTGCGCCTGCTGGGCCAGATCGGCATGGAGACCGGGGTGTGAGCCCCTTCTCCGCGCCGGTCGAGGACATTCTCTTCAGCCTGACCCACGTGGCCCGGGCCGGAGAGCTGGACCATTACGACGCCGAGACCACGGGCGAGATCCTGACCCATTTCGCCCATTTCGCCGAAACCGCCATCGCCCCCACCGATGAAGAGGGCGACGTGCAGGGCTGCCGGCTGGAAAACGGCCGCGTGCGGATGCCCGACAGCCTCCGCGCGGTCTATGCCCAGCTGGCCGAACAGGGCTGGCAGGGCCTGACCGCGCCTGAGGAATTCGGCGGCCAGGGCATGGACGCCCTGACGCTGGCGGCGGTGAGCGAAGTCTTCACCGGCGCCAACCATTCGCTTCAGATGGTCACCGGCCTGGTGCCCGGGGCCATCCGCACCCTGATGATCCACGGCGACAACGCGCAGCGCGCCGCCTACCTGCCCAAGCTCGCCACCGGCGCGTGGCTGTCGACCATGTGCCTGACCGAACCCGCCGCCGGCTCTGACCTGTCGGCCCTGCGCACCCGTGCCACGCCCGCGGGCGACGGCTGGGTCATCGACGGCGAAAAGATCTTCATCTCGGGCGGCGACCAGGACCTGTCGGACGGCACCCTGCACCTGGTGCTGGCCCGGTCGGGCTCGGTCGACGAGGGCGTTCGCGGCCTGTCGCTTTATCTTTGTCCCAGCCACCTGGAGGACGGCACCCGCAATTCGGTCCGGGTCGAACGGATCGAACACAAGATGGGCCTGCATGCCTCGCCCACCTGCCAGACCGTGTTCGAGGGCGCACAGGCCCAGCTGATCGGACAGGCCGGGGCCGGGCTGAAGGCCATGTTCACCATGATGAACCACGCCCGGCTGGACGTGGCCCTGCAAGGCGTGGCCCATGCCGCGCGGGGGGCCGATATCTCCCGGACCTATGCGGCTGAACGGCGGCAGGGCAAGGGCCCAGACGGCCAACCGGTGATGATCGCCGACCACGGCGACGTGGCCCGCATGATCGACGAACAGGACGCCTGGGCCATCGGCGGGCGGGCGCTCTGCCACATGACGATGGTGGCCCTGGAACGGGGGGACGACCCCGACCTCGTGGAATTCCTCACGCCCGTCTGCAAGGCCTATTGCACCGACACCGGCATCCGGGCGGCCGACCTGGCGATCCAGGTGCTGGGCGGCTACGGCTACCTGAACGAATACCGGGCCGAACAGAACCTGCGCGACGCCCGCATCACGGCGATCTACGAGGGCACCAACGGCATCCACGCCATGGCCCTGGTCACCCGGGCCCTGCGCCACCGAGACGGAGCCGCAGCCGAAGCCTTCTCGCGGTTCATCGAGCGCGAACGGACCGATGACAACGACCCCACGCTGGCCCGGGTCCATTCGCTCTGGCAAGAAGCCAGGGATCACGTTTTGCAGACGCAAAACCCGGCGCCCCTGGCAGATGCCTTCATGAAACTGACGTCGGAACTGGCGGTCCAGGCCGCCTGGTCGCGCATCGCCCGCAGCGCCGATCACCACCCCGACCCCGCCCGCATCCGGCGCCTGGCCACGCTGGCCCGCCGCTATGGCCAAGCCATGGCCCCGGCCTACGGCGCGCTGGTCGGCAGCGGCGCGTCGGGCTGACGCCCACGGCGGCTTGGACAGATCACGCCACCACCTTGCCCTGACCTGCGTTTCCGGTCATGTCTGGGCGCGCAGCCGGGCAAGGATGGACACCAGATGCGCATCGCGACCTTCAACATCAACGGAATCCGCGCACGGGCCGAGGCCCTGCCCGCCTGGCTGGACGACACATCGCCCGACGTGGTGCTGCTGCAGGAAATCAAGTCGGTCGACGAGAGCTTTCCCCGCGACCTGTTCGAGGACCGGGGCTACAACGTGGAAACCCACGGCCAGAAGTCCTTTAACGGGGTGGCCATCCTGTCGAAACTGCCGCTCGAGGACGTCACCCGCGGGCTGCCCGGAGACGATGACGACGAACAGGCCCGCTGGATCGAAGCCACGGTGGTCGGCGACACAGCGGTGCGGCTTTGCGGGCTGTACCTGCCCAACGGCAACCCGGTCCCGGGGCCGAAATACGACTACAAGCTTGCCTGGATGGAACGTCTGAAATCCCGTGCCGAGGCGCTTCTGGAGGGCGAAGAGGTCGCGGTGATGGCAGGCGATTACAACATCATTCCCCAGGCCGAAGACGCCGCCCGCCCCGACGCCTGGACCGAAGATGCCCTCTTCCGCCTCGAAAGCCGCGAGGCCTTCCGCCGCATCGTCAACCTGGGTTTCACCGACGCCATACGTGCACGCGTACAGGCGCCCGGGGTCTATTCCTTCTGGGACTACCAGGCCGGCGCCTGGGACCGCAACGACGGCATCCGCATCGACCACCTGCTGCTAACCCCACAGGCCGCCGACCTCTTGGCCGATTGCGGCATAGATGCCGAAGTTCGCGGCCGCACCAAACCTTCGGACCACGTGCCCGTCTGGATCGACCTGAACGCCTGACCGCCTGCCGTCATCAAGACGGACATGACGGGTTTGGGTATATTTAAAGAGAAAGAAGCAGCAGGGCGGGCCCTTGCCAGTCCTCTCGCATGACGCCGGCCCGCAGGCACATAGGCTTCCTGTAGGAATAGCGCCCAACTCGCCGGTGACATGCTTCTTTCTCTTTCCAAATACCCGGCCTTATGTATCAAACGCACCAGCCGGGGCGTGAGCGATGATTGGCACTCCACATCAGCCAGATTGTGCTGCAATTTTCACGAATGGCGAAGTGGTTAAGATTCATAGGCTCTTTTTTCGTCTTGGCACCTCTGGCCGCCATGTTTGCTGAGCCATTCTTCGAGGCACTTTTTGACGCCCTTGGCTGGGACACTGAGAGTTGGGCAGCCCCGGTGGTCAGTGCCGCGACCCGGCTTTCCGCAGTGGTCGGAAGTCAAAACATCTTGGATGCCGCGTTCCTTTTGTGCGCGCTTGGAGCGGGGATTTGGCTGCACTATCTCGCCAGTCTCAGGGACAGAAGCAGGCCGAGAGACGAGGATGTTTTTGAGGACTTGTGCTGGCGCTTGTCTGGGATGGCAGGGAAGCTGGATACCCTTCATGGTCATTGGCGGTACTATACTTGTCCCGCCGAAGATAAGGGCAGATGGACGGCAGAAGCCGTTGGTATGTATGTAGCCCTTTCGAATGACCTTCGGAAAATTCGTGTTCGAATTCCAGATCTGTCTATCGTTCGCAACCCAAATAACTGGGATCAGAAGACGCGGGCCTTGATAGGTATCTTAAAGGTGTTGCGAGAGTTAAGTGAACACGGACAGGTCGAAGCGGGAACGAAGCACGCGCTCGACTTGACATCAAAATTCGAGTCTGACTTCGCCAACCCCGATTGAAGACAGACATTGCAACAGGAACGCCGCGCTAAACTTCCCCCTGGACAGCTTATTGCGGACGTTCGCTTCCTTTTCACTGATTCCGATTTCGGCCAGCTTTTCAACAAGCTGAGCGTATGTCACGCCTTTCCGCTTGAGTTCGGCTTTCAGGAGGTTCGCCGCCTTGGCTTCCCATTCGGTTTGCTCTGCCATGTATCACCCGCGCGGTAAAAGTATCGTTTTCGATACGTATGCCCTTGTGCGCGATACGTCAACGCACTATATTCAGTACATAAGCACTGTATATGATGACAATGACACAGCACTTTCTCCTCTCCGCAGCATCCCGCAGCCTTAGCCTTCGCAAGATCTACAAGGCTGGCGAGGAAGCAGCGTACAAAACCTTCTGCGAAATGCGCTGGTCCGAAACCGATGGCGAGGCTGTTTGCCCCCGCTGCGGCTGCTGCGAAACGTACAGCATCAGCACCCGCCGCAAGTTCAAGTGCAAGGCGTGTCAACACCAGTTCAGCGTGACGAGCGGCACCATTTTCGCCAGTCGCAAGATGGACTTCGTGGATCTGTTGGCCGCGATTTGCATCATCGTGAACGCCTCCAAGGGCGTGTCCATGGTGCAGCTTTCGCGCGATCTGGACTGTCAGTACAAGACCGCCTTCGTTCTTGCCCACAAACTGCGCGAAGCGATGGCGCAGGAGGTTCACACGGGTGAAGTTCTCGACGGCCACGTCGAAATCGACGGCGCGTATTTTGGCGGTCACATCCGCCCCGAGAACCGCAAGGAAGACCGTAAGGACCGCCGCCTGAAAGAGAACCAAACCGGCAAGCGCCGCGTTGTGATCGTGATGCGGGAGCGCAAGGGCCGCACACTGCCGTTCGTAGCCAAGCAGGAAGCCGAAGGCGTGGAGCTGGCGAAAGAGAATATCGACCGGATGGCGTCAATCTCGGCTGACGAGGCGTCCCATTGGGATCTGCTGCACGCCGCGTGGCCCGTGGAGCGCATCAACCACTCGGTCGCCTATAGCGTTGACGGGGCCTGCACCAACCAAGCCGAAAGCTACTTCTCCCGCCTGCGCCGCATGGTTATGGGCCAGCATCATCACGTTAGCCCGCAGTACCTCTACCAGTACGCCAACCACGCCGCATGGCTGGAAGACAACCGCCGCCTGCCGAACGGTGAACAGGCCCGCAAGGTTGCCGCCATCGCCATGGGCGCGCCGGTTAGCCGGAACTGGAAAGGGTATTGGCAACGGGCTGCATAAGGCATTGATTAACCTAACGCAATGAATATATTGACTTTTCCAACAATGGGCGCTACCTAGTAGGTAGCTATGGGAGTGTGTTATGCTGGATGTCTTGCAAGCCCCTGACTATCAACGAGTAAAGAGCGTTGTTCGCGGGATCCATGCGGAATTTGGCATAACTGAACCGCCTGTCAACCCCGTTGAGATCTCCCGTTCAAAAGGTGTTTCCGTTGTTTTTGTCGAGTTTTCAGGCGAGGCGAACCGTATTTCTGGCTTTTTCGACTTCGAAGAAAACATGATTTACGTGAACAAGCATGAGTTCCCGCTGCGGCAGACATTCACCGTAGCGCATGAACTTGGGCACGCCCTTTTACATCAGGATTGGGCCGCGTCAGAGCAGTACAAAATCTTGCTCCGTGATTCCGGCTACGACGGGACAGATGTATATGAGAAGGAGGCGAATGCGTTTGCCGCTCATCTTCTCGTCCCTCGCTTCATGCTTGACAAATACTGGCGGGGCAACTCCGTAGAGTCTCTGTCAAAGCTGTTCGCTGTATCAGTTCCGATGATAAAGAACCGATTGGCGTTTGAGTATGGTGTCTGAGCGCGAAGCGGCGAAGCAAGCGGCCTCGAACAGAGAAGACGAAGACCCAGAGTTGACAAACGCGTTAACCCGCGCTCACAGCTACCAACTAGATCTCAAAAAAGAGGACAATAGGCACGCCGAGGCAATCAATCAGCAAAACCTTGGGTGGATAGGCAATATAATTGGGGATGGTAAGAGCGTCCCGACAATCGCTGCTTTAGCCACAATATTCTTAACCGTGTTGTTGGCTGGCGGTTTATATGTCGCAATGATCTACAACCCAGAGTACGGCGACGCGTTCTCAACGCAGGCAGAAAGGTCGCTTGCTGTGGCGGGGGCTGCTTTAGCCTATGTGTTCGGCAAGGGCGGTAAGTGACCACACCCGTCCGTCACGCCGTACAGCCCCTGCCTTTCGCAACTTATTCAACGCCAACCCGGCCCGTGGCAACGCCGCCTCTGGGCTAACCCCCGGTCTACGCTCGGCCATATAGGCCGCGACCTCGCGCAACGTCTTGGGGCCGTCTCTGAGTGCGTCAAGCGCGATCCGCTGGGCCTCACCCCGCCGCGCGACATTCACCCGCTTAGGGCACACGTAGGGCATATCCACGCCCCTGAGCCGCAACAGCGCCTCTACGTGGTCCAGCCCATCACCTTGCCCCCGAATGATCTGCTTACGCAGCGCCAGTAACGCGCCGTCTATGGACTTGTCCTGCATGGGCGAATGGTGATTCACCTTGGCCCGTCAATCCAGTAGAATGCTGGTGCGTTTGATACATAAGGCCGCAAATACCCCGGGGGAGGCCTCCGAAGGAGGGCGGGGGCAGCGCCCCCACTTCAGGCCGTCACGTCGTATCCGTAGATCCAGTCGAACTGATTGACCATGACGTCCGGCACGATCCCCCCGGCCAGCTTGAGCGCCATATGTCCCGCCATCCGCGCCGGGCCGAAGCGCACGTGGTATTTCCAGGCATTCCGATTGGCCGCCGCGATGACCTTGCGCGCGCGGTCCTGCCGCAGATCCTGGTAGGCCGCCAACGAGGAGGTTCCATGGCACCGGGCCAGGACCCAGGCATCTTCCAGAGCCAGGTTCGCCCCCTGGGCCAGGAACGGCAATGTCGGATGGGCGGCGTCGCCCAGGATCGCCACGCCCTCTGATTGCCAGCGCGCGGCCACCGGATGCCGGAACAGGCCCCACAGGCCGACCGTCTCAACCGCATCAAGCAACGGCCGCACCGGGCCTCGCAGGTCGGCGAAGGCCGCGCGCAGGGCATCCGGGTCTCCGGCCAGGTGCCAGCCTTCCTCCACCCAGTCGGATTGCTCGCGGATCGCCACCAGGTTTGCCATCGTCCCGCCCCGCAGAGGATAGGCCACCACGTGCTTGCCCGGAGCCATGACCACCCGGGCCTCGGCCGGCAGCGGCCGTGGTGTCGGCACCACCGCGCGCCAGGCCACCTGGCCCGTGAAGAACGGCGCGTCTCCTCCGTTCAGGGCCCGCCTTGCCACCGAATGCAGCCCGTCCGCGCCCACGACCAGGGCCGCCTCTTCCGCGCCATCCTCGAACACCACCCGCGCCGGTGCTCCCGGCTCGACCCGGATCGCCTTGCGGCCAAGCTCAACCGGGATGCCTGCCGTGCGCACCGCCTGTTCCAGCAGGCCGATCAGATCGGCCCGGTGCACGAAACCATAGACCTGCTGTGGCCGCCGGCGCAGATCCAGCCGCAGCACGTCGCCCGGCCGCTGGTAATCGCTGAGCACGACCGCCTCGGCCCGGACCGACACCGCGTCCAGCGCCGCGCCCAGCCCCAGCGCCCGCAGCACCGCCCCGCCGTTGGGGCTGATCTGCAGCCCCGCCCCGACCTCGCCGATCCGCTCTGCCTGTTCCACCACGCGCACCCGCGCGCCCTGCCCGTGCAACGCCAGCGCCGCCGTCAGCCCGCCGATCCCGGCGCCCAGCACCAAGACCTCGTCACCCATCAGTCCACCCCTTCAAGACAGACGAAGGGCGCCAGGGGCATCCCGCCCCGGCGCCCCTCGCCGGTTTCTTCGATCCACGGACGATCAATCGTCGCGGTGGACTTTCTCGCGGCGCTCATGCCGTTCCTGGGCCTCGAGGCTCATCGTCGCGATCGGACGTGCGTCCAGCCGCTTGAGCGAAATCGGCTCTCCGGTGACGTCGCAATAGCCGTATTCCCCCTCGTCGATCCGGCGTAGGGCCGAGTCAATCTTGGCGACCAGCTTGCGCTGACGGTCCCGGGTGCGCAGTTCCAGCGCCCGGTCTGTCTCTTCGCTGGCCCGGTCGGCCACGTCGGGAATATTGCGTGTGCTGTCCTGCAGACCCTCGATGGTGTCGCGGCTCTCGGCCAGCAATTCGGCCTTCCAGTTCAACAACTTGCGGCGAAAATACTCGAGCTGCCGATCATTCATGAACGGCTCATCCTCGGCCGGGCGGTAATCGTCCGGCAGAAAGACTTCCTGCTTCATTTGGGCTCCCTCGGATTGGCCATCAACGTCCGTCAAATGTGGTTCCTTAGACATCTGGCTCTCCATGATCGCAGCGTTTATCCGAGGCGTTAAGAATTGTCACTACACATTCACGTCCCGCCCGGGGTAAAACGCGAGGTAGCTCTGCGGCCGGCGCAATGTACAGCAAGGGATTGTCACATAATGAAATTTCAAGGCACCGAGAAATATGTCGCGACCGATGACCTGACCATCGCCGTGAATGCCGCCGTCACCCTGGAACGGCCCCTGCTGGTCAAGGGCGAACCTGGCACCGGCAAGACCGAGCTGGCCCGGCAGATCGCTGATGCCTTGGGACTTAACATGCTGGAATGGAACATCAAGTCCACCACCCGTGCGCAACAGGGCCTGTATGAATATGACGCCGTCAGCCGCCTGCGCGACAGCCAGCTGGGCGACGAACGGGTGCATGATGTGCGAAATTACCTTAAGAAAGGTAAACTCTGGGAGGCATTCGAGGCCGGAGAGAAGGTCGTCCTGCTGATCGACGAAATCGACAAGGCCGACATAGAATTCCCCAATGACCTGCTGCAGGAACTCGACAAGATGGAGTTCCACGTCTACGAGACCGGCGAAACGATCAAGGCGCGCCAGCGGCCTATCGTCATCATTACCTCGAACAATGAAAAGGAACTGCCCGACGCATTCCTGCGCCGGTGTTTCTTCCACTACATCCGCTTCCCCGACACCGAGACGATGAAGAAGATCGTCGAGGTGCACCATCCCGGCATCAAGGATGCCCTGCTGACCACCGCCCTGACCCAGTTCTACGAGGTCCGCGACACGCCCGGGTTGAAGAAAAAGCCTTCGACCTCCGAGGTGCTCGATTGGCTCAAGCTGTTGCTGGCAGAAGATCTTTCGCCCGAGGACCTGCGCCGTGACGGGGCCTCTGCCCTGCCCAAGCTGCATGGGGCGCTTCTGAAGAATGAACAAGACGTGCACCTGTTTGAACGGCTGGCCTTCATGGCGCGCGGGCAGCGCTAGGCGCGCCCGATGCGGCGTTGCGCTCGGGCCGGGCAAATTGTGTCGTGAATTCGACTAAAATGCTCGGATCGCCGCAATTGTGTCACGGATATCGAACAAGTTTCGCGCGCGCGCACGTGGGCGTGGCGGCTGGCGGCGCAACCTGTCAAAAATCGGGGCATGAGCGACAAGACGAATACGACGGTCCGCCCGCTGCGGGCCGAGGATCGCCCGGCCTGGGCGGCGCTGTGGCGCGCCTACCTGGATTTTTACCAATCCGAGGTGCCGGACGATGTCTATGACACCACCTTTGCCCGGCTTCTGGGCGACGATCCCTACGACCCGTCCGGCCTGATCGCCGAGGTCGACGGCACGCCCGTGGGACTGGTGCACTACCTGTTCCACCGCCATTGCTGGAAGGTCGAAAACGTCTGTTACTTGCAAGACCTTTACGCCAGCCCCGCGGCCCGGGGCACCGGCGTCGGCCGCGCCCTGATCGAGGCGGTCTATGCCGCCGCAGACGATGCGGGCGCGCCCACGGTCTACTGGACCACACAGGATTTCAACGAAACGGCACGGCTTCTTTACGACCGGGTAGGTAAGCTGACGCCGTTCATCAAGTACCAGAGACCGTAATGCGCGCTGCCCTGTTCCTGTCCATCGCGGCCATGGTGATGGCCAGCTGCACCACCTCGCCCGATCGGGACACGCCGACCCGGGCGGTCGTCGCCGACAGCACCCTGCCGCCGATGAAGGTCTTCGCCAACGCCCGGCCGCGGCCCCCGGTGATGTCGAATTCCGACATTGCGGGCGATTTCATGGCACTGCATTTCCAGCTGGAAAGCGGCCGGTCGCTTGAAACCTTCACCCGGTTCGAGGGCCCGATCACCGTGCGCGTGACCGGCGCGCCGCCGGCCAGCCTGGATGCCGACCTGCACCGGCTGCTGCTGCGGCTGCGGAAAGAGGCCGGCATCGACATCCGCCAGGCTCATTCCGGCACCGCCAACATCACGATCGAGGCCATCCCTCGCGACGAAATCCGCCGGTCCCTGCCCCTGGCCGCCTGTTTCGTGGTGCCCAACGTGTCCAGCCTGGCCGAATTCCGGCGCGACCGGCGCAAGTCGAAAACCAACTGGGCGCTGCTGGAAAAGCGGGAACGGCTGGCGATCTTCGTGCCCAACGACACCTCTCCGCAAGAGGTGCGCGATTGCCTGCACGAGGAACTTGCCCAGGCGCTGGGTCCGCTCAACGACCTCTACCGGCTGTCGGATTCGGTGTTCAACGACGACAACGTGCACCGGGTGCTAACCGGCTTCGACATGCTGATCCTGCGCACCACCTACGCGCCCGAACTGCGCACCGGCATGAGCCGCGCCGACGTGGCCGCCCAGCTGCCCCGTATCCTCGCGCGTTACAATCCCAACGGGTCCGGCAAGCCCCGCGTGGGCGTCGAACCCACGCCCCGCGTCTGGATCAACGCCGTGCAGACCGCCCTGGGCCCCGGTGCCAGCCCGAACGCCCGCCGGGCCGCCGCCGATACCGCCCTGATCACCGCGCAAGAGCACGGCTGGACCGATCATCGCCGCGCCTTCAGCCATTACATGGTCGGCCGCCTCGCCCAGGTCACCGACCCGGAATTGGCCGAAAAGCATTATGTTTCGGCCATGTACTACCTCGACCGCACGCCCCGGACCGAAGTCCAGCAAGCCTATATCATCACCCAGACCGCCGCGCTCGACATCTCGCGCGGTGACCCGGCGCGCGCCCTGGCCCGCCTGAACCCCGCCATCGAAACCGCCGCCCAATCGGAAAACGCCGCCCTCCTGTCGACCCTCATGCTGCTCAAGGCCGAGGCGCTGGAACTGCTCGGCCGTCCCGACCAGGCACGCGCGGTCAGGCTGGACAGCCTCGGCTGGGCGCGATACGGCTTCGGAGCGGACTGGGCGGTGAAGCAGAAGATGCGCGAAATCTCGGCCCTCAACCCGCTGAAACGGAGCGACGGGCAAATATGATCATCCTGGCAAGCGCGGCACTCGGGGTCTTCATCGGCGTGATGACGGCCAGGAAACGGGGTGGCGCAAAGCTGGACATGGCCCAGTACGGCGCCAGCTTCGGCATCGCCTTCGCCCTTCTCGGCCTGGTCGTCACAGTCTTCATAGACCGCATGGTGTAAGCGTTATGTTCCTGCCCTTCTTCGAAAATCTTCGGAAGGGCGGCGTGCCTGTCTCCCTGCGCGAATACCTGTCCTTTCTCGACGCCATGCGCGCCGGTCTGGTCACCTACGACGTCGAAGCCTTCTACTACCTCGCCCGCACCGCCATGGTGAAGGACGAGCGCAACATCGACAAATTCGACCGCGCCTTTGCCGCCACCTTTGAAGGCCTGGCCAATATCTCGATCGACCAGGTGCTGGAGGCGGTCGAGATCCCCGCCGACTGGCTGGCCAAGATGGCCGAAAAGCACCTCTCCGAAGAGGAGAAGGCCGAAATCGAGGCCCTGGGCGGCTTCGACAAGCTGATGGAGACGCTGAAAAAGCGCCTTGAGGAACAAAAGGAACGCCACCAGGGCGGCAACAAGTGGATCGGCACCGGCGGCACCTCGCCCTTCGGCGCGCATGGCTACAACCCCGAGGGCGTGCGCATCGGCCAGGACCAAAGCCGCCACCAGCGCGCCGTCAAGGTCTGGGACAAGCGGGAATTCAAGAACTTCGACGACACGGTCGAACTTGGCACGCGCAACATTAAAGTCGCGTTAAAACGTCTGCGCCGCTGGGCCCGAGACGGCGCCCACGATGAACTCGACCTCGACAATACCATCCGCTCGACGGCCGAAAACGGTTACCTGGACGTCAAGATGCGCCCCGAACGCCATAACGCGGTCAAGGTCGTGCTGTTCCTAGATGTCGGCGGGTCCATGGACGCCCACGTGAAGGTGGTCGAAGAACTCTTCTCCGCCGCCCGGACCGAATTCAAACACCTCGAACATTACTATTTCCATAACTGCCTTTACGAAGGCGTCTGGCGCGACAACGCCCGCCGCTGGAACGAACAGATCCCGACCCAGGAAGTCCTGCGCACCTACGGCCCTGATTACAAATGCATTTTCGTCGGAGACGCCTCCATGTCGCCCTACGAGATCGCCTATCCCGGAGGCGCCAACGAACACTGGAACGCCGAAGCGGGCCAGGTCTGGCTGCAACGCGTCCGAGACCAATGGGCCTCGCACCTCTGGATCAACCCGGTGCCCGAGAAATACTGGGGCTACACCCATTCCATCCAGATGATCTCCGAGATCTTCGAAGGGGCAATGGTGCCGATGACCCTGGAGGGATTGGAACGGGGGATGAAGGGGTTGGTTCGGTAGGAGTGTGGCCGTAACAGGCCGCATTGCGGACGGAGATGCCGTTCATAGTTTTGGCACGACTGGCTGCTCTCACGTTGCTATCACTACACCATCTCGCAAAGTCGAGATGTCGGAGGTTCATCCGAATTCTTGCCGCTTTCCTAAAGTACCAATACGATAGGATATAATATTTAGGTCCTACAGGAGCGTTGGGTGCCGAATTTTGAGGAAGTTGTTTCAAATCGAGAGATACGAGCGCTTCGGCACTCACGACCCTATCGAAATCTTAGAGATGCAGTTGAACAGTGCAGTGAAGCAGGACGAGATTTGCTCGAAAACCCCACAGATGGCGCACATTCGAAGCTTTTGGAGCGAAGTGTCGTCATTACGTTCGTGACGCATGTAGAGGTCTATTTTCGGGACATGCTTGACGCAATTTTCAGACAGTGTTCCCCAAATTTTTTTGTCCCCAAACTAAAGCACATTCACAACATAAAGTATGACATCGAAGACTTGATCGAGATTTATAAGCGGCAGATTCATCCGCTTGAACTGGTGTCGAGCGAAGTCTCATTTCAGAACACAGACAAGATTGAAAAAGTCTTTTCAAAATTTCTTGGCAAGAGTGTTTGGGGAGAAGCGTAAGCGCTGTCGCCACCCCACGCCTGTTCAGCTTGACGGGGTGAAGTTCCAAGGTAGCAGCTCGTCGATCCTGCTGGCCGGGTGACCGGCGGCGATGGCTTCAAGGGTCGCCTTCA
>PAQV01000100.1 GCA_002709405.1 Paracoccaceae bacterium
AGACGCCCCCGGCTTACCTGACCTCGGTGGTCGACGGCGGGTTTTACGGCTGGCCCTATTGCTACTGGGACCGGATCGTGGACGACCGGGTGCCGCAGGATGCCGAGCTGGTGGCCCGCGCGATCAAGCCCGATTACGCGCTGGGCGGGCACACCGCCTCGCTGGGCCTGTGCTGGATGCCCGAGGGCACGCTGCCGGGCTTTGGCGAAGGCATGGTGATCGGCCAGCACGGCTCGTGGAACCGCTCAACGCTGAGCGGCTACAAGCTGATCTTCGTGCCCTTCGCCGATGGCAAACCGGCAGGCCAGCCGCGGGATATTCTGAGCGGCTTCCTGTCGGAGGACGAGACCCATTCTTATGGCCGCCCCGTGGGCGTGACCATCGGGCCGGACGGCAAATCGCTGCTGATGGCCGATGATGTGGGCGACGTGATCTGGCGGGTGACGGGGGCCTGATCGGGGGCTGAACCCGGACGAAGGATTTCGAGGGGGCGTGATGCACGCCCCCTTCTTCGTCAGCGTTTGACAAACAGCTCGCGGGGGCGCGAGCAGAAGGTTTCGGCCGGGCCGTCTTCGGTGATCAGGATGCTTTCGGTGATCGACAGGCCCCAGCTTTCCATCCAGAGGCCGGGCATGAAATGGAAGGTCATGCCGGGTTTGAGCTCGGATTCGTCCTCGGAGCGGATCGACATGGTGCGTTCGCCCCAGTCGGGCGGGTAGGACAGGCCGATCGGGTAGCCGCAGCGCGCGGCGCGGATGATGCCGACCTTGGCGAGCTCGCCGTTCATCGCATCGGCGATGTCGCGGCAGCGGTTGCCGGCGCGGGCGGCTTCGAGCCCGGCCTCGAGCCCGTGGGCCAGCGCATCGGCGGCGCGCAGCATCTCGTCGGGGGGATCGCCCAGGTACATCGTCCGGCAGAAGGGCGCGTGGTAGCGGCGGTAGCAGCCGGCGATCTCGAACGTGGTGCCTTCGCCCTTTCTGAAGGGCTCGCCATCCCAGGTCAGGTGGGGCGCGGCGGCGGCGGGGCCCGAGGGGAGCAGCGGCACGATGGCGGGGTAGTCGCCCCATGCGCCGTCGACGCCGCGGATCGCGTCGCGGAAGGTCTCGGCGACGACCTCGTTCTTGGGCACGCCCGGTTCGACCCGCTCGGCCAGACCGTCGATCAGCGCCTCGGAGATGCGGGCGGCCTGGCGGATGAAGGCGATCTCGGCCTCGGATTTCACGGCGCGCTGCCAGTTCACCAGGGCGGTGGCATCGACCAGCGAGGCATCGGGGAGGTTTTCCGTCAGGACGGTGAAGGCCTTGGCCGAGAAGTAGTAATTGTCCATCTCGACGCCGATCCAGGCGGTGCCGTGTCCGTGATCGATGATGCGATGGGCCAGGTCCTCCATCGGGTGGCGGGCGGTGGTCTGGATGTAATCCTCGGCATAGGAGGTGACGTGATCGTCGTCCATCCAAACGGTGCGCACGGCGCCGGCGGCGTCCTGGCGGCGGCCCCACCAGATCGGATCGCCCGAGGGGAAGATCACCACGGCCTGGTGCACGTAGAAGGACCAGCCGTCGTAGCCGGTCAGCCAGGCCATGTTGGACGGATCGGTGACGATCAGCACGCCGACCCCGGCTTCGGCCATCGCGGTGCGGGTCCTTGCAAGGCGGGAGGCATATTCGGCGCCGCTGAAGGGGAGATCCTGGCTGGGCATGTCGGGTCCTTTCGTCTGACTTCGGGCCTGTGTAACCCCGGGCGGCGACCGAAGGCGCTGCTCAAAACGGCGACAGGCCCCTGTTTTTCGACCTTTTCCGAGTGTTTTCTGGCCATCTGCCTTTTTCGCGGGCGATCCAGTTGCACCCTGCGATGTGATATGTTTGGCTTATGACACCGGCTGCACACTCAGACGGCTGGATACAACACGGGGAGCTGCCCTTGGCAGACATGAACGGCGATAGCGCGTTTGTTGAGTTCGATCGCGTGCAGAAGAGCTATGATGGCGAGACGCTCGTCGTCAAGGATCTGAACCTCACCCTGCCGAAGGGCGAATTTCTGACAATGCTGGGGCCGTCAGGGTCGGGCAAGACGACCTGCCTGATGATGCTGGCCGGGTTCGAGACGGCGACCTATGGCGATATCCGCCTGGGCGGTGTGTCGATCAACAACATCCCGCCGCACAAGCGCGGGATCGGCATGGTGTTCCAGAACTACGCGCTGTTTCCGCACATGACGGTGGCCGAGAACCTGTCGTTTCCGCTGGAAGTGCGGAAGATGGGCAAGGCCGAGCGTGAGCAGAAGGTGAAACGCGCGCTTGACATGGTGCAGATGGGGGCCTTTGGCGGCCGCCGTCCGGCGCAGCTGTCGGGCGGCCAGCAGCAGCGGATCGCGCTGGCCCGCGCGCTGGTGTTCGAGGCCGAGCTGGTGCTGATGGACGAACCGCTGGGCGCGCTGGACAAGCAGCTGCGCGAGCACATGCAGTTCGAGATCAAGCGGATTGCCGACAGCCTGGGCATCACCGTGGTCTACGTGACCCACGACCAGACCGAGGCGCTGACCATGTCGGACCGGGTCGCCGTGTTCAACGACGGCCGGATCCAGCAGCTGGCGCCGCCCGACAAGCTGTACGAGGAACCCGAGAACAGCTTTGTCGCCCAGTTCATCGGCGAGAACAACACGCTGGAAGGCGTGGTCAAGGAGATCAACGGCAACCGGGCCGTGGTGCAGCTGGACGGGGGCGAGATCATCGATGCCCGGCCGGTCAACGTCACCAAGCCGGGCGAACGCACGCGGGTGTCCATCCGTCCCGAGCGGGTGGAATACAACAAGGACCGTCGGCAGGAAGGCGTGCACACGCTGAAGGCCGAGGTCCTGGAATTCATCTACATGGGCGACATCTTCCGCACGCGGCTGCGCGTGGCGGGCAACGATGAATTCGTCATCAAGACGCGGAACGCGCCCGACCAGGCGCGTCTGCAACCGGGACAGCAGATCGAAATCGGCTGGTTGCCCGACGATTGCCGCGCGCTCGACGCCTGAACCGCGTCCGGGCCCGGCCCCGCCCCGGCGACAGACCGGGGATCAAGCAATGATAAAAACACAAGGAGAGTCACATATGAAGAAACTGAACGCTCTCGCCGCCCTTGTCGCATCGACGGCGCTTGCCGCTCCGATGGCAATGGCACAGGACATGGCCGATTCGCTGACCCTGGTCAGCTGGGGCGGCGCCTACCAGAAAAGCCAGAAACTGGCCTATGCCGACCCGTACCTGGCGGACCATCCGGGGCTGACCGTCACCTGGGACGAAAGTTCGGCCGAAGCCGTCGCCAAGCTGCGCGCCATGAACGAAGCCGGCAACATCACCTGGGACCTGGTCGACGTGGTGGCCGCTGACGCGATCCGCCTGTGCGACGAAGGCCTGGCGATGGAAATCGACCCCGACGACGACCTGCTGCCGGGCGACGACGGCACCTCGGCCGAAGACGATTTCGGCGACCTGCTGGTCAGCGACTGCTTCATCCCGCAGATCGTCTACTCGACCACCTTCGGCTACCGCACCGACATGGTCGGCGACACGCCTCCGACCGAGGTCTGCGCCGTGTTCGACATGGACACCTATCCGGGCAAGCGCGCGCTGGAAAAGCGTCCGATCAACAACATGGAATGGGCGCTGTATTGTGACGGCGTCGCCAAGGACGAAATCTACGATGTGCTGGCCACCGAAGAAGGCCAGGAGCAGGCGCTTGCCAAGCTCGACACGATCAAGGACGACGTCATCTGGTGGTCGGCCGGCGCCGACACGCCGCAGCTGCTGGCCGACGGCGAAGTCGTGATGGGCTCGACCTACAACGGCCGCCTGTTCTCGGTCATCGAAGAGCAGGATCAGCCGGTGGGCATGCTGTGGGACATGCAGGTGTTCGACCTGGACGGCTGGATCATCCCGACCGGTCTGGACGACGATCACCTGGCCCGCGTGCAGGACTTCGTGAAGTTCGCCACCGACACCCAGCGCCTGGCCGATCAGGCCAAGTACATCTCGTATGGCCCGGCCCGTGCCTCGTCGGCCCCGCTGGTTGGCACCCATGCCGAGCTGGGCATCGAAATGGCGCCGCACATGCCGACCGACCCCGAGAACTCGAAGAACACCCTGCTGTACAACTACGAGTTCTGGGCTGACTACCGCGACGACATCGACGCGAAGTTCCAGTCCTGGCTGGCCAAGTAAGACAGGTCGGGGCGGAGGGATGACCTCCGCCCCCTTTCCGATCAAGGTTTCAAGACGTTTCGGGGGAGCGGGCATGCCCAAGGGCTACATCATCGGCCACATCACGGTGCGCGATCCCGAGGCGTACATGGAATATGTCGAGAAGGACACGCCGATCCTGAAAGCCATGGGGGCGAAGTTCATCGTCCGTGGCGGTGCGTCCGAGACACCCGAAGGCGAAACCCAGAACCGCCACGTGGTGATCGAATTCCCGACCTACGAGGCTGCCAAGGCGGCCTATCACGATCCCGAATACCAGGCCGTGGCCGAGATCCGACGCCTCACGGCCGACAGCACGATCATCCTGGTTGAAGGCCACGATGACGACTGAGACCCAAGCCTTCCGCCGGTGCCGGAATTTTTGAAAATTCCGGGCCGTTTTCTTTGAAGAAAACGGAGCCTGGCCGGGCGGATTGCCAAAAAGGACAGGGACGCGCATGAGCGACGCGACGCAAGAACAAACCGGACCGATGGTTGCGGCGGATGGCACGCCGCTGAAGAAAAGCCTGGCGCGATCGCTCAGGATGCAGAAGATGCGCGCATTGGCCCTGATCGCGCCCTTGCTGATCTTCGTCCTGCTGACCTTCCTCGCCCCGATCTTTGACATGCTGTTCCGGTCGGTCGAAAACCAGATCGTGTCGGACACGCTGCCTGAAACGGTGGTGGTCCTGGCGGACTGGGACGGGTCGGGCACCGAGGCCCCCGGCGAGGACGTCTTCCGGGCACTGTATTTCGACCTGTTCCTGGCGGCCGAGGCGAAGGAACACACCAAGCTGGGCACCCGTCTGAATTACGAACAGGTGGGGATTTCCTCGCTGTTCCGGACCTCGGGCCGCCGCCTGGATGATGTGGGCGAGGTCTGGCAGGACTGGCTGGAAGACATCGACGACCAATGGGGCGAAGGCGCGTTCTGGTTCGAGATGATGTCGGGCGGCCCCGCAGACGGCGATGTCCTGTCCTCTGCCCGCACCCGCCTGGCCACGTTGACCGGCGATTCGATGCGCGGAGACATCGGGTTCGAACCGTCCGAGGCCATTTCCACCCTGTTGCCGCGCACTGCCCGTGAATACACGGCCTGGGCCGTCTTCACCGCCATCGAAGACGAGGACGTTGTCGCCGAGGAAGACCCCTGGGAGGCCGTCTACGCTGCCCTTGCCGTCGACCTGGCCACACCCGGCAAGGCAGACGACATCGCGGCCTATTCCGGGCCCGGCGCCGCCCAGTTGCAGGCCGTTGCCGCCCAGCTGGACTCTCTGCCGCCGGTCGACATCAAGGGGGCGTTCGCCGACATCGACGAGGATTGGCTGGCCATCGACAATTGGGCCGCGATCCAGGTCTATTCGCCGAAATACACCTCGGGCTATTTCCTGAACGCCGTCGACATGCAGCTGGGGCCCGACGGGGCCGAGGCGCGGCCCGAGAACCAGCAGATCTACCTGATGCTGTTCCGCCGTACGCTGGTCATGTCGCTGGCGATCACCTTCAGCTGTATCGCGCTGGGATACCCGGTGGCCTGGCTGCTGGCCAACCTGCCCGCGCGCAAGGCCAACCTGATGATGATCCTGGTGTTGCTGCCGTTCTGGACCTCGCTTCTGGTGCGGACCTCGGCTTGGAAGGTGATGCTGCAACAGCAGGGCGTGATCAACGACGTGCTGGTCTGGCTGGGCATCGTGGCCGATGACGCCCGCCTGGTGATGATCAACAACCAATTCGGCACGATCGTGGCCATGACCCACATCCTTCTGCCCTTCATGATCCTGCCGCTCTATTCGGTGATGCAGACCATTCCGCCGTCCTACCTGCGCGCGGCCAAGTCGCTGGGGGCCACCAACTGGACGGCCTTCTGGCGGGTCTATTTCCCGCAATCGGTGCCCGGCATCGGCGCGGGGAGCATCCTCGTCTTCATCCTGGCCATCGGGTACTACATCACGCCCGAACTGGTCGGCGGGACAACGGGTACGTTCATTTCCAACCGGATCGCCTATCACATCTCGTCCTCGCTGAACTGGGGCCTGGCGGCCGCACTGGGGACGATCCTGCTGGGCGTGGTCCTGCTGCTCTACTGGGTCTACGACCGGATCGTGGGCATCGACAACGTGAAGCTGGGGGGCTGAGACCATGGCGACTCTGACACCGATTTCCCGAACAGAGATCAAATTCTACGTCCCCGTCGTGGCCGCCTTCGGCGCGTTCCTGGGGCTGTTCGTGGGCACGGCCCAGGGCTCGGGGATCCTGGGGATCCTGCTGGGCGCCATCTTCGGAGGCGGCGTGGCCTGGGTCCTGACACAGCCGCGCGACGGGATCGAGAAACCGGCCCGCTGGGGCCTGGTGGTCCTGCTCGCCGTCCTGAGCCTGCTGTTCAGCGGCATCCCAGGAGCGGTGATGGGCGCGGCCTTTGGCTGGTTCTTCGGCTGGCTGACGTTCTGGCTGTACGAGGGCCGCTACCGAGGCGCCCTGGCCCCCTACCTGACCCCCGGCCAGGTGCTGTGGTTCTACAGCTTCCGCGTCATCTGCTGGGCGATCCTGATCTTCCTGATCACGCCGATCCTCGTGGTGATGCCGCTGTCCTTCAATGCCGAGGACTTCTTTACCTTCACGCCGGAAATGCTGCGGTTCGACCCGGCCGGCTATTCGCTGAAGCACTACCAGGATTTCTTCACCAATGGAGACTGGCAACAGGCGCTGCGGAACTCTGTCCTGATCGCGCCGATGGCCACGCTGCTGGCCGTCAGCTTCGGGACACTGGCCGCCATCGGGCTGTCTCAGCCGCATGTGCCGGGACGGCAGGCGATCATGGCGATCCTGATTTCGCCGATGATCGTGCCGCTGATCATCTCGGCCGCGGGGATGTACTTTTTCTATTCGCGGATCGGCTTGCAGGGGACCTATTTCGGGGTCGTGCTGGCCCATGCGGCCCTGGGCATTCCCTTTGTCATCATCACGGTGACGGCGACGTTGGTGGGCTTCGACAATTCGCTGACCCGCGCGGCGGCAAACATGGGAGCGGATCCGGTCACGACCTTCTTCCGGGTGCAGATGCCGCTGATCCTGCCAGGCGTGATTTCAGGCGGGCTGTTTGCCTTCATCACGTCCTTCGACGAGGTCGTGGTGGTGCTGTTTGTCGGCTCGGCCGGTCAGAAGACCCTGCCCTGGCAGATGTTCATCGGTCTGCGCGAGCAGATCTCTCCGACCATCCTGGCGGTGGCGACGATCCTGGTGTTCATCTCGATCTGCCTGCTGACGGTGGTGGAATTGCTGCGGCGCCGGTCCGAGCGGCTGCGGGGCATGTCGCCGTCGTAAGGCGGGGAAAAAGGGGGCTCTGCCCCCATCGCGGCAAGCCGCGATTCCCCCGGGGTACTTGGAAAGAGAAAGAAGAGGGCGCGTTTCGCGTCCTCTTTTCGTTTCTCCTAGCGGAGGCGGGTCAGCAGGCTGAGCGAGGGGTAGCCGTCAGGTACCAGGCCATGTGCTTGCTGGTAGGCGCGGACGGCCGAGATGGTCAGCGGGCCGATGCGACCGTCGACTCCCTTGGTCGAGAATCCGGCGGCCGTCAGGCGTTCCTGCATTTCCTTGCGCTCGGAGAAGGTCAGGGCGCGGTCGTGGCGCGGCCAGTCGGACTGAACCGCCGGGCGGCCGGCAATGCGGTCGGCCAGGTGCCCGACACCGATCACGTAGGCATCGGCGGTGTTGTAGCGTTCGATCACGCTGAAGTTCTTGAAGATCATGAAAGCCGGGCCCTGGCCACCGGCTGGCAAGAGGATCGCGGCCGGACCGTGATCGGCCACCGCTTTTCCGTTCAGCCCGATCACGCCAATCCGGGCCCAGGCGGCAGGCGACCGTTCGATATCGCGGTCGGCGAGGGCATAGTCGAACCCTTCGGGCAAGCGCACCTCGACCCCCCAGGGTTGCCCGCTGGTCCAGCCGAACTGCTTGAGATACGCGGCGGTCGAGGCCAGCGCATCGCTCGGATCGTCCGACCAGATGTCGCGCCGGCCGTCTCCGGTGAAATCGACGGCGTAATCCAGGTAGGACGTCGGCATGAACTGGGTGTGCCCCATCGCCCCGGCCCAGGATCCGGTCATCCGGTCGGGGGTGGTGTCCCCTGCCTGGAGTATCCTCAGCGCCGCCACCAGCTGTTTCTCGAAGAAGGGACCGCGCCGGCCGTCAAAGGCAAGCGTGGCCATGGACGACATCACGTGGCTTGATCCGCGAAAGCTGCCATAGGCGCTTTCCAGCCCCCAGACCGCCGCGACGATTTCCTTTTCCACGCCATAGCGCCGTTCGATCGCGTTCAGCGTGGCACCATGCGCGGCCAAGGCGGACTTTCCGTTCCGGATGCGGGTGTCAGAGGCCGCGCTGTCCAGGTACTCCCAGATCGCCTTGGAAAATTCCGACTGGTTGCGGTCGCGCCGGATGGCATCGTCATCGTAGCGCACGCTCGCAAGCGCCCGGTCCAGGACGTCCCCCCGGATGCCCTGGGCCAGCGCCCGATCCCGGAACGCTCCCAGCCACAGGTCGAACCGAGCGTTGCCAGTCCCAGAGGGAAGATTTGCTTGGGTCACGTCACCTGCCCTCGCCTCCGGGGCCAGGGATTCGATGACGGCAATAGACGCCCGCTGAACCTCGACCGCGGAAAACGCCGGGCGCGAGGACGGGCGCGGCGACAATTCCGGTGGCGTGGCGAAAGCGGCGGTGGATAGAAGGAAAAGGACACTTCCGGCCTCGAAGGCTTTGTGCATGGTTCTCTGCCCTGTTATCTGCTCGCCGAAAGTGTAGCGCGAATACTGCCCCCACGGAAGGATTGGTCGGACGGCCCGCAATTCCTTGCCAATCAACCTGGCATCGGCCCCTGCCCCAAGTGCCCCCTGCTGCTTCTTTCTCTTTGAAAATACCCCGGCCCGCCACCAGCCAGCGGCGCCGCGTCAAAGCTCAGCGCCGCCGCCTGGTCACCTTCCGCTTGCCCTTGTCACCACGGGACTTGGCCGCGACCGGTTTGCGTTTTCCCATGCCCCGGCCGCGACGCGCCGGGGCCGGAGCCCGGCTGACCGCCTCGTTGTCCAGCGCCAGCAGCTCCAGTTCAAGCCCGCCGGTCACCGGCTCGGCCTCGACCAGGCGCACGGTCACCCTTTGGCCCAGGGCGATCACCATGCCCGTATCCGATCCCATCAGGGTCCCGGCCTCCCGGTCGAAATGGAAATATTCCGACCCCAAAGACCGCACCGGCACCAGCCCGTCCGCCCCGCTGTCGTCCAGCTTCACGAAGACCCCGAACCGGGCGATCCCGCTGATCCGGCCCTCCATCTCGTCGCCCACCCGTTCCGACAGGTAGGACGCCAGGTACCGGTCGGTCGTATCCCGTTCCGCCATCATCGACCGCCGCTCGGTGTCCGAGATATGCTCGGCCGTCTTCTGCAGCGTCTCCATGTCCGCGTCCGACAGCCCGTCCTTGCCCCAGCGGTGCGCCGAGATCAGAGCCCGGTGCACGATCAGGTCGGAATACCGCCGGATCGGAGAGGTGAAATGCGCGTAATTGGCCAAAGCCAGCCCGAAATGGCCCAGGTTGTCGGGCGAGTAATAGGCCTGGCTCATCGAGCGCAGCGTGGCCATGTTGATCAGCTCGGCCTCGTCTGTGCCCGCCGCCTGTTGCAGCAGCCGATTGATCTGGGCCGTTTTCAGCACCTGCCCCTTGGCCAGCGCGAAACCCGAGGCCTGGGCGGTGTTGCGCAGCGCCTCCAGCTTGTCGGCATTGGGTTCCTCGTGGACCCGGAACAGCAGCGGGCTGCGCGCGGCCAGCAGGGTTTCGGCCGCGGCCACGTTGGCCAGGATCATGCATTCCTCGATGACCTTGTGGGCCGTCAGCCGGTCGCGGAACTTGACCGAACTCACCCGCCCGTCCTCGGCCAGTTCGACCTTGCGCTCGGGCAGGTCCAGGTCCAGCGGCTGGCGGCGCTCGCGCGCGGCGGACAGGGCGTCGTAGGCGGCAAACAGAGGTTTCAGCACCGGCTCCAGCAGGGGCCCGGCCTTGTCCGAGCGATGACCGTCGATCGCCGCCTGGGCGTCTTCGTAGGACAGCGACGCGGCCGAGCGCATCAGCCCACGCACGAACCGGTGCGACAGTTTGTTGCCGTCCTTGTCCAGCGTCATGGCCACCGCAATGCAGGGCCGGGGCACACCTTCGTGCAACGAGCACAGGTCCCCCGACAGCCGGTCGGGCAGCATCGGCACGACGCGGTCGGGGAAGTAGGTCGAATTGCCCCGCTTGCGCGCCTCGCCGTCCAGCACGGATCCGGGTGTCACGTAGCCGGCCACGTCAGCAATGGCGACCCAGACGACAAATCCGCCCGCGTTGTCGGGGCTGTCATCCGCCTGGGCATAGACCGCGTCATCGTGATCGCGGGCGTCCGACGGGTCGATGGTGATCAGCGGCATGTCGCGCAGATCCTCGCGGCCGTTCAGACCCATGGGCTTGGCCGCATCGGCCGCGTCCAGGACCTCGTCGGGGAAATCGTCGGGAATGCCGTGCTGGTGGATCGCGATCAGGGACACCGCCTTCGGCCCGCTGGGATCGCCCAGCCGGGACAGGATCCGCGCCCGCGGCAGGCCCATGCGGCCCTTGGGCCCGGATTGCTCGGCCTCGACCAGCTCGCCGTCCTTTGCCCCAAGGCGGGCGTCTTCCGGCACCGACCATTCCAGTTGCGCCGCCTTGTCGATGGGCACGATACGCCCGCCCTCGGATCCCTTGCGGAAGATCCCCAGGACACGGCGGGCCGACGAGCGGCCGATCTTGCGGATCAGGCGCGCCTCGTAATTGTGGTCTTCTTCGTGAACGACGGTCAGCCGGGCGAGGATCCGGTCTCCGGCCCCCAGCGCGGGGTCCGAGGCCCGGGGCAGCACAAGGACGATGGGCTCCACCCCTTCGCCATGCCATTCCAACGGCCTGGCGAACAGATCCCCCTGGTCGTTCGGGGGCAGGACCTCCAGCACGGACACGGGCGGCAGCCGGTCGGGGTCGGCATAGGTCTTCTTGCGCTTCTCGATATGGCCCTCGGCCTCCAGCTGGCGCAGGATCTGCTTGAGGTCGATCCGCGCGGCCCCCTTGATCCCGAAGGCCTTGGCAATGTCGCGTTTCGAAGTCTGGGTGGGGTGGGCGGAGATCCAGTCGAGAATCTCGGCCTTGGTGGGCAGCTTGCTCATGTCCGGGAAATACCACGCGGCGCAACCGCCGTCATGAGCAAAAGCGGCGGGGTTTGCGTAGGATGGGTCATTGACCCATCTTACGTCCCCTCAAGGTCTGAAACGTCATCGACATCCCTCAGCACGTCGACCAGCGCGACCCGTCGCCCGGCCAGACCGCGCAGCGTATCCTCCAGGGTGTGCGGGCTTGACCAGCGCACGTCCTTGAACAAGCCCGCCGCCCGGCCAGCCAGCGGCGTCACCCCGACCAGCCAGAACCCGCCATCCTCGGCCGGGCCGAAAACCATCTCGTGATCCCCAAGCGCCCGGAACGCCCGGGCGACATGGGCCCTCGTGATCCCCGGAATGTCCCCGCCGATCAGGCAGACCGGCCCCGGTCCCATCCGCAATTGCCAGGCCATCCGCGCGCCCAGGTCTCCCCGCCCCTGCGGCCTGCGCCGCAGGTCCGCCGGCCAGGCCCGCGACACCATGCCCTCGGCGTCCGGGCTGACGGCCAGGACGATCTCCCACCGCGGATCGCGCAGCCGCCGCAACAGGCGGGACACCTGGTGGCGGAACCACCAGGCCGCCGGGCCCATGCCGATGTCGCGCCCCAGCCGCGTCTTCACCCGCCCGGGCCGAGGCAGCTTGACCATCACCACCAGGGTGCGTTTCATCAGGCGAAGTAATCGGTCAGGATCCGCCCGTAGATCGCCTTGAGCTGGTGGATCTGGGCCACCTCCACCCGTTCGTCCACCTGGTGCATCGTCTGGCCTACCAGCCCGAATTCCACCACCGGGCAGTGATCCTTGATGAACCGCGCGTCCGAAGTGCCCCCGGTGGTCGACAGCTCTGGCTGGACCCCGGTTTCCGCCAGAACCGCCGCGCCCACCAGGTCCGACAGGGGGCCCGGAGGCGTCAGGAACGACTCACCGCTGATCTTGATGCGCACGTCGATTTCGACCCCGAAGGCCTCGGCGACCGAGCCCGCCTCGGCCTGCAGCCAATCCGACAGGGAGGCACCCGAATGGGTGTCGTTGAACCGGATGTTGACCGTGCCCGCGCATTGCGCCGGGATCACGTTGGTCGCCGGGTTGCCGGTGTCGATCGTCACGACGGCCAGGGTCGAGGGATCGAAATGGTCGGTGCCGGTGTCCAGTTCGTGGCTGGCCAGCCGGTCCATCAGCCGGGCCATCGCGGGCAGAGGGTTCTTCGCCCGGTGCGGATAGGCCGAATGGCCCTGCACGCCGGTCACCGTGAACCAGGCCGTCATCGACCCGCGCCGGCCGATCTTCATCATCTCGCCCATGGTGGACGGGCAGGTCGGTTCTCCGACCAGGCAGACCGACATGCGCTCGCCGGTGTCGTGCATGTGATCCAGAAGCGCCACGGTGCCGTCGACCGCGTCGCCTTCCTCGTCCCCGGTGATCGCCAGCACGACCGCCCCGTCGGGCGGCGTGTTGGTCACGAAATCCACCGCCGCCGCGGCGAAGGCCGCCACGCCCGATTTCATGTCGGTCGCCCCCCGGCCATACAGCACGCCATCGCGGATCTCGGCCCCGAAGGGCGCCGCCGTCCAGGCGGCTTCGTCGCCCACGGGCACCACGTCGGTGTGGCCGTTGAACCCGAAGGTGCGCACGTTGCCCTTGGCCCCCCAGCGCGCGAACAGGTTCGACACGCCCCCCCGGTCGACCCGGGTGCAGGCGAAACCGGCCGCGCTCAGGATGTCTTGCAACAGCACCAGCGCGCCGCCCTCTTCGGGCGTGACGGAGGGGCAGCGGATCAGGGCGGCGGTCAGTTCGGCGGGGTCGAGATCGGACATGGGGTCCTCCGTGCGGGTCGGGCGCGTGGCCGGGAACGGGTGTCTGCCCGCTTCTTGTGACGGAAATGCAGCAGTGCCAAGGGCTTGGCCAAAATTTCGTGCCAAGTTGACCCAAATTATGTGCTAAATTACTACTTAACCAAAAAAAGATCCCGCGGCAGGGGTCGTTCCGGGGATCGAGCAGTCCCCTCAGACATATCCGACCGGGCGTCCTTTCGGGCGTCATCCAACCTGTTTGCGCGGCTGCGCGGGCGGGGCGGTCTGCCGCGCAGAATTGAGGACGTGGAAGACATGGTCGCGGCATCCGAGCTGAACATCAATACATCGGCCACTGCCGATCAGATGGCCGAGGAAATCTTTGGCCCCGACGTGGTCATCATCTCGGCCAATTACTATGGCGATAACCAGTCCTCTGGCATTTACTCGGACGCCTATGCGACCTCGCCCGGGGTCGCCCCGTCCGACAGCGGCGTGATCCTGTCGACGGGCCATGCGGACGATTTCACCAACTCTTCGGGCAACGCCAACCAATCGACCCAGACCTCGACCAATACCTCGGGGCTGGACGGCGCGCTGGGACAGAACACCTACGACGGCGCGGCCCTGGCGGTCGAGTTCGAATCCGATACGCCGATGATGACGATGAAGTTCGTCTTCGCCTCCGAGGAATATCCCGAGTACCAGGATTCGGTTTACCAGGATTTCGTGCAGGTCTGGGTCAACGGCCAGCCGGTCGACATGACCATCGGCAACGGTGACGCCGATCCGGGCAACATCAACAGCGGCACCAACGAGAACCTGTTCGTCGACAACACGAACGGCGATTACAACACCGAGATGGACGGCTTCACGGTCACGCTGACCCTGACCTTCCCGGTGAACACCACGGGCACCAATACTCTGGTCATCGGCATCGCCGACGTGGCCGACGCCAATTACGATTCGAACCTGCTGATCGCGGCGGAATCGATCCAGGGCGACCTGGTGGCGGTGGACGACAGCCTCGACATGTATCCCAGCGGGCAGAAGACCATCGACGTGCTGGCCAATGACCAGTCGTCCTCGGGCGCGTCGCTGGTCATCACCCACATCAACGATGTCGCCGTCGTGGCCGGAGACCAGGTCACGCTGAACACCGGCCAGACCGTCGAGCTGAACCCCGACGGGACCATCACGGTCATCGGCAACGGCGATACCGAGGATTACAACTTCAACTACACGATGTCGGACGGGGTCGAGAGCGACACCGGCTTCGTGTCGGTCAATGCCTTCCCCTGTTTTGCCGCCGGCACAATGATTGCCGTGCCGGGCGGCGAGAAACCCGTCGAAACCCTGGTGGCCGGAGACCTGGTCCTGACCCGCGACGACGGCCCGCAGCCGATCCGCTGGGCCGGCCAGCGCCAGGTCGCGGCCGAGGGCGCCATGGCCCCGGTCCGGATCGACGCCGGCACCTTCGGGGCGCATCGCCCCCTGACCCTGTCGCCCCAGCACCGGGTCCTGGTGCAGGGCAGCCTGGCCGAGCTGCTGTTCGGCGAGACCGAGGTCCTGGTCGCGGCCAAGCACCTGGTCAACGACCGGACCGTGCGGCGGATGCCGGGCGGCGAGGTGACCTATGTGCACCTGCTGTTCGACCGCCACCAGATCCTGCTGTCCGAGGGGCTTGAAACCGAAAGCTTCCTGCCCGGCCCGCAGGCGACCGACACGCTGGAGCAGGAGGTGACGCAGGAAATCCTGTCGATCTTCCCCGAACTCGACCCCGTCAGCGGCGCCGGCTACGGCCCCGCCGCCCGGCGCACCCTGAAATCCTATGAAGCGCGTCTGCTTGCGGGCGCCCCACCCTCGGAGGCCGCGTAGGCACATGTGGATCGCCCTGTCCGACCCGTCCGGTTCCCGTTTCAGCCCGCAGGGGCTGGGCGCCGGTCCTGATGCTCCGGCCGTCGTGTCGACGGGGCCCGACGCGCTGCTGGCGCGCGGAACGCTGATGATCGAAACCCGCCTGCCGCCGATCAACCGGCCGCGCGGGCTGCTGACCTATGACCGCGGGGGGATGATCCCGCTGCACCTGTCGCTGCAGGCCCTGCCGGGCGGCGGGCTGGTCTTCGTGCTGGACCAGGATGGCGAGATGCTGCACGGCTCGATCAACGCGACCGAGACCGGGCGGACCGACATCCTGCGGGTGACCTATTCCTGGGATGCCCCGGCGCGCTGGGGACGGCTGTCGCTGGAACGGCCCGAGGACAACGTCGTGCAGACCGTGATGGTCGACAAGCCCAAGCCCCTGCCCATCGCCGACCTGCGGGCGCTAACCGGAGACTCCGGGCTGGCCACGATGGCCCCCGAAGTGCTGTTCGCCGCCGTGTCCACCGAGATCGAACCGGTCGGGCCGATGCCCTCGCTGTCGCCGCAGACCCCAATCCTGACGCCCCGCGGCTATTGCCCGGCCGGCCGGTTGCAGCGCGGAGACCTGGTGCGCTGCGCCAATGGCCAGGACGTGCCGGTCCTGCAGCGCATCGAACGGGTGGTTCCGGCGCTGGGATCCTTCCGGCCGATGACGCTGAAGGCGCCCTATTTCGACCTGGCGCAGGATGTCGAGCTGGCGTCGTTCCAGCGGGTCGTGCTGCGGGGATCGGTGGTAGAGTACATGTTCGGGACCGAAGCGGTGCTGGTGCTGTCGGCCCACCTGACCGGTGTGAAGTCCGCCGCGGCCTTTCCGTCGGACCCGGGGCCGGTGGTGCGCTACGTGCAGGTCCTGTTGCCGGGCAACGAGACCCTGGTGGCCGCGGGCACCTGCGTCGAGAGCCTGTACATCGGGCGCATCCGGCGCAATCCCGACCGGTTGGCAGCCAGCCTGCTGGCGGGCTATGAACGCTCGCGCCTGCCCGAACATGCCCGGCCAATGCACCGGGTCCTGCCCCCGTTCGAGGCGGTGGTGCTGGCGGAAACCCGGGCCGCCTGAACCCTGGCCGCCTGAACCCTGGCCGGGTGCGCCTTGGCGGGCGAAGGGCCGTGGGTATTTGGAAAGAGAAAGAAGCAGCAGGCCGGCGCGATTGCCGGGCGGTGGCCTAGTGTTCGGTGGTGTTGCCCGGCGGGTCGAGATGTTCGTCCCCGAAGAAGGGTGTCATCTGGGCGACGATGACGGCGTTTTCATCAAGGGCGCGCATCATCAGGCCGCGCTCCTCGTCGTCGATTTCATGCCCCTGGGCCTCGCGTTCTTCGAGCGTGCCGTAGCCGGTGACATCCAGCGGCGCGGTATCGGCCTGTTTCAGGATGGCCACGGTTTCGCGCACGGCCTCGGCTTCGTCGACACCGGAGGCATAGCAGATCAGGCCGGCCCCGGTTGCCCCGGAGGGCAGGCCGTCGCCGTCCTTGCGGCCAAGCTGGACGAGCAGGGTATAGACCTGGTGACGATCGGAGCGGGCCATGGGGTCAGCGCCGGATGGCGCGGACCAGGGCGATCAGGATGATCGCGCCGATCACGCCGACAAAGCCCTGGGCGATCCAGGTCGGGGCGGCAAAGATGCCAAGCAGGCCCAGCAGGAAATTGGCGACGATGGCGCCGACGATCCCCAGAAGGATGTTCATGAAAAGGCCGGTATCGGCCTTCATGATCGAACTTCCGATCCAGCCGGCCAGTCCGCCGACGAAAATGGCGGCCAGCCACCCCAGTCCCTGCATGCGTCAGTCCCTCAGCAACTCGTTGATGCCGGTCTTCGAGCGGGTCTTTTCGTCGACCCGTTTCACGATGACCGCACAATAGAGGTTAACACCATTGGTCGACGGCATGGTACCAGCCACGACAACCGAATAGGGCGGAACCTCGCCGTAGAAGACTTCACCCGTGGCGCGATCGACGATCTTGGTCGACTGGCCAAGGAACACGCCCATGCCCAGGACCGAGCCTTCGCGAACGATCACGCCCTCGACGACTTCGGACCGGGCGCCGATGAAGCAATTGTCCTCGATGATCGTCGGTCCGGCCTGCATCGGTTCCAGCACGCCGCCGATGCCGACGCCGCCCGACAGGTGCACGTTCTTGCCGATCTGCGCGCACGATCCGACGGTCGCCCAGGTGTCGACCATGGTGCCCTCATCGACATAAGCGCCGAGGTTCACGAAGGACGGCATCAGCACCACGCCCGGTGCAACATAGGCCGATTTGCGCACGACACAGTTGGGCACGGCCCGAAAGCCCGCCTCTTTCCACTCTGCATCGCCCCAGCCGGCGAACTTGCTGTCCACCTTGTCCCACCAGCCGCCGCCCTGCGGGCCACCCGACTGCAATTCCATGTCCTTGATCCGGAAGCCCAGCAGAACGGCCTTCTTGGCCCACTGGTTCACGTGCCACGAGCCGTCTTCCTGCTTTTCGGCCACGCGCAACTGCCCGCTGTCCAGCGCGGCCAGCGTTGCCTCGATCGCATCGCGATGTTCGCCGGTCGACGCCGGGGTCACGGTGTCACGCGCCGCCCAGGCGGCTTCGATGGCGGCTTCGAGCTTGGCGTTGGACATGGAAGACTTCCCCTTTGATCACGATCCCCCGGGGCTATAACCGGGGCCGGGCCGGCAGACAATGTGAAACGGGCCCGTCAGCAGGCGCTTACGCGGCCTGAAATCAGCGTTTCAGCGATGGAAACCGGGCGCCGGGCCGGTCAGGTCTGCCCCACCGCGGCGGCATCCCGCCCCGCCCTTGCCCCGAATTGGAGAGCCACATGATGCCCATCACCCTTGCCTTCGCCCTGGTCACGCTGCCCGCCTTTGCCTTTGCCATGCCCCAGGTCGGCGACATTGTCGGAACCAACCCCGAGGACGCCACCAAGGCCCTGAAGGACGCCGGCTGCGCCGTTCGGGAATTCGAGGCCGAGGACGGCATGATCGAGGCCAAGTGCGTCGACACGGCCAAGATGGAATGGGAGGTCTACATCAATCCGGCATCTGGCGCCGTCACCAAGATCAAGGCCGAGGACTGAGATGCGTCCCGATGCAGATGACGGCGGCGCAGTCGCGCCGCCCGACCCCTGGGATCCGGTGGTGCGGCTGACCCACTGGGCGGTGGTGATCGCCGTGCTGGTGAACTACTTCATCGCCAAGCCCGGCGGCACGATCCATGTCTGGGTCGGCTGGGCGCTGATGGCGGTGTTGGCCCTGCGCTTTCTCTGGGGCCTTGTCGGCCCCCACGAGGCGCGCTTTTCGGCCTTCCCGCCCGATCCCCGGGCCACGCTGTCGCACCTGGCAGATCTGCTGCGCGGCCGGGCCCGGGAACATCGGTCGCACAACCCGGCCGGCGCGATGATGGTCTACACGCTCTGGGCCTTGCTGGTTGCCGTGTCGCTGACGGGCCTGGTGATGACCGGCGGCAAGTCCCCGGTGACCATCGCCGAGGAAAAGGCCGCCGTTGCCGCAGGCGACTGGTCGGTGCTTGTGAACGATGACGGGGGCGACCATGATGAGGGCGGAAATTCCGATTTCGCCGAGGAGATCCACGAGGTGGCCGCCAACCTGATCATCATGCTCGCCGCCCTGCACGTGGCCGGAGTGGCCCTGGAAAGCCGGCTTCTCAAGCGCAGCCTCGTGCGCCCGATGATCCGGGGGAGCCGTCCACGATGACGGTTCCGAGCCGGGACCGGCTGGTCACCCTGGTGCCGGCCGTTTTCCTTGTCCTGCAATCCATAGCCGCGCTTTTCTTCCTGGGTGATGCCCTGGCTGACCTCAGACGGGAACCCATGGCTGCCGAAACCCTGCTGGAACAGCTGGTGGCCCTGGCCCTGATCTGCGGTATCGGGCTGTCGGCCTGGCACCTGCGCCAGTCGCTGGACCGGCTTCGCGCGCAGGAACGGGCCCTGGCCGCGGCCCGGGGCGAGCTTGCCCGCACCATCGACACCCAGTTCGACAGCTGGGGGTTGACACCGGCCGAACGCGACGTGGGCTTTCTGGCGCTCAAGGGGCTCGACGTGGCCGATATCGCCGCCATGCGCGGGGCTGCCCAGGGCACCGTCCGTGCCCAGCTTACGCGGATCTACGCCAAGGCTGGCGTGTCGGGCCGTGCCCAGTTCGCCGCCTGGTTCGTCGAAGACCTGCTTCATGACGGCGTGCGCCCCGCCGAATAGGGCGGCCAGGTCCTGTTCTTGGGCGAAATGCGCCCGCTCACGCCATGCGCGCGCTGCGGGGTCTCATGTCTCGGGGAATGGATCCGGTGCGATATTGGCCCCGCAGACCAGCACGGCCACCCGCTCGCCGGGCCCCGGCGCATAGGCCCCCGACACCAGCGCCGCCAGGGCCGTCGCCCCCGCCGGTTCCACCAGCTGCCGGGCACCGCGCCAGAGCAGCCGCTGCGCCCTGGCGATCGCCGCGTCCGGGACCAGCACCGACGACACCCCCTGTGCCGTGGCCAGACCGTGACAGATTTGTCCGATCCGCCGGGCCCCCAGCGCATTGGCCGCGATCCCAGACACCTCGACATCCACCGGCGCCCCCGCGGCGAGCGCGGCGTGCAGCGTCGGCGCGGTCTCGGGCTCGACCGCCACCACCTTGCGAGCGCCCTGCAGCCAGGCCAGCGCCCCGCCGATCAGCCCGCCGCCGCCCACCGCGATCAGCACGGTGTCCGCCTTCAGCCCCTGGTCTTCCCATTCCGCCATGCACGTGCCTTGCCCCGCCACGGTGGGCATCGCATCATAGGCATGGATCTGCATCGCCCCGGTCTCGGCCTCGAAGGCCCGGGCCGCGGCCAGGGCATTGGCGTACTGGCCCTCCACCACCATGAGCTCCGCCCCGGTGTCCCGGATCAGCGCGATCTTCGAGGGCCCTGCCATCTCGGGCACGAAGATATGCGCCGGGTGGCCAAGCCGGCGGGCGGCAAAGGCCGCCGCCGCGCCATGGTTCCCACCCGAGGCCGCCACGATGCCCGCCGCCGGCACATCCGACGACAAGAGCGTGTTGAACGCCCCCCGCGCCTTGAAGCTGCCGGTATGCTGCATCTGTTCCAGCTTGGCCTCGACCGGTCCGCAGGTCAGGCCCAGGTCCAGCGTGACCGTCGGAGTGTGGACCACATGGCCGGAAATACGGGCCTTTGCCGCGGTGATCTCGGTTCTCCAGTCCATTCTCGACCTCGTTCACTGGCGCTTCGTTCCGGAACCCTATACGCCTGTAAAGGACCCGCAAGAAGGGAAGCACGAAGATGAAAGACGACCGCCACTCCAGCCTGCGCGATGCCCGCGAGGACATCCACACCGCGTCGGACGTGCCGCTCACCCCGCAATCGGCCTCGCCCGCTTACCGGCTGGCCTTTGCCGACGACGATTTCCTGTGCCGGGACGAATTGCGGCCCGTCCGCCTGCAGCTGGAGCTTCTCAAGCCCCAGCTGATGCTGGAAGAAAAGGGCATCGATTCAACCATCGTGCTGTTCGGCGGCGCACGCATTCCCGCCCCCGAACACAAGGACAGCGCCCGTACACCCCGGCTGGCGGACCTGTCGTCCTTCTACGACGAAGCCCGCAAGTTCGCCCGGATCATGACCGAGAAATCTCTGGCCGCGGGCGGACATGACAACATCATCTGCACCGGCGGCGGCCCTGGCGTGATGGAAGCGGGCAATCGCGGCGCCGAGGACGCCGGCGGCATGAGCATCGGCCTGTCGATCGTGCTGCCTCATGAACAGGCCCCGAACGGCTATGTCACGCCCGAGCTCAGCTTCAATTTCCACTATTTCGCCATCCGCAAGATGCACTTCCTGATGCGCGCGCGGGCGATCTGCGTCTTCCCCGGCGGCTTCGGCACCATGGACGAGATGTTCGAGGCCCTGACCCTGATCCAGACCGGGCGGATGGAACAGGTGCCCTTCCTGCTGTTCGGCAAGGACTTCTGGCACGAGGTCGTCAACTGGGACGCCCTGGCCGCCAGCGGCACCATTTCGGACGAGGACCTGAACCTCTTCCGCTTTGTCGACACGGCCGACGAGGCCGTCGAGATCATCGAGGGCTGGCAGCCCGCCTCGAAGCGCACCCAGATCCCCGGCCGCGAAGACCCGGCCCAGGCCTGACCTCCCAGGCCCCGAGTTGAGTGGGGCCTGGCGCGTTCGACAGGACCGGCCCGGGTTCAGAAACCCTGGGCCGGAAGAACACCCAGTTCGGTGCCCTTGGGCAACAAGGTGACGATCTGCGCGCCCTCGACATCGCGGATCGCGTAGCCGTAACCGGCCAGCCGGAACCGCCATTCCCGCGTGGTCAGGGCCTTGGCCCGTTCGCGCTGGAAGAACTCCAGGGTGGGCGCATCAATCGTTGCGCCGGTGATGTGTGCCTGTCCCATGTCTCTGCCTCGTTCGTTTTAGCTGTTAACTAAAAGTAAACTGTCTGTTGATCGGGGCGGAAAATGTCTGGGATTGAGGTAATTTCAGGGCAAGTCGAAATCCGTGTCGGTCTCGCCTGAACGGGGTACGGGGACGCCAGTGGGCGGCGATGTGGATTCCCCGGCCCTATCGGTCCGGGCATCGGCGGGCAGGGCCTCTTCGAACTGCGATTCCAGGTCGTCCACGTTCAGGGTGCTTTCGCGCCGTTGTCGCGCCTCCTGAGCCTCTGCGATTTCCTGTTCCAAGGTCTCGATCGCCTGCTCCAGAAGACCTTCGCCCACGTATTCCGACAAGGTCATACCGATGAGCATGGATCGCACGGGCAAGGGCAGCTTGTTGGCATTTGCATAGGTGGCCGCCCGTGTCTCCAGGGCCTTTTCGTCGGCCGCGGACAGGTTCTGCATGGCCCCGATGCAATATTGGGTCAAGGCTCCGGCGGCAAAGTCCGGGGTGATCGGGCGCATCATGTTGGGGATGCGCTCGGTCCGGATCGACGCCCGGCGGCGGTCGATCGCCCGGTCGGTCGCGCCCAGGAAGGCGTCAATCACGAATGACGGTCCAACCCCGATTTCGACGTCCCCGACCTTTGTCCGGGCCACCGAAGATCTGAAGAACGCCGCCCCGCCAAAGCCCGCGATCAGGACATTGGTAATCGAGTTCTTGATATCGGTCTTCTCCGGATCCGTCCCCGGATCGGCGCCCGTGCCGTCTTCGACCACGTCCGGGGTCAGGCCGAACACACCGATCAGGTACAGGGCGGCACATCCGACCAGGACGTTGAACACGAGGTAAAGATAGGTGGCGGGCATCTTGGCCAGGGTGTTGGGATCGTCGCGGTAGCGGGAAATCAGTTCCGCCCCGCCCAGAAGCGCGCTCAGCAGTCCGACAACGATATACTGTACCACCACATCCCCCCCGATATGGCGCCCCGTATGCCCGCCCGTCTACAAAATCGCTTTTGCCGCCCGGCGCCCAAGGGGCGTTAAGGAAACTCTCTGACCCACAACGTCGACCACCCCGTCGATGGCCGCGTCGCGCACGGCCCCGGCCAGTTCCTTGCTGGTCAGGCGGGGCGTGGCCTGCCGGATTTCGGCAAAGGTGGCGCCATCGTCATTGCCCGCGACAATTTCCAGAAGCACGGAGCGCAACATGTCAGGCTGTGCCCCGCTGCCCAGGGTAGAGGGAAGAATGTCTTCCGGCCCGGTCCATGTTTTCTTCGAAAAGACCATCTGCGTGCCTTGTCGCAACATCGCTTGATACGGGAATTTAGTACGGTCGGGCCGTTCGATCAACGGCCGTGACGCATCAGGGTTTAGCCCAGCCCGGTTTCGGCCTCGATCTGCTTGCGGGACTTGCGTGCGCGTTCGGTCGCCGATTTCAGCTGGCCGCAGGCCGCCATGATGTCCTCGCCCCGGGGCGTCCGGATCGGCGAGGCGAAGCCCGCCTTGTAGACGATGTCGGCAAAGGCCCGGATGCGGTTGTTGGAGGACCGCTTGTAGGGCGCGCCCGGCCATTCGTTGAAAGGGATCAGGTTGATCTTGGCCGGGATGTTGTGGTCCTTGATCAGCTTGATCAGGCGGCGGGCATCGTCGTCGGTGTCGTTGACCCCGTGCAGCATGACATATTCGAAGGTGATGCGTTCCGAGTTCGAGGCCTTGGGGTAGGTGGCCAGCGCGTTGCACAGCTCTTCGATGTTCCAGCGCTTGTTGATCGGGACCAGCAGGTTGCGGGTTTCATCGGTGGTAGCATGGAACGAAATGGCCAGCTGGCAGCCGATCTCCTGGGCGGTCCGGGCGATTTCCGGCACCACGCCCGAGGTCGACAGGGTGATCCGGCGGCGCGACAATGAAATCCCCTCGGGATCCATGGCGATCTTCATGGCGTCGCGGACGTTGTCGAAATTGTACAGCGGCTCGCCCATGCCCATCAGGACGATGTTCGACAGCAGGCGGGTTTCATCCTTGGGCGCGCCCCGCTCGGGCCATTCGCCAAGGTCGTCGCGGGCCATCATGATCTGGCCGACGATTTCCGAGGCGGTCAGGTTGCGGACCAGCTTTTGCGTCCCGGTGTGGCAGAAGGAACAAGTCAGCGTGCAGCCCACCTGCGACGAGATGCACAGGGTGCCGCGGTCTTCCTCGGGAATGTAGACCACCTCGACCTCGTGACCGCCCGCGATGCGCACCAGGTACTTGCGCGTGCCGTCGGACGACACCTGTTTCGACACCACTTCGGGGATCGAGATGATGAAATGCTCGGCCAGCATGGCGCGATAGGGCTTGGCGAGATTGGTCATCTCGGCGAAATCGCGCACGCCCCATTGGTAGATCCACTGCCAGACCTGGTTGACCCGCATCTTGGCCTGCTTTTCGGGCGTGCCGGCGGCGATCAGGGCATCGCGCATCTGCGGCCTGGTCAGCCCGACAAGGTTCATGGGTCCCTCCGGCAGTTTCCGGGGAATCGTCATGACGTCTTGAGTGATCGGCGCAGTGGCTTCCATGGGTGACTCGGATGGCTCAGGGAGGGATAGGGCTTCATATAGGAATTCGGCCGCAGATCCAAAAGGAATGTTCCGGGGTCTTCGCGACTAGAAAATTCGGCGAATTTTCTCGGCCCGGCCGGCCACAAGAAGTGCGGCCGGGCATCCTGGCCGCACCGAAGTCACAAGGGATACGCGGTCAAACCGGCTCTCAGCCGCCGCAACGCTTCTGGGCGTCTTCCACGGCTGCCGTGAAGCCCAGCAGCGAAAACGTGTCCTGGGTCTTGGTCCCGCGCGAGGACTGCGCCGACAGGACCGCCGACACGCCCCGCTTCATCGCGGTGATGATCTGCGCATCCTCGGCTTCGCTCGCCGGCCAGGCCCATTCGCCCTCGGTGAACAATTCGTATTGGTCGTCGCCGATCGTCAGGTTCACCGTCGAGCCGTCGGCAAAGGGATAGCCCCCGGTAAAGGTCACCTGGCCCTTCACCTCGTCGCCCGGCCGATAAAAGACGAACAGCAGGATGTCGCTGCGCCGCACGGCCACGACCCGGCCATCGCGGGTGTTCACGGTTTCCTTGGGCGCCGAGACGCTCCAGCATTCGTTCGGGTCATCCTCGACGAAGACGGACCAATCCGTCTTGGCGGCGACACGGTTCGTGCTGATGTCCTGGGCCGCGCCCGCGGTTGTCAGGGCAAGGGACGCAAGCCCGGCTGCCACGGGCAAGGCAAAGAATTTCATCAAACCAGCCTCCAGCTGTGTTTCGACCTCAATGATACGAGGGTCTGCATGGCGACATTGACTGCCGTCTAACCTGATGCGACCCGCTGCTTTTCGACATACACATGATATGGCAAATGTGCGCCCACGTGAAAGGGCGATCGGCCGAATTTTGCCATTCTTGCGAGGACCGAAGATGACCGAACCGCATTCCGTAGCCGAGATCTGGCGGGGCTCCGTGCTGGAATGCACGCACAGGGCGCATGTTGTGGTGGCCGAACACGGCATGGGCGCCGGAGGCCATGGCGCGGGGATTCGCCAGTCCTGGGGCGATCCGACGGCCCAGATCCTGCCCCGGTCGTCGTGCAAGATGGTCCAGGCCCTGCCGCTCGTGGCCTCGGGGGCGGCGGATACCGCCGGTCTTTCCCCCCGGCACCTGGCCCTGGCCTGCGCCAGCCACAGCGGCGCGGATATCCATATCGACCTGGTGGCCGACTGGCTGAAGGACCTGGGCCTGGACCAGGACCACTTCCGCTGCGGCGCGCACATGCCAAGGGACAAGGCCGTGCATGACCGCCTGATCCGGGCCGACCAGCCGCCGGGGCAGATCCACAACAATTGCTCGGGCAAGCACACCGGGTTCCTGACCCTGACGCAGCACCTGAAGGCCGGGCCCGAATACATCGACATCGACCACCCGGTGCAGGCCTCGGTGCGCGACGCCTTCTGCGAATTGACCGGCGCGGACGGGGACACCTGGGCCGTGGATGGCTGCTCGGCCCCGAATTTCGCCTGCACGGTCGAGGGCCTGGCCCGCGCGATGGCCTGGTTTGCCACCGCCGGCACCCGCAGCGACGGGCTGAGCGCGGCAGCCGCCCGCCTGACCCAGGCGATGATGGCCCATCCCGAGCTGGTCGCGGGCGAGGACCGGGCCTGCACCGACCTGATGCGCGCAATGGAGGGCCGGGCCGCGATCAAGACCGGGGCCGAGGGCGTCTTTGTCGCGATCCTGCCGGGCAAGGGGCTTGGCGTGGCCGTCAAGGCCGTGGACGGGGCGACGCGGGCAGCCGAAATCGCGATCGCGGCCGTGCTGGTGCAGCTTGGCGTGCTGAACGCCGATCACCCGGCGACGCGCAAGTACATGTCCCCGACCATCACCAACTGGCGCGGGATCGACACCGGTTTCATGCGCCCGGCACCGGGGTTTCCGGCCTGATCCTGGCGCATCAGCGATCCTGAAGGGCCTTACGACGGCTTCGTCATCAGGCCCTTTTCTTCAAGTTGGACAAGGGTTTCGTCCAGGGCGGTACGCGCACGCGCGACCAGCGTGTCGATTTCGTCCTCGGTAATGACCAGCGGCGGCGAGATGATCATCCGGTCGCCCACGTGACGCATCACCAGGTTGTTGGAAAAGCAGCGCTCGCGGCACAGGAAGCCCGCGGTGCCCGCATCTGCAACGAAGGGCGCGCGGGTGGCCTTGTCGGGGGTCATCGCGATCGAGGCCATCATGCCGACGATCTTCGCCTCTCCGACCAGCGGGTGATCGGCCAGGCCTTCCCACTTGGCCTTCAGGTAGGGGCCGGTCACGTCATGGACCCGGTCGACGATCTTTTCCTCTTCCAGGATCCGCAGGTTTTCCAGGGCCACGGCCGAGGCCACGGGATGGCCGGAATAGGTGTAGCCGTGGTTGAACTCGGTCCCGGCGATCACGCTGGCCACCTCGTCCGACACGACCGACCCGCCGATCGGCTGGTAGCCCGACGACAGACCCTTCGCGATGGTCATGATGTCGGGGCGGATGTCCATGGTCTGGCTGCCGAACCAGCTGCCGGTGCGGCCGAACCCGCAGATGACCTCGTCGGCGATCAGCAGGATCTCGTACTGGTCGCAGATGCGCTGGATTTCCGGCCAGTAGGTCGACGGCGGCACGATCACGCCACCGGCACCCTGCACGGGTTCGGCGATGAAGGCCGCGACCTTGTTTTCGCCCAGCTCCTTGATGGCCGCTTCCAGGTCCTGTGCCCGCATCAGGCCGAAGTCTTCGGGGGTCATGTCACCGCCCTCGGCCCACCAGTTCGGCTGGCCGATGTGGTGGATGCCCGGGATCGGCATGCCGCCCTGGGCATGCATGCCCACCATGCCACCCAGGCTGCCCGAGCCCATCGACGAACCGTGATAGGCGTTCCAGCGCGAGATGATCGTGGTCTTTTCCGGCTTGCCCTTCTGTTCCCAGTAGGTGCGCACCATGCGGATATTGGTGTCGTTGGCTTCCGACCCCGACCCGGCGAAGAAGACGTTATTCAGATCGCCCGGGGCCAGCTCTGCGATCTTCTGGGCCAGGGCGATGGCCGGTACGTGGGTCGTCTGGAAGAACGTGTTGTAATAGGGCAGTTCCTTCATCTGGCGGGCGGCGACCTCGGCCAGCTCGTCGCGGCCATAGCCGATGTTGACGCACCACAGGCCCGCCATCCCGTCGAGGATTTCATTGCCCTCGCTGTCGGTCAGCCAGACCCCCTTGGCCCGGGTGATCACGCGCGCGCCCTTGGACGCCAGGCTGGAGCCATGGGTGAACGGGTGCATGTGATGAGCCGCGTCAAGCGCCTGAAGCTCGGACGTGGGCATGTGATTGGTGATGACGGTCATGGGCGGACTCCGGGGATTCGACGCATTTCGGGGGGTGGATCGCAGAATATGATCAAATTGCGCGAAGTCAATCCGCGCGCCCCCGAATCGGGCGGAACCGCGGTGAGTTCAGCCCGGCGCGCCGCCTTCGTCGATGACTTCCAGCACCTGGGTCATGCCCTCTGTCACGTCGCGGGTCATGGCCGCGGCGGCGGCCTCGGCATCGCGGGCAGAGAAGGCGGCCAGGATCTCGCGGTGGCGGTCGGGCAGGTTCTGGGTGCCGAACCGGCCGCAGACCACGCGCAGCGAGGGGCCGAACCGCAGCCACAGCCTTTCGGCCGTTTCGGTCATGATCACGGCCCCGGCGGCGGCATAAAGCGTTTCGTGGAACAGGTGGTTGTAGCGCAGGTATCCCGGGATGTCCCCGGCGGCGATGGCGGTGTCCAGCGCGGCGTCGGTCCGGTGCAGATCATCCAGCAGGCCAGGGCCTTGAGCCATGCAGGCCCGCCGGGTCAGCTCTGGTTCGATGGCACAGCGCAGGAACAGGATCTCGGCCACGTCGCCCCGGTCAAGCACCGGCACGGACACCCGCCGGTTGCCCTGGAAGACCAGCCCGCCGTCCGAGGTCATCCGCCGGATCGCCTCGCGGACCGGGGTCATGCCGGCGTCGAGTTCGGCGGCCAGCCCCTGAATCGTGACCGCCTGGCCGGGCCGCAGCTCGCCATACAGAACCCTCTCGCGCAGAGCCTGGTAAACCCGCTCGTGCACCGGAGGATCGGCCACAACAGGACCGCTCGCCGCCTTTTCGTTCATCACCATCCCGTGGACCTGCCCAATTCTCCATCGTCGCCGCTTGCGCCGCCGTCTGTGCCATGGAAACATACCGAAGCTGCGTGCCAGAACGCAACTTGATCAAAAACCGACAAGCCGGGCGCGAACCCGGATCGTCATGGGGAGTATCACATGAAACTGCATACGCTGACTCTCACGGCCATTGCCGCGCTGGCCACCGCCGCCAGCGCCGACGAAGTCCGGGTCTACAACTGGTCCGACTACATCGACGAAGAGCTTCTGCAAAAATTCGAGGACGAAACCGGGATCGACCTGATCTACGACGTGTTCGACAGCAACGAACTGCTGGAAACCAAGATGCTGGCCGGCGGTTCGGGCTATGACGTCGTCGTGCCCACCGGCACCTTCCTGCAGCGCCAGATCATGGCCGGCGCGTTCCAGCCGCTGGACATGTCCAAGCTGCCCAACATCGACAACATGTGGGACGTCATCGAAAGCCGGACGGCACAATATGATCCGGGCAACGAATATTCGATCAACTACATGTGGGGCACCACCGGGATTGGCGTGAACGTCGGTAAGGTGCAGGAACTGCTGGGCGAAGACGCGCCCCTGTCCTCGATGGAGCTGATCCTGAACCCCGAGAACATGGAAAAGCTGGCCGAATGCGGCGTGCATTTCCTGGATGCACCGACCGAGATGATCCCGATGACGCTGAAGTACATCGGCGAGGATCCCGACAGCCACGACCCCGAGGTCATCGCCAAGGCCGAAGAGGTCCTGCTGGCCGTGCGCCCCTACATCCAGAAGTTCCACAGCTCGGAATACATCAACGCGCTGGCCAATGGCGACATCTGCGTGGCCGTCGGCTGGTCGGGTGACGTGCTGCAGGCCCGTGACCGCGCGGCCGAGGCCGACAACGGTGTCGAAATCGCCTACAACGCCTTTGCCGAGGGCTCGCAGATGTGGTTCGACCAGATGGCCATCCCGGTCGATGCGCCGAACCCCGATGCGGCCCACGTGTTCCTGAACTTCATCATGGACCCCGAAAACATGGCTGCGGCGTCGAACTACGTCTATTACGCCAACGGCAACAAGGCGAGCCAGGAGTTCCTGGTCGAGGATGTGATCGGCGATCCGGCTATCTACCCGGACGAGGCGACGCTGGAAAATCTTTACACCACAACGCCTTATGAACCCAAGGTGCAGCGCGTCGTGACGCGCCTGTGGACCAAGATCAAGTCGGGCGTCTAAGCCCAATCAGGCCGGGGTGCCCACCGCCCCGGCCACCCCTTCGCGGAGTTTCCCCTTGACCCAGACCGTCTTTGCGCCGTGGACCGACCCGGCGGCCAAGCCCCTGATCCGCTTCCGCCATGTCACCAAGCGGTTCGGCGACTTCACGGCCATCGAAGACCTGTCGCTGGACATCTACGAACGGGAATTCTTTGCCTTGCTGGGCCCCTCGGGCTGCGGCAAGACCACGATGATGCGCATGCTGGCCGGGTTCGAGGACCCGACCGAAGGCACCATCGAACTGGCCGGCGAAGACATCGGCGCCGTGCCGCCCAACAAGCGGGCGGTGAACATGATGTTCCAGTCCTATGCCCTCTTCCCGCACCTGACGGTGCGCGACAACATCGCGTTCGGGCTCAAGCGCGAGGGCAAGCCCAAGGACGAAATCCATGCCCGCGTCGAAGAGATGCTGCGGCTGGTCCAATTGCAGAAATTCGCCTCGCGCAAGCCGCACCAGATCTCGGGCGGGCAACGCCAGAGGGTCGCCCTGGCCCGATCCCTGGCCAAGGCCCCGAAACTGTTGCTGCTGGACGAACCGCTGGGCGCGCTCGACAAGAAGCTGCGCGAAGAAACCCAGTTCGAGCTGATGGACATCCAGGAAAAGACCGGCACGACCTTTGTCATCGTCACCCATGACCAGGAAGAGGCGATGACGGTAGCCTCGCGCATTGCGGTGATGAAGGATGGCGCGCTGATGCAGGTGGCAACGCCGTCCCAGATCTACGAAAATCCCAGTTCGCGCTATGTCGCCGATTTCCTGGGCGACGTGACCATACTGGAGGGCAAGGCCACCAAGCTGGGCGATGCCTACGAGGTTCACTGGGCCGAAGGTCAACCGCCGCTGCGCGCGAAATCCACCCTTGCGCTGGCCGACGGGGCCGGGTGCCACCTGGCGATCCGGCCCGAAAAGGTCGAGATCCACGGCGAAAAACCTGCGGATGACAACGTGTTGCGGGGAAAGGTCATCGACATCGGCTACCTCGGCAACATTTCAACCTACCATGTCCAGCTGGCCAATGGTCAGACCATCCGGGCACAAAGCTTCAACACCGAACGGGATACGCGCAGGGCCTTCACCTGGGAGGACGAGGTCTGGGTGAACTGGACCGAAAACTGCGCCGTGCTGCTGGATCACTGACATGCGGCGCTTCGTGCTTATCGCGGTTCCCTTCCTTTGGCTGTTGGCGCTGTTCCTGATCCCCTTCGGCATCGTGCTGAAGATTTCCCTGTCCGACGTCGCCCTGGCCCGCCCCCCGTATGTCCCGCAGTTTTCATGGGACGAGGGGATCCGGGCCTTCCTGTCGCAACTAGATTTCGAGAATTTCGCCTTCATCGGAGCAGGCGCGATCGTGGTCACGGTTGTCGCTATCGCCCTTCTGGCTGCCGTGGCTTTCCCGGTGTACGGGCTTGTGTTCAGGCGGTTTTTCGGTGGTGGCCTCAAGGCCTTGTCGATCCGGTCGCTGATCGCGGCGGTGGTCTCGGTGGTTGCCGGGATCCTGGCCGTCGTCATTGTCTTCGCGGTGATTTCCTTTTTCTTTCCGTCGGTCGTGTCCCTGCTGGAAGTCGACGATTACCTCTATTTCCAGGCCTATCTGTCATCCCTGAAGATCGCCGCGATTTCGACGGCCCTGACCCTGCTGGTCGGCTATCCGATGGCCTACGGCATGGCCCGCTCTCCGAATAGCTGGCGGCCGACCCTGATGATGCTGGTGATCCTGCCGTTCTGGACGTCGTTCCTGATCCGGGTCTACGCGTGGCGCGGAATCCTCAGCCAAGAGGGCTATCTGAACCAGGTACTCCTGTGGCTGGGCGTCATCGGAGAGCCGCTGACCATCCTGAACACCAACACCGCCGTCTACATCGGTGTCGTCTACACCTACCTGCCCTTCATGATCCTGCCGATCTATGCCGCCCTGGAAAAACTGGACGTCAGCCTGATCGAGGCCGCCGAGGACCTGGGCTGTTCGCGCAGTTCGGCATTCTGGCTGGTGACGATCCCGCTGTCTCGGCCGGGCATCGTGGCAGGCTGTTTCCTTGTCTTCATTCCGACGCTGGGCGAATTCGTGATCCCATCGCTCTTGGGTGGGTCGGGCACGCTGATGATCGGCAAGGTCTTGTGGGAAGAATTCTTCAACAACCGCGACTGGCCCGTGGCCTCGGCCGTGGCCATCATCCTTTTGCTGATCCTGATCGTGCCCATCGTTCTGTTCCAGCGCAACCAGCAGCGACAGGCGGAGGCCGGGGGATGACCGGAATTTTCAAAAATTCCGATCCGTTTTCTTTGAAGAAAACGGGCGCGGGAGAGGTCGCATGAGCAAACTGTCCCCTTTCAACGTAGTGTCGCTGACGCTGGGTTTCGTATTCCTCTACCTGCCGATGCTGATCCTCGTGGTCTACAGCTTCAACGAAAGCCAGCTGGTGACCGTCTGGGCCGGATTTTCGACCAAATGGTACGGGGAACTGGCCCGCAACGAAGCGTTCCTGGATGCCGCCTGGGTCACTTTGCGCGTGGCGTTCTTTTCCTCGACCATCGCCACGGTGCTGGGAACGATGGCCGCTTATGTCCTGGTGCGTGGCGGCCGCTTTTTCGGTCGAACCCTGTTTTCCGGCATGATCTATGCCCCACTTGTCATGCCCGAGGTCATCACCGGCCTGTCGCTTCTGCTGCTGTTCATCGGGCTGGGCATGGACCGGGGCATCCTGACCATCGTTCTCGCACATACCACATTTTCCATGTGTTACGTGTCGGTCGTGGTGTCCTCTCGGCTGGTCAGTTTCGACAAATCACTGGAAGAGGCCGCTCTGGACCTGGGATGCTCCCCGGCCGAAGCCTTTCGCTTGGTGACCCTGCCGATTATCGCACCGGCCGTCATATCCGGCTGGCTGCTGGCCTTTACCCTCTCGCTCGACGACCTGGTGATCGCGTCCTTCACATCGGGACCTGCGGCCACCACCCTGCCGATCAAGATCTTCTCGGCCGTCCGCCTGGGCGTGACCCCCGAGATCAACGCGCTGTCGACCATCATGATCGGTATCGTGACGGTCGGCGTGATCATCGCCTCGATTTCGACCAAACGGGCGAAGGTGAAGGCCGAGGCTGACGAAAGACTGGCGCAGCGCACCGAATGAAGCACATTTTCCCCGATTACACCTACGGCCCGGGCCCCCGGGCCAATTGCTGGTGGAATGAAACCATCCCCGCGCCCGACTGGCCGGCCCTGCAGGGCAAGGCCCATGCCGATGTCGCCATTGTCGGTGGCGGTTTCACGGGCATGACCGCCGCACTGAGGCTCGCTCGGACCGGCCTTTCCGTCGCGCTCTGTGAAGCCGATACACCCGGTTTCGGGGCCTCGGGGCGCAATGGCGGTTTCTGCTGCCTGGGTGGCGGCAAGATTTCGAACGCCGCGCTGTCCCGCCAGTTCGGACGCGAGGGCCGTCAGGCCTATCGCTCTGCCGAAACCAATGCCATCGATTTCGTCGCCTCCCAACTGGACCGGTTCGGCATCGACGCCGACACGCATTCGGACGGTGAAACCCTGATCGCCCATACCGAACGGGCGTTCCGGCATTTCCAGAGCGAAGCCGAGTCCGTCGCCGAAGATTATGGCGTCGAACCCCGGATCCACACTGCAAGCCAGCTGGCCGAGATGGGGCAGTCGATGGCCGGTGCATTCGGCGCGCTCTCCATTCCCAAGGGCTTTGCCCTGAACCCACGCAAGTACCTGTTTGGCATTGCCGACGCGGCGCAGGCCGCGGGCGCCCGGTTGCACGACAACACTCAGGTCACATCAATCACCCCGAAGGCTGGGGGCCACCTGTTGACCACGCCGCGCGGGACCTTGCAGGCGGACCGTGTCATCATCGCGACCAATGGCTATTCCAGCGAGGATCTGCCCGACTGGTTTGCCTCTCGCTACATGCCGGCGCAGTCCAGCGTTCTGGTCACCCGGCCGCTGAGCGACGACGAACTGGCCGCTCAGGGCTGGACCTCGCTGCAGATGAGCTACGACAGCCGGAACCTGCTGCATTATTTCCGACTGATGCCCGACCGGCGCATGCTGTTCGGAATGCGCGGCGGCATCCTGTCCTCTCCTCGTGTCGAAGCTGCCGCCCTGCGCCGTGTCCGTCATGATTTTGAGACCATTTTTCCCGCCTGGCGCCATGTCGAAACCCCGTTCGGGTGGTCGGGCATGGTGTGCCTGGCCCGCAATCAGACCCCGTTTGTCGGCCCGGTGCCCGACCAGCCGGGCGTCTTCGCCGCCATGGCCTTTCACGGAAACGGTGTCGCCATGGGGTCCTGGGCCGGACACCTGATCGCCGGAGACCTGCTGGGCGATGAACCAAACCTTGTCCCGGCGGCCATGCGCCGACCCCTGGCGCGGTTCCCCTTTGGGTCTTGCCGTCGCATCGTCGTGCCTGCCGTTTATCTGGGCATGAGACTGGCCGATTTGCGATGAACTCGCGCAGCGGTTGACAGGTCCCCGCGCATCCCGCATCCCTGACCCGACAGTGGTTTAGAGGTCGAGCGCATGAAAATTGCAATGATCGGAACGGGCTATGTGGGTCTGGTTTCCGGGGTCTGTTTTTCGGATTTCGGGCATGACGTGATCTGCGTGGACAAGAATCCCGCCAAGATCGAAATGCTGAATGCCGGGAATGTCCCGATCTACGAACCGGGTCTGGATACCCTGATGGCCAAGAATGTCGAGGCCGGGCGCCTGACCTTCACCGGCGACCTGGCCGCGGCGGTCGACGGAGCGGACGCGGTGTTTATCGCCGTGGGGACGCCCACCCGCCGCGGAGATGGCCACGCGGATCTGACCTATGTGATGGCCGCGGCCGAGGAAATTGCCCAGGCCCTCACCGGCTATGCGGTGATTGTCACCAAGTCGACCGTGCCTGTCGGCACCAACCGGCAGGTCAAAGAGGTCGTGTCCAAGGCCAACCCCGCCGCCGATTTCGACGTGGCATCGAACCCCGAGTTCCTGCGTGAAGGCGCCGCGATCGACGATTTCATGCGCCCCGACCGTATCGTCGTGGGGGTCGAAACGGAACGGGCCGGCAACGTCATGGCCGAAATCTATCGTCCGCTCTACCTGCGTGATTTCCCGATCCTGGCGACTGACCTGGAAAGCGCCGAGATGATCAAGTACGCCGCCAATGCGTTTCTTGCGACCAAGATCACCTTCATCAACGAGATCGCCGCCCTGTGCGAACGGGTTGGCGCGGATGTAAAGCTGGTCAGCCAGGGCATGGGGCTCGATGGGCGGATCGGCAACAAGTTCCTCCATGCGGGGCCGGGCTATGGCGGGTCGTGTTTCCCCAAGGATACCAGGGCCCTGGCCCGGATCGGCCAGGAACATGCCCAGCCCATCCAGATCGTCGAGACCGTCATAAAGGTGAATGAAGAAGTCCGTCGGCGCATGACCGAAAAGGTGGCCGACCTGTTCGACGATGGGGTGAATGGCAAGATCATCACGGTGCTGGGCGTGACCTTCAAGCCCAATACCGACGACATGCGCGAGGCCCCTGCCCTGACCGTCGTGCCCGCTCTTGTCGGGGCCGGAGCCAAGGTTCGCGTGGTCGATCCGCAGGGTCGCCGCGAAGGAGAGGCCCTGCTGCCCGGCGTGACCTGGCTTGAAGATGCCTACGAAGCGGCCGAGGGAGCCGACGGTCTGGCCATCCTGACCGAATGGAACGAATTTCGCGCCCTGAACCTGGAAAAGCTGGCCAGCAGCATGACGAACCCGGTCATGGCCGACCTGCGCAACGTCTATGATGCCAAGAGCGCGGAAAAGGCGGGCTTCTTGAAATACGTCTCGGTAGGACGTCCCTGAAGGCTGCCAGGTAATGCGGGGGTCGCTTCCGAAAGGATCGACCCCAGCGCATCCTGCGCTCAGACCTCGTCCGGCGTCGGCGGCGGGGCTGCCGGTGTATCGGCGACCGGCGTCTGCGCCCCGTCTTCCGGCACTTCGCGCAGACCGGTGATCGCCGCCGTGGCAATCGCAGTGCCCCCCTTGATGATCACCACGGTCTGGCCATTCAGGGACTGTGCCTCCAGGATCTGGGAGTAGGTGGCGGCCGGTTCGTCCAACAGCTTCTCGTCCTCGGCCCAGCTTTCCACGTTGAAGGTGTAGTGACCGTCCGGCAGAGGATCGCCATTGGAGTTGGTGCCACTCCATTCGATCGGATCGGCCGAAACGGGCAGGATCCGGCGATCAACCTCTTGGCCGTCCTCATTATAGACCGCGAGGTAAACCGTATCCGCCGCAGCGGCGGGGTTCGGCGTGACCGTGATCGGTGTGCCGTCGTAATAGGCCCCGGCAAAGCTGCGGGCTTCCAGACCGATCATGCCGGACAGAAGCTCCATGTTGGTCATCGCCACCTGGGCCTGAACGATACCCAGGTTTTCGTTCGTCAGAACCTGTTGTTCAACCATCGAAAACTGGGCCAACTGCGACGCGTATTCCGACGAATCCAGCGGCTCCAGCGGGTCCTGGTACATTGCCTGAGCGGTCAGCATCTTCAGGAAGGTTTCGAAATCAGACGACAACGTCGCTTCGGACGTGGTCGTTGTCGTGTTGCTCGCCGCAGAGGCGGGTGCATTGGCCAAAGAATAGGCCGAGGCTGTCGCTAGATCGCTCATGACTATTTCCTACAGTCGCATGTCAAGGCCACCATCCCCATGGGAGGAAGCCGGGGAACGGGGGGCGGGTTGGCTGGCTGCCATCTGGTGCTGCATATCGTCCGGATCGCGGCCACCACTGGCCGAATGGCCGCCTTCGTCATCATGGGGCGATCCCGTGTCACCCCCGGTGCCGAAGGAAAACGCGATGTTCTCGTATCCCATCTCCCGGAAGGCCGCGCTCAGTTCCGACGAATGCCGCCGCATGAGATCCATCGTCTCGGGCCGGTCGGCAGCGACCATGAGGGTGACCCCGCTATCAGAAACGGACAGCGACATGCGAACACTTCCAAGCTCTTTCGGACTGAGTGAAATGTCCACCGAGCCATCGGCTGTGGCAACGATCGAAGAGGCCATCTGACGTCCGATGTCCCGCGCCACTTCGGGGCGTGCCGCCGGAGTTGGCTGCCCAGGTTGGCCAGGGTGATTTTCCACCGCCCGCGGAGACGGTTCAGACACCGTTGCCATCGGACCATCAGAATGAAGCTCGGCCCCAGGCGTTGCTGGTTGCGCATCAAGGACCAACGGGGTCGGGGCCTGTGCGGATTGGGCCATAACCGTTTGTGAAGGCGGTGCGGCAGCCGGTACGCCCTTGACGACGGTATTCGTCGTCCCCGACGGCGGTTCGGATGCCATCGAATTCTGGTGGTCAGCACCCTTCGTGTCAGTGACCACTTCTCCAGAACTCGGATCGGCAGGTATCTGTGTGACTGTGGATGCCTGCACGTTCTGGACCGATGCCATGACCGGCGCGGTTGTCCGGGGCGAAGATGACACCTGAGGCATGCTCGCTCGCGAAGCTGACGGTTGCACCGTCGGTTCTGTCGCCTGCGGTTTCGGCTGCGAAGCGCCTCCGTCCGGCTGCTGTGGCACGACCGGAGACGGTGCAGCCGTTGCGCTGGCTGGTTGGGTCAGAGGGGTCATGACGGTTGCACTGTCATGTCGCATTGGCTGCTGCGGCTGGGGTACAATCGTTTCGGCTTGGACAGGCTGACGGACCCGCACTTCAACATCGGTTCTTGGTTGCACGATGGTTGCTTCGGGTCCGGGAGCCCGTTGGTATCGGGTTTCCATCGGTGACGTTGGCTGGCTCTGCACCTCCGATTTTGACTGTTGAGGAGCCGCCGCCTTTGGCACCAACTCCGATTGTTCCGCCCCTTGGGTCGCAACGCTTGTCTTGGTTGGCTGTGATCCTGTCGAGATATCGACGGGTTGCGCGGAACCAGCTTGAGGAGCCGGTTCGGATGGGGCGACCTTCTGGTCCGCCACAACGGGTGTTGTGTCAGCCGGAACGTTAACTGAGTTGCCCGTGGGAACAGATGTCGCGATCGGATCCGGTAGTGTTTTCCGAACGGGGGCATCCGGTAGAGTGTTGGTTCGCCCCCGTCGAAGGAGGGGCATCACTTCTGGAGCAACGGCCCTCTCCAGCCCCCCCCGCATTGCGGCTTCGACTGGATGAAAAGGCACTGCACGCGGCTGAACCGGGATATCAGCCACCACGGCGTCTGTTTGCTTTGGGTCGGCGGATTTCGGCTCCGGTAGGGTAGCCGGTACTTCGGCATCGGGTTCGATCGGTGCAACATCGACCGGCAAGCCCTGATCATTCGAATTGATGGTCACCGAGGGCATAACTGTCTGATGGAGAACGGGTTCATCCGTATTCGCCAAAAGGTCCGACATTTCCGGTTCTGCATCGACGGCTTCAACGTCAACGGGCTCTGACGGCTCCGCGGTGTCGGACTCAGTTTCGGTTCCGGCCTGTTCGTCGATCGGCTGCACGTTTGGCAGATCGGCTTCGGCGAGGGCGACGAAGATGTCCGAAAACCGGTTATTGATCAACGGACTGACCATATCTGACGCGCGGGCGACATCGCGCACTGAGCCTTTGGCCGGCGCGGCACCCAAAATTGAAAACAGATCGGACATAACGTCTCCAGGATTTCTTCCAATAACGCCATTTAGCCGCAAAGCGATTACCGCTTTCTTTACCGGTCTGTGGGAAAGCTGAAAAAATCTAGAGCGAATTCGAGGTATCGCGATGATCAACTTTCCACCGATGTCTCCTCCGGATGTGCCTAAGCCGGACAAGACAGATCCCCTGCAACAAGCCGCCCGGGAACTGGAAACCGTTTTCCTGGCAGAGATGCTCAAGACGGCAGGTATGCATAAGACACCAGACATGTTCGGCGGGGGCGCAGGCGAGGATCAGTTCCAATCACTGCTGATCCGCGCCCAGGCCGAGCAGATGGTTCAGTCCGGAGGAATCGGATTGGCCGAATCCCTCTATCAAGCTTTGAAGGACCGATGACATGACACATGATCAGATCGACAGCCTAATCGAACGTCTCGACACCCTGCTGGATGCCGAACGCCGCGCGCTGGTCGCCGGTGATCTCGACACGCTCGCACAGCTGCATGACGACAAGGAAAACCTGATTTCCAGCCTGAACGCCCTGGACCGGATCGAGGCCGAGAGCTTGCAGCATGTGCGCAAGAAAATGTCGCGAAATCAGGATCTTCTAAGTAGCGCCATGGAGGGCATTCGGTCTGTTGCCGATCGTATGGCAGAGCTGAGGAAAGTCCGTCAGAGCCTTGCGACTTATGACCGTGACGGCAAGCGGCACCAAATCCCAACCCCTACCGAACAGAAGCTGGAAAAGCGCGCCTGAGGCCCTTTAACTTAAATCCATCAGAATTCTGGAGCCCGATTTAGCACTCCATTAGCATCTACAGGCCAAAACTGCACTCGCATCCCGACGATGGATGGCGCGCCAGGGAACCTAGTTGGCGCACAGGTCAGAATGACGCTCAAGGCCCGAAAAGGGGTGTAACCGGGCAGTTATTGAGGCCCAAGGACGCAAGGAACCTAACTATGTCCAGTATTCTGACTAACAGCAGTGCTCTTGTCGCACTGCAAACCCTGAAATCGATCGGCTCTGACCTGGCCAAAACCCAGGACATGATCTCCACTGGTCTGGAGATCGGATCCGCAAAAGACAATTCCGCCATCTGGGGTATTTCCAAGGTGATGGAATCGGACGTTGCGGGCTTCAAGGCCGTGTCGGATTCGCTTTCGCTAGGTGAATCCACTGTTGCCGTTGGCCTGGCCGGCGCGGAACAGATCGTTGATATCCTCAACGAGATGAAAGAAAAGGTTGTCGCCGCCACAGGTGAAAACGTCGATCACACCAAGATCACGGCTGATGTGGACGAACTGAAAGCGCAGATCACCTCGATCATCGCCGCCTCTCAGTTCAACGGTACGAATCTTCTGGATACCGCCGGCAACGCGGGCATCACCGTGCTGTCGTCGCTTGACCGCGATGCATCGGGTGCCGTGACCGCAGCCAATATCACTGTTGCCTCGGTCGATTTCGAAGCCAACCTCGACCTGACGACCGTTGACGTCACCAGCTCGACCGCGGCGGACGGCTCCATCACCGCGATGGAAACGCTGATCCAGACCGCTGTTGATGGTGCAGCTTCGCTGGGTGCTTCGGCGGCTCGGATCGAAGACCAGAACGAATTCGTCACCAAGGTGATGGATGCGATGAAGGTCGGCATCTCGTCGCTCGTGGACACCAACATGGAAGAGGCTTCGGCCAAACTTCAGGCGCTGCAAACCCAGCAGCAATTGGGTGTTCAGGCTCTGTCGATCGCCAACCAGGCGCCGCAGACGATCCTGTCTCTCTTCCGGTAAACACCTCGCACCGCCCCGGCCGGACATCGGCCGGGGTTCAGCCGTTCGAATGACGCTCAGGCCCTGAATTGGGTGAAGCCGCGGGTATAAAGACCCAGCGGGATGCAAGGAAACACAAAATGTCCAGTATTCTCACGAACGCTAGCGCCCTTGTCGCGCTGCAAACTCTGAAGTCCATCAGTGGTGGTCTCGAAAAGACCCAAAACATGATCTCTACAGGGCTGGAAATTGGCTCGGCCAAAGACAATTCGGCCATATGGGGTATCTCGAAGGTCATGGAATCCGATGTTGCCGGTTTCAAGGCTGTTTCGGATTCGCTTTCTCTTGGGGAATCGACGGTCGCAGTCGCACTCGCAGGGTCCGAACAGATTGTCGATATCCTGAATGAAATGAAAGAGAAGGTTGTCGCCGCCACCGGCGGGAACGTTGATCATACCAAAATCACTGCCGATGTCGACGAACTGAAGGCACAGATCACGTCGATCATTCAGGCCTCTCAATTCAATGGTAGCAATCTGCTCAATTCGGCGGGTAATGCAGGTATCACGGTGTTGTCGTCGCTGGATCGGGATGCTTCAGGCAGTGTGACAGCGGCCAGCATTACCGTGGCATCGGTTGATTTCGAAGCGAACCTGGACCTTACCACCGTAGATGTATCCAGCGCAACCGCAGCCGACGGATCTTTGGACGACATAGAAGCCCTGATCCAAGCCGCCGTGGACGGCACCGCGGCACTGGGAGCCTCGGCATCGCGCATCGAAGACCAGAATGAATTCGTCACCAAGGTAATGGATGCGATGAAAGTCGGTATCTCCGCGCTGGTGGACACTGACATGGAAGAGGCTTCAGCCAAGTTGCAGGCATTGCAGACGCAGCAACAGCTTGGCATCCAGGCGCTATCGATTGCCAACCAGGCGCCACAGACCATTCTGTCGCTTTTCCAGTAACTCTGAATTCCGCCCCGGCCGGTCAGTCGGTCGGGGTCTATTCCCAATCAAAATAACAGGCACATAAAGTGACCAATCTAGCAGCAGCACGAGAAGGCTACGGTTCGGCCGCCGCGCCGACCCGGTCCGAAAAATCTATCGAGTATGATGTCTTGGCGCAGATTACGCGCCGCCTAAAATCAGCCGCTGAGAAAGGGCCTTCTGGTTTTTCCGCCCTTGCTTCAGCGCTTCATGACAACAAACGTCTATGGAATGTTTTTGCAATCGACGTCGCAGATCCGAACAACAAGCTTCCGGAGTCATTGCGTGCAAGATTGTTTTATCTGGCTGAGTTTACCCACGCGCACACAAGTGCCGTCCTTCAGCGACGGGCGAAAGTCGCCCCACTGATCGACATCAATATGGCGGTGTTGCGTGGCCTGAGAGGAGGGTCTGACTGATGGCAGGTCTTGTCCTTAAACTCGGCCCGAAGGAGCGGATCCTTATCAACGGCGCCGTCATCGAAAATGGAGATCGTCGCAGTCGGTTGCAGATTTTGACACCTGATGCTCGAATTCTGCGGTTGCGTGATGCAATTCACCCAGAAGAGGCGAACACTCCGGTCCGTCGGGTATGCTATTCGGCCCAATTACTTCTGTCCGGGGATTTGGATCCAGCTGAAGCCCGCCTGCCTTTGCTTCGCCGCATCGAGGAACTCAGTCAGGTCTTTACGGATCCCGATAGCAGGGCCGCTTTGGCAGAAGCAACCGACGCTTTGATAGAGGACAGACATTATCGATGTCTGAAAGCGTTGCGCGCGCTCTTGCCTCGCGAAGACAGACTTCTGGCGACGCGTCCGTCATGAGTTATCAACCCATTGTCGCGGGAGCAGGACTTGTCGGCTGGCGCTTTTTACAAGCGACCTATGACAACCAGTTCAAAGCCTTCACGGAATCAGCTTCCTTGCAAAGGGACGTTGACTATTTTCGCGAGAACCTCGCCAAGATTGAGACCGCCGAGCAACTGGTGGCTGATCGACGGCTTTTGACCGTGGCATTGGGTGCCTTCGGGCTGCAGGATGACATCAACAACAAGTACTTCATCCAAAAAATTCTTGAGGACGGCACCTCCGCCGACGATGCACTGGCCAACCGTCTTACTGATGATCGCTATAAAGATCTGTCGGAAGCATTCGGCTTCGGACCACTTCAACTTCAACGTACAGGGCTGAATTACTTCGCAGAAGAAGTAATCGCGAAGTATGAAGCTCAATCCTTCGAGATTGCTGTCGGCAATCAAGACGACGCAATGAGGATCGCGCTTTATGGTGAGCGAACGTTGCAAGAGATGGCCACCGAAGAGAAAGGTGAAACGGCCCTTTGGTACAACATTCTAGGAGAACCACCCCTTCGAGAATTGTTTGAAACCGGCCTGGGTTTGCCGTCAGGTATTGGGTCCGTCGACTTGGACAGGCAGCTTACATATTTCAAGGAAAAGGCTTTGCGAATGTTCGGAGACGACTCCGTCACACAGTTCGCGGACCCGGAAAAACGGGAAAAGCTTATGACAGCCTACATGGCGCGTGTGCAGGTAGAGCAATATTCTGCGGGATTTAGTTCCGCCTCAGCCGCACTACAACTCCTTCAGGCTTCTGCCCGATGAGCTTATTGGGATTTCATCGAATTTAGCGGCCCCCACCACTGCCAGAACGGCGGAGGATCAGGTTGAGTCTGTCGAAACTTGATGCAACGTCTCCTGCTTCGGCTCGGGCTATGAAAGCATCGAGTTCCGGCCAAGCGCGTACAGCTTGATCCAAAAATCGATCACTTCCAGAAGAGTAAAGGCCCGACTGAATCATGACTTCGGCTTGCTGGTAGGCACCCAGCAAACGGCGTGCTTCTCCGATTTTGGCGTTTTCGTCCTCGCTGGCAGCGTCCGGGAGACTACGGGACACCGATTGCAGGATGTCTATCGCCGGGTATCGGCCACGTTCGGCTATGGAACGAGACAAGACTACATGCCCATCAAGGACACCACGGAGCATATCAGCGACCGGTTCCTCCATGTCCGAACCGGGCACCAATACCGAGAAGACAGCGGTAATGTCACCCTGCCCTCCGGCACCGGTTCCCGCGCGTTCGCACAAACCACCAATCATTGCAGCCGTAGACGGTGGGTATCCTCGCAGGGCTGGAGGCTCGCCCGCAGCAACCGCGATCTCGCGATGTGCTTCGGCAAAACGGGTGACCGAATCTGCAAGCAAAAGGACTTGCCGCCCTGCATCGCGGAAATGCTCAGCCACCGCCATCGCGGCACCGGCACAGCGTCGTCGCATGACCGGCGATTGATCGGAAGACGCCGCCACGACCACCGAGCGCGCCATGCCCTGAGCTCCCAGAACATCCCTCACGAAGTGACCGACCTCGCGGCCGCGCTCTCCGATCAAGGCGATAACCACGACGTCTGCTTCCAATTGGCGCGCAAAGCTGGCCATCAGTTGGGACTTGCCTACGCCGGACCCAGCGAAAAGACCGATTCGCTGCCCCCGTACGATTGGCAACATCGTGTTGAACACAGCCAATCCCGTATTCAGCCGGGCGCCGAGGCCGCGGCGCTCGGCTGCAGGGGGCGGAGAGGCTTCGACGTCGCGCGGCTCCACACCCTGAGACAACGGCATTCCATCTACTGGACGTCCCATTGGATCAACGACGCGGCCGATCCAACTGTCGTCAGGCGCAAAGACAGGGGCAGCAGTTAACCGTACGGAATCGCCGACAGAAATATGGGTGGACGGCCCATCCGGAAGTGCGCGCACCCTGTCCCGGCCCAGCCCGACGACCTCGGCTGTCAACGCCGACCCGCCGCGCCGCGCAATGCGGACCCGGTCACCGATTCCAGCCACATCGTCCAGGCCCACGATGTCGACCAAACCACCGTTCACCGCGGTGACATGGCCCATCGGGAAGGCTCCGCGCAGTGTGCCGATTCGCGCTGTGAGTTTCTGCAATTCCATCATGACTTCGGTTCTCCGGGTTAACCCTGAGAACGGTTTCTAAAGGAATCGGAGTTAAGCCTTGATTGAAACCAATCGAGGGAGAAGCCCCGATGTTCAGTAACCTGACCGTCTTTCAGACCGCGCACGCCATGGCCGTCCATGCCGGCGCGCGGCAGGCATTGATTGCACAGAACGTGGCCAATGCGGATACCCCCGGATACCTGTCTAAGGATCTTCCGGCCTTTGCTCAGCTTTTCAATCATCGCGAAACCGCGCGCCCCGGAGAGTTGCGGCGCAGTCGCCCGGGCCATGATGCCGCGCTCGGCCGCGCCGGGATGTCCCCGATGCAACCCGTCGAGGAAGACAACTTCGACCCGAACCGGAACGGCGTTTCCCTGGAAGAGGAAATGGTGCGCGCCGCCGAGGTCAAAAAGGATCACGAACGTGCTTTGGCCATTTACCGCTCTGCGATGACCGTTCTTCGCATGAGCCTGGGCAGCAGCTGAGGACGCGGACATGAGTGACTTTTCCACCGCCCTCACCGTAACCGCAGGCGCATTGCGGACCCAGGCCACCCGCCTGCGCCATGTGGCCGAAAACATCTCGAACACGGATACCCCGGGATATCGCCGCAAGATGATCACTTTCCGGTCTGAAACCACGCCGGAGGGCGTCAGCACCGTGAAACCGGGCCGCGTTCAGCTTGATAAAAGCGACCTGCGGGAAATCTATGATCCGTCCCATCCGCTGGCAGATGACTCCGGCAACTATGAAGGGTCCAACGTGGACGTGATGATCGAGGTTGCCGACGCCAGGGAAGCACAACGCAGCTACGAAGCGAATCTGAAGATGTTCGATCAGACCCGCCAGATGTCCGCCGGCTTGATGGAACTGTTGCGCCGCTGACTGAATAACACCCCGAAAACACCCAGCCGAAACCAGGAGAGACCAGAATGGACTTGAACGCGTTTTCCGCGGCCCAGGGTTATGCCCAGGCCAAACCTGCAACCGAACCCGGCGCAACCGGGACCACAACGCCCAGTGAGGTGATCCGCAACGCGGCCACCGACTTTGCCCAGACCCTGGCGCAGGGAGAGGCCACGGCACAGGCGGCGATGACAGGCGATGCCGACCCGCATGCACTGGTCCATGCGCTCGCCCAGACCGAGCTTGCAGTCGAAACGGCCATCACCGTGCGGGACAAGGTCGTCGAGGCTTACCAGGAAATCCTGCGGATGCCGGTCTGAGCAATGGATGAAGCTCTGTTCTTCGACGCCCTGCGCCAGGGGCTTTGGGTCGCGGTCGTCATATCGACCCCAATCCTGCTGGTTGCCCTGGCCACCGGGTTGATCGTCGGGCTGTTCCAGGCCCTGACCTCGATCCAGGAGATGACACTGACCTTCGTGCCGAAACTCGCGGCCATCGTCGCCGTCTTCTGGGTGTCGATGGGCTTCATGACCGAAACCCTCGTGGCATTCTGGGAAATCCAGCTTGTGCCGCTGATCAGCGGAGGGTCCTGATGGAAGGATCGACCTATGCCACCTTGTCGCGCCAATCTGGATTGTTGCGCGAAATGCAGGTGGTGGCCAACAATATCGCCAATGCCACAACGACCGGTTACCGGACGGGTGGGCTGGTGTTTTCCGAATACATCAAGGGTCAGGGCACCGGCGCCATCGCCATGGGTCACGCCGGCGCGCATACCACCGAAATGACGCAAGGGCCGCTGAACCAGACCGGCGGGACCTACGATTTCGCGATCGAGGGCGACGGGTTCTTCCTGGTGGACACGCCGGGCGGGCCCCGGCTGACGCGGGCGGGCGTGTTCTCTCCGAATGCGGAGGGGCTGCTTAGCACGCCGGACGGTTACCAGGTTCTTGATACCGAGGAAGCCCCGATCTTCGTTCCTGCCGAGGTCGACGGCATTTATGTCGCGCCCGATGGCACGATCAGCGCCGATGGCCAGCCCCTGGGGCAGATCGGCGTCTTCATTCCCAACGATCCGCAGAAGATGTCCCGCCAGAAGGGCCTGCTGTTCGACGCACCGGAAGGTTACGAGGGCGCCCCCGATGCCCGCGTCCTTCAAGGTGTTCTCGAAGGATCGAACGTTAACGCTATCGAGCAAATTACCCGGATGGTCGAGGTGCAAAGGGCTTATGAAATGGGCCAGAGCTTCCTTGAAACCGAAGACGAGCGGATCCGGGCCGCCGTCAAGATCATGATAAAATGACATCGAAAGTGAGGCAGAATGCGCGCTTTGAAGATCGCCGCAACGGGCATGAGCGCCCAGCAATTGCGGGTCGAAACCATTTCGAACAACCTCGCCAACATGAACACCACCGCCTACAACGCCAGGCGGGCGGAGTTTTCGGACCTGCATTACCAACAGGTGTCGCGCGCGGGGTCGATCAACGCCAGTGACGGCACGGTGTTGCCCACGGGTGTTCAGGTCGGACTGGGTGTCCGGCCGTCGTCGATCACCGTGCACCTTGCCCAAGGCGCGCTGTCGCAGACAGGCAATGACCTGGACCTAGCGATCGAAGGACAGGGTTACTTCGAGGTTACCCTGCCGTCGGGCCAGGCCGCTTACACCCGCGACGGGTCGTTCAAGAGGTCTCCGGACGGACTGATCATCACGTCGGACGGGTTCTCGGTGGTCCCTGAAATCACCATACCCACCGATGCGCGGTCGATTTCCGTCAATGCAGCGGGAGAGGTCTATGCCTACTTCACCGACAACAACGAGGGCCAGCTTCTGGGTCAGCTGACCCTGTCGGGCTTTGCCAATCCAAAGGGGCTCGAAGCGGTTGGCAGCAACCTCTTTACCGAAACCGAAGCCTCGGGACCTGCATTGGTGTCCAACCCGGGCGAGGACGGCCAGGGCTGGCTGCGGCAAGGCTACCTGGAAGACAGCTCGGTCGATGCGGTCCGCGAGGTGACCGAATTGATCGAAGCGCAACGTGGTTACGAGATGAACGCCAAGGTGATCTCGGCTGCCGACCAGATGATGGGTGCAACAACACAGGTGAGATGATGCGCAGCTTCCTTGTCCTGACCTTCCTGCTTTGCGGGCCCGCCTGGGCCGACGTGCTGATCCCGTTGCGGACCATCCGCGCCGAAGAAATCGTCACACGCGGCGATTTCCGGATCGAACCGATCGAGGTGCCAGGTGCCTGGCCCGTCGACGCGGATGTGGATGGCCTGGAAACAAGGGTCGCGCTTTATGCCGGCCGGGCGGTTCGCCAGGGGGATCTTGGCCCCCCCGCCCTGGTCCAACGAAATGACATTGTCACGCTGGTTTATGCACGTGACGGCCTGCAGATCTCGGCCGAGGGACGCGCCCTGGGGCGCGGCGGCGTAGGAGATTCCATCCGGGTGATGAACCTGTCCTCGCGGACGACCATCTCGGGCTGGGTGCGGGAAAACGGGACGATCGAGGTACGCTGATGCGACGACTTCTCTGGTGCGCCGGGCTTCTGGTGGCCGCCCTTTCGGGCTGCGACACGGATCTGAGCGGCAAGCCGAATTTTACGCCCGTCGAGGACGGGGACGAACAGGTGGCCATGCGCTGGCCCGGCCTGCCGATGTATGCCGAGCCCAACCGCACGGTCGACGGAGCCTCTTTATGGAGCGGGTCGCGCCAATCCCTGCTGGGCGACCGCAGGGCCGTCACGAAAGGCGATATTCTGACGGTGGTCATCGAAATCGACGAAAGCGCTGAAATTTCCAACGACACCTCCCGCGAGAGGACCGGTTCAGAGAGCCTGTCCGTGCCCGGGCTGTTCGGCCTGCCGCAGCGGATCAACGAAAACCTGCCAGAAGGCGCCACGTTGGACGACGCCGTATCCATCGCTTCGTCAGGGTCGAGCGCCGGCAAGGGCTCCGTCAAGCGGAACGAAAAGCTGGAGCTGCGCGTCGCCGCGACGATTGTCGATGTCTTGCCGAACGGCGTTCTGGAAATCGAAGGGACACAGCAGGTCCGGGTTAACTTTGAACTGCGCGAATTGCTGGTCGCCGGTTACGTGCGGCCCACGGATATCTCGCGGCAGAACGAAATCACCTACGACAAGATCGCGGCAGCCCGGATTTCCTATGGAGGACGCGGGCAGATTACCGCGGTGCAGCAACCGCGTTATGGGCAGCGGGCGCTTGATTATGTACTGCCGTTCTGAGGAGGCCACGACATGGGCAAACTACTCCCGATCCTGATGCTGTTGGTGGGGGTCGGTGCCGGTATCGGCGCCGGCATCGTCCTGGCGCCAGCACCCGCGCCGGAAGAGGAGATGCACGCCGAAGGCGACGCTGCTATGACCCAGGGCGAACACGCCGGCGACGGCCACGATACGTCCATGCAGGGCGGCGAAACAGGGGACGCCGGGCACAACAAGGGCGCCAAACCCAAACCTCCAGCGAAACCGGCCAGCAGCTCAGGCGAAGAGGGTGAAGAAGCCAATGCACCGGAATTCGTCAAGCTGAACAATCAGTTCGTCGTTCCTGTTGTCGCCGCCGGAAAGGTCGAGGCGCTGGTCGTCCTGACCCTGAGCCTGGAGACAATGCAGGGCCTGCGCGAAACGATCTACAACAGGGAGCCAAAACTCCGAGACGCCTTCCTGCAGGTCCTTTTCGATCATTCGAACATGGGCGGATTCCAAGGTGCGTTCACCCGCTCGAACAACCTAGACATCCTGCGGAGCGCGCTTCTGGAGGTTGCCCAGAACGAATTCGGTTACGATGTCTACAACGTCCTGATTATCGATATCGCGCGCCAGGACGTCTGACATTTTCGGAACGCGTCTGAATCGTCCGCCGCGGATCGGCGGGCGATTTCGTGTTAGTCAGGTGTTGATGGCGGGCTTCCATCCAACCAGGGCGCGAGTGCAGCATCCCGCTGGCGGGCAGTCTTGTCCTTGGCGGCCTGTATAGCCAACCGCTGCTCAGTGACCTCGATCGCATGTTTGCGCCCGAACGCATGGCGAACCTTGACCATGGCCGTTTCCTTCTGAGCCAGAATTCGGGCAAGGCTTTGGTTCAAATACGCCCGGTTCCGCGCCACGTTCTTTTCAAAAAGAACGTCCGCTCCCAAAAGTTGCATTGGCCCCACCTCCCGCGCGTCTTCCCGTGCGGCCCGAACCAGGTCGTCCAAACGGGCCAACTGGCCCCGGACATGAGCTTCGGCCTGCAGCAAGGCGCGCACACTGGCAAATTCCGCCTCGTACTTGGCGCGCGCCACCGGCAGCAATCGCGCGAGCCTATCCCTGGTCATATCCGTCCTTTCGCACGTTTGCGCATTCCTTCGGCAAACCGGATCGCAACGGCAACCGCACGATAGAGGTTCTCGGGAATTTCCTGGTCAAGCTCCACAGTGGCATGAAGAGCGCGGGCCGTTGGAGGATCGCTGTGGATCGGAATTGCGTTCTCTTCCGCCAGGCGGCGGATGGTCAGTGCAACCCCATCCACACCTTTCGCCACACACACCGGGGCAGCTCCGGGAAGGCGGCTCCATTTCAGGGCCACGGCGTAGTGGGTGGGGTTCACTATGACCACGTCAGCTTTGGGAATTTCCCCAAGCATCTGATTCAAGGCAATGTCCTGCCCTTTGCGGCGACGCGCCATTTTCAAGTGGGGGTCACCTTCGGATTCCTTCGCTTCGTCCGTGACCTCCTTGCGGGACATTCGGTTCTTTCGAAGAAATTCGGCATGCTGCCACAGCGCGTCGATGGCCCCCAATGCGCACGCAATCAAGCAGACGAACAACATGAACTCGACGAACAGCCGCCCAAGCTGAGCAACCGCGATGCCCGGGCTGGAATAGATGACCCCGACAAGAACATCCGACCTGGCAAACAGAAATGCCCCAACACAAAAGGTGTAAAGGCATAGTTTCGTTGCACTCTTGAAGAACTCGAACAACCCGGCACGGCCGTACTTGTTCTTCGCATTGCTGATGGGTGAGATGCGCGACATCTTCGGCTTGATCCGTTCTGGCGCAACAACGAAGGCGCGCTGCGCAAGGATGGCAACCAGGACCGCCACGGCCGGCAGAAGAAACCACGCCCACACGGCTCGACCGGTCCCGAGGACCAGCAGACCCATCGGCCCACTGGGAGGGCCATCGAAAAACAATGGGCCCAGATCGTCGGCTCTGTCGATGAACGTCATCAGACCGCTGCCAAGGCGTTCGACAGTACCGGTTCCCACGGCTGACGCTGCGACAACCAAGCCAATGTACGACGCGGCGACCGACAAATCCGTAGATCGAGGTACATCACCTTTCTCCCGGGCCTTTCGGATTTTCTCTGGTGTGGCCTCGTGTGACTTTTCGGTTTCGTCCTGATTTTGCTGACTCATGGCAGCAGCTGGCCTCCACTGCCGAGAAATCCATGCAAGTGCCGCAACCAGACAGTGAGAAGGACCGGCGCCGTGACCATGAGCAAAACCATTCCGCCCCAGGTAATGGCCGGAGCACCAACGAAAGCCACCATAAGCTGAGGCATTGCCCGGTTGATGACACCGAGGGCGAGATTGTAGATGAAAGAGGCTATGACAAACGGCGCGGCAAGCAAGAACGCCAAAGAGAACGCATCGACAATTCGGTCGACGCCCCACGCGGAGACGGATCGGGCCTCAGGACGCAGGCCGATCGGAAAAATGTCGTAGGACAGCAAAAGAAACTCGGCCGCGCGCACGTGCAATCCGGTCATGACCGCCAGGGCAAGGCCGCCGACAACGAGCAAATGTCCCATGGCAGGGGATGGATCCGCATTCGCGGCGCCAAGTATCTGGGAAAGTGACGTCGACTGCGCCGCAATCGTGCCCCCAGTCTGCAGCGCAAGAATGAAAAGTCGCAAACTGAAGCCCAGGCCGATGCCGATCGAGGTTTCCAGAAGCGCCAAGGCAGCATAGTCAATGACCCCGACAGGCTGCGGCACAGCACCGACGGCCGGGGCCACAATTGCGGTAAAAGCCACAGCCATTGCCAGACGCACGCGTAAGGGAACGCCGCGTTCGCCAAATGCTGGAAGAACGCTCACCATGGCTCCTACCCGCAAGAAGACCATGGCCGCGTGCCAAAGTAGTGACCCGAATATCTCGGCTGCTTCTGGGGGCAGCCCTGTCATGCAGACACAACGCCAACCAACGCAGGCTTTGCCTCCAACCCGATCTCCTCAAAGGACAAAACAGGAGCGGACAAACCGTGCGCCTGCATGACCGTCCTCAGGAACCGCCTGCGACGAACCGGCGTAACCAGCGCAGCGGTGATACCCCGGGAAGATATCTCATTCAGACGCTCGCCCAGGTTGCCGGCAAGCCGATTGAATTCTTCCGGCGGCAAAGCAACATCTATCCCGCCGGCACCTGTATCAATCTGATGGGTAGAAAAGGCATCCTCCCATTCCGGAGCCAATTGAAGCAGCGGAATTGTCCCGTCTGGCCGCTTCAAATCCGCAACAAGTTGAAAACCCAGCCTCTGCCGTACAAGTTCGCAAATCGCCTCGGGTTGCGTCACTGTCAGCCGCGCTTCAGCTATGGCTTCAAGGATCAAAGGGAGGTTTCGGACCGACACGCGTTCGTCGACAAGCAGCCTGAGAACCGCGTGCAGCGTATCCATGGGTACCTTGTCTGGAATCAATTCGTCTATCAGCTTCCGGTTGGCCTCGCTTCTCGCTGAATCACTCAAACGTGTAAGTTCCGACAACAGACGACGAAGTGCTTTCAGGGTGAGCAGTCGCCCAAAATTGCACTTGATGACTTCCAAAAGGTGAGTAGCGAGGATCTCCGGCGGGGTCACAATGGTTGCCCCACTCATCGCAGCTTCATCTTGGTTCGTGGGAGCAATCCAACGCGCCGGAGCACCATACACAGGCTCGGTTACATCATGGCCGGGAGGCAACGCGTCAGGGTTGTCGGGCAACAAAGCGAGAACCATGTCAGGATTAAGAACCCCAATTGCTTGCTCTACTCCTTGTATCCGCACCCGATACGTACCCACATCTAAGGCTGGCTGATCTGTTAACCTAATTTCCGGAAGGATGATTCCGAAGGCAGTGGCGACATGCCTCCTCATATTGGCGATCCGTGCATCCAAACCTGTTCCTGGATCCAGAACCATGGCGACCAAATCCGGCGCGAACTCGACATGAATGTCGTCAAGATCAAGAATATCACCCATGGGTTTGGCTTGTGACGGAGTGTTGGCAGCTTCCGCCTCTTCGGCATCTTCAACAGCTTGTTGTCGACGACTTATGGTTCGAGCACCGAGTGCAAGAATGGCTCCACCAGCAATAAAGGGCAGGAAAGGAAGCCCGGGAACCAGGGCAAAAACTACCATCAAAACAGCGACGGTGGATAGCGCACCGGGATATTTACCAAGTTGCGCAAAAACAGCTATGTCAGTTGCACCTTGGTTCCCGCCCCTCGCAAGAAGTAACGCAGAAGCGATCGAAATGATAACCGCGGGAATTTGAGTGACCAAACCATCACCAACAGTCAAAATCGCATAGGTTTCAAAGGCCGCGCCAATAGGCATATCGTGAACGATTATCCCCATAGCCAAGCCCATGACTAGATTCAAAAGAGTAATCAGCAGACCCGCAATTGCATCCCCTTTAACAAATTTTGATGCACCATCCAGGGAACCAAAGAACGTCGTTTCCTGCTGCTCCATCTCACGGCGACGCTTAGCCTCGGAATGGTCAATCGCACCAGCTGACATGTCACTGTCAATTGCCAATTGCTTGCCAGGCATGCCGTCCAAAGCGAACCTAGCACCTACTTCGGCCATGCGCGCTGCGCCTTTTGTAATGACCATAAAATTCACAATTAACAGAACACCGAAGACGACAAGCCCTAAAAAGACGCTTCCACTCATAATGAATGCTGCAAAGCCTTCGATAACACCGCCAGCCGCGTCAGAGCCGGTGTGACCCTGCCCAATGATTAATTTCGTCGACGAAACATTCAAAGACAATCGAAGCATCAGAGACGCCAAAAGAACGGTGGGAAAGGCAGAAAAGTCCAACGGACGCTCTATAAACAGCGTTACAGTAAAAATGAGAATTGCCAAAGAAAACGATGTAGCGAGTCCAACATCCAAAATCCAGGCAGGCATTGGCAAAATCATCATCACAATGACTGCCATTAAGGCCAACGCCAAAAGTATTGTTGGACTAAACAGAGCTTGAAAAGACATACGTGGCATTAAAAATCTCTATCACTCAAAGGAGATCAAGGAAGAGCTTGACTCAGGAAGAAGCACAAGGGAACCAAGCGTCTGCCGAGCCCCATATGATGAACTAATTAAACTACCTAGACCAGTAGAAGCACTTCGGCCTGACACTACCTCGCCAGAACGCGGAGCATCATCCAACTGCGCATAAACGCGACGGAAGCGCTGCTTGTATGGGGTGGCGAATTTTTCGTTTCGGGAATGATAAGCGCCAGCGGCCAACTCCCAGTTGTTAAATTCAGCATATAAACGTTTTAAAAATCTTGCCGCATAAAGCGCATTCTTACGGGGGTCGATCATCTCATCCATCGAACTGAAAGCCCCTCCATGCCAAAGGAAATTTATTTGGAAGCAGCCAACATCGAAGCTTCGAACATTCGAGTCAATTTGAGTGAGTGAAAATAACAGCGCCGCGTTCCGATTTTCAAACCAATAGCCTTTGCCAGAAACATTAACCGTCCAAGGCCACGACTCCACCTCTTCCCCCCTTCCTCTCCCTGTTTCAACTCGAGAAATAGCAAGTAGGACATTAAGCGGAACATCGGTTTGTTGAGAAGCATTTCTCGCAGCAATATCACAAACGCGAGAGGTCTCCGCACTCAAGAAGGCGCCACAAAAAGTGATGAAAAGTAAAGTGGATGCGCGAATAAATAACGTCATCTACCTTCTCGCAAAATTTAGATATAAATGAAAAAAAGAGCGAAAGTTAAAGATATACATTTAGGTAACAATACCAAAGGTCAATTCGTAGCCTCCACATTACTTCCGACATTCAAAATTTCAATGTCATTTCGAACAGCTTCAGCCTCCAAGAGTAAGGCCCTAGCGCTGCTGAGCGTAGAATCAAAAGGCTCGCTGGGAACATTGGCCAGACGATCGGATGCTACCAGTCGCTCGCCATATGCAGATTGAGCCATATTTAAACCGGAAGATACCCCTGCTAGCCATTCAGCTCGGGCCGCACTTTCCATTTGATTTATATCCAAAAATGCGTCAGCAGCTTCGCCATGCAGACCCGCCATTTCGAGAGCTTCAGCCCTAAGAGAATTGGCAACGGGATCGGTTCTCCCAACTAGTTCCAATAGACTTCGCCTGGGACGCCCAGCGGCCAAAGCAGCTTTCGCTAGTAACAATGCCTTTACTTCGGGAACAGGGTATGCAGTAGGTTGGTCAAGAATATTAACTGCAAGGTCTGGAAATCCTAGGTCGATACACCGCTTGACCACTTCAGAAATTAATTTATAATCAAATTTCACTAAGCTGGAATTGAATTCGCCCATTACCAATTCTAAAAACGTAATATCGTCAGAATGTTCTACCACCAACATAAGGATTTTTTCGTGAACTTTGGCAACGTCGCCATCTGTGAGGCTTGATAGAGCAGCCAAGGCAAAATGATAGTCACCGGACAATGCAATCGCTAAGGCGTGTGATTTTGCCAGATCCGGGCCAAAACTCGAATGCTTCCACTCTTGAGAATACGATGACAAAAGGTCAACTGTTTCGCTTTGCAAAGGTTTTCGCAGTTCAAAGTGTCGTTGTACCAGGACTAGCAGAGCTTCTGGAGACTCGCTCGACCCTCCAAGTGCGACATCTCTCACAAGATTATCCGCTTCATCGTTTGCTCCGTTCAGCCGAGCAAGATCCGCTTCTGCCATCTGCATTTTGGTGTTTAATTGGGGGCTGGCTCTCAATATCAGTCGGCGCAGTAACTCAGCTGTTTCATTGTCTCCAGCGTTGACAAATCGGCGCAAAAGATTTGGACCAATGTGAGAACGTATTTGCTTTGGCAATTCCACAAATGCTCGCAATACCGCGGCTGTGTTGACATCGGCATTTCCCGAAAAGGGGTTAGAATAAGCTGACCACAAAGCGACAACGGAATTGCAGTGCAACTGATTTGAAAAAACATGAGGCTCAGTTAATTCTCCAGCCTCAAGTAATTTTGCAAGCGATACAAGTATGTCAGTCTGGTGTTCTTCCAAACGCACGTTTCTTAAAATTTGTTGCGCCTCAGCCCCAAACCCAAAATAGAGATAGGTTTTAGCTAGCCTAATTAGGTCCTTCCTTCCTAGTTCGTCAAATTCTCCAGCTAACTCCTTGCGATGATCACCTATTTGATGGCCGAATGGTCTATCGTCCCCCCAAGAGGAAATGTCGATCAAACTGGGATCTGCACAAAACCTGCTTTCGCCGGGCAAAGAAAGAGGCGCCGGGACTAACAGCATATCTCTGTCAACACTTGTTGTACTGCGCACATTAGAAAAATTGTCGCCGCCCCTTAAATTTCCTGTTATTATGTTATCGGATGACGCCGAATCCTCACTTTCGGCTTCAACATCAATCAGCCCTTGGGTTGCTGCTCGTGCGATTTGCTGACGCAATTTTTTCTCTGTTTCGGCTAAAATAGTAGAGTCTTGGCGGGTTTGTGGCGCACCTAGAAACCCGACCTCACCGTTCGAGACTAATGAAGCCCCTTGTTCATTCCTAGCAGTTCCATCTGAAGTATCTTTCTCTCCCCCGTATTCGCTTGGTGAGGTTAGCCCCAAAAAAGGAAACTCTAAAATTGGACTTGTAACTGCAACTTCGGGCTCTGCTGTACTCCATTCTTTTTTCACTTCCTCTTCACCTTCTGCGTTCTTTATATCTATCACTAGGTAGGCGTTCCGCTCTACAAATGTGGAAATCGGACAATTGCAATTGAGATATAGCTCTAGGGGCGAGCCGGTTTCAGTTTGCACTAGTTTGTCAAGACGGTCACGAGGTATTCTCTTGAATACCCCTTGAAAATCAAAGCTTACATTTTCAGAATCGTAGTATAGCCAAACTCTATTTTCGCTTTGCTCCAAACGCCAGGCTAAGCCGTTGGGGAGATCCAGGACCAAACGTGTAAACTCTGCATGTTCCCCCGACCGCACCGAAATTGTTTGGGCATATACTTTGTACCCGCATACAATTAGCAGTGCGGCCAATGTTAGAGTTCGAATCATGCGGCGTCCTGTTTAACGGCCTTTAAGGCTTCTTCCAGTTCCGCAAAGTTTGGCCGGTAGTGATGCGGAGTGTTCTGACGTCCAACTTCAATACAGATCGGCGGTGCGTGATTATGCAGATTCGCCACCAATACTTCGCGGATTAGCTGATAAAAGTGTCCATCTTCCTCGATCACAGTTTTTACCTTTGTTGAGAATGGCCCAACCAATCCGTACGCCAAGAAAACTCCCAGAAAAGTCCCGACAAGGGCCCCACCGATCATTTTTCCAAGGACCTCTGGTGGTTGATCAATAGAGCCCATTGTCTTTATCACTCCGAGAACAGCAGCAACGATGCCAAGAGCGGGAAGTCCGTCTGCCACGGTTTGCAATGCATGGCTGGAGTGCAATGCGTGATGCAGTGAGTTTTCAATTCTTTTTTCGAGAACTTCCTCTACTTGGTGAGGATCGTCATAATTCATTGATGCTGATCTCAGCGTGTCTGCAATGAGTTCGACCGCTTCATGATCATCGCGGATCTTTGGATATTTTCCAAATAGATCTGAATTCTCTGGATCTTCGATATGCGCTTCAAGGGATACCGGGTTCTGACGTGCGATACGTATTAGAGAGAACAAAAGGCAAAGGAGATCGCGATAATCGTCAGGTTTCCATTTGGGTCCCTTGAAAACCTTTCCAATGTCTTTTGCCGTTTGCTTGATAGCGCTCATGTCATTGCTAATCAGAAAAGCACCAACGGCCGCGCCGCCAATCATCATCATTTCGAAAGGGAGTGACTTTAAGATGATCGCCAATTTTCCTCCGGCGAGCAGATAGCCGCCGAAGACCATGACGAATATCACGACTATACCCATCAAACCGATCATGTGATGCCCCTTGGATTCTTGCCTGTAGACCAGATTGCATGTTCGATCTTAAGAATTCGCTTAGTCCGGACGTCTTATTCGATCGGCACCTGAGAATTTCTGCCGGCCATGACAACGGAGATCGTGTATGCCGCCTCTGAGCTGAGTCCGGTCATGATCTGAGCTGCAGCTTCAGGCCGCATTCTGGACAGGAAGCCCGCAGCGAATTCAGGCGCCATTTCCTCGAACAATGCAGCGGCTTCCTTCGGCTTCATCGTTTCATAGACGACTGTCAGCCTGGCTATGTCCTTTTCCACCGCCCCGTCTGCCATCGATAGGGTCTCGCGCAACTTTTCTTCCGCTTCGATAAGGGCTTGCAGTTTCTTTGTGACAGCCCTGTCAGCAATGTCCACGGCGTGAGAACGTTCTTCCAGTAGGCGTTCCCGCTCCACAATCCGTGCCTCGCGTTCTTGGAAAGCCTCCAGCATGGATTGCAACCCGGTCCGGTCCGGCATTGGCTGACTTGGATCGCTGGCTTGAACGTGTTGTGAGTCCGAGTTCGGGCTGTTTGTGCTTTTTTTGTTTTCCTCCGATCTCGCCAACGCCGGGCCTGCTTCGAGTGCAAGGCGCAAAACACCTGACCCGATCAACAGAGCAGCGATCAGCATCAAGGAGCCACCACGTGATCTGAGTAGCTTTGGTTTAAGGAACTTTCCCATCAGGCAGCTCCTTTCCGGTCCGAGCTATGACGCATGAACATCGGTTCTGTCTGTCGCTCGGCTGATGCTGGCGGTGCCGGCTCCTCTGAAACGGGCGTCGATTTCTCTGGTTCCCCCTTCGTCGGCTCTTCGGACAGGTCATGCATGGACGCCATCATCAGCTCCAGGCGTTGAGCAACCGCTTCTGCCCGATGAGTAAGATCTGCCAGTGCTTCGGTCGATTCGCCTGAAACTGATTGAGCCTGGTTAAGTGCCTTGCTCAGGTCGTCAACCTGGGCCGACAATACGGCTACAGCGCCGCCGACACCCTTTTCGAGATCGTTGAACCTGGTGAGTCGTTTGGCCAGGATGAAACAATAAAATCCCGCCCCAAGTGCGCCTGCCACCAGCAGGATATCGGCAATAAACTCCACCTCGGTCTCCTAATTCAGTACGAATTCCATGATGAGAAGGTCACGCACCATGTCGCGGCCCGTTACGATCTGGATGCGGCGCAACATCTGCGCCCGTAAGCGTGTCAACGCCATCGGATCTTCGATGTCCGACACTTCAAGCGCCCTGAGATAGCCGTTCAGAACATCGACTATTCGGGGCAAAAGCAGTTCGACGTCGTCCTTGTAGGCTTTGCTCACCTCAAGTTGTGCTGAAAAGCGCAGCAATTGCCGGCGACCGCCCCCTGTGAACGAAATCACCATCCCCGGCACTTCGATGAAGGCGATGTCTTCGGTCGGGACCACGTCGGCTTCGTGTTCCACCTTTTCCTCGTGCGCCTCCTCCGTTCCTCCGAACGGCAAAAGCCCGGCGCTCACGGCAAAGTACCCGCCCCCGGCACCGACAAGCGCGAGGACAAGACCGATAAGCAGCGGTCCCTTGCCCCCCTTCTTTGGCTCTTCCGTCGGTTCTGCGGCAGCGTCGGTCATCGGTTTTCCCTAGTTGATCTGCTGCCCTTTCATAGCCCGGGAGGGACTAACCGATTGTTAAGCGAGATCGTTCAAACATGAGCCAATCTCGACAGGACGTCGGGCAAAACGGAGGATGACGTGCAGCAGATCTTGGGAGCCTGGGCGGGGCTGGACCCGCGTAAAAGAATCATGCTTGGCGTGACCGCGCTTCTCGTGATCGCGACCCTTTTCGGCATGAGCAAACTCGCTTCGCGGCCGAACATGGCCCTGTTGTACGCGGGTCTGGATGGGGCATCGGCCGGGGACATCGTTCGATCCCTTGAACAAAAGGGCGTTCCGTACCAGGTGCGCGGCGATTCGATTTATGTCCCGATGCGGGACCGCGACGCGTTGCGCATGACTTTGGCCGGTGACGGATTGCCGGCGACAGGGGGCCGTGGGTACGAATTGCTTGATGGGTTGTCCGGGTTCGGCACCACGTCGCAGATGTTCGATGCAGCCTATTGGCGTGCAAAAGAAGGGGAATTGGCCAGGACGATCGTTGGCAGCCCGCACATCTCTCAGGCGCGTGTCCATATCGCCAACGGCTCCAGCAACCCCTTCCAACGCAGCGTGAAACCGACGGCTTCCATCGCGGTTGTCCCATCCGGAGGCGCCATTTCCGTCGAGCAGGCCCAGGCCCTGCGCTTCCTCGTCGCGTCGGCAGTCGCCGGGCTGGATATCGCCGATGTGGCCGTCATCGATTCGAACGGCCAGGTGATCGGAGCCAACGAAGAGACCGCAACGGGCACCGCCGCTCAGGACCGTGCCGAAGCCTTGAGGGAAAAGGTCCTGCGGTTGATCGAGGCGCGTGTCGGCCGCGGCAACGCTGTGGTCGAGGTGACCGTGGACACCGTGACCGAAAGCGAATCGATCCGTGAACGGCGGTTCGACCCCGAGGGCCGCGTCGCCATCAGTACCGATACGGAAGAGCGCTCCAATACGTCTTCGGAAACCAACAACGGGGTCACCGTCGCGTCGAATTTGCCGGACGGAAACGCTGCCAATGGCGAATCGGGCAAGGCGGAAACGAGTGAAACACGCGAGCGCATCAATTACGAAGTGTCTGAAGTTGAACGTGAAGTCATTCGAAGCCCCGGGGCGGTCCGCCGTCTGACGATCGCGGTTCTGGTCAACAATCTCATCGTGGCCGACGCGAACGGCACCCCCCAATCCGTGGCTCGGGAAGATGCCGAGCTGGATGCCCTGCGCGAGTTGGTCGCATCCGCGGTCGGCTTCGACGAAGAACGCGGTGATGTCATCACGTTGAAGGCAATGGAATTGCCGGCCGTCGAGCCCGAAGGCACCACGGCCCAGGGCGGTTCGCTTCTGGATCTGACCGGGGTCGACGTCATGCAATTGGCGCAGGTCGGGATTCTGGCTTTGGTCGCCCTGGCTTTGGGTATGTTCGTGGTGCGCCCGATTCTTGCGGCCCCGTCGACCCAGGCATTGCCCTCTGAACCGGCCCCTGCCCTGCCCCCGGCTTCGGGCTCGAATGACGGCGGCGATTTCGGCGTTGCGCCTCTCAACGGTGAAATCGACGGAGGATCGGACGGCTTTCTCCCTCCGCTGATGGGAGGCGGGATGGACGGCGGGATCGGCGGTTTGCCTTCTCTGGACGGCAGCGACGACAGCGCGGCGGATCGACTGCGCAACCTGATCGGAGAACGTCAGGCGGAAACCATCGAAATCCTACGGAACTGGCTTGAAGACGAGGAGAATGCCTGATGCCGATTTCGCACCTTCTTGAGGATTTCAAGACAACCGATCCGGCCGAAACAGCCACGCTCCTGATGAGCAATCTCGAACTCGAGGAACAGCGACTCGCGGCTTTCGAAAAGGGCTATTCCGCCGGCTGGGAGGACGCAATCGCCGCCGATACGCAGGGCAAGGCACATCTTTCGGCAGCGCTGACCCAGAACCTTGAGGAAGCGACCTTTTCTTATCACGAAGCGCTCGATCAGATGCAGCATGCCCTGACACCTGTGTTCGAAGCGATTGCCGAACAATTGCTCCCCGGAATGGTACGCTCCGGCCTGGCGCCACATATCCTGCGCGCTTTGCAGGATTTAGCGGACGATGCAATGGGCCAGCCGCTGGTGCTGGCCGTCCCCCCCGGAACCGAAGCTTCCATCAGCCCGCTTCTGCCCGAGGCGGGCAGCGTGGACGTCATAATCGACGAAGACCCAAGCCTGGGTGACGGCCAAGCCAGATTGCATCTCGATGACGGGGGGATCGAAATCGACCTGACCACCCTGGCCGAAGATATGCGCGATGCCTTGGCAGCATATGTTTTCGAAACCCGCAAGGAGAGCACTCGTGACAGATCAGCATGACGGGGACGGCCGCGCCGAGGCCGGCAACCCATTTTCCGCAGTGCCGATAGAAATCGTGGTCAGCGTCGGCAAGGCACGCCCGCTGGTTCGCGATTTGATGCGCCTGGGCGAAAACGCGGTCCTGGGCCTGGATCGCCGGGTCGAGGATCCGGTCGAGTTATATGTCGGTGACAAACTCGTCGCCCGAGGTGAACTGGAAGAAGTCGAAGGTGACGTTCCCGGCCAACTGGCCGTTCGCCTGACCGAAATCGCCAATCTGCGCGATGAATTGGGCTGACACCATGCGCGCCCTTGGCTGCATCTTCGCGATGGCCTTACTGGCCCTCGCACTACCCGATCCGGCCCAAGCCCAGGAAATTTCGGTCTCTCTTGGCGATGGGGGGTCTTTGACGGCCCGGTCGATCCAATTGATCCTGTTGATCACGGTTCTAAGCATAGCACCTGGGCTGGTGATCATGATCACCTGCTTTCCGTTCCTCGTCACGGTGTTATCAATCCTGCGCCAGGCGATCGGGTTGCAGCAGGCTCCACCAAACATGTTGATCGTCAGCTTGGCGTTGTTCCTGACCTACTTCGTCATGGAGCCCGTGTTCACAACAGCTTGGGAAAACGGAATAGACCCTCTTCTGTCCGAGTCGATCGACGCTGAGACCGCCTTTCTCCGCACGTTGGAACCCTTCCGAGACTTCATGGCCGCGCGGCTGGACGAAGACACTTATATCTCCATGGCAACGCTGCGGCCCGATGCAGACCTCGACGCTGCCGCTCGAGATGCACAATTGTCCCTGCTTGTTCCAAGCTTTCTGCTGTCCGAGATCTCTCGTGCTTTCCAGATCGGATTTGTCATATTCCTGCCGTTCCTGGTCATTGACCTTGTTGTCGCCGCCATTCTTATGTCCATGGGCATGATGATGGTGCCGCCTGCGGTCGTAGCCCTACCGTTCAAACTCGCGTTTTTTGTTGTGGCCGACGGTTGGAGCCTCATTGCCGGGTCCCTGGTTCGCAGCTATTTTCAATAACGGTTTCATCCCGCCTGTACTGGTAAGCTTCAAATTGCCTGCATCCGGCATCTTCACCTCCAGACAAAAAGAACTGTGGGAACAATGGCTTACAAAATCGCCATTTACGCCCTTCGTATTTGGGTGACGTCCGACGCCCGTCCCAGAGCTTGCCGCGCATGATCGCGAACCGAATGTGTCCCTATTGGTGACGCTTGTTATATCTCTCCGCTTTCATCCGCCAATTTCGGCCCGGCCGCGAGCAATAGGGTAAGCCGCTTTTCAATGCGCCTCTGAAACAACCGGCGTCATGCTCATGATCTTCAGGCAGGCAGCCCACCTTTTGCAGACAGCTCAAGAATCCGCAGGATCCGATCCGCACAATTGACCCGTCTAGCATGGTCCAACAGGTCTGTCGGGCATCAGCTACGGCCGAAGGTGGCATACGTCTTGGTATTCGTACCGCACCTGGCCCACCCTTTCAGGCGCCCTCACCCTCAGCTTAGGTCAAAATTGATCGTAACGCGCTCTTGGGATTCGGGTAGGCTCGCTCTGATGCATCGCGTTGGCATGCCCACGCCGGTCATCAACGCGCGAATTACCTTGAGGGTTCAGCAAAAAGGTCGAAAACAAACTACCTGCGTCACTCTCGAACAATAAGACGAGGCATGTCGCCGCTCATTCTTTGAAGCAGGGTTTAAGCCGCGCCTTAATACTCATTGGGCCCCGGCCCACAAAGGGCGCGACATCTGATGCGGGCCATTCAAGTCAGCGGACAACGAACTCTGCATGCAAGGCTCCGGCCGCCTTGATTGCTTGTAATATGTCGATCATGTCGCGCGGCGACACGCCCAGCGCGTTCAGGCCTGCAATCACTTGCGACAAGGACGTGGCTTCCGGAACTTCCGCCAGGCTGATGCCCGGATCCTCTTCGATCTCGGCGCCGGTCCGTTGGACTACAACCGTCTCGCCTCGGGCAAAGGGGTTCGGCTGGACGGCGATCGGGGCCTCTTCAACACGCAGCGTGAGGTTGCCCTGCGATACAGCCACCCTGGAAATACGAACATCATCGCCCATGACTATGGTCCCGGACCGCTGGTCCACGACAACTCGAGCCTTTCTTTCGGGTTCGACCAGGATGTTTTCTACGCGCTCCAACGCATGAGCCGTCGATTCGGTGCGCGTGGCCCCGATGTTCAGCTCGATGGTGCCGGAGTCCCGCATCACCGCGACGTCACGGCGGAATTCCCGGTTGATGGCGTTTTCGATCCGGCCGGCCGTGGTAAAATCAGGTTCTCTCAAGGCAAGCCGAACAGTGCTTAGGGACGACAATTCAAAATCGATTTCTCGTTCCACGCGCGCGCCGGACGGGATCAGACCGGCCGTCGGCACTCCCGTCGTGACAGATGCGGCATCACCTTCGGCCACGGCGCCACCGGCCAGGACGGTGCCCTGGGCCACCGCGTAAATCTGGCCATCGGCTGCGTTCAACGGCGTCATGATCAACGTGCCTCCCATGAGGCTTTTCGCATCTCCAATAGCTGACACGGTGACATCGATCTGAGAGCCAGCCCGGGAAAACGGCGGCAGGCTGGCCGTCACCAGAACCGCGGCCACGTTTTTCGGTCGGAATTGTTCCCCTGTCACGTTGACGCCCAGCCGTTCCAGGATGGTCGCCATGATGTCTTCGGTAAATGGGGCGTTTCTCAACCCGTCTCCGGTTCCGTTCAGGCCAACGACAAGACCGTAGCCCACCAAGTCGTTTCCTCGGACGCCGTCGAATTCGACGAGGTCCTTCAGCCGGACCGGAGCGGCAGACAGCGTTGCGGGGAGGATGAGCAGAAGCAGAAGGGTCAGAAATCGCATCAGATGTAATTCAGCAGTGATAGGCGCGACATGCGCGCGGTTACGGCGTACAGGCTTTCAAGGCGCACCTGCACGTCATCAAGCCGAGTGGCCGTTTCGAAGGCATCCGCGCCAACCAGCGTTGTTCTGGCCTGCTCAAAACCTATTCGCGCGGCTGCGTTCCGCGTCTTGGCGGATTCGATCCGTTCCTGAGCCGCGCCGATATCGGCTTGCAGGCTCGTCAAAGACGATTGAGCGTTGAGCATCACGGACGCTGCGGCGTCAAAGACCTCAATCTGTTCGTCGATGTCGAAACCCCAATCGCTATCCGTGGCCAGCGCCGACAGCGAGAGGCCCTTGAGAACCTCCTTGAACTGTTCGGCATCGGCACGCACCGCCATTTGTACCGAACTGTCCTTGGCGATCATGACGGGCGCAATGTCGTTTGTGGATCCTTGATAGGCTATCGTGTCATAGCCCGCTGGGTCATCGAACCAGTCGTTGATCGCGGTCACCAGGCTTGCCGGATCCGTGATCGGGGGCAGAGCGGCCTTTAGCGTGTCAAGAAAATCGGTCGGTCCGACAAGGGGGGTAGTATCCGTGGCTGCTCCGGCAAACAGGCTGCGCCCTGCGGTCGTGCTGTTCAGGGCCGCGACAATGGTTTCCAGATCGTTCCGGGCATCCTTTGCCGCGTGGTCCCGCACCTCCTGGTAGGCGGTGGTGGTCGCCGGCAAGGTGCTTTCGACCGACGACCCCAGCCGCGCCGCGATCCGGTCCAGCGTCGATTGGGTGACATCGGCAAAATGGCTGGCTTCATTTGCGGCCAGGTCGAAGGCATCCAATAGGCGCAGGTTGTTTTCCACATCTGCGTAGAACCCGACGTCACCGCCAAGATGCGTACCGATGTCCGCCACGATTCCGGTGCTCAGCTCTTCGGTAAGTTTCGTGAGCTCGGTCTTCATGCGCGTGCTTTGCAGCCGCATCATTGTCGATTGCGCGAGATCGCCGATCGTAAACTGACTCATGATCAGAGCTCCATCAGGGTCGACAGCATGACGTCGACGGTTTGCAGGATCTGGGCATTCGCGGCGTAGATCTGCTCGATCACCATGAGGGTCTGCAGCTCGGCATCGGTATCAACACCGTTGGTGTCTTCCAGCGCCTTCATCTCGCCCTGTTGAAGCGCCGCATAGGTCTGATCCATCTCGGCGTTGCCGCGTTCGACGCCCACCAAAGAGCTGACGTAGTCGGCAAGCCCCGTGGCGGTATAGCTGCCAATCCCGATCGAAGTCGGCGCAGTTCGGATGACGTCCATCGCACCGATCAGATCCTGGATCAGGGTCGCATCGCCCAGCTCGCCGGTCGTTGCGGCACCCAGGCCATCTCTCAGCCGCCATGTCTCGCCGCCCTGAGAGGGATCAATCGCAGAGTTCAGCCGAAGTCGTTGCGCCAGACCCTGGACATCCGCTGCGTTGAAGGCCGAACCCGCATCCGTGAACAACCCGGGATCGCCGACCCCCCGTGTGCTGTCGATCGAGGCGTCCTGGAAACGCTCCACCAGGTCCATCGCGATCCCGTCCAGACGGTCCTGCATCTTGACCGCAGTGACATCGCGCACCTCGAAGGCGGCAACCAGGGTGCCTCCGCGCAATTTGCTGGTATCGGCATCAGTGCCCATGGGCCGGCCATTGAAGGTAAGACCGAACAGGTCGCCGTCTTCCAGACTCATGTATTCGGTCACCAGGTTGACCTGGGTAAACCCGATCTCGGCCGGTTCGACGTCAAGAAGGATCGCTCCGCCGGTTGAATACAGCGAGACCTGACCCTTTTCGCCGGGGATCTCGCGCAGGGGAACGATTTCCGAGATCTGATCGATCAGGACCTGCCGCTGGTCGACCAGGGGGGCTGCGGAATTTCCGGAAATGGTGGTCTTGGCGATATTGACGTTCAACTCGTCGACCTGCAGCAGCAGATCGTTCAGCCGGCTGACCAGCGAGACAATCTTTTGTTCGGCGTCATTGCGCAGTTTCTGCACGCCCTGGGCAGCAGACCCGATGGCATCGACCAGACCGCCAGCGGAATCGACGGCCTGATCCAGGCGGATCCCGGAATCCGGCCGGCTGGCCGCTTCGAGCATGTCCGTCTGGAACCGGGCCATCCGTGCGGACAAGGATGTTCCATCGTCCGGCAGACCGATCAGGTCTTCGACCCGGGCCATGAAATTCGACGCGGTCGTGGCCATGCCAAGGTTGGCATCGGCCTGGCGCCGGTTGGACAGGAGGACCGGATCCACGAACCGCGTGATCCCGGTAATGCGCACGCCGGATCCATTGTGGTCGGACGTCAGGTTGAGATTGCGCACGGCGTAACCCGGGGTCAGCGCGTTCGCGATATTGTCCGAAATCAGGCGCGTGGTCATCGAGGCCATGCTCAGGCCACTAAGCGCATTTCTGGATGCGGCGGTAAGGGACATCGTCCGATCCTCCTAAAGCAGCGCTTAGCGCTTGATGTTGGTGGTTTCCTGCAACATTTCGTCGACGGTCTGGATGACCTTCGCGTTCGACGAATACGCCCGCTGCGTCTGGATCATGTCCGTCAGTTCGGCCGCGATATCGACATTGGATTCCTCGCGGGAATAGGACGCCATCGTGCCTGTCGGGCCGTCTCCGGCATCCCACAGGAAGAAGGTGCCGCTGGTGGCATTGACCCGGTAGGTCTGTTGGCTGAGCGGAACCAGGCCGTTGGGATTGGCGACATTGATCAGCGGCACCTGGTACAGGGTTTCCGTCACGCCCGTATCGTAGAGGACGTTCACATAGCCATTGTCGTCAATTTCGACCGAAACCATGTTCCCGACGGGCGAGCCATCCTTGCTGATCGAGATGGGCGCAAAGCTGTCGGACAGCTGGGTCAGGCCGAATTCGTCGTTGATCGCGCCGATGTCGAACTCGATCGGGCCACTGGCGGCGGTCACGATCAACGTGCCTTCCACCGGGTCATAGGCACCGCCCGACACCGTGGTCACGGACTGGATGGTGCCGCCGGCCGTCCGGCTGTCTTCAAAGGTCATCACGTATTCACCGATGACCGCGTCGTTCTGGGCGCTGTCGGTCATCACGACCGTCCATTCGTTCGATGTTCCGGTGGCCGGCACCGTCGGGGTGAATTGCAGCGTGATGGATTGCGACCGGCCGAGGTTATCGAAATATTCCACCGTCAGTTCATGCGGCTCGCCCGTGGCGCCCGCTTCGGTATCGACCGCCGGCAGGTTGAGGCTCATCGACACGGATGTGGTCGGGTCGCCGCTGAGGTTCAGGCTGAACTGGATCGGTTCAAGGCCATCGGCCGTGTCACGGGGATAGTTCGGGATCGAGCCATCTTCGCTGGCAGGCCAGCCCATCAGCAGCAGGCCGGTTTCCGTGGCCAGGTAGCCATCTTCGTTGATGCGGAAACTCGCGCCTCGGCTAAGAAGCATTTCCGAGCCGCCGGAGGCAAAGTCAGGCTCCCACGTGACGGGCATGAAGCCGCGGCCGCGAATCGCCAGGTCGGTCGCATTGTTGGTGGTGACAAGCGCACCGGATTCGTCGATCAGGCGCATTGTCGAGGCCGCGACCCCGCCTGCCGTGTAGGCATAGCCCGATCCCATAACCATGGCATCAAAGCTGGTTTCGACCCGTTTGTAGCCATAAGTCGATGCATTGGCTACGTTTTCCGAAATGGTCGAAAGTTGTGTCGAGTTGGCCTGCAACCCGGATACACCGGCGTTGAGGGAGGACGACATGGACATGAAAGCACCTTTCTGTTGCTGCAATCGGGCGTCACAGCAACAGCTAGCGTGCTTCGGCTTAAGACCGCGCTAACAGATCAAATCCCACCTATTCTGCGCCCCGGCCCCCACCATGGCGCGCTTTGCCCCCTAGTTCCTCAGCAGAATCACCTCGATGCGGTTGTTGCGGACGGCCATGGGGTTCTTTGACACCAGTTTTCGGTCCGCATGACCCGTGACCCGCCGGATCCGGTTCGGGGCCACCCCCGCGAATTCGAACATTTGCCGCGCCAGATGCGCCCGCTCGGTCGACTTGTCCCAAGCTGAATTGTTGGCCAACACCACCGGCTGGGACCTCAGGTGGCCCTCGATCGAGATATCGTTGCGGACAGGCGCAATCGCCCGGGTCACCATGCGCACAAGATCGCGCATCATGTCGGTCGGCCTGTCGGTGTCCCCTTCAAACAGGGGCCGCCCTTCGGTGGCGAACAATTCGATGATCAGGCCTTCGTCGGTCACCCGTGTGATCACGTGCTTCAGCATCTCGTTGGTGACCATGCTTTCGCCGCCACGCCCCATCAGAGCGTCCTCGACTTCGGTAAAAGACTGGTCTTCCTCGGCGCCTTCTTCCCCTTCCTGCAACAGCCCGCTTTCCCCGCGAGACTTGTCGGATTCAGTGGGATGGACCGAAGCGGCCCCGGTGCCCATTTCAAGGAAACTGTCCTGGGAAAACACGCTTTGGCCGCCAAACATACCGTCGCCGCCGCCAGTCACCCGGCTGATCGGCACGGTCGGCGAAAAGTAATCCGCCAGGCCCTTGCGTTGTTTTTCCGTCGTTGCGTTCAACAGCCACATCAACAGGAAAAAAGCCATCATCGCGGTCACGAAGTCCGCGTAGGCGACCTTCCAGGCACCACCATGGTGCCCGTCACCGCCAGTGACTTTCTTTCTCTTGATGATGACTGGCGCTTCATTGCCTTGCGCAGCCATGTCACCCACCAATGTCTCACCCGGGATCTGGTGTAGCGGATGGGTCTTAACGCCGGATTAAAGCAGGTTTTGACCGACAATTGTCCTTGTGATGCCCCCACCATTGACCGTGTCGGCACCCCGGCTATATGCAGTCGGCAATGTCCCCCCAACAAGAGACCTCCTCCTTGACAGCGCCTCAATCCCCGCCACGATCTGCTTCCGAACCTGCGGTAATTTGCAGCCCGGAGCGCACATGAGAGAGAACGACCCGCGCGACATCGTCGTGGTCAGCGCAGGCACCGCCGCCGAAGTCATCTATGCCTACCTAAGAAGATTTAGCAATTTCAACGTGGTAGGCTTTACAGTCGACCGTGATCACATGCCCGACGGCAAGGTGATGAACAAGCCGGTCGTGCCCTGGGACACGGTGAAGACGGAATTCCCGCCCGAGCAGGTGCGCCTGATCGGCCCCCCGACCTACGCCCGGCTGAACACCTACCGGCGCGACCGCTACTACGAAGGCCTTGAAATGGGCTATGATTTCGCGTCGTTCATCCATCCCGACAGCAACATCATGACGGATGATATCGGCGACCACGTGATCATCCTGGACCAATGTGTCGTGCTGCCCGGCACGCGGATCGGCAACAACGTGATCATCTGGTGCAACACCCATGTCGGTCATCATTGCACGATCGGAGACCACGTCTTCATGTCGTCCCAGGTCGGCATCGGCGGGTCGACTACGGTCGGGGAAGAGACCTACCTGGCAGGTCAGGCCGGTGTGATGAACAAGGCCCGGATTGGGGCGCGCTGTGCCATCCTGAACCAGGCTGGGATCAAGCAGGCCATTCCCGACGATTCCGTGGTTGTCGGCGCGGAAAGCCGGATCAAGCCCTATTCCTCGGCCAAGATCAAACGCTTGCTGTAACCGGGCACCTGGCGATCACCGGACGCACCATGGCCTTGCGCCGCGTAACAGGCCGTTGAGCCGGATCGATCCGCCATTGGCACCGGCCTGATTTCCGGTCAGCGCGCCTGCCCTGCCCGTCTGGCGTCATGGGAAATTCCGCCCTGCCCCACCGGCAACCCGCCCTTGGGGCTGGACAAATCGGGCGTGCCTGCGGAACGTGATCAAAATTGTTCCCCAGGATCACGAGGACCCCAGCCGATGAAGACCCAGACCCTTTGCGCCGCGACGCTTGCCGCGACCCTGGCCGCCGGTTCCGCCATGGCCGCCAGCCACGCTGATTGCGCGGCCGGCAAGACCCTGACCGACGGGGTCCTGACCATCGCCACCGGCAACCCGGCCTATTACCCTTGGGTGGCGGACGACAAACCGCAAAGCGGCAAAGGGTTCGAGGCCGCGACCGCCTATGCCATCGCCGCGGAAATGGGGTTCGACGCGGGCAGCGTGAAATGGGTGCGCACCTCGTTCGACGAGGCCATCCAGCCCGGAGCCAAGAACTTCGACTTCAACATGCAGCAGTTCTCGATCACGCCGGAGCGGGAACAGATGGTCGATTTCTCGCTGCCCTATTACACCTCGGCCATGGCCGTCCTGACCACCAATGCAGTGGTCGCCAACGGGGTCGAACCCACTGTCGCCTCGCTGAAAGGCGTGATCTGGGGGGCAGATGCCAATACCACCGCCGTGCCGATGCTGATGCAGATCGTCGGACCCGAAAAGGACCCGCTGCTTTACAATGACAATGCCGATGTGACCGCCGCCATTCAGGCCGGTCAGATCGACGCCGCCCTCTTTGACCTGCCCACCGCGCTGTATCTGGCCGCCGTGCTGGTCGACGACGGCACCGTGCTGGGCCAGTTCCCCGCCGACCGGTCGGAAAACCCCGACCAGTTCGGCCTGTTGATGGAAGAGGGCAATCCCCTGAAGGAATGTGTCGACGCCGCGATCACGTCCCTGACCGACAGCGGTGCACTGGCCGAAATCGAGGCCAAGTGGCTGCAAGAGGCCACCGGCGTGCCCATCATCGAATGACATGACCGACAGCTCCAACGGTCCGGCACTCACGCGCCGGGCCGCCTACGAGGCCCGCCTGCGCCGCCGGTCGGCCCTGATCGCCGCCGGGTCCTCGGCCGTCATCGTGCTGGCCATCGTGATCCTGGTGCCCCTGGCCCCGGGCTGGACCGCTGTGAAGAAAAGCTTCTTCAACGCCGAGGTCTTCGCCAGGACCTTCCCCGGCCTCTTGCAGGCCTTCCTGATGGATATCGCCATCTTTGCCTGGTGCGCCCCGCTGATCGCCATCATGGGCCTGGCCATCGCGCTTTGCCGCGACGTGCGCAATCCCGTCCTGTTTCCCCTGCGCGCCTTCGGAGCGCTCTACACGGACATCTTCCGGGGCCTGCCCGTCATCCTGGTCATCTACCTGATCGGCTTCGGTATTCCCGGGCTCGGCCTGCCCCGGCCGTGGAATTCGCCCTATATCTGGGGCTCGCTGGCGCTGATCGTCGTCTATGCCGCCTACGTCGCCGAGGTCATCCGGTCCGGCATCGATTCCATCCACCAAAGCCAGCGCGCCGCCGCCCAGTCGCTGGGGCTCAGCGAGGCCGACACCATGCGCTATGTCGTGCTGCCCCAGGCCCTGCGCAACGTCGTACCCGCCAACATGAACCTGTTCATCGCCCTGCAAAAGGACGTGGCCCTGCTGTCCTTCATCGGACCGGTCGAGATCTTTCGCCAGGCCGGCGTCTACAAGTCCCTGATGGCCAATTTCACCCCCTATGTCGGGGCGGCCCTGATCTTTCTGGCCATCACCATCCCGGCCACGCGCTATGCCGATTACCTCATGTCCCGCCAAAGGGGCCGGCGATGAGCTTCCTGTCGATCCGTGGCGTGCGGAAAAGGTTCGGCGACAATGCCGTGATCCGGGGCATCGACCTGGATGTCGGCAAAGGAGAGCTGGTCTGCCTGATCGGTGCCTCCGGGTCGGGCAAATCCACCCTGCTTCGTTGCATCAACCTGCTGGAGCCGATCGACGACGGAGAGATCTTTCTGGATGGTGTCGACATCGCCGAACCCGGCCTTGATCCGCGCCCGGTGCGGCAGCGGGTGGGGATGGTGTTCCAGTCCTACAACCTGTTCCCCCACATGACCGCCGTTCAGAACGTCATGCTGGCGCCCCGGCGGGTGAAATCCATGACCCCTGCGCAGCTGGCCGAGCCGGTGCGCGCCCTGTTCCGGCGGTTCGGGCTGGAAGACCACATGGACAAGTATCCCGACGCCCTGTCCGGCGGTCAGCAGCAGCGGGTGGCGATCATCCGGGCGCTGGCAATGGAACCAGAGATCCTGTTGCTCGACGAGATCACCTCGGCGCTGGATCCGGAACTGGTGGGCGAGGTGCTGGATGTGCTGCGCAAACTCAGGGGCGACGGGATGACGATGATCCTGGCAACCCATGAAATGGCCTTTGCCCGTGAAGTCGCGGACAAGGTGTGTTTCTTAAATCAGGGACAAATTCTAGAAAGTGGGACACCCGAGGCGATTTTCACCGCGCCCACGCATGATCGGACCCGGGCGTTCCTGAAACGCGTTTTATGATCACACGGGCTGGCCCGCCCGGCTTTCGGCCAGAAGGCACATGATTTCATAGGCCAGGGCCGCTCCGGCCAGGGCCGTAACATAGCCGCTGTCAAAGGGCGGAGAGACCTCGACCAGGTCCGCCCCCACGTAGCGCAGCCCGCGCAATCCGCGCAGCAGAACCTGGGCCTGGTGGGTCGTCATCCCGCCGATCTCGGGTGTGCCGGTGCCCGGAGCATAAACCGGATCAAGGCTGTCGATATCATAGGTCAGGTAGACCGGCCGGTCGCCCACCAGCTTGCGGGCCTCCTCGGCAATCGCCTCTGGCCCCTTGGCGTGGATCTCCTCGCAGAACACGACGCGCATGCCCGCGGCTTCGGAATAGTCCCACCCCTCGGCCGAATTCTGCGTGCCCCGGATGCCGATCTGGATGGTCGCCTTGGGGTCGATCAACCCTTCCTCGTGGGCGCGGCGAAAGGGTGATCCGTGGTTGAACTTGGACCCGAAGAAATCATCGAGCGTATCGGTGTGGGCATCCACGTGGATCATCGCCACCGGCCCGTCCTTGGCCACGGCGCGCAGCAGGGGCAGGCTGACGGAATGGTCGCCTCCGATGGCCAGGGGCGTCACGCCGGCCGCCACCATCTGGTCCGTGAACGCGGTGATTTCGGCATGGGTCTTTTCAATGTCGAAGATTTCGGACAGGGGCACGTCCCCCATGTCGCGGATGCGGGCCAGCTCGAACGGCGCAACCCGCGTGGCATGGTTGACCGCGCGCATCAGGGACGACTGGTTGCGGATCTCACGCGGGCCGTGGCGTGCGCCGGCCCGGTTGGTCAGGGCACCGTCATAGGGAATGCCGAAAATGCCGATCTCCGCCTCATCCAGGCTTTGCGCCAGGGGCGCGCGCATGAAGGTCGCGACCTCGGCGAAACGGGGCGCGAAACGGTCAGGGGTGCTGGGCGGGTCGAATGCCACGGTCGGATCTCCGGAATAGCGCCACGCCCCATGCGCGGCCGGGCCACTGTCCAACCGCCCCGCGCCAAGGTCAACCACCGCTAGCCGATTGCCCACTTGCGCACGCGCCCGTCTCCGGCTAAAGGGTGCGACGCGCCGCCGGTCCTGTCATCCGGGGTCGGTTCGCAGACCAGAGGGTCCCTGGACCCGCAGGCCGCTGTAGCTCAGCTGGTAGAGCACGTCATTCGTAATGATGGGGTCGGGGGTTCGAGTCCCTTCAGCGGCACCATACTTTTCCAAAAATCCGTTTCGCTTCAAGCATTTGTGCATTTTTGGTTTTTCTTTCCACCCTTCAGTCCACCCGACTTCTGGCAGAAGAATATGTACGGTATCCCCGCGGATGCGGGGGAACCTCTTGGCTGCGCCGGTCGGGTGGCCGGGCAGGTTTTCACCGAGAAAGCATCGGGCGCTAGCGCCGATGGCATTGATCCAGATCGCTCTTTGGTTAGGGAGGCAATCCGGCTTCAGCGAATAGTTCCGCAATAGCGGTGTTCGAGCCTCAGCGTCGCGACACACCGCCAATTGGGGCGATACGCTCGCCGTCGGTGAAACGCGACAGGCGAAACGGGCGGGGATCCACGATGGAGGGCTCGCCCAGGATCATCTGCGCGGTAAGACGCCCCGCAGCTGGGCCCAGGCCGAAACCGTGGCCCGAGAAGCCCGAGGCGACGTGCAGGCCGGGGATCCCGTTGCGAACCTGTTCGGTCGGCGAGATCACCGGGATCGCGTCGGGCATGACGTCGATCATGCCGCCCCAGCGTTCGGCGACCTGCGCCCCGCGAAACACCGGGTAGGCTGCCTGCAGGTTGGCCAGCAGTTTGTCGGTCCGCTTGCGGTCGGGTTCGGGATCGAGGATGCGCGTCGTCTCGAACGGCGAAGGCGCGTCCAGGCGCCAGCGGCGCGGCACGCGGGCATCGCGCAAAAAGGCCGGTCCGAAGTTCAGGTTCAGCTCGCGCCATTCGTTGCGCAGGGACGGCAGGAACAGGCGGGCAAGCCGTATGGCGTCGGGCAGGATCTCGGTCCGGTTGGCCAGCACTCCGGCCACCACATAGCCGCCGTCAAGCTGACGCCGCAGGGTGAAGTCGCGGGTCTTGATCGTCGCGTCCGGGGTCTCTCCGTCAACCGGCCCCACCCGCAGCACGCTGTTCTGCACCCGCAGCTGCGGCAGGTTGATGCCCAGATTGCCAAGGAACAGCCGGCTCCAGACCCCGCCCGCGACCAGCACCGAATTGCAGGCGATCCGACCCGTTTCGGTGACCACGGCAGAGACCCGCCCGGCCGAGGTCTCGACCCCGCGCACGGCGCAGTTCTGCAGGATGGTGGCCCCGTGGCGCTGAGCGGCCTTTGCGATGGCCGATGTCACCAGGGTCGGCTCGGCCCGCCCGTCGGCGGGGTTGTACATGGCGCCTGCCAGCGGGACCTTCAGCCCCGGGTAACGCGACAGGGCTGTCTCGGCCGAGACCATCTCGGCGGGGATCCCGTGTTCCCGCTGGATGTCGGCCCAGGGGCGCATCGCCTCGACGTCGCGGGGGGTCGCGCAGCCATAGGTGATGCCGCAGGTGCGGAACCCGGTGTCCGCGCCCACCCGTTCGTTCAGCCCGTGCCAGAGGTCCATCGCCGCCAGCATCATCGGCATTTCCCGGGGATCCCGGTGCGACAGGCGGATCCAGCCCCAATTGCGACTGGATTGCTCGCCCCCGATGATGCCCTTCTCGCACAGGACGACCCGCTGACCGCGCTCGGCCAGTTCCAGCGCGGCGGCGGCACCGACGATGCCGCCTCCTACGATGACCACATCGGCGTGCGGCGGCGTCTCGGAGGCCGATGAAACCGTTTCGGGGATAGGCATGTCCGTTCCTTGCAGAGATGAAAGTCACCCGGCCCGCATGGCGGCGCGCCGGTGTGGACGTCAGGCCTCGGCTACGCGCTGCGCGTCGAGCCAGCCGGGTTCGAACGTCGGGATCGAGGCGATCAACCGGCGGGTATAGGGATGCTGGGGCCGCTCGGTGACCTCGGCCATCGGCCCGGCTTCGACCACCTCTCCGCGGCGCATCACGATCACCTCGTCGGCGAGCGCCCGCACCAGCGAAAAGTCATGCGTGATCAGCAGCGTCGACAGGCCCTGTTCGGTCTGCAGCCGCCCCAGAAGGCGCGTGATCTCGTCGGCGGTGAGCTTGTCGAGCGAGGCCGTCACCTCGTCGCAGACCAGGATCTCGGGCTCGGCCGCCAGCGCGCGGGCGATGCAGACGCGCTGTTTCTGGCCGCCCGACAGCGCGGGCGGGTAGCGGTCGATCAGCGTTTCCGGCAGCTCGACCTGGCGCAGCAATTCGCGCAGGCGCGCCTCGAGCGCGGCGCCCCTCAGGCGGGTGAACCGGCGCAGCGGGATCGTCAGGATCTTGCGGATGCTCTGCCGGGGATTCAGCGCCGTGTCGGGATATTGATGGATCAGCTGCAGCTTCTGCAGCACCGAGGCCTTGCGCGACGACAGAGACCCAATCTGCTGGCCGTCCAGCTCGATCCGGCCCGAGGTCAGCGGGAAAAGCCCCATCAGCGCCCGCGCCAGCGTGCTTTTCCCTGACCCGGATTCGCCGACCAAAGCGACCGATTGCGCCTGCCCGATGCGCAGATCCACGCCCTTGAGCACCTTGAGCTGACCATAGGACCCCTGGGCATCGCGGATATCGACCCGGGGCGCGTCCCGGGTGGTCCGGTCGGGCTGCCGGGCAAGCGGGGTCTGGTCGAGCAGGTTGCGGGTGTAATCCGCCTCGGGCGCGTTCACGATCTGCCCGGTTGGCCCCTGTTCGACGATCTTGCCGTGGCGCAGGACCACGATGTCGTCGGCGATCTGCGAGATCAGAGCCAGGTCGTGCGAAATGTAGATCCCAGCCAGCCCCTCTTCGGCCAGCGCGTCGCGAATGGTGGCCAGCACCTCGATCTGCGTGGTAACGTCCAGCGCGGTGGTCGGTTCGTCGAAGACGATGACCTCGGGCTGGCAGAGCATCGCCATGGCCAGCATGGCACGCTGCAGCTGACCGCCCGAGACCTGATGCGGAAAGCGGCGGCCGAATTCGACCGGATCGGCGATCCGGAACCGCTTGAAATAGGCATGCGCCCGTTCCTCGGCCTCGGCGCGGCTCATCAGGCGGCGGTCCAGCGCCATCTCGACGCATTGGTCGATCAGCCGATAGGCCGGATTGAAAGACGCGGCCGCGCTTTGCGCCACATAGGCGATCCGGGTGGAGCGCAGGTCGAGCACGCCCTTGCGGCCGAGATCGGGAACGATGTCCTGTCCCGACAGCAGGATCCGCCCGCCCGCCACGCGGCAGCCGCCGCGCAGGTAACCCAGGGCCGCAAGCCCGATGGTGGATTTTCCAGCGCCGGATTCACCGATCAGGCCCAGCACCTTGCCCCGTTCAAGCGAAAAGCTGATGCCCTGCGCCAGGACCTTGGGGTCCGAGGCCTGTCCGGCCTCGATGCGGACGTCCTCGAAGACCACCAGCGGCGTGGAAGTTTGCGTCATGTCACTCATGATGTCACTCATGGGCCGGGTTACTCCAACGTTCGGCGAGCCACTCGGTCACGAGGTTCACGCCCACGGCCAGCAGCGCGATGGCGAAGGCCGGATAAAGCGGCATCATCTCTCCGAAACCGATCAGCGAGGCGTTCTCGCGCACCATGTTGCCCCAGTCGGCCGAGGGCGGCTGCAGGCCGAGCCCGAGGAAGCTGAGGGCGCTGATGAAGAGGAAGATGAAACAGAACCGAAGGCCGAATTCGGACACCAGCGTCGGCAGCGAGTTGGGCAGCGTCTCGCGCAGCATGATGCCCAGGCCGCTGTCGCCGCGCAGGCGGGCGGTTTCCACGAAGTCGAGCGCGTTGATCTCGAGCCCGATGGCCCGCGAGATCCGGAAGACGCGCGGCGAGTCCAGGAAGGCCACCACGATGATCAGCACCGGCAAGCTGGTGCCCAGGATCGCCAGCAAGAGCAGGGCAAACACCTTCTGCGGAATGGCCAGAATCAGGTCGAAGAAGCGGCTGAGGACGAAATCGACCCCGCGCCCCAGCGTCGCGCTGAGCAAACCGAGCGATGCGCCGAAGAGGAACGACAGCACCACGACCGCCAGCGCCAGCCCGATCGAGTTGCGGGCCCCGTAGACCAGGCGGGTCATCACATCCCGTCCCAGAACGTCGGTGCCCAGCGGGTGTTCGGGCGAGGGCAGATCGAAGGCGAAGCCGACGATCTCGGCCTCGCCATATGGCATCAGGAAGGGGCCGACGATCGCGACGGCCAGCATGAACAGGACGATGGTGGCGCCGATGATCGGCTGCCAGTGCAGACGGCCCCGAGAGGATTTCTTCATCATTTTCTCGCGTAAAGCAGGCGCGGGTTGGTCACGATCCCGATCACGTCGGCCAGCGTGTTCAGGCTGACGTAGAAGGTCGCGAAGATCAGGCTTGCGGCCTGCACCAGCGGGATGTCCCTCCGCGCGACGGCATCGACCATCAGCTGCCCCAGCCCCGGATAGGCAAAGACCGCCTCGATGACCACGATGCCGGTCAGCAGGTAGGCCATGTTGAGCGTGATCACCACGGCGATGGGCCCCATCGCGTTGGGAAGGGCATGGCGCCAGACGACCTTGCGCCGTCTCAGGCCCTTCAACTCGGCCATCTCGATATAGGGGCGCTGGAACAGGGCCACCAGCGACGACCGGGTCATCCGCGACATGTGGGCCTGGACGATCAGCGTCAGTGTCAGGGCCGGAAGGACGGTCTGCCAGATCCGCTCTAACAGCGGCGCACCGGGGTCAATGACAGAAAGGCTGGGAAATAGCCCCGTCTTCACGGCTAGGAAGAGGATCATCAGGTAGCCAAGCGCGAATTCGGGCAGCGACACGCAGGCCAGCGTGGTGATCCCCGTGGCGCGGTCGAAAACCGAATTGCGGAACGTCGCGCTCAGGATCCCCAGCAGCAACGCCAGCGGCACGGCCAGAACGGCGGCCAGAACGGCGAGGAACGCGCTGTTTTTCACCCGCTGGGCCAGCAGCTCGGACACCGGCACATCGCTGATAAGCGAGCGTCCAAGGTCTCCGTGCAGGGCATTGCCCAGCCATTCGAAATACCGTTCAAGGAAGGGGCGATCCAGCCCGAGACGCTCGTTGAAGGCCCGAACCGACTCGTCGGTGGCTTGCGACTTGAGCACCTCGCGCGCGATGTCGCCCGGCAGAAGTTCGATGACGCCGTAGATCACGAAGGAAATGACGGCGATGGTGCCGAGGCCGATCAACAGCCTCGCCACCATCATCTTAACGACCGGAGATCGCATCAGGTCTTTCAAGCGGCCCACCAGCGTTCGACACCCTTGTAGCCGTCAAGGTTGTAGTTCGACCCGATGGTCTCGGGCACGACCACGGTCTCGCGATGCGCGAACATGTGGTTGGCGAACATCGGGATCAGCGTCGCGCCGTCATCACGCAGGATCTCCTGGCATTCGCGGTAGATCTCGGCCCGCAGGGAATCATCCGTCTCAAGCCGGCCCATGCCGAGAAGCTCGTCGAAGCGCTCGTTCTTCCACTGGGTCTCGTTCAGCGCCCCGTCCGAGGCATAGCCCTGCGAGAAGATCCAGTCCTCGGTCGGACGGCCCGACCAGTAGGATCCGAAGAACGGCGTGCGACGGTAGATGTTCGAGAAATAGCCCTCGGACGGTTCGCGCACGACGTCGATGGTGATGCCCGACTCGGCAGCCTGTTCCTGGTACATGAGCGCGGCATCCACCGCGCCCGGGAAGGCGGCGTCCGAGATGTGCAGCGGCACGGTCAGCTTGTCCATGCCCGCCTGGCGCAGGAAGTACTTCGAGCGGTCCGGATCGTAGGTGCGCTGTTCCAGGTCGGCGGCGTAGAACTTGTTCGCCGGGCCGATCGGCTGGTCGTTGCCCACCGCGCCATGGCCGCTGAGGATGGTCTGCACCATGGCCTCGCGGTTGACGCCGTATTTCAGGGCCATGCGCACGTTGTTGTCGCTGAAGGGCGCTTCGGGCGCGTTCATCGAGAAGGTATAGTGCAGCAGGCCCTGGATTTCGCGCAGGGTGACGCCGTTGGCGCGCTGCAGCAGCCGCGCGGTGCGCGGGTCGATACGTTCGACCACGTCGACATCGCCGGTCGTGACCGCGTTCTGCCGGGTGGTGGTGTCGCGGATCGACAGCAGCTCGACCTCGTCGAAATAGGCGGCGTTTGGCTTCCAGTAGTTCGGGTTCCGCGACAGGCGGGCGCGCACGCCGGGCTGGAAGTCCTGCAGCACGTAGGCGCCGGTTCCGACGCCGCTGGCCCAGTCGACGCCGTCGTCGGTCGCCGGCATGATGCCAAGCGCGTAGAAGGACATAAGGAAGCCGAAATCCGCGTTGCCTTCGACCAGCGTGATGCGGACGTTGTCGCCGTCGATGGTCATGTCCTCGATGCCGGCGATGATGGATGAGGCGGTCGAGGTCGAGGATTCACCGCCGTGGTGGCGCAGGGTGGCGACCACGTCGCTCGGCGTCAGCGTTCGGCCGTCATGGAACTCGACCCCGCTGCGGATGCGGAAGGTCCAGACCTTGGCATCGGGGCTGATATCCCAGCTTTCGGCAAGCTCGGGGCGCAGCTGGCCATCGGGTCCGACCTCGGTCAGGCAGTTCCGAAGGCAGCCGAAGTTCAGGACGATCGGAAAGGTGTCGATGGCCAGCGCCGGATCGAGCGAATCGTTGGCAGAGCCTGTGCCCATGCCAAGCCGCAGCGTGCCGCCGCGCTTCGGTTCCGCGAATGCCGGCCGCATTCCGGCCATGAGTGCTGCGCCACCGAGGCCGAGGCCAAGGGTTTGGCGCCGATTGAAAGTGAACGGGGAGAGCTTCCGGATCATGCTTACCTATCCATGTTGCGTGGGGTCATCATTTTTCCGGACCTTGGAAAGAAACTGGACGCTTCACCAGCCACCAATCTGTAATATCAGGCATGCTGTATTTGTTATATCTATGATGCGACTTTTGGGAGCGGCGTACGCGTGGCCTTACTGCAGGGCGCAGCCATTTCCCATGCACCGACACGAAAAAGCGAACCGGAAGAGCAGGCAAGACCACCGGACGATCTTACTTTTCCATTTTATTATATAGATATACCGGATCGAGCACCTTAACCCTCGTGGCGAACAGAACCGATCGACAACCAGCCCGGACATCAGGCCCACAGCTACCGAGCAAGTCCAAGGCGTTATCAGAAATAACCATTTAGTTATGTCTGATAGATATATTTTGACGCTGTAACATTGAGCGCTCCGCCCCCTAGTCTGGCCCCCGAAACAAGAGAGACGCGTCGTCGACCAGCGCGACCGGAAGACGTGACTGCAGCGGATATGAGCATGACAAGACCCCAGCCCTACTGGTGGGCACCCGCCAAATTTCCCGATCCGGCATCCCCCTCGCCGACCGATGCGACCCCGTCCCCGGCCGCGCTTCCTGCAGAATGCGACGTGCTCGTGATCGGCGCGGGTCACACCGGGCTGTCCGCCGCGCGGACGCTGGCCTCACGGGGCCGGTCGGCGGTCGTGCTGGACAAGGAGGTGCCGGGCTACGGCGCCAGCTCGCGCAACGGAGGCATGATCGGCGGCGGCCACCGCCTCTCGGTCGAGCAGCTGGAATCGCGTTTCGGCGCCCAAGTCGGACACCGCATGCTGAAAGAGGCGCATGTCGAGGCACTTGCCTTTGCCCGCTCGGTCATCGAGGACGAGGGCATCGACTGCGATTTCAAGCAGACCGGCCGGTTCCGTGGCCTCTGGCTGGACAGCGAATACGAGACCTCGGCGCGAGAACTGGAACGGCTGCAGGCGATCTTCGACCTTGATGCCTGGATGGTCCCGCAAGCGCGCCAGCGCGAGGAAGTCGCCACGGATCTCTATGCCGGTGGCACGGTCTATGCGGCGCATGGCGCGCTGAACCCGGCCAAGTACGTGCTGGGCCTTCTGGCCGCCGCGCGCCGGGCCGGGGCCCAGGTCTTTGGCCAGACGCCGGCCACCGGGGTCGAGCGTTCGGGCAGCGGTTTCGTCGTCGACACGCCCGCGGGCAAGATCCGTGCCGGGCAGGTGCTGGTCGCGACCAACGGCTATACCGACGGCGCCTTGCCCTGGCTCCGCCGGCGCATCGTCCCGATCCCCAGCTTCATCGTCGCCACCGAGGAGCTGGGCGAAAACCGCCTGCGCGACCTCTTTCCCACCGGCCGCATGGTCGCGGAATCGCGCGAGCGGCACTGCTATTTCCGGCCGTCGCCCGATTACAAACGGCTGATCTTCGGCGGCCGCGCGGCGATGTTCCCGGCCCCCGACGGGCTGGCCCAGTCCGAGCTGCGCCGCCTCATGACCGAGGTCTTCCCGCAACTCGGCGACGTCACCTTCGAGCACAGCTGGAGCGGGCGCACCGGCTTTTCCTTCAACTTCATGCCGAATGTCGGGGAACGCGACGGGATCTGGCACGCGATGGGCTATTCCGGCAGCGGCAACGCCATGGCCCCCTATCTCGGCCACAAGGTCGCGCTGCAGATGCTGGGCGACAGCGAGGGCGACACCGCCTTCACCCAGACCCCGTTCGACGGCCGGTTCTGGCATCCCGGCAAGCCATGGTTCCTGCCCTTCGCCGACGTGTTCTTCCGTCTGCGCGACCGCCAGGCCAACGCAAGGAAACGCAAATGAGCGCCTACCCCGCCCTGCTCTCGCCCCTGAAACTGGGCTCGATCGAGCTGCGCAACCGGGTCTTCAGCAGCGGGCACGCCCCGGGCTATGCCGACAAGGGCCTGCCCGGCGACCGCTACCAGGCCTATTACGAGGAAAAGGCCCGGGGCGGCATCGGGCTGGCGATCTTTGGCGGGTCGTCGAACATCGCGCGGGAGTCCGGGTCGGTCTACGGCCAGATCTATGTCGGCTCGGACGCCGTCATCCCGTCGTTCCGCGACTTCGCCAAACGCATCCACCGTCATGACACCCGCCTGATGTGCCAGATCTCGCACATGGGGCGGCGCACGACATGGTCGTCGGGCGACTGGCTGCCGACCATCGCGCCCAGCGTGATCCGCGACCCCGCCCACCATTCGGTCCCGCGGGAGATGAACGACGGCGACATCCGCACGCTGATCGCGAATTTCGCCGATGCGGCCTGGCGCTGCAAGGAAGGCGGGCTGGACGGCTGCGAGGTTCTCGCGACCACCCACCTGCTGGGCCAGTTCCTGTCGCCGCTGTCGAACCGGCGCACCGATGCCTATGGCGGGTCGCTCGAGAACCGCGCCCGGCTGGCGATGGACGTGCTCGAGGCCGTGCGCGACCGGGTCGGCCCGGATTTCGTCGTGGGCCTGCGATATGCGGCGGACGAAAGCAACGAGGGCGGCTTCGGCGCGGACGAGGGCATTGAATTCGCCCGACTGCTGGGGAAACAGGCCGCAGCCGATTTCCTGGACGTGAACGGGGCCTATGGCGGCACCACCCATGGCATGGCCGAGAACTTCCCCGGAATGGCCTTCGGCGCGGCGCCTTATGTCAAGCTGGCCGGCAAGGTGCGCGAGGCGAGCAACCTGCCGGTGATGCAGGCGGCGCGGCTCTCGGATCCGTCGACGGCCAACTGGGCGGTCGAGAACGGGTATCTCGACGTCGCGGGCATGACCCGTCCTCTGATGGCCGACCCGCATCTGGTGACCAAGCTTGAACAGGGCGACGAGCCACGGATCCGGCCTTGTGTGGGCGCAAGCTATTGCATCGACCGGACCTATGTCGGGCAGGATGCCCTCTGCCTGCACAATGTCTCGACCGGGCGCGAACGGGAGCTGCCGCACGAGATCGCCCCGGGCGAAACCCGCAAGCGCATCGTCGTCATCGGCGGCGGTCCGGCGGGCATGGAAGCGGCGCGGGTCAGCGCCCTGCGGGGCCACGAGGTGACGCTGTTCGAGGCCGCGCCCCAGCTGGGCGGCCAGACCATCCTGGCCAGCAAGGCCGGCTGGCGGCGCGAGATGGCGGCGATCGGAGGCTGGCTCTCGGCCGAGATCGAACTGCTGGGCGTGGATATCCGCACCAATGCCTATGTCGAAGGGCCCGAGGTGCTTGAGCTGAACCCCGATGTGGTCGTGGTGGCCACCGGAGGGATGCCCGCCTTCGACCTGCCCGAGGGCGGAGAGGACCTGGCCACCAGCAGCTGGGATCTGCTGGGCGGCACCACCCGGCCCGAAGGCGACGTGCTGGTCTATGACGAGGGCGGCAGCCATGCCGGCGCCTCGGTCGCGGACTGGCTGGCATCGAACGGCGCTCAAGTCGAGGTCGCGACCCCCGACCGGATGGTCGGGCGCGGCATCGGCGGGATCAACTACCCGATCTACCTGCGCAACCTGCACCGCAACAACGCCCGTCTGAGCCCCGACCTGCGGCTTCTCGGCCTGCGGCGCGACGGCAACCAGATCGTGGCAAGCTTCCAGAACGTCTACAGTCGCGAGCGCTGCGAACGCCGGCACACGCAGGTTGTGGTCGAACAGCTGACCGAACCGGCGGACGAACCGTTTCACGCGCTGATCGACCAGTCCCGCAACAAGGGCGCACTCGACATCGAAACCCTGGTCGCGGGGCAACCCCAGACGCTGGGCGCCGACGAGGATGGCTATCAGCTGTTCCGCATCGGCGACGCCGTTTCGGCCCGCGACATCCACGCCGCCATGCTGGACGCCAACCGGCTGTGCCGGACGTTCTGACCGGCAAAATCCATTCAACACCAAAGGAGCCAAGCGAATGACCTTTGCGCTCGAGCATTTCATCGGCGGTGACCGCATCGCCTGTACTGACGGAGAGATCGCCGTCATCAACCCCTCGACCGAAGCCACCCTGGGCAAATTCGCCCCCGCCGGTCCGGACCTCGTGGACCGGGCCGTTGCCGCCGCCGTCAAGGCGTTCCCGGCCTGGTCGACCACCGCGCCGCAGGACCGCCACGCGGCGCTGCTGCGGATTGCCGATGCCTACGAGGCGCGGATCGAGGACCTGGCCCAGGCGCTGTCGGCCGAGATGGGCGCGCCCATCGACTTTGCCCGCAAAAGCCAGGCCGGCGCTGGTCTGAACCACCTGCGCGCCTTTGCCCGGGCGCTGGAAAACTACAGCTTCCGCACGCCCGTCGGCCCCGAGGCGCCCGACCAGGCGATCCTGCACGAGCCCGTCGGTGTGGCCGCGCTGATCACACCCTGGAACTGGCCGCTGAACCAGATCGCGCTCAAGGTCGGCGCGGCGCTGGCTGCCGGCTGCACCATGGTGCTCAAACCTTCCGAGATCTCGCCGATGACGGCGCAGGTCTTTGCCGAGATCATCGAGGCCGCCGACCTGCCGACAGGCGTGTTCAACATGGTGCAGGGCGACGGCGCTGTGACCGGATCCGCGCTGGTCGCGCATCCCGACGTGGCCATCGTGTCCTTCACCGGCTCGACCCGGGCAGGTGTGGCGATCTCGCAATCGGCGGCGCCGGATGTGAAGCGGGTCTCGCTTGAGCTGGGGGGCAAGTCGCCCAGCATCGTTTTCGCCGATGCGGACGTGGAAAAGGCCGTGCGCTGGACGGCGACCTTCTGTTTCAACAACACCGGTCAGTCCTGCAACGCCGCGACCCGGCTGCTGGTCGAACGGTCGGTCTATGACAAGGCGATGGAAATCGCCAAACAGACCGCCGAAGCGCAGAAGGTCGGACCGGCCAGCGCCTCGGGCGATCACATCGGCCCGCTCTCCTCGCCCGCGCAGTTCGAAAAGGTCCAGGGCCTGATCGGCAAGGCGATCGAGGAAGGCGCGACCGTTCTGGTCGGCGGCGCCGGCCGCCCCGATGCCCTGCCCGAGGGCCTTTTTGCCCGGCCGACGATCTTTGCCGATGTCACCCCCGAGCAGACCATCTTCCGCGAAGAGGTGTTCGGCCCGGTCCTGACGATGACGCCCTTCGACACCGAGGAAGAGGCCATCGCCCTGGCCAATGACACCGAATACGGGCTGTCGGCCTACCTGCACAGCCAGGATCCCGCGCGGGTTCAGCGGGTCGGCGCACAGCTGCGCGCCGGAATGGTGCAGGCCAACAGCCACGGCCGCGCGCCCGGCACGCCCTTCGGCGGATACCGGCGCTCGGGCATCGGCCGGGAAGGCGGGCGCTGGGGCATCGAGGAATTCCTCGAGGTCAAACTGGTGACCGGCTGGCCCGTCTCCGAAGCTGAACCGGCCTGAGGCCGAAACCGGTGGATCACGGTCCTGATCGGAAAAAGTCTTGGTAAAAGGTAATGTTGCGTAACAGGGAATTCTCGACAATACTCGCGGACGGTTCGAAACCTCACAGAAGATCGGGGTACAGGATGCCCCAGGTGTCACTGCGGGAACTGCAGGTCTTTCTGGCGGTCTGCGAGTGTCGGGCGTTCTCTCGGGCCGCCGACAGGATGGGCGTTTCGCAACCGGCGCTCAGCCGGACGGTGCGTGATCTTGAGACGCGGTTCGACCTGCGGTTCTTCCATCGCAACGGCCGCGGGGTCGAGCTGACACAGGCCGGGCGTGTCCTGCGCCAGCATGCCGAGACGGTGATTTCATCGGTCGAAGACCTCGAGATCGAGCTGAACGAGCTGCGCGAAAGCGCCAGCGGGGTGGTGGTCATCGTGCTGCCGACGCATGTCAGCCAGGTGGTCACGCCCAAGCTGGTGCGCCGGTTCGCGGAACATTACCCAAAGGCAAGCCTGCACGTCTTCGAAGATGCCAACGACCGGATTGCCGACCGCGTCCGCGACGGAGTGGCGGATATCGGGCTGTTTTACGCCTACGCCCCTCCGGACACGCCCCGCCAGGATTATGTCGCCGAAGAACCGCTGTTCCTGGTCGAACTTCCCGATGAGGACGGTAACGACGACGACGGGCCGATCACCTTCGCCCAGCTGGCCGACCGTCCGCTTGTGCTGCCGCGGCGCAAATCCGTCTACCGGCAGTTCCTCGAGGAATGCGCCGACGGGGCCGAGGTCCGGCTGAACGTCGTGCGCGAGCTGGAGATGGGGTCGACCCAGATGGCCTTTGTCCTGGAACGCGAGGGCGGGTCGATCCTGCCCTTCAGCCATTGCTGGAGCGAAGTCCGCTCAGGTCAGGCCGTCGCCCGACAGATCGTCGGGCCGAAGATCACGCGGCACATCACGCTTATCCGCTCGACCTTCAAGCAGGCTCAGATGGTTCGGGTGGCGGGTCAGATCCTGAACGAGGAACTGCGGGCATCGAACGCGATGTTCCGCTGGCAGTTCGTGGCGAAGGCCGACCAGAAGGCCGGCTGACGGCAATATATCCGGCGGGCTCCCTGCCCCGCCTCCCGGCGCCTGACTGTACAAGCGCCAGGCATTTACAGAAACGGAACCACATATGACATCGACCTATCCGATGTTCGCCGACCTGGCGGGCAAGAACGTTCTCGTCACTGGCGCCAGCTCGGGCATCGGCGCCGCGGCGGCTGTCGCCTTTGCCAGAAACGGCGCCACGGTGGCGCTGCATTTCAATGGCAATTCGCAGGCCGAGACACTCGCCAGACAGATCCGCGACGAGGGCGGGGCGGCGGTGGCCTCGCAAAGCATGATCGACGGCGGGCGGTCCGGTGCCATCATCAACGTCTCATCCATTGCCGCGCGCAGTGGCGGTGGCAGCGGCACGACGCTCTATTCGGCGACCAAGGGCTTCATTTCCACCGCGACGCGCGGCTGGGCCAAGGAGCTGGCAAAGCACGGCATCCGCGTCAACGCGGTCTCGCCCGGCGTCATCGCCACCCCGCTTCACGACCGCCACACGCCCGAAAAGGCCATGGAGGCAATGCGCGCCTCGATCCCGATGCAGCGGGTCGGCACGCCGGATGAATGCGCGGGGACCTTCCTTTACCTCGCCTCGGCTCAGGCCAGCGGCTATGTGACCGGCCAGGTCATCGAGGTGAACGGCGGCATGCGCTGAACGCGCATCGCGCGGGGCCTTCGCAGGTCCCGCGCAAGACTTTCCCGTTACCAGGAGACCGCGAAATATTGCGGCTCGACATATTCCATCAGCCCGTGATGGCTGCCCTCGCGGCCCAGCCCGCTCTGTTTCATGCCTCCGAAAGGGGCTGCCGGATCCGAGGCCAGGCCCCGGTTGACCGCGACCATGCCGCTTTCGATCCGTTCGCCGATCCGCAGGGCACGGCCCAGGTCCCCCGAGAACACGTAGGAAATCAGCCCGTACTCGGTCTCGTTGGCGAGACCGATCGCCTCGTCTTCCGTGTCGAACGCCGTCACGGCGACCACGGGTCCAAAGATTTCCTCGGACCAGATCCGGGCATCGCGCGGAATATCGGCAAGCACGGTCGGCGCGTAATACCAGCCGTCGCTGTCCGGCAGCGCAGCCTGCGACACCAGCCGCGCACCCTTGCCGAGCGCATCATCGACCAGCCCGCGCACCTTCGCGACCGAGGCCGGGTTGACCAGCGGGCCGCATTCGACATCCGCATCCAACCCGCGGCCGACCTTGATCGCGGCCATGGCCTTGCCGATCCGCTCGACGAAGGCGTCGTGGATCCCGCGCTGGACGATGAACCGGTTGGCGGCCGTGCAGGCCTCGCCTCCGTTGCGCATCTTGGCCAGCATCGCCTGCGGGATCACCAGGTCCAGGTCGGCATCGTCCATCACGACGAAGGGCGCATTGCCGCCAAGCTCCATCGAGCAGCTGATCACCTGGTCCGCCGCTTGGCGCAGCAGCACCCTGCCCACCTGCGTCGACCCGGTGAAGGACAGCTTGCGCACGCGTGGATCCTGCAACATGGCGCCGACCACATCCCCTGCGCGCGTCGTCGTCACGATATTGACGACCCCGGCCGGGACGCCGGCCTCGGTCATGATCTCGCCTATGGCCAGCGCCGTCAGAGGCGTTTCGGCCGCCGGTTTCAGCACGCAGGTGCACCCGGCCGCGAGCGCCGGGGCAATCTTGCGCGTGGCCATGGCCGCCGGGAAGTTCCAGGGCGTCACGAGGACCGAGATGCCGATCGGCCGATGCTGCACCAGGATCCGGTTGGCGCCGCCTGGCGCATGCCCGACCTCGCCCAGCACGCGGACGCCTTCCTCGGCATACCAGCGAAAGAACTCGGCCGCATAGGCGACCTCGCCCCGCGCATCCGGCAGGGCCTTGCCGTTTTCCATCGAGATCAACTGCGCCAACCATTCCGCGCGCTCGGTCATCAGCTGCCAGCACCGCATCAGGATGTCCGACCTCTTGCGCGGAGCGGTCCGGGACCAATCATCGGCCGCGGCCTCGGCTGCGGAAATGGCAGCCAGCCCGTCGGCAATGGTCGCGTCCGCAACATCCGCGATCTTCAGCGTGTCTGCCGGATCGAAAACCGGGAAGCTTGCCCCCTCGCTTCCGGGAACCAGTTGCCCCGAGATCTGCAAACCCCAGAATTTACTGGAAATTGAATCGCGAAGCCCGGTCTCCTGCGACTGCGACATGACGTGCTTCTGCTGGGTCACAACTTTCTCCGATATTGATTGGCAACGATTCTTTACTTGAAGTTCTTCCGTATTGGCGTCAACCAAGATCAAATTGGTTCAATACCGGTGTTGAGTGATGGCAAACATTCTGGAAGATTTCATCGACGCCAACGGGATTGCCGAGGGCGAGAGGCTGCCGCCCGAACGCGAACTGGCAGAGAAGCTTGGCCTGCCGCGCAGCGCGCTTCGCAAGTTGCTTGCCGAGATGGAGGCCAACGGGAAACTGTCCCGCCATGTCGGGCGCGGCACATTCGTCGGCTATGGTGCCAGCGGGCCGGCGCCGCGTGGCAACCAGATGGAGATCAGGACATTTCCCGCCGAGGTCTTCGAGACCCGGCTGATCGTCGAACCGGAAATCGTCTCACTGGCCGCGCAGCGCATCTCGCCACCGGAACTGGACGAGCTGGAGCGGATCCTGATGCGCGGGGCCCCTCCGATCACGCTTGGCGAGTTCGAATACTGGGATTCCAAGTTTCACAAGGCCGTGGTCGCGGCATGCCGCAACGCCCTTCTGATCGCGATCTACGAACAGATCGACATCGTGCGGGCCGGGAAGCTTTGGGGACGATTGAAAGAGAATTCCCTGACCCAGGAGCGCATGGCGACATACCATCACCAGCACCAGGACATACTCGGCGCGCTGAGGGACCGCGACGTCGCAAGGGCCGCATCGGCCATGCGCGATCATATCCTGACGGCAAGAACCGGGATATTGGGCAGCTGAGGGCGGTGCAACCCTGACCCCGGCATCCCTTCGAATTGCCGGGAGATCTGACTGGCGGCGGTTCTCTGTGCCCCTGCTCAACTGCCTCGCGCTGGAACTGCAGGCTCTCACCGAGCTTGAGGAGGCCGGTGCATCAACGTCCGAGGGCCGTGTCTGTCGTTGCTGTAGCTCACCGATCATGCCGCGGCCGGGAACAGGTTGGAGATGAAGGCAATTCGTTGATCACGCCGATCTCACAATTCTCGAATTGGCCTTTCCGAATGGTGCAGAAGGTTTCGATGCCGGCGCGCGCGGCCTTGGCTCCAGCCAGAGTCTGGAACCCCTGCATGGGACACAAGCACTGGTTCAGCGCGGCATGATCACTCTCGATCCGATTGCCCAGAAAACTGCGGACAATATGGCGGATGGCTTTTTCAGCCCCGAGCTGGCCGTTGATCTCGCCGATCACCTTCGCATGGCTGTGCACCGTGTCGGTGCTGATTGTAAGGGGCTGATAGTGCCGCATGGTCTCGCGCGGCTGCCGCAGAAATGCCCTTGCGGCCCTGGCATCCCGGCGCGCCGTGAGGCGGAAATCGATCAACTGGCCGAACTGATCCACGGCCCGCCAAAGGTAACGCCAGCGGCCGCCCACGCGAACGTAGGTCTCGTCGACATGCCACTGCAGCCCTCACCAGGAACGGTGCCGGACCTGCGGGGCAGGTTTCTCGCAGGATTTTTTTCGGGTCGGCCAAATACTCTTCAAAGTCGATGCCCCTGCCCTCGAAACTTTCACGAAATTTCGCCCATGTGTCCTCTTCGGCAAGCCCGCTCAGACCGTTGCGGACCAGGGCATAAGCCGCCTCGAGCTTCGATAGACGGCGTTTCAGCGTCATTTCGTCTTCTTCTCTAGATCCAGAATTCGCGCTTCCAGCTCGGTTGGTCATGACACCTTTGCCTTTTGCTCAGGTCTACTGGTCTTGCCGTTCGCCAGAACCTGCCCTGACCGAAAAGAGGACGCGGACGTCACCTTTGGGCGTGGGGTGAGACTTGCACCTTTACTTCTTGCCATTGGCATTCCCCTGGCCCGGTCCACCCGGGCCAGCATCGCCTGGAACCGTTTGGCGGTCAGGTGCCAGCAACCGCAATGGAAGCGCAGCGTATTGGGCAGCAGGCACGTGATGCCGCGCCCACCAAATAGGTTTCCGCCAGAGTGCCACCGATCGGCAGCGCCTCGTTCCACAAGGCCAGAGCCTGCCGTACCCACTTTTCGGCCTGGGCCTGTTCCTCTGTCCAGCGCCAGGCGGACGTTGCCGGGCCGGGAGGGACGTAGCTGCCGGATACCACCCCCGCCGCGCAAAGGATTTCGCGAAAGTCGCATCCCGCCCTCTTGCAGTGCAACAGCAGCCCGGCACCGCCATCGGCCAGCGTCTGGGCTTTCTGCGTCTTCCGGGCCTCAGGTTGGCAGATCGGGCAAGCGGCAGTGCCATAACGACAATACCACGTACCCCCGAGCGACTGTGTCAGTTCATGCGCGTCGGTCAATGGCACGACCGGCAACTGGTCCCAAATAGGTTTGGACCCCGGGTGCAATTGGCACGTGCTGCACCAGAATCCTGACGCATGGGCGGTTTCGAAACTGGATGTGTAGCCCTGCCCATTCCGCGGCGGGCACCACTGTATTCGTTGCGACCGTAAACCCGATCAGCAAGTCATCGATCAGGCTGTCGTGTAAGAGTTCGTGGTGCTCGAGCAGGACGGCTGCGGATTTCCCGGGCGGGCCCTGAAATGGAGCGACCAACGGACGAGCACCATGGGCCCCGGTCAAACGTTCCAGAACATCGCCGATTTCGCGAACCACAACCCAGTCGTCCGATACCAGTGGCTCTTCCGACAACGGCTGGAAAGCGCCCTTGGCGCTGTCAATGAGCCGTTTGATCTCGTTCTGGTCCATGTGTCGATCCGCCTTCCTCGTGTTTGCAGCAGAGGGTTCATGCTCGTTGTTCCGCTCAATCAGTCCCCGGAACCGCTGGTCACGACTGCCGCCCAGCGCTCCATCAGGTCACGTCGCTGTTCCAGGAAGCCGGCTCCGATACGCGCGGGCGACGGCGGTGCCGGTGGCATGACCACGGAGGGTCTCGGCGACCTCGTGCGGCGCGTCCGTTGCCTCGGCCAACCAGATCCGCAGGTTGGACCGGAAGCCATGGGGCCGGGCCTTCATGCCCCGGCGGTCCATAAAACGGGCCGTGGTCGCGTCGGAAATCACGCCCTTGCGGACGCTCGGGAACAGGTAACCATCCCGCGCGTGGGGTTTTGCCAGTGCGATCACGTTCAGGCCCAACGCGGCTGCATGCCGAAAGACGATGTTGAGCCGATTGAGTGCCTTCCGTGCCGTATCCGCCTTCGTGTGCCAGAGGGGAGCAAGTGTATTCTTGATGTCCTGCTGGTCGAGGTCTTCGATGGGCACCTTGCCGAGCTTGGGCATGACGTGAAGCGCTGATCTCAGACCCATTTCTCGTCTACGGCCGTGAACAGTGACGCGCAGGATTCACTGAGCGCCGCCATAATTGTGTCTGTGATGGCACTAAACGTCTTATTTTATTGGCCAAATGGTTCAGACGGGGCGGAGAGACCTCATGATCTTGTAATTCTTTGCCCTTCGGCGCCACGACTTCTTTCGGAAAGCTGCCGGGTCCGGATCGCACTTCACGGCCGCAAGACCGCGTCCAGGCGAGGTGCGGCGAAGTCGATGAAGGCCCGCAGTTTGCGCGGCACCGGGCCGGCCCTGTAGACTAGGTTGACCGGCCATGGCGCGCGTTCATGGGCGTCAAGCAACACGACCAACTGGCCGGCGGCCACCGCCCGGGCCACCTGGTATGACAGCACCCGGGTCACGCCAGCCCCCGCCACGGCCGCATCCACCGCCGCCTCGGCCGTCGTGACCGTCAGGCGCGGGCGGATTTGGACGGTCGAGGTCTCTCCGTCCGTGTCAAAGGTCCAGCGCGTGCCGGGCCGGAGGGTCTCGAAGGAAATGCAATCGTGGTCGGCCAGGTCCTGCGGATCACCCGGCGCCCGCCTTTGCGCAAGGTAGGCAGGGCTGGCGCAGACCACGCGGCGGACATAGCCGATGCGCCGTGCCTTCAGGGTGCTGTCCGGCAGGTTGCCGATGCGCACGGCCGCGTCGATGTGATCCTCGTGCAGGTTGATCGTCCGGTCGGTCTGATCCAGCCGGACATCGACCTCGGGGTAGGCCTGCAGGAAGGCCGTTACCACCGGCAGCACATGCAGGCGGCCAAAGACGATGGGCGCGCTCAGTTGCAGCAACCCCCGGGGGGCGACAAATTCCCCCGAGGCGATCCGCTCGGCCTCGGCCACGTCGTCCAGAACACGCCGGCAGGCCGCGACATAGGCCGCGCCTGAATCCGTCAGCGTCAGCCCCCGGACCGAGCGGTTCAGCAGGGCCGCGCCAAGGTGGGTCTCCAGGTCGGCCACGCGGCGGCTGACCGTCGCCAGCGGCAGGCCCAGCTTGCGCGCGCCGGCGGACAGGCTGCCCGCATCGACACAGGCCACCAGCATGGACATCGAGGTCAGGCGATCGGTCATCTTCCCATTTTCCGAGAGGTTAGGTTCCAGTTTCGCAGTCTACTGCCAAAATCAGGAAGGTCTATCTCGGCGTCACCGAAACACGCCAACACAAGGCCAACATAAGGATCGACACCATGTCCCGCATTTCCATCCCCGCTTCGATCGACGCCGCGCCCGAGGCCTCGCAGCCGCTTCTGAACCAGGTCAAATCCCAACTGGGCAGTGCTCCGAACATCTTCCGACTGATCGCCAAAAGCCCGGCCGCGCTTGAAGGCCATCTTGGCCTGGCCGGCGCCCTGGGCAAGGGCAGCCTGCCCGCCGCCACGCGCGAACGCATTGCACTGGCCATCGGAGAGCTGAACGGCTGTGGCTATTGCCTGTCCGCCCACAGCTATGTCGCCGCCCACCTGTCCAAGCTGTCGGCCGAGGAAATCGCCGCCAACCGCCGGGGCCGGTCGACGGATGCCAAGGCCGATGCGGCCGTGGTCTTTGCCGTCCAGGTGGCCGAAACCCGGGGCCGTGTCGCCGACAGCGACCTGACCGCCGTGCGCGCCGCCGGCTATGACGACGCCCAGATCATCGAGATCGTGCAGCACGTCGCCCTGAACGTCTGGACCAATTACCTCAACGAACTCGCCCGGACCGAGATCGACTTCCCCGTGGCCGACGGCGTCGCCGCCTAAGCCCCTCATGGCGGCGGGCGCCCGTGTCCGCCGCCCGTTTCCCGTTTCAAGGAAGGAGCCCCCTCATGACCCGCCCGCCGCTTCCCCCGTTTACCGCCGAGACCGCCGCCCAAAAGGTGCGCCTTGCCGAAGATGCCTGGAACAGCCGCAATCCCGACGCCGTGTCGCTGGCCTATACGCCCGATAGCCGTTGGCGGAACCGCAGCACCTTTCTGACCGGGCGGGCCGAGATCGTGGCCTTCCTCAGCTCGAAATGGGCCCGGGAACAAGAGTATCGCCTGATCAAGGAACTTTGGGCCAATACCGATGCCCGCATCGCCGTGCGCTTCGCCTATGAATGGCGCGATGATGTTGGCCAATGGTGGCGGTCCTACGGCAACGAAAACTGGGAATTCGATGAACATGGACTGATGGCCGTGCGCCATGCCAGCATCAACGACCTGCCGATAGACGAAACCGACCGGCTGTTTCACTGGCCGCAGGGCCGCCGGCCCGACGATCATCCGTCCCTGTCAGACCTGGAGCTTTGAGCCATGACCACCCCGTCCGATATCGCCTTTTCCCCGGCCGTGAAGGCGCAGCAGAGGGCGCGTGGATCACGGGACATGTTCGCCCGGATGGAAGAAAAGAGGCCCTGGTCCGATGTGATCACACCTGATCTGGCGCAGTTCATCGGCACGCAGACCAGCGTCTTCCTGGGCAGTGCCAGCGCCGACGGGCAGCCTTACATCCAGCATCGGGGTGGGCCGGCCGGGTTTCTGAAGGTGCTCGGAGATCGCCAGCTTGGCTTTGCCGACCTCGCCGGGAACCGGCAGTACATCACCCTGGGGAACCTGTCGGAAAACCCCCAGGTGATCCTGTTCCTGGTGGACTACACCCATCAGCGGCGAATCAAGATGTGGGGCCAGGCCCGCGTGGTCGAGGACGATCCCGACCTTGTCGCGCGGCTGTCGGTCGAGGGTGGCTCAGGTCGGGCCGAGCGCGCGATCCTCTTCGATGTCGCCACCTGGGACGTGAACTGCCCCAAGCATATCCCCCAGATGTTCCATGCCGATGACGTGGCCAGGGTGCTGGCCGCGCGCGACGAAAAGATTGCCCGGCTTGAAGCGCAACTGGCGGCGCTGACCGGCAAAGACGATTGATATTGCTGGAAAAAAGAAAAGGCGGCATCCAGGGAGGAGGAGGAGGATGCCGCCTTTTAAGCGGGATCGGTTCAGGGAGGAGGAGAACCGATCACTGTTAAGGAGATAGTCCGATTGCCGCGCGTAAACAATGTGTTAGCCATGATAATTCGGCAATGCAGCGTTGCATGACCCCGCGTCACAAGCGCTTAACCGGTGTTCGGCCCCGCAAAACATGGGCTTTCGGCCAAATCTTCGGATTTTCCGCCCAAGGGAGGCGCCGTGAAATCCGCTCATTTTTTCAGCAAAACCCGGGGGTTGGAGCCGGTCAGGCTGACCGGAACAGGGCGTTGACTCGGTAGAATTTGCCCCTTTTGCGCGCCAAAAAGACCGAAGCTGATGCAGCTTCGACCATTGAACGACGTCGCAACGGACCCAAATATGGCGTAATATCTGACCTCGAGCCATTTTGGGAGGACATGGAAATGGCAAACTGGTCGACACGACGCGCCCGCGAGCGTCACCGCAGGCGCAAGACCAAAACCCGTGGCAAACCCGCCGACGGCGTTCCGCTTGGCACCGGTCAAAAGGCCCGGGCCCGGGCGCTGAACATGGCGCGCCAGATGTGCGGCGATCGGGCCGATCCACTGGGGCTGAACCCGCGGCAGACCGTGGCCGTGCTGTGCGACCTTGGGTTAAGCGCCGAGGAAATCGCGCGCTATCACGGTATTCATAAATGGCGGGTACAAAGACTGCTGGATCCTGCGCCCTGCTGAACTGGGTCTTTGTGACCGGGGCCTGATCCTGGCATGGGTCCCCGGCCGCACATCAAGGCGCGGCCGGGCATAGTATAGCGAACCGATCAGCGCCGCAGCGGGTCGGTTTCCGTCTTTTCGCCCTCGGTCGGCGCCACGACGTCGGGCCGCGGGGTCGCCGCGTCCATGACTTCGCCGTCCGCCACCGGTTTGGGCGCTTCGGGTTCTGCCATCGGCGCCGCAGCCGGAACGACCGGAGCAGCCGCCCCATCGTCACCGACGATCAACGGCAGCATGTTTTCCCCGGCCGAGGGTCCGGCCACGGCATCATCGGGCGCCTCGCGCCAGCTCAGCGTGTCGAAGCCCCCGCAGTTCGAACAGACCGGCATCCAGTTCTTGTGGATCTGGCTGCAATTGTCGCAGACCCAGCGCGTCCCGCGCGGCGCGGTGACCGCCTTGCCCAGCCAGGCCCGGACCTGCGCTTCGGGTGCGCCAAGGCCGCGTTCAATGGCGGCCATCATGGTCAGAACGCGCACGTTGGGCTTGGTTTCCACCAGGTCGCCCAGGGCGCGGCGCGCGGCCGGGAAATCCTCGGCGGCGATCAGAAGCTCGGCGGCCAGCATCCGGGTTTCGGGATCGTCCGGGTTGACGTCGGTCAGGGCCTTGAACCGTTCCACCCGCTGGGTCGCGGTCTCGGTCGGTTCGATTTCGGCGAAGGCCGCGGCCAGGTCGGGATGCGGATGCACCGACCAGGTCTTCTTCAGGATCCGCGCGGCGTACTTGGGATTGTCCTGCTTGATATAGGCCCGCGCGGCCATGACCGAGGCCGGGATCAGGTCGGGCGACTTCTTGTTCGCCCCGATCGCCGCCTCGCGCGCCTCGATCGAGGCATCGGCGTCAATGATGTCCTGGGCTTCGGACAGGGCCAGGACCGCCTCGCGCCGGGTGTAGACATCGCGCGGCAGTGAGCCCGATTTCAGCTTTGCGTTCAGGGTGTTGCGTGCACCCTTCCAGTCGTGCGTGTCGGCCTGAAGCTGCAGCAGGATGTCCTGGACTTCCTCGTGCCGGGGCTTCAGTTCAAAGGCCTTTTCCGCCAGCTTCTTGGCGGTGTCCTTGTCGCCCTCGGCCAGCTTCTGCTTGAGGATGCCGCGCACGCCGACGAACCGGGTGGTCTGGTCGGTCAGCAGCTTCTTGTAGGCATCGGCGGCCAGCTTGGTGTCACCGGCCATCTCGGCCGCCTGGGCGGTGATGATGTTGGTGATCTCGGGCTTGCCAAGCAGCTTTTCGGCCTTCTTGGCCTGGGTCATGGCAACCTTGCCTTCGCCCCCGGCCAGGGCCATCAGGCTTTCGGACAGCGCCCGGTAGCCGCGCCGTTCCCGCGACCGGTCGAAATAGCGCGACAGGGCGGTTTCATCCCCGGCCAGGAAGCGCAGCAGCGCAACCAGGAACGAGGCGATTTTCAGCACGACCCACAGACCGACCAACAGGATCAGCAGGCCAAGCACGGATTCCAGCGGGCCGAAGGTGTATTCCACCCCGGCGACCGTGACCTGCACGCCGCCTTCCGTTTCGATCAGGTAGGACGCGCCCAGAGCCAGGGCCGCGACGATGGCGACAAAAACCAGGACCTTGATGAGTGACCAGAGCATGGGAGATCCTTCAGTTCGTGTTCAGGTCTGCGGCGACAGTGGCGATACCCGCCAGCGCGTCGCGCCGGGTGGTGGCCATGTCGACCCAGGGGGCCATCTGCTCGGCCGCCGAAGCGGGCAGGGCCTCGAGTTCGATGAGGGCAGTCGACAGGTCTTCGCGTTGCAGCGCCGCTTCAGCGCGGCTGAGGATCGCGTCGGCGTCGTTGCCTTCCTGCGGAGTGGTCGACCGCGCGCCCAGCTGACGCTTGAGGAACGCGCCGATGCCCTTGGTGCTTTCGGGGTCCTCGTAGCGGGCGGCGTCCAGCGCGTTGCGCGCGGCCTCGGGGAATTCCGTCAGCAGGGCGCCCTGGGTCGGCACACCATCGGCGGCCGGGTCGGACAGGGTCGCCGGGATGTCGACACCGGCTTCGCTAATCGGGCCGAGGTTGTCGGCATAGGGTTCGCCTTCGCCCAGCGCGCCGCGAATGATTGCGACAGAGGTCTGGGCGGCGGCGATCCGCTGGGCCTGGGCGGCCTCGCGTTGCAGGCGGTTGGTGTTTTCCGCCATGGCGGTGGCGTCGTCGACCATGGCCTGGGCTTCGGACAACAGCGCGTCGATCCGGGCCTTTTCGTCGTCCACGATCCCGGCCAGGCGGCTGCCCTGATCCGAAATCAGCGTGTCGAATTCGTCGCGGATCGTGTTGCGTTCGTCCGCCAGCGCCCGGCGCACCCCGTCCAGCTCCCGCTCATAGGCCGCGATGGCCTCGTCCGAGAGGTTGTCGGCGATGGGCCGTTTTTCCAGGGTCGACACGCGGACATCCAGCGCATCCAGCCGCAGGGTCAGGTTGCTGACCCCGGTGTTGGCCTCGTCCACACTGGATTGAAGGCTGGCGATGTCGTCCTGCAACGCGGAGATGCCGTCTTGCAGCGGGGTGATGTCGGGAATGTCCAGGCCCGTCAGGCGGCTGTCGACATCGTCGATGCGCGACGACAGCGTTTCGACCGAGGCGGACACGTCCGATACCTGCTGACCGGTTTCCGAGATCTGACCGGACTGGGTGGTGGTCGTCTCTTCCAGGGCGGCAATCGGCGTGGCGTAGTCGGTGCCGCGCAGAAAGCCCGGCAGGCTGGCTTCGACATTGGGCGGCAGGTCGGCCCGGGCGGCCACGAAACCGGCGCCCGCGGCAATGACGCCGCCGATAAACACGGGCCAGAAGCCGCGTTTCTGCACGACGGTCTTTTTCACCACGGTTTCCGTCGGCATAGGCGGAGGCGGGGCCGGCTCGGGGTCGGGTTCCGGATCGGTGATGGGATCTTCGTCGGCCATCACGTCCGGATCCGTCACTGGATCCGCATCGACAGGATCAATAGCGACCGGATCGCTTTCGGCGGGGTCGATGACGTCGCCGTCTTCGACCGGCTCCACGGTCTCATCCGTTTCGGGCGCATCCGAGGCGACGTCGTCTTCGAGCGCGTCCGGATCCGGTTCGGCCGGGTCGGTCACATCCTCTTCGGTGCGCTCTGCTGGAATTTCCTCGAACTCGGCGTCGACGATGTCATCCGTCTTGGCCTTGTCTGGCATACCGTCCATGGGCGTGTCGTCTTCGGGGAGCTCGGCACCCTGGTTTTCGTCTTTTTTATCAGCCAATGATGCTTCCCCGTCGATTCTCAAATATCGCAGCGTACTGCGTGAAAGAATATTAGTCGCCGCCCGAAGACCCCTCAACCCGACAAAGGCGGCGCAAGGCCGAGATTAATGCCGCATCCATGGATCCCCTGCTGGGTGTATCGCATACATGCAAGCTGGTCATGTCGGGAACATGAACCTCCTCCGCAACGGCAGAACTGAGGGCGATGACGTGCACGGGCGCAAGGGGTTTGATCGCGGATGAGAGGAGCCTTGCCGATCGTGGTGAAAAAATAGGCAGGATGACAGGGGATGAGGCATTCAAAACGGCGTGTGCCTCGGGCGTCATGTCCTGCGCGACCTGGTCGTAGATGACGTGGGCGCTTGTCGGCAGCCCGGCTGCAGTCAGCCGCGCGGCGATGTCACCCCGGGTGTGGGCCCCGTGCAGGTGCAACAGGGGCGTGGGGGGACAAGAGCGGATCAGCCTGTCCACCAGGTCGTCGGCGGTTTGCCCGATGATTTCGGTCCGCCATCCGGCGGCGCGGGCCGCGGCAGCGGTGGTGTCACCGACGGCATGAACGGGGCACTGCTTCGGCAACGACGCCGCAGCCTCTACCCCGTTGGCAGAACTGAAGATCAGGCCCGCGGCCCGGCTATCCGGTGGCGGGGGCAAGTGTCGAATGGCCAGGATCGGAGAGATCACCACCCGGTGCGGCGGCGCATCGGACAGGCGGGTGGCCAAGGCTTCGGACGCTGACCTCGGGCGGGTCAGCAGAAGCACGGGTCCGGAAGGGGGCGCGGGATTGTTTGGCACGGTCAACACGTGTTACCTGCCGCCTGGTCACGATGCAACGGACACCATGGCGGACACACCCCTTACCCTTCTTGGACTGGAAAGCAGCTGCGACGACACGGCGGCGGCCGTGGTGCGCCAGGGCGACGGCCCGGCGGACATCCTGTCGTCGGTCGTTCATGGCCAGGCCGATTTCCACGCGGCGTTCGGTGGCGTTGTCCCCGAAATCGCCGCCCGCGCCCATGCCGAAAAGCTGGATCTTTGCGTGATCGAAGCCCTGGACAAGGCCGGCCTGACCCTGCGCGACCTGGACGGGATCGCCGTGACCGCCGGACCGGGCCTGATCGGAGGCGTCATGGCCGGGGTGATGATGGCCAAGGGCCTGGCCCTGGGTGCCGGGCTGCCGCTGATTGGCGTGAACCACCTGGCCGGCCATGCCCTGACGCCCCGGCTGACCGACGGGCTGGTCTTCCCCTACCTGATGCTGCTGGTGTCCGGAGGCCATTGCCAGTTCCTGGTGGTGCGCGGGCCCGAGGATTTCTCGCGCCTGGGCGGCACCATCGACGATGCCCCGGGCGAGGCGTTCGACAAGTCCGCCCGCCTGTTGGGCCTGCCCCAGCCCGGCGGCCCCTCGGTCGAGGCCGAGGCGGCACTGGGCGATCCTGCCCACTTTGCCTTCCCGCGCCCCCTGCTGGACCGGCCCGATTGCAACCTGTCGTTTTCCGGCCTGAAAACCGCCCTGCTGCGCGCCCGCGACCAGATCGTTGCCGAAAAAGGCGGGCTGACCCGGGCCGACCGGGCCGATCTGTGCGCCGGCTTCCAACAGGCCGTCGCCGATGTGCTGGCCGAAAAGACCCGCCGCGCCCTGCGGATCTACATGGCCGAAGCGCCCTCTGTTCCCGCGCTGGCCGTGGCCGGGGGCGTCGCGGCGAACCGGGCGATCCGCCAGGCCCTGGAAGAGGTCGCGGACCAGGCCGGTGTCCGGTTCACGGCACCGCCCCTGCGGCTGTGCACCGACAACGCCGCGATGATCGCCTATGCCGGGCTGGAACGGTTCCGCCTGGGCCGGCGCGACGGGATGGACCTGTCAGCCCGCCCGCGCTGGCCGTTGGACTGCTCGGTTCCCGGGCTGGTTGGCGGCGGGCGCAAGGGCGCCAAGGCATGATCGGCATTCTGGGCAGTGGGGCGTTCGGCACCGCCCTGGCTGTCGCCCTGAGCGCGGTTGGACCGGTCCGGCTGTGGACCCGCTCGGCCGAGGCCGCGGCACAGATGACCGCCCGGCGCGAAAACACCAGCCGCCTGCCGGGCGTCGCGCTGCCCGATACACTCTATATAACTGACAGCATTGCCGAACTGGGTCCCTGCGATATCCTTCTGCTGGCCGTGCCCATGCAGACCCTGCGCCAGGTGCTAATCGACCACGGCCCCGCGCTGGCCCATGCCCGCCCGGTCGCCTGCTGCAAGGGGATCGAGCTGAACAGCGGCCTGGGCCCCCACCAGGTCATCGCCAAGGTTCTGCCCGGCAGCCGCCCTGCCCTGCTGACCGGCCCCAGCTTTGCCGCGGATATCGCACGCGGCCTGCCGACCGCCCTGACCCTGGCCGCCGAGGATGGCGTCGCCCTGCAGGAACGTCTGTCGACCCCGACCCTGCGGCTGTACCGGACCGACGACCTGGCCGGTGCCGCGATGGGAGGCGCCCTGAAGAACGTCATGGCCATCGCCTGTGGCGCCGCCATCGGGGCCGGGCTGGGAGACAGCGCCCGGGCCGCCCTCATGACCCGGGGCTATGCCGAAATGTCCCGCTTTGCCACGGCCCATGGCGGCCGGGCCGAAACCCTGGCCGGGCTGTCGGGGCTGGGGGATCTTGCGCTGACCTGCATGTCCGAAGGCTCTCGCAACTACCGGCAGGGCCTTGCCATCGGCGCGGGGACGGGCTTTGATCCCGGCCAAACCGTCGAGGGTGCGGCCACCGCCCGCGCCGTTGCCTCTGTCGCCCGGACGCGCGGCATCGACATGCCGATCACCGACGGGGTGGTTGGCCTTCTGGACGGGACACAAACATTGGCCGAGGTCATGGACACGCTTCTCGCCCGGCCCCTTAAAAAGGAATGACTTCAGATGCTTATCGCTTTGTACGCCAAGGACAAACCCGGTGCCCTGCAGGTCCGCAAGGACAACCGCGACGCGCACCTGGGCTATATCGACACGACCGGCGTGGTCGCGATGGCCGGGCCGCTGCTGGATGACGCCGGAGAGATGTGCGGCTCGCTCGTCGTGCTGGATGTCGAGGACATGGCCGCGGCCAAGGCCTGGGCGGCGGACGATCCTTATGCCAAGGCCGGGCTGTTTGCCTCGGTCGAGCTGACCGCCTGGAAGAAGGTCATCGGCTGATGGCGTACTGGCTGTTCAAATCCGAACCGTCGACCTGGGGCTGGGACGACCAGGTCGCCAAGGGCGACGCGGGCGAGGAATGGGACGGCGTGCGCAACTACCAGGCCCGCAATTTCATGCGCGAGATGAACCTGGGCGACCTGGGGTTCTTCTACCATTCGCTCAAGGAAAAATCGGTGGTGGGCATCGTCGAGGTCTGCGCCGAGGCCCATCCCGACAGCAAGACCGACGATGACCGCTGGGAATGCGTGGACATCAAGGCGGTCAAGGCGGTGAAAACGCCGGTGACCCTGGACCGGATCAAGACGGAGCCGGGACTGGAGGACATGGTGCTGGTGAAGAACTCGCGCCTGTCGGTGCAGCCGGTCACCCCCGAGGAGTGGCGGATCGTCTGCGCCCTGGCCGGTGTCGACCCCTGATACGGCCCTGACATTGGCCGCCTGAGGGCACAAAGCTGGGCAGATGAACGCGCAGGCTGGTGGTCCGGCCGCTGCAGGCTTGTTTTGCGCTGCGGCATCCTGTCAAATTCCTTCACCTTTCGTTCATTTGTTCTGACCGGAGAGTGCGGATGACCGTCCTCAACATTCTTCTTGCGGCCATTGTCAGCTATGCCTTCGGCGCGGCCTGGTACATGATGTTGTCAAAGCGCTGGATGGAAGCCTCGGGCGTCGGGGTGGACCCCTCGACCGGCAAACCGGCCAATGCGTCGGACCCGCTGCCCTATATCACCGGTTTCGTGGCCTCTGTCCTGATCGCCGGGATGATGCACCACGTCTTCGCCGGTGCCGGGATCGTGACACTGGGCGCGGGTCTGGTGGCGGGGCTGGGCATCGGTCTGTTCCTGGTCTGCCCCTGGATCGCGACCTTTTACGGTTTTGCGAACCGCCCCCGGGCCCTGACCCTGATCGACGGCGGTTATGCCACGTTCGGATGCGGCCTGATCGGATTGGTCCTGACCCTGTTCTGACCCGCACCCACCGACCGGCACCATCGACCGGCACACCAAAAGAACAAAGCACCGCAGATCCATACGATCAGCGGTGCCGGCTATCTGATACGGGGGGATCCGGTGCACCAGAGCCCCCCGTTCACCCGCGTGCTCCCAATCCACCACACGCGTTTGAAATGTTAGGGTCTGGCCTCCTGACCGGACATGTCATTGGTAGCGCAGACAGCGCCAAAGCTCAAACGGCAAGTGGCTAAAATGCCGCGGATCAGGGAACCTGGCGGCGCGCGTCCGGGCGCCTAGCCGTAGACCGATTCCTTGCCGAAATGCTTGGTCAGCAGGTAATAGACCACGGCCCTGTACTTGTGCCGCTCGGACTTGCCGTAGGTCTCGATGACGGAATTGATGCCTTCCATCAGCTCGGGCCCATCGGCAAGCCCCAGTTTTTTCACTAGAAAATTGGCCTTCACCGTCTCCAGTTCCCCTGGTTGGCTAGAAGCCACGGTGCTGGCGTCATCATTGTAGATCGCCGGCCCGCACCCGATCGTCACCTTGGTCAGAAGATCCATGTCCGGGTCCACACCGCACTTGGACTTCAGATCTTCCGCATATTTTTCGATAAGTTCGTCACGCTTTCCCATGGCACTCGCCTCCACACCATTTACCCGGTGCGCTCAGCTTAGGGGCCAAGCGGTGTGCGGCAAGGAAAAAGACCCGCTTACTTGGGATAGAGGAAGGTGATCACCGCTCTCAGCCCCAGGCCTTCGGGTCCGTTGTCCGGTCCATCCACCCAGTAACGCAGGCCCGCGCCGATGCTTACCGGCTGGTTGGCCACCTTGGTCAGCTTGGACACGATCACGTTCACCGGAACCGAGGCCTCGTCGGTCACCCAGTTGTACGTCGTTTCGCTGTTGATCGTGTAGGTCCAGGCCGAGGCCGTGGTATACGCGAGGAAGGGCTGCACGAAGGTGCTGGAAATATCCGTCGCGCCCGAGCCTCCGCCCACGTCCCACAGGTGATTGGCCAGAACGCCGAAGGTCCATGGGCCTTTGACCTCTAGCGCGACGCCGGTCAGACCGGCCGCGAACTGGTCGGCGGTCAACCCGTCTTCGCCCGTCGGCAGCAGAAAGACCGGGCCAAGGCCCCAGGTCAGGCCGAAGGACGTCGGCTCGGCCGGAGAAAAGAAGAAACTTTGCAGCACGTCGCCCAACCCGGATTGAGACGTCCCGGGCACCACGTCTTCCTGGTAGGTCAGGGGCACGATCGTCCGGCTGATCAGGTTCCAGCGGGCATTCAGCGAAATCGGCACGACGGGTTGGAAATTGGTGGTCAGGCGCGATCCGTCATCGTTCGGACCATAGCCTTCGTCCCAGTTGAACTGGAACGGAACGCTGATCAGAGAGGCCACCGGGTTCGCCAGCTTCTGGGCCAGGTCCGCATCGCTGGAGGACTGGGCAGCCGCAGGGCCTATGGTCAGCGCGGCCAAGGCAAGGGCGATAACGGGGCGGCAGAATCGGGACATGGGAACATTCCTGAACGGGATACGTCCCTGATAGCACGATCTTTCCCATAACGGCGCGATGTCATTGCACCACACCGGGATCCGGAAACACTGGGGCCCGGAAACGACAAAGGGCCCTCCCGAAGGAAGGCCCTGCCAGTGCGCGTCTGACGCGCGATGATCACCTGGATCAGTTGGTCATGACCGGATCTTCGTCGGTCGCCATCGGGTCATCCATCTGGGGGACGGTGCCCTCATCGGCCATCAGGTCCGAAATCAGCATGTCGTCGGGCAGGCCCTCGACACCGCTTTCATCGAATTCCGGCATCTCTTTCAGCATGTCCTTCTCCATCGGCAGGGTGAAGGTGCCGTCCTCGGCCATGTCGAATTCTTCCAGGGCGATAGCAACGGTGTATTCACCCAGGCCCAGGAAGCCGCCGATGCCGATCACACCGGCCGGACCGCTGGGCTGAGCCACGACATAGTCGATTTCGCCGATGCGGTCGCCTTCGGGGCCGTTCACCACGGTGCCCACGACGTCACCCACGGTCATCTCGTCCATGGACGCAAACTCGGGTGCCAGCACCGGAGCTTCAGTGCCCATTTCGGTGCCCATGTCGGTCGACGGCTCGGCCTGCATCTCGGTGTTCGGCAGGGCCGGGTCAGCGGCCGGAGCAGTCGTTTCCTGGGCGAAGGCTCCACCAGCCATCAGTGCGATTGCAGCGGCGCCAAGGGTCATGTGATTGAGTTTCATGGGTATTTCCTCCGTTTCACTTTTCACTCACTATGCCCCATCAATGCGCGGCCCCCGCCTGTCGTTCCCGGTTTCCCTGAAAACAAAAACCGCCGGCAGGGCGGAACCATGCCGGCGGTTTCGGGTTTTCGTGCCGGTTCCCGCCCAGGGGCGGATGACCGGCGGATCTCAGTAGCGGTAATGTTCGGGCTTGAACGGGCCTTCCGGCGTCACGCCGATATAGGCCGCCTGTTCACCGCTCAGCGTCGACAGCTTCACCCCGATCTTGTCCAGGTGCAGGCGCGCGACCTTTTCGTCCAGGTGCTTGGGCAGGACGTAGACCTTGTTGTCGTACTCGTCGCCCTTGGTCCACAGCTCGATCTGGGCCAGCGTCTGGTTGGTGAACGAGGCCGACATCACGAAGGACGGGTGGCCGGTGGCGTTGCCGAGGTTCAGCAGGCGCCCCTCGGACAGCAGGATGATGCGCGAGCCCGAGGGCATCTCGATCATGTCGACCTGGTCCTTGATGTTGGTCCACTTGTGGTTCTTCAGCGCGGCGACCTGGATCTCGTTGTCGAAGTGGCCGATGTTGCCAACGATCGCCATGTCCTTCATCTC
>PAQV01000101.1 GCA_002709405.1 Paracoccaceae bacterium
GTTGTGCAAGGTCCATTTGGAGGCAGGGGGGAGATAGGCAAACCCGCCAGGGGCAAGCTGATGTGTTTGGCCGCCCACCGTCAGCGTGGCCGTGCCTTCGACGACGAACAGAGCGGCTTGGGCCTGCGGGTCGCTTTCGGGGGTGTCGGAGCCGCCGCCCGGTGCGACCTCCATGATGTATTGCGAGAAGGTTTCGGCGAAGCCGGTCATCGGGCGGGCCAGGATCCAGGCGCGGGCATCGTCCCAGTAGGGCAGGGCCGAGGTCACGATGTCGCGCATGGTCGTGCGGGGGATCACCGCGTAGGCTTCGGTGAACCGGGCCCGCCCGGTCGGGCCGGCCGGCCGATCACTTTGCGGGGGCAGACCGGCGGGCGGAGTGGCATAGGTGCGCTGGGTCATGGGTCTCTTCTTCTCGGCCAGTTCTTCTTGGGCAGTTCTTCTCGGGCGGTTCATCTCGGGCTGTGTCGTGCGGCGGCAGGCGGCGGGCAACGCGCCGGCGTTCGGCCCGACTATGCCGCCCCGGGCGGGCAGAGGCCAGCGAGGATTGCCCGCGCGCGCCCGGCCCGCCCCAAGCTTGCCCGAAAACCCGCCCCCGGGGGCGCAATTGCCGGTTTGACGGAGGCGGGGGGAATGGTAACCATGGGGCCAATCGCACGCATGACAGGGTGGAAAATGACGATGCGCACGACACTTGCAGCCCGTGGCCTTGCCATCTGCGCCATCGGCCTGGCCCTGGGCGCGGGCCTTGGCACCGCTTTCGCCCCCTCGCGGGCCCTGGCACAAAGCATGCCTGAAATCCTGCGCCGCACCGGCCTGTCGCAGCAGGACATCAACATCATGAGCCAGGCCGCGGCGCCTCTGTACCGGTCGGGCACGCCCAAGGTGGGCTCCAGCGCCGACTGGTCGAACCCCGACACCGGTGCCAGCGGCACCGCCACCCTGACGGCCTTCGCCAACCGCTGCGCCGATATCCGCCACGTGGTCATCACCACTCGCCGGCCGGAACCGCAGCCCTTCGTGATGCGCAATTGCCAGAACGCCGACGGGGCCTGGACCCTGTCGCCCTAGGCCGGGCTCTCCCCTTCCGAACCACCCCATTTCCCCCACACGTCAAGGAGACCGGCCCGCATGTCGGACAGCGTCCAGACCAGCACCGAGATCGGCGCGCTCAACCCGCTTGCGCCCGAGCATCTGCCCTATTTCATCCCCGCGGCCGACGGGTCGGACCACATGCTGCACACGGCGATCTACTTCCTGCTGTTCTTCGCCTTCGTCGGGGGCGTGCTTTACCTGCACATGCACTCGCTGCCCGAACGCATGGCCCACGGCCACGGGCGCACCCAGTTCCAGATCGTGGCCATGCTGGGCCTGCTGGCCCTGTTCACCCATGAAAACCTGTTCTGGATTGCAGCCCTTTTGCTGGCGGCCACGACCTTGCCCGACTTCCTGACGCCGATCACGTCCGGCGCGCGGTCACTGGCCGGGCTGGCCGGGCGGGAATACGAAGGCGATGCCGAGCGCGAGGACGATCCCGGCCACGACCCCGGCGCGCCGCTGCACCACCATGTGCCGGGCACGCCCACGGCCCAGGCGAGCGCGGACGACCCGTTCCAGGACACTCCCACGGACACTCCCAAGGACGCGAAGGGCTGAACCATGCTGGAATTCACGGTCTGCTCGATGCTGACGATCCTGCCCGATTTCCTGGTCCGGCGGTACCTGCAGGGCAAGCGTATCGGCCACGAGATCACGCTCTATTCGGTCTGGTATGAACTGCGCTTCGGCATCACCGCCTGCGCCATCCTGACCCTGTCGCTGATCACCCTGGTGTTCTTCTTCCACCCCGCGGCGGTCAGCGCCACGGCGGCCTTCCGCACGGTGACCATCCTGCCCGAAACCCCGGGCCGCGTGGACGAGGTGCTGGCGCAGAACGGTGACCACCTGGAGGCCGGGGCGCCGATCTTCCGGCTGGAAAGCTCGCGCCAGCAATCGGCGCTGGAGACCGCGCAAAGCAAGCTGGACGAGATCGACGCCCAGATCATCATGGCAGCGGCCGATCTTCAGGCGGCGACGGCCACGGTGAAACAGGCCGAGGCCGTGCTGACCGAGTACCAGGCCGAACTGGCCCGGACGCAACAGCTGATCGACCGGGGGTCCTCGGCGGTCAGCCAGCAGGACCTTGACCGGCAGCGGGCCCGGGCCGATGCCCAGGCCGCGGCATCCGAGGCGGCGCGCAGCCAGGAGGCCAGCGCCCGGGCCCGGGTGGAAACGCTGCTGCCGGCCCAGCGGGCCAGCGCGGACGCCAGCGTGCGCCAGGCCCAGGTGGAGCTGGACCTGACCACGGTCTACGCGGGCACCGCCGGCTACCTGCAGCAGTTCGCGCTGCAGCCGGGCGATTACGTCAGCGCCATCCTGCGCCCGGCGGGGATCATCGTGCCGGACGGGCGGAACTCGGGCCATGCGCGGATGCAGGCCGGGTTCAACCAGCTGGCCGCGCCGGTGCTGAAGGTGGGCATGGTGTCGGAGGTCATGTGTGCCTCGGTGCCGTTCACGATCATCCCGATGGTCATCGTCGACCTGCAAGAGGTGATCAGCGGCGGGGCGATCCGGCCGACCGACCAGCTGGTCGACCTGTCGCAGGCGCGGGGGGGCACGATCCTGGCGATCATGGAGCCCCTGTACCAGGGGGGCATGGACAAGGTGGTGCCGGGATCGAGCTGCGCGGCCAATGCCTATACCGACAACCACCACCGGCTGGAGACCGACGACAGCCTGAGCGGCCTGCAAAAGGCCGGGCTGCACGTGGTGGACACGGTGGGGCTGGTGCATGCCTTCATCCTGCGTATCCAGGCGCTGCTGTTGCCGGTGCGCTCGCTGGTGTTGTCGGCGGAACATTGAGGGGGCCGGGGAGGGGGCCTTGCCCCCTCTGCGCCCTGGCGGGCGCATTCACCCCCAGGGTATTGTCAAAGAGAAAGAAGCCGCAGGGCGGGGGAGCCGCGGGAGTTGATTTGGGGCGCGGCTTTTCGTAAGCGCCGGGCATGGATCACTTTCTCTATCGCGACGGCGCGCTTTACGCCGAGGACGTGCCCGTGGCCGAGATTGCCGCCGCGGTGGGTACGCCGTTTTACCTGTATTCCACGGCGACGTTGCTGCGCCATTTCCACCTGTTCGACGAGGCGTTGGAGGGGCTGCCGCACCTGGTGTGCTATGCCATGAAGGCGGCGTCGAACCAGGCCATCCTGGCGACCCTGGCGCAGGCCGGGGCGGGGATGGACGTGGTGTCGGTTGGGGAATACCTGCGGGCGAAGGCGGCCGGTGTGCCGGGCGACAGGATCGTGTTTTCGGGGGTCGGCAAGACCGAGGAGGAGATCACCTGCGCGCTGGAGGGGGGCATCCGCCAGTTCAACGTGGAGAGCGAGCCGGAGATGGCGGTGATCAGCCGGGTCGCGACGCGTCTGGGCAAGGTGGCGCCGATCACCATCCGGGTGAACCCGGACGTGGACGCCAAGACCCATGCCAAGATCGCCACCGGCAAGTCCGAGAACAAGTTCGGCATCCCGATTTCCCGGGCCCGCGAGGTCTATGCCCTGGCCGCCAGCCTGCCGGGCCTGCAGGTGGTGGGAATCGACGTGCACATCGGCAGCCAGCTGACCGAGCTGGAGCCCTTCGGCCTTGCCTATAAAAAGGTCGCCGAGCTGACCGGGCAACTTCGTGCCGACGGCCACGACATCCGCAGGCTGGACCTGGGTGGCGGCCTGGGCATTCCCTACACCCGGTCGAACGAGGCGCCGCCCCTGCCGTTGGAATACGGGGCGCTGATCAAGGACACCCTGGGCCACCTGGGCTGCGAGATCGAGATCGAACCGGGCCGGCTGATCGCGGGCAACGCGGGCATCATGGTCAGCAAGGTGATCTACGTGAAATCCGGCGAGGGCCGTGATTTTCTCATTCTGGACGGGGCGATGAACGATCTGATCCGCCCGGCCATGTACGACGCGCACCACGACATCGTGCCGGTCATGGAACCCCTTCCGGGGGTCGAGCAGACCCCCTATGACATCGTCGGCCCGGTCTGCGAAAGCGGCGACACCTTCGCCAAGGGCCGCATGATGCCCCCCCTGAAGGACGGTGACCTGGTGGCCTTCCGCAGCGCCGGGGCCTACGGGGCGGTGATGTCCAGCGAGTACAACTCGCGCCCCCTGATCCCGGAAGTTCTGGTTAAGGATGATCAATTCGCAGTTATCCGCCCAAGGCCGACCTTTGACGAGATGATAAATCGCGATAGCATCCCCGGGTGGCTCTGACGCGATCCGGCGGCAGACCAGCTGGAGACCTCGATGACCTCATCCGACCGCTCCGCAACCGCGCTGCGTGATCTTCGCCGTCCCCTGATCCTGACCCGGCTGGGGATGGGCGCCGAACGGCTCTGGCGGGCGTTCTGGCCCGCCCTGTCGGTGCTGATGGTCGTCATGGCCGCCCTGATGCTGGGCCTGCAGGACCTGCTGGCCGTCGAAATCGTCTGGGCCGCGGCGGTGCTGTCGGTGCTGGGCCTTGGCGCGGCAGCCGCCCGGGGCGTGCGCCGGTTCCACTGGCCCACCCGGGCCGAGGCCCTGGCCCGGCTGGATGAAACCATGCCCGGCCGGCCGATCCAGGCCTTGATGGATGACCAGGCGATCGGCGGGGACGACCCCGCCTCGATCGCCGTCTGGCAGGCGCACCAGGCCCGCATGGCCGCCCGCGCGGCCAATGCCCGCGCCCCGCAGCCCGACCTGCGCCTGGCCACCCGCGATCCCTTTGCCCTGCGCTACGTCGCCGCCCTGTGCCTGGCCGTGGGCCTGATCTTCGGGTCGATCCTGCGCGTGCAATCGGTCACCGACATGGCCCCCGGAGGCGCCGCCCAGGCCGCCGCCGGCCCGTCCTGGGAAGGCTGGATCGAACCGCCCCGTTACACCGGCAAGCCCACGATCTACCTGGCCGATGTCGATGGCGACACCGTCGACATCCCCGAAGGCGCCCGCATCACCCTGCGCTTCTATGGCGAGGTCGGCGCCCTGACGCTGGCCGAAACCGTGTCCGGCCGGACCGAGGACCTGCCCTCGGCCAGCGCGCCCGGCCAGGATTTCACCGTGACCCAATCGGGCGAGATCACCATCGACGGGCCCGGCGGCCGGACCTGGCAGGTGGCCATGATCGACGATGCCGATCCCACCGTCGATGTCACCGCCGCCCCCGAGGCCGAAGCCGCGGGCCAGATGAGCCTGCCCTTTGCGGCCGGCGACGATTACGGCGTGGTCGCCGGCACCGCGACCATCACGCTGGACCTCGACGCGGTCGACCGCCGCCACGGGCTGGTCGTGGACCCCGAACCGCGCGAGCCGATCACCGTGTCGCTGCCCATGCCCATCGCCGGCGACCGCAGCCAGTTCACCGAAAGCCTGATCGAAGACCTGTCCGAACACCCCTTCGCCAACTTGCCCGTGACATTCACCCTGCAGGTCGAGGACGAGACCGGCCAGACCGGGGTCTCGGCCCCGTTCCACCACGTGCTGCCCGCCCGGCGGTTCTTTGACCCGCTGGCCGGGGCCATCATCGAACAGCGGCGCGACCTGCTGTGGAACCGCGACAATGGCCCCCGCATCGCCCAGATCCTGCGCGCGGTGTCCTACCGGCCCGAAGAGATCTTTCGGTCCGACACCGCCTACCTGCGCCTGCGCGTCATCCTGCGCCGGCTGGAGCTGTTCAACGATTACGGCATCACCGACGACCAACAGGCCGAGATCGCCCAGGCCCTGTGGGACCTGGCCCTGATCCTGGAAGAAGGCGACCTGGGCGATGCCCTGGAACGGTTGCGCCGGGCCCAGGAACGGCTGTCCGAGGCGATGAAGAACGGGGCCTCGGACCAGGAAATCGCCGAGCTGATGCAGGAACTGCGCGAGGCCACGGACGAATACATGCGCCAGCTGTCGCGCCAGGCCCAGCAAGAGGGCCAGCAGGGCGACCAGAACCAGCAGATGTCCGAAAATTCCATGCAGATGTCGCAGGACGACCTGCAGCGCATGATGGACCGCATCCAGGAGCTGATGGAACAGGGCCGCATGGCCGAGGCCGAACAGGCCCTGCGCGAGCTTCAGGAAATGATGGAGAACATGCGCGTCACCCAGGGCCAGGGGCAGGGGCAGCAATCCGAGGGCCAGCGGGCCATGGAAGGGCTGGCCGAAACCCTGCGCGATCAGCAGGGCCTGTCGGACCAGGCCTTCCGCGACCTGCAGGAACAGTTCAACCCGGGGGCCAATTCCGGCGAAAGCCAGCAGAATGAGGGCCGCGACGGCCAGCAGGGCCAGGGCCAGCAGCACGGGCAGGGCGGCCAGGGTCAGCCCGGCCAGCCGGGCCAGGGCCAGCCGGGGCAGGGGCAACAGGGTCAGCAGGGCCAGCCCGACGCGGGCAGCCTGGCCGAACGCCAGCAGGCCCTGCGCGACGAGCTGCGCCGCCAGCAGCAGAACCTGCCCGGCGCGGGCACGCCCGAAGGCGATGCCGTGCAGCGCTCGCTCGACCGGGCGGGGCGGGCCATGGACGAGGCCGAGGAATCCCTGCGCCAGGACGACCTGGCCGGGGCCATCGACAACCAGGCCGAGGCGATGGACGCCCTGCGTGAAGGCATGCGCGAGCTGGGCGACCAGATGGCCCAGCAACAGCAGGAGGGCCAGCCGGGCCAGGGCAACAGCGAAGGCGACCGCCAGGCCCAGAACCGCGATCCGCTGGGGCGCGACCAGGGCTCGAACGGGTCGCTCGCGACCGACGATTCGCTGTTGCAGGGCGAAGATGTCTACCGCCGGGCCCAGGAACTGCTGGATGAAATCCGCCGCCGCTCTGGCGATGGCGAACGCCCGGATGTCGAGCTCGACTACCTGCGGCGGCTGCTCGAACGGTTCTGACAAAACAAAAACCCCCGCCACGTAGGGCGGGGATCTGGAAACTGTTCAACTCGGGGCAAAGGGCGCTTGGCCCGGATGATCAGCCGGTAAAGCCCTTCACCTGCGCATCCAGCCACAGCCGCGCCTTGTCGACCGTGCCCACGAAGGCGTTGATCACCGCATCCAGCGCCGGCACCTTCTGCGACAGCATCGGCGCGTTGGCATAAAGCAGCACCAGCAGCACGGCCAGGATGATCATCGTCGCAAAGCCCCGCGAAAAGGTGTTGCCCGAGGACCCGCCCCGCGCATTCGCCTCTGCATCGCTTTCGGGCCGGCGCACCACCGACTTGCCCCCGTCCGAGCGCAGGGTGGAATTGATCTCTTCGATATCCGGCAGCAGGTCCCGGCGCGATTGCGATTCCTCCGCCCCGGCCGCGTTCTGACGCAGACGTTCCGCCCGCGCCCGGGCCTTGGCCGCCACGGTCGACGCATGCGGCTCGTCCAGCGCCAGCTCGGTCTGGCTTTCCAGCGGGTCGGCATCCCCGGTCGACCTCAGCCGTGCCTCGTGCTGGGCCTCTTCGCGCAGGATGTCGGCCACCGAAGGATCCAGCTCGCGCGATTTCTCCCGAGGCGGCGGCGGAGGCGCGATGACCGTCCGGTCCCCATCATCGTCATCCGTACCGTCGTCAGACCCATCATCAAAGGCCGCGTCCGGCAGGTCGTCCGCTGCGTCGCTGTCATCCTCCGCGTCATCCCCCGCCTCATCCGGGTCGTCATCCCCGGCCTCGGCCGTAACGGGACGCCGCTCGCCGGTCGTGGCCGGCAGCCCTCCGGCCGTCTCCACATCGGGATCGGCCGCTTCCTCCTGCGGATGATCGGGATGCGCCTGGAACCAGGTCACACCGCAATTCGAACATTGCACGTCCCGCCCGTCCTGCGGGATCACCTCTTCGGGGACCTCGTACTGAGCCCCGCAGTTCGGACATGTGATCCGCATCCTGCCTCCGTTTTCGCTGGTCCCGGTCCATTGCCGGGACAGTCCATTCTGTCCCGGCGTTAGACGATTTCGCAATGACCGACAATTCCCCGCCCCAAGATCCGTCCGGCAAAGTCGCGCCATTGCAACTGCTTTGCGGCTGGGGCATGACGTTTGGCAAAGAGAAAGGGGCGGACGTGATCGAGCTGGAGCAGGTAGGCTATTCCTATAGCGGAGCCGAATTGTTCGGCGACGTGTCGCTGCAACTGGCCCCCGGGTCGTTTCATTTCCTGACCGGGCCGTCGGGGGCGGGCAAGACCACCTTCCTGCGCCTGCTGTATGGCGCGCTGCGCCCGACCACCGGCCGCGTCCGCGTCTTCGACACCGACCTGGCCGGCCTGGACCGGGACGGCCTGGCCCTGATGCGCCGCCGGATCGGCGTCGTGCACCAGGATTGCCAGTTCCTCGATCACCTGCCCCTGGCCGACAACCTGGCCCTGCCCCTGACCGTCTCGGGCCGCGACGTTACCGCCGAGGCCGCCAACCTCAAGGAACTGATCAACTGGGTCGGCCTGACCCACCGTGCCGATGCCCGCCCGCCCGAACTGTCCGGCGGCGAACGCCAGCGCGCCGCCCTGGCCCGGGCCATCATCATGTCGCCCGACGTCATCATCGCCGACGAACCCACCGGCAACGTCGACTGGGACATGTCCCAACGCCTTCTGCAACTGCTGGTGGAGCTCAACCGCATGGGCAAGACCGTCGTCATGGCCAGCCACGACCTGGCCCTGATCCGCGCCGCCAAGACCCAGGTCCAGACCCGCGTCCTGCGCATTTCCAACCGCCGCCTGCAAACCGCGGGGGCCGACCTATGAGCGGCAAGGACGTCAAGGCTCTGATCCTGGGCGATGCCCAGGCCGACCGCGTGGTGCCCCCCACCGGGTTCACCGCCCGCCTGACGCTCTTTGCCTCGGGGGCCATGGCCTTCCTGGCCGTGTTCGCCCTGGCCCTGTCGATGGCCTCGGGCCGGCTGGCCACCCGCTGGGCCGACGAACTGGCCCGCTCGGCCACCGTGCGCATCTCGGCCCCGGCCGACCAGATGGCCGCCCAGACCGAGGTCGCCCTGCGCCTGCTGCGCCAGACCCCCGGCGTCGCCAGCGTGCGCGCCTTCACCGATGCCGAACAGGCCGCCCTGCTGCTGCCCTGGTTCGGGCCCGACCTGCCGCTCGACGACCTGCCCGTGCCCCGCCTGATCGAGGTCATCGAAACCGCCGAGGGATTCGACGCCGCGGGCCTCCGCCTGCGCCTGCAGGCCGAGGTGCCCGGTGCGGTGCTTGACGACCATACCCGCTGGCGCCGCCCGCTGGTCGTTGCCGCCGACCGCCTGCGCCTGCTGGGCTGGATTTCCATCGCCCTGATCGGAGGCGCCATGGCCGCCATGATCACCCTCGCCGCCAATGCCGCCCTGGCCGCCAACCGCCAGGTCATCGAGGTCCTGCGCCTGGTCGGTGCCCGCGACGCCTATATCGCCCGCGCCTTCGTGCGCCGCTTCACCATCCGGGGCCTCTTCGGGGCCACGGTCGGCATGGGTTGCGGCGTGCTGGGCATCCTGTTCCTGCCCCAGGTCTCGGACGAGGGCGGCTTCCTGACGGGCCTGGGCTTTACCGGGCTGGGCTGGCTCTGGCCGCTGGTCATCCCCCTGCTGGCCGCCGTCGTCGCCTTCTTCGCCACCGGCTTCGCCGCCCACCGCACGCTGAGGTCGCTGGCATGACCGGGGGCATGACCGGGGGCATAACAGGGGGCCCGATCAGGCGTGCATTCCGCTGGGTAATCTCGCTGATCTTCATGATCCAGATCTACCTGGTGATGCTGATCCTCGGCATCCTCTTCGCCCCCTGGGCCGTGGCCTCTCCGGAAGGGGCGCGCAAGGCCTGCAACCTCTACTGCCACTGGGTCTTCTTCTCTGCACGCTGGATGCTGGGCCTGCGCACCGAATTGCGCGGCACAGTCCCCGACGGAGAAGTCCTGATCGCCGCCAAGCACCAGTCCTTCCTCGACATCCTGATCCTGTTCGAGGCGCTCCCCCGTCCCAAGTTCATCATGAAACGAGAGCTCATGTGGACGCCCATCATCGGCATCTACGCCAAGCGCCTGGGCTGCATCCCCGTCGACCGGGGCAAGCGCGGCGCGGCGATCTCCCGGATGATCGACGATGTGGCCCAGGGCCGGGCCGACCCGGGCCAGCTGGTCATCTACCCCCAGGGCACCCGCGTGAAACCCGGGGCCCGGGTGCGCTACAAGTCCGGGGCGGCGGCGCTGTACGCCCAGTTCGGCCATACCTGCGTGCCCACGGCCACCAATGTCGGCCTGTTCTGGCCGCGCAAGGGCATTGCCAAGCAGCCGGGCCTGGCGGTGGTCGAAATCCTCGACCCGATCCCGCCGGGCATCGACACCGATACCTTCAAGGGCCGGCTGGAGCAGGAAATCGAAACGGCAAGCGATGCCTTGATGCGCGAAGCGGGGTTTGATCCGGATGAAGTTCATTGACGATGTGACGACGCTGGACACGCTCTACGGGCAGCCCGGCCAGCCGGCCCTGCGCAAGGTCGTGGACCACATGACCCCGCTTTACCGGAAATGGATCATGACGTCCCGGTTCTGCGTGCTCAGCACGGTCGGGCCCGAGGGTACCGACGGCAGCCCGCGCGGCGACGACGGCCCGGTGGTTCTGGAACTGGATCCCAAAACGCTGGCCCTGCCGGACTGGCGGGGCAACAACCGGCTGGACAGCCTGCGCAACATCATCCGCGATCCGCGGGTGTCGCTGATGTTCCTGGTGCCGGGGTCGAACAACGTGATCCGGGTGAACGGCAGCGCCCGGCTGACGGCGGATGCGGACCTGCGCGCCCGGTTCGAACGCCAGGGCAAACAGCCCGCCACGGTCATCGTCATCGAGATCGCCGAGATCTACAGCCAATGCGCCCGCGCCCTGATCCGCGCCCGCACCTGGGCCGGCCAGGACGAAAGCGCCGACCTGCCGACAGTCGGGGACCTGCTAGCCGAGGCCACCTCCGGAGAGGAAGGCGGCCAGGCCTATGACACGGAATGGCCCGAACGCGCCGCGAAAACCATGTGGTGACAAGGTGGTGACGAGGGGGCCCCGCCCGGGCTTGCCCCCGCCAAGCTCCCACCCGTCCCCACCGTCGCGCAAGCGGACAGCCCACCGAAAGCCCACCCCGCTTGCCGGGGGCAATCCCGGCCGACTGGGTGAGGCAGCCTGATGTCTCAAAAGCGTAAACCAATGGTAAATCCACCCCTGTAACCCATTGATTTCCCATACCCCACCCCCTGTCCCACGCGTGGGACACCCTGGCAACACCCCGCTCGAAACCCGCGCCCCATGGCCCGGCCATGCGCCGCCCACCTGCTTCTTTCTCTTCAAAAATACCCCGGCCCGACTCCACCACCCGGACCAACTTCAAAGAAAAAAGGGCCGCCCTCCCGGACAGCTCTTCCAAATCTCGACAGGGTGATCCGATCAGCTGTGGATCGGCCCATCCCCACAGGCCAGCGCCGCTTCCCGCACAGCCTCCGAATAGGTCGGATGCGCATGACAGGTCAGCGCCAGGTCCTGCGCCGCCGCCCCGAATTCCATCGCCACGCAGACCTCGTGGATCAGGTCGCCCGCCGCCGGCCCGATGATATGGGCCCCCAGGATCCGGTCGGTTTCGGCATCCGCCAGGATCTTGACGAAGCCCTCGGCCGCAAAAATCGCCTTGGCCCGCGCGTTCCCCATGAACGAGAACTTGCCCACCTTGTACTTGCGCCCGGCTTCTTTGAGGGAATCCTCGGTCGCGCCCACGTTGGCCACCTCGGGGTGGGTATAGATCACCCCTGGAATGACATCGTAGTTCACGTGCCCATGCTTGCCCGCGCAGACCTCTGCCACGGCCATGCCCTCGTCCTCGGCCTTGTGCGCCAGCATCGGTCCCGCGATGCAATCGCCGATCGCGTAGATCCCCGGCACGGATGTCTGCCAGTGCGCGTCGACCTCGATCTGGCCGCGGCCGGACAGCTTGATGCCTAGCGTGTCCAGCCCGAGGCCTTCCGTGAAGGGCTTGCGGCCCGTGGCCACCAGCACCGTGTCGGCGGTCATCTCGTGCTCGCTGTCGTCCTTGCGCAGCTTGTAGACCACCTTGGCCGAGCCATCCTCGGCCACCGCGGATTGAACCGCTGCACCCATGACGAAATTCAGCCCCTGCTTCTTCAGCATCTTCTGGAACTGCCGCTGGACCTCGCTGTCCATGCCGGGCGTGACCACGTCGAGGAATTCGATCACCGTGACCTCGGCCCCGAGGCGCGCATAGACCGACCCCAGCTCCAGCCCGATCACGCCGGCCCCGATGACAACCATCGACTTGGGCATCTCTTTCAGCGACAGCGCGCCGGTCGAGGTCACGACGGTTTCCTCGTCGACCTCGACGCCGGGCAGGCTGGCGGGTTCCGACCCCGAGGCGATGATGATCGACTTGGCGTCATGGATATCGTCGCCGACCTTGACCTTGCCGGCCTCGGGGATCGAGCCCCAGCCCTTCAGCCAGGTGATCTTGTTCTTCTTGAACAGGAACTCGATGCCGCCGGTGTTGCCGTTGACCACGTCCTGCTTGTAGGCCTGCATCTGGGCCCAGTCGACCTGCGGGGCGTCGACCTTCAGGCCCATGGTCCCGAAATTGCGCTGGGCTTCGTGCAGCTCGTGGGTGGCGTGCAGCAGGGCCTTTGACGGGATGCAGCCGACGTTCAGGCAGGTGCCGCCCAGCGTGTCGCGGCCCTCGACCACGGCCGTTTTCAGGCCCAGCTGGGCACAACGGATGGCGCAGACATAGCCGCCGGGGCCGGCGCCGATGACGATGACGTCGAATTCTGCCATTTGGTTTGTCCTTTCTGTTTCGCCGGGGCAGGGGGCGCTGCCCCCTCGGCGCTGTGCGCCTCACCCCCGGCGTATTTTTACAAAGATGAAGTCACAAGAGCGCGGCGATCAGCATGAGCATGGTGGCGAAGAAGCCCGCGGCCCAGATGAGCGAGCGCCAGGGCGTCAGCCCGAAGGCATAGGCGGGGACGTAGGCCAGCCGCGCGGCGAGGTAGATCCAGGCGCAGGCGGCGGTGAAGCCAGATGAGCTGTCACCCAGCTCCACCACCACCACGGCGATGGTGAAGAGGACCAGCCCCTCGAAATGGTTGGACAGCGCCCGTTGCAGCCGCCCGGCCAGGCCTGTCAGCTGGCGGGGCTCATCCCTGGGGGAGGCCGCGTAGGCCGTGCCCACCTGTCGCTGGGCGGTGATCGAATAGGCGCAGAATTGCGCGCCCTGCAGCAGCGCGGCCCATGCCAGCACGGTCAGTTCCGGGGTCATGCCCGTTCCTTTCGTGCCCAGCCGTCCGCCATTCGATCACCCCGGTCCATGCGTTTTGCGGCGGGGAGAGCCCCCGCCGATCCCCTTACAGGTCCATCAACAGGCGGCGCGGGTCTTCCAGCGCTTCCTTGACGCGCACCAGGAAGGTCACGGCCCCCTTGCCGTCGACGATGCGGTGATCGTAGGACAGCGCCAGGTACATCATCGGGCGGATCTTGATTTCGCCTCCGATGACCATCGGCCGGTCCTGGATCTTGTGCATGCCCAGGATCCCCGATTGCGGGGGGTTCAGGATCGGCGAGGACATCAGCGATCCATAGACCCCGCCGTTCGAGATCGTGAAGGTGCCGCCCTGCATTTCGGCCATCGACAGCTTGCCGTCCCGGGCGCGCTTGCCCTTTTCGGCGATGGCTTTCTCGATCTCGGCAAAGGACATCGAATCGGCGTCGCGGATGACCGGAACCACCAGACCCTGGGGCGTGCCGGCGGCGACGCCCATGTGGACGAAGTTCTTGTAGACGATGTCGGTGCCGTCGATCTCGGCGTTGACCTCGGGCACCTCTTTGAGGGCGTGGCAGCAGGCCTTGGTGAAGAACGACATGAAGCCCAGGCGCACTCCGTGCTTCTTCTCGAACTGGTCCTTGTACTGGTTGCGCAGGGCCATGACCTCGGTCATGTCGACCTCGTTGTAGGTCGTCAGGATCGCGGCGGTGTTCTGCGCGTCCTTGAGCCGGCGGGCAATAGTCTGGCGCAGGCGGGTCATCTTCACCCGTTCCTCGCGGCTGGCATCCTCGGCGGCGACAGGGGCACGCGGGGCGGGCGCGCTCGCCGCAGGCGGCGGGGCCGATGCCGCGGCGGCCACGGCCTTGGCCACGTCGTCCTTCATGATGCGCCCGTCACGGCCCGTTCCGGTAACCGCGTCCGGCGAGATCCCGGCTTCGGCCATGGCCTTCTTGGCCGAGGGTGCGTCTTCCACGTCCGACCGGCCCGATGCGGCGGGGGCGGCGGCCGCGGGCGCTGCCGGCTTGGCGGCCGGGGCCGCGCCCGAGGATGAGATCACCCCAAGCTTGGCCGAGGCATCGACCGTGGTGCCCTCGGGGGCGGTGATTTCCGCCAGGATGCCGGCGGCGGGGGCCGGGACCTCGACCGAGACCTTGTCGGTTTCCAGCTCGCACAGCATCTCGTCGGCGGCCACGCTGTCGCCCACGGCCTTGAACCAGGTCGACACGGTGGCTTCGCTGACGCTTTCGCCAAGGGTGGGCACCATCACGTCGACGCTGTCGCCACCGGCCGGGGCCTCGGCCTCGGGGGCGGCCTCTGCCTTGGGCTCTGCCTTGGCCGCGGCGGCGGCGGCTTCGCCACCTTCCGAGATCATCGCCAGCAGGGCGTCGACACCGACGGTTTCCCCTTCGGCGGCAACGATTTCGCCCAGTGTGCCGGCGGCCGGCGAGGGCACTTCGACGGTGACCTTGTCGGTCTCCAGCTCGCACAGCATTTCATCCACGGCGACGGCGTCGCCGGGCTTCTTGAACCAGGTGGCGACCGTGGCTTCGGTGACCGATTCGCCCAGGGTGGGCACGCGCACTTCAGTGGTCATGTCTTCAGTTTCCTTTGATCGTCAGCGCATCGTTCAGAAGCGCCTCTTGCTGTGCTTTGTGCTGGCTGGCCAGACCCGTCGCGGGCGAGGCCGAGGTGGCGCGGCCCGCGTAGACGGGCCGTTTGTGCACGGCGTCCGTCCGGCCGAGCACCCATTCGATATTGGGTTCGATGAAGCTCCAGGCGCCCTGGTTCTTCGGTTCTTCCTGGCACCAGACCATTTCGGCCTGCGGGAAGCGTTCCAGTTCCTTGACCAGCGAGATCGCCGGGAAGGGATAGAACTGTTCGATCCGCAGCAGGTAGACATCGTCGATGCCCCGCTCGTCGCGCGCTTCCAGCAGGTCGTAATAGACCTTGCCCGAACACATCACGACCCGCTTGATCTTGTCGTCGGCCACCAGCTTGGTGTCCGAATTGCCCAGCTCGGCATCGTCCCACAGGACCCGGTGGAAGCTGGATCCGGTGGTGAACTCGCTGGCCTTGCTGACCGCCAGCTTGTGGCGCAGCAGCGACTTGGGCGTCATCAGGATCAGCGGCTTGCGGAAGCTGCGGTGCAGCTGCCGGCGCAGGATGTGGAAGTAGTTCGCCGGGGTCGAGCAATTGGCCACGATCCAGTTGTCCTGGCCGCACATCTGCAGGAACCGTTCCAGCCGGGCCGACGAGTGTTCCGGCCCCTGACCCTCGTAGCCGTGGGGCAGCAGCACCACCAGGCCCGACATCCGCAACCACTTGCTTTCGCCCGAGGAAATGAACTGGTCGAACATGATCTGCGCGCCGTTGGCAAAGTCGCCGAACTGGCCTTCCCACAGCGTCAGCGCATTGGGCTCGGCCAGCGAATAGCCGTATTCGAAACCCAGCACCGCGTATTCCGACAGCATCGAGTCGATCACTTCGTACTGTGCCTGGCCCGCCCGCAGCGCGTTCAGCGGGTAGTACCGCTCTTCGGTCTCCTGGTTGATCAGGGCCGAATGGCGCTGCGAGAACGTGCCCCGCGTCGAATCCTGGCCTGCCAGGCGCACCGGGTAGCCCTCGGTCAGCAGCGAGCCAAACGCCAGCGCCTCGCCCGTCGCCCAGTCGAACCCTTCGCCCGTCTCGAACATCTGCTTCTTGGTTTCCAGCAGGCGCGACACGGTGCGGTGGGCCGGGAAGCCCTCGGGCAGGCGGGTCAGCCCGGTGCCCAGCTCTTTAAGCGTGTCCGGCGTGATCGCCGTTTCGCCCCGCACGTATTCCTCGCCATGCTTGTCCAGGTGCGACCAGCGCCCGTCCAGCCAGTCGGCCTTGTTGGGCTTGAAGTCCTTGCCGGCCTCGAACTCTTCGTTCAGGTGCGCCTGGAAGGCCGCCTTCATGTCTTCGATCTCGCCCTCGGGGATCAGCCCGTCCTTGACGAGACGCTCGGTATAAAGGCTCAGCGTCGTCTTGTGGGTCTTGATCTTCTTGTACATCACCGGGTTGGTGAACATGGGCTCGTCGCCCTCGTTGTGACCGAACCGGCGGTAGCAGAAGATGTCGATGACCACGTCCTTGTGGAACTTCTGGCGGAATTCCGTCGCCACCTTGGCGGCATGCACCACGGCCTCCGGGTCATCGCCGTTGACGTGGAAGATCGGCGCCTCGACCATCAGGGCGATGTCCGTCGGGTAGGGCGACGTGCGCGAGAAATGCGGCGCCGTGGTGAACCCGATCTGGTTGTTGACGATGATGTGGATCGTGCCGCCCGTGCGGTGGCCCCGGATGCCCGACAGCTGCAGGCATTCGGCCACGACGCCCTGGCCCGCAAAGGCCGCGTCGCCATGCAGCAGGATCGGCAGCACGGCCGTCCGCTCGTCGTCGTTCAGCTGGTCCTGCTTGGCCCGGGCCTTGCCCAGAACCACCGGGTTCACCGCCTCCAGGTGCGAGGGGTTGGCCGTCAGCGACAGGTGCACCGGGTGGCCGTCGAATTCACGGTCCGACGAGGCGCCCAGGTGGTACTTCACGTCACCCGATCCGTCGACGTCCTCGGGCTTGAACGACCCGCCCTGGAATTCGTTGAAGATCGCCTTGTAGGGCTTTTGCATCACGTTCGCCAGGACCGACAGCCGGCCGCGGTGAGGCATCCCGATGACGATCTCTTTAACGCCCAGGTTCCCGCCCCGCTTGATGATCTGTTCCATCGCCGGGATCAGCGCCTCGCCCCCGTCCAGGCCAAAGCGCTTGGTGCCCATGTACTTGACATGCAGGAACTTTTCGAAGCCCTCGGCCTCGACCATCTTGTTCAGGATTGCCCGGCGGCCTTCGCGGGTGAACTGGATTTCCTTGCCCAGACCCTCGATGCGCTCCTTCAGCCAGGCCGCTTCCTCGGGGTTGGAAATGTGCATGTACTGCAGCGCGAAGGTGCCGCAATAGGTGCGCTTGACGATCTCCAGGATCTGCCGCAACGAGGCCACCTGAAGCCCCAGCACGTTGTCCAGGAAAATCGGCCGGTCCATGTCGGCCTCGGTAAAGCCGAAGGTCTTGGGGTCCAGCTCGTGGTGGTTTTCGGTGTCGCGCATGCCCAGCGGGTCAAGATCGGCGGCCAGGTGGCCCCGGATCCGGTAGGCCCGGATCAGCATCAGCGCCCGGACCGAATCCAGCACCGCCCGCTTGATCGCGTCTTCCGACACCGCGGCCCCGACCGAGGCCGCCTTTTCCTTGATCTTCTTCGCCGCGCCCTTGGCCTCTGCCGGGGGTGCGATCGGCCATTCGCCGGTCAGGGCGGCGGTCAGGTCGTCATCGGGCACCGGCGGCCAGTCGGTCCGCGCCCAGGACGGCCCGCCGGCCTCTTTCTTGACGTCGATCTCGGTGTCGCCAAGCGCCCGGAAGAATTCGGCCCAGGCCGCGTCGACTTTGGAGGGATCGTTGGCATATTCGGCGTAAAGCTGTTCCAGGTACGCCGCGTTCGCCCCTTGCATGAAAGACGAAGCGTGGAAGATGTCGTTGGGGCTTTGGTCTGTCATCGTCATGCCTTCCTGTGGCGAACGGGGCTGATGGTCTGGGACGTGCGGGGCATTGCGGTCCGGCACCGCGCGGTCACCGGAGAAGATGGGCGGCGGGGCGTGAAAGTCACCCCCGTAGCCGGGCGTTTCTCGTATGCGTCTGCCCCGTCGGGCGTTCGGTCAATGCGCATGTGCAGGTATTTCGGTTTCGGAAGCGTTACAAAAAGCCATTTGTTTCGAGCGGGGCGGCCGTGCCGCAGAGTTTTGCACGTCGTTGCGCAAAGGGATGCGCCGTATGGGGGGCCCATGTGATCACAGCACCTGCACCGTCACGCCCGACCCCAGGCCGCCGCAGGGGGCGCCGGTCGAGTCGGTGTAGTGGATCCAGGCGTTACGCTCGGCCGCGACGGTGAACCCGTTGCACAGGCCCGACCCGCCGTTCGGCGCGCCGCTGCGCAACCCGCCGGGATACAGGCTGTCGACCAGCCCGCGCACGGCGGTGTCGGCTTCCGAGGGCGTGGTGAATTCAGTCCGGAACAGGCAATGGCCCTGGGTGGTCAGCAGGCCGCGCACGTCGTTCTTGGTAAAGACCCGCATGCCGTTGTCGATGCCCGCATCCGCCCATCCGGCCGAGGCCAGAAGCTGAGCGGCCTGGGCCTGGCTGCCGCCTGCGCGCAGGCAATTGGCGGCCCCTTCGGCCTGGGCGGCGGCGTCGATCGTGCGGCTGTCCTGGTCCAGCCCGGCCGCCAGGCCCAGCCCGACGGTGGCCCCGACGACGGCCGGGGTGATGACCCCGGAACTGGTGCTCGCCGCGGCGGCCGAGGTGCCTGCAGCGGCAGCCGAGGTGCCCGAGGACACGGCCGAGGTCGCAGCCGACGTGGCCGCGCCGGCCACGTTCGCGGTGGTGGACACGGCGGCTCCGGCGACATTGGCGGTGGTCGACACGGCCGCGCCCGCGACATTGGCGGCGGTGGACACGGCGCTGGTCGTGGCGTTGACGGCAGTGCCCACGACGGACCGCTTGCCGCAGCCGGTGACGGCCAGCGACGCGGTTGCAAGGACGATCAGCGACACGGCCAAGGGTCCCCGAACGCGGGGCGCCCGCGGGGCCGAAACGTTAACCATCTGTGAATCCGTCCTTGTAACCATTTGATTCTCTTGGGGTGGCAGGGTGTCCCACGCGTGGGACACCCAAAGGTTGGTCAGGCTCAGCCGATCGCCTTCAACACGGCTTCGCCCAGGGTGGCCGGGCTGTCGGCGACAACTATGCCGGCCGATTTCATGGCCTCGATCTTGTCTTCCGCGCCGCCCTTGCCGCCGGCAACGATCGCGCCCGCGTGGCCCATGCGGCGGCCCGGAGGCGCCGTGCGGCCGGCGATGAAACCAGCGGTGGGCTTCCAGCGGCCCTTCTTCTTTTCGTCGGCCAGGAACTGGGCCGCGTCTTCCTCGGCCGAGCCGCCGATCTCGCCGATCATGATGATCGCCTCGGTCTCGGGGTCGCCCAGCAGCCACTCCAGCGCGTCGATGTGCTCGGTGCCCTTGATCGGGTCGCCGCCGATGCCGATGCAGGTCGACTGGCCGAGGCCCGCCACCGTGGTCTGCAGCACCGCCTCGTAGGTCAGCGTGCCGGAGCGGGAGACGACGCCCACCTTGCCGCGCTTGTGGATATGGCCGGGCATGATGCCGATCTTGCAGGCGTCGGGCGTGATCACGCCGGGGCAGTTCGGCCCGATCAGGATCGAGGACGAGCCCTGCAGCGCGCGCTTCACCTTCATCATGTCGAGGACGGGGATGCCCTCGGTGATGCAGACGATCAGCTCCATCTCGGCGTCGATCGCCTCGAGGATGGCGTCGGCGGCGAAGGGCGGCGGCACGTAGATCGCGGTGGCGTTGGCGCCGGTCCGCTCCTTGGCGTCGATCACGGTGTCGAAGACGGGCAGACCGATATGCTCCGACCCGCCTTTGCCGGGGGTGACGCCGCCGACCATCTTGGTGCCGTAGGCGATCGCCTGCTCGGAATGGAACGTGCCCTGCGAGCCGGTGATGCCCTGGCAGATCACTTTGGTGTTTTCGTCGACGAGAACGGCCATTTCGATGGCTCCCCTGTCAGTACTTTGAGGCTTCCATGCGGAAGAACCAAGTTTCCGGATCGACACGCGTCACCTTCCGGGTGCGCGAGTCATGTTCTTCATTGCGCCAGGCGGCGACCTGACCTTGGTCAATCCCGACGGACTCAGGCATCGGGACCACGTCCCGGCCGCGCATCGTCCGTCCCGGCCGCTGACAGCCCGCCTTGGGCGCGGCAGGCGCCGCGCGCGGCCCCACATGGTCCCGTCCGGGGCTTCGAAGCGCCTCGGACCGGAACAATGGGCTCACGCGCGGCGGCACGGTCAGCCCTTCACCGCCTTCACGATCTTGGCGGCGGCGTCGGCGAGGTTGTCGGCCGCGATGACGTTCAGCCCGCTCTCGTCGATGATCTTCTTGCCGAGCTCCACGTTGGTGCCTTCGAGGCGCACCACCAGCGGCACCTTCAGGCCCACCGCGTTGACCGCGGCGATCACGCCCTCGGCGATCACGTCGCAGCGCATGATGCCGCCGAAGATGTTGACCAGGATGCCCTTCACCTGCGGATCGGAGGTGATGATCTTGAAGGCCTCGGTCACCTTCTCCTTGGTCGCGCCGCCGCCCACGTCGAGGAA
>PAQV01000102.1 GCA_002709405.1 Paracoccaceae bacterium
CCAGCGATTTGAGAAACGAATTTGTAGCGCACATTTCGAAACGCACTCCCCATCATGAGATGGAGATCACCTCGCAGCCGAAGCCATTAGCAGCAACGTGGGGTCGAGACGGCGCTTACAGAGCAACAGAACCAGCGGAGCGAGGAGATGACGGAGAACCAAGATGGTCCACCGCCAACGCCCGATCAGAGCACGCCAGAAACTGAAGAGAGTTCAGTCAAACGCAATGGCGGCAATAGCCATGTGCCACCTGAACCTGCTTCGGCAGTTTAAGACGTCGATTTCTACCTAGCAAACTTCTTGTACTTCAACCGCTTAGGCTCCAGCGCATCCGGGCCCAAACGGCGTTTCTTGTCTTCTTCGTAATCCTCGAAGTTGCCCTCGAACCATTCCACGTGGCCTTCGCCTTCGAAGGCCAGGATGTGGGTGCAGATGCGGTCCAGGAAGAAGCGGTCGTGGGAGATGACCACGACGCAGCCGGCGAATTCGGTCAGGGCGTCTTCGAGGGCGCGCAGGGTCTCGACGTCGAGGTCGTTGGTCGGTTCGTCGAGCAGGAGCACGTTGCCCCCGGCCTTCAGAAGCCGGGCCATGTGGACGCGGTTGCGCTCGCCGCCCGACAGCAGGCCGACCTTCTTCTGCTGGTCTCCGCCCTTGAAGTTGAAGGACGAGCAATAGGCCCGGGAATTGACCTGGGCGTCGCCGAGTTCAATGACTTCGGCCCCGCCTGAAATGGCCTCCCAAACGGTGTCGTCGCCGTTCAGGTCGTCGCGCGACTGGTCGACATAGGACAGGTCCACCGTGTCACCGAACTCGACCGAGCCCTCGTCGGGCTGTTCCTGGCCGGTCAGCATGCGGAAGAGCGTCGATTTGCCGGCGCCGTTGGGCCCGATCACGCCGACGATGCCGCCGGGGGGCAGCGAGAAGGTCAGGTCCTCGATCAGCAGCTTGTCACCGTAGGCCTTGGAGAGGTGGTCGACCTCGATGACCTTGCCGCCAAGGCGCTGCGAGGCGGGGATGACGATCTGCGCGCGCGAGATCTTTTCGCGTTCGGACTGGCTGGCCAGGTCGTTGTAGGCCGAGATCCGGGCCTTGGACTTGGCCTGGCGGGCCTTCTGGCCCTGGCGCATCCAGTCGAGTTCGCGCTCCAGGGTCTTCTGGCGGGACTTGTCCTCGCGCGCTTCCTGTTCCAGGCGCTTGGCCTTCTGTTCCAGCCAGGCCGAGTAATTGCCTTCGTAGGGGATGCCCCGGCCGCGGTCGAGTTCGAGGATCCAGCCGGTGATGTCGTCCAGGAAATAGCGGTCGTGGGTGACGATCAGGATGGTGCCCTTGTAGTCGATCAGGTGCTGCTGCAGCCAGGCGATGGTCTCGGCGTCCAGGTGGTTGGTCGGTTCGTCGAGCAGCAGCATGTCGGGCTGTTCGAGCAGCAGCTTGCAGAGCGCGACCCGGCGTTTCTCACCGCCTGAAAGGGTGGTCACGTCGGCATCGTCGGGCGGGCAGCGCAGGGCTTCCATGGACACGTCGATCTGGCTGTCCAGGTCCCAGAGGTTCTCGCTGTCGATCTGGTCCTGCAGGGCGGCCATCTCGTCGGCGGTTTCCTCGGAATAGTTCATCGCCACTTCGTTGTAGCGGTCGAGGATGGCCTTCTTGGCGGCCACGCCCAGCATGACGTTCTCGCGGACGGTCAGGGCCGGGTCGAGTTCGGGTTCCTGGGGCAGGTAGCCGACCTTGGCGCCCTCGGCGGCCCAGGCCTCGCCCGAGAAATCCTTGTCGATGCCGGCCATGATGCGCATCAGGGTGGACTTACCCGAGCCGTTGACCCCGACGACGCCGATCTTCACGCCGGGCAGGAAGCTGAGGCGGATGTTCTCGAAGCACTTCTTGCCTCCGGGGTAGGTCTTGGAGACACCATCCATGTGATAGACGTACTGGTAAGCGGCCATGGGTCCAGATCTCGTGTGTTCGGGAAAGTCGCCACGGTATAAGGGGTGCGGGCGCGAAGGACAATCGGTTCCGGGCGATTGGCTGGGCGCTAGGGCGCGGGGATGGTGATGAGCAGTTTGGCCGAGATGATTGCCAGGGTGGCCCAGCCCGGGCGGGTGGACTGGATCGGGGTGCGGCCGGAGCGGCGCGGGACGATGCGGGTGCTTGGCTCTGTGACGGTCGACGAGGCCGGGCTGGCGGGCGACCGGGCGAGTGAGGGCAAGCGGGCGGTGACCCTGGTGCAGGCCGAACACCTTGGCGCGATCGGGGCCTTCCTGGGGCGCGAGGCCGTGCCGCCCGAGGCGTTGCGGCGCAATATCGTGGTGGCGGGGCTGAACCTGGCCTCGATGAAGGGGCGGCGGCTGCGGATCGGGACGGCGGTGATCGAGATCACCGGGATCTGCGCGCCGTGCAGCCGGATGGAAGAGACCTTCGGGCACGGGGGATATGCGGCGGTGCGCGGCCATGGCGGATGGTGTGCGCGGGTGATCGGGGCCGGCGTGCTGCAGTTGGGCGATGTGGTCCTGCCGCTGGATGTCGACGGGTATTGAGCGGGCCGGTGTGGCGCATGCCATGTCCCGAACCTGCACCGGACCTGCGGCAAAAAGGCAACCCCATGGCCTGCGCGTGATTGACTTGGGCAGGCTTCTTGCCACAGATCGGGCGCGATGAAGGCCGGATTTCCCTTTCTGCGCCCGGGAATGACCGTCGGGCTGCTGGGTGGATCGTTTGATCCGCCCCACGCAGCGCATGTGCATATCACCCGCGAGGCTCTGCGGGCCTTCGGGCTGGACCGGGCCTGGTGGCTGGTGTCGCCGGGCAATCCACTGAAGGCGCGGGGGCCTGCTCCGATCGAGGCCCGGCTGCAGGCCTGCCGGGACCTGATGCGCCACCCGCGCGTGACGGTGACCGACATCGAAGGCCGGCTGGGCACCCGGATCACGGCTGAAACCATTGCCGCACTTCAGGAACTTTACCCGGGCGTGCGCTTTGTCTGGCTGATGGGCGCGGACAACCTGGCCGCCTTCCACAAGTGGCGGGACTGGCGGTTCATCATGGACAGCGTGCCCGTCGGCGTGCTGGCCCGGCCCGGAGACCGGATTTCCGCCCGCATGTCCCCCGCGGCCCGGCTGTACCGGCGCTACCGTATTGCCGCCCATGACAGCCACCTTCTGGCCCATTCGGTGCCGCCGGCCTGGTGTTTCGTAAACGTGCCGATGATGGATATCTCGTCGACCGAGATCCGCGCCCGGGGCGGCTGGATGGGCTGACGGCCTGCGCGCCGCTGTCTTGCGGGGCGTTGCGGGGATGCGGCAATTGGCTTGGGAAACTGTCTAAAATCAGAGGTTTTCCTGTTGTTCGGTCCGCGCCGGTCCTGTTTAGTGCGCGGCATGAAACGGCATCTGTCCCGACGGTTTTTCCTGGGTGGCGCGGCAGTTTCCGCGCTTGGCGGGCCAGCTCTGGCTTTCGCGCCCGAACAGTCCCTGCGCCCGGTGGCACGGGGCGACGATCTGCTGGCCCTGTCGCTGGGCGGGGTCGACCAGCTGGTGGCCGGCTACAACCTGACCGGCACGGTCGGCCTGTCCGTGGCCGACGTCAGGACCGGGCTGGAACTGGAAACGCTGAACCCGTCGACGGGCCTGCCGCCGGCCTCTGTCACGAAATCCCTGACGGCGCTTTACGCGTTGAATGCGCTGGGGCCGGATTATCGGTTCCAGACCCGCCTTCTGGCCCGGGGCAAGGTCGCGGACGGCGTGTTGCAGGGCGACCTGGTGTTGCAGGGGGGCGGCGATCCGACGCTGGACACCGATGCTCTGGCGACGCTGGCGGCCAACCTGAAGGCCGGGGGCATCCGCGAGGTGCGGGGCGATTTCGTGGTGGACGAGGGCTTTTTGCCTTACGTGCCGACGATTGATCCCGAACAGCTCGTGCACGTGGGCTATAGCCCTGCGGTGTCGGGAATTGCGTTGAATTACAACCGGGTGCATTTCGAATGGCGCCGGGGCGGGTCGGGCTACACGGTGACGATGGATGCCCGGACGGACCGCTATCGCCCGGACGTGGCGATCGCCCGGATGCGCGTGGCCGACCGGTCGGTGCCTGTCTACACCTACGCCGACCGCGACGGGATCGACGATTGGACCGTGGCGCGGGGGGCTTTGGGCAATGGCGGGGCGCGCTGGCTGCCGGTGCGCCGGCCGGGGGCCTACGTGGGCGACGTGTTCCGGACCCTGGCGCGGGCGCAGGGGATCGTGCTGAAGCCGGTGGTGGTGTCCAAGGGTGTGACCGGCCAGACGACGGAACTGGTGCGCTTCGAATCAGAGCCGCTGACCGAGATCCTGCGCGACATGCTGAAATGGTCGACCAACCTGACGGCCGAGATGGTGGGCCTGACGGCCACCGTGGCCCGGGGCTGGCAGCCGGCGACCCTGGCGGACTCGGCCGCCCGGATGAGCGCCTGGGCCCGGCAAGAACTGGGCATGACCGAGGCGGCCCTGGTCGACCATTCGGGCCTGGGCGTCGACAGCCGGATGAGCGCGCGCGACCTGACAACGGCCCTGGTGCGGGTCCGGCAAGAGGGCATCTTGCGGCCGCTGCTGAAGCGGATCGCGATGCGTGACAGCCAGGGCCGGACGGTGGGCAATCATCCAATCCGGGTGGATGCCAAGACCGGGACGCTGTTCTTCGTGTCGGCGCTGGCGGGGTTCATGACGGCTCAGGACGGGACAGAGCTGGCCTTTGCGATCCTGACCGCCGATACCGACCGGCGGGCCAAGGCGATTGCGGCGGGTGACGAACGCCCGCCCGGTGCGCGGGGCTGGAACGGCACGTCGAAACGGATGCAGCAGGCTTTGATCGACCGCTGGGGGCTGCTTTACGGCAGTTGAGCCTGGCCTTGTCGGCCAGGCGCTCGGGGGCACAAAGCATGCGCTTGCGCCCCCCGAGCGCGCGGAGCGCGGAGGGCTTGTTCCGGGGAAACGATCAGGTCAGGTGACGGGCCCGGGCGCCGCGTTCGATGGCGGCGGCGTGCAGGCGGTCGATGTCCAGCTCGTAACGCATTTCCTCGAGAAGGCGCAGTTCGGTTTCGGCCAGGTTGCCATCGGCGGCGGCCACGTCGCAGGCCAGGGCATAGGCCGTTTCGTGCAGCCGCTCGGGCAGGTTTTCCCGGATCAGGCCAAAGAGGGCATCCAGCCCGTCTTCCTGTTCGAACAGGTCGAAGACGATCTGGGTGACCGTGTTCATCCGGTCGATGTCGTAGTCGGCAAAGATGGGCAGCATGTTCACCGAGGACTGGATCTTGACCAGTTCGGCCGTGCGGATGTTCTCGTCGGACGCCGAGATGGCCACCATCAGGGCCACGAGGCAATCCTGCGCGCTGAGCGCCTGGTCGTTGGTCTGTGTCACGGCTGTCATCCTTCGCCTGTGTGGCATGTTTCTTGGTTGCGCAAAATATTGACGCCGGTCCGGGCTTACAATAGGGAAGCCGCGCTGCCGGCGAGGGGACCTCGACCGGCCTTTACCTCTTGGAGATGATCATGTCCGACCTGCGCGATGCCGCACTTGCTTCCAAAGCCTGGCCTTTCGAAGAAGCGCGCCGGTTGCTGAAACGTTATGAAAAGGCACCGCCCGAGAAGGGATACGTGCTGTTCGAGACCGGCTACGGTCCGTCGGGGCTGCCGCATATCGGCACCTTCGGCGAAGTGCTGCGCACGACGATGATCCGGCGGGCCTTCGAGCAGATCAGCGATATTCCGACCCGGCTGATCTGTTTTTCCGACGACATGGACGGGATGCGCAAGATCCCGGGCAACGTGCCGAACCAGGAGCGGCTTCGAGAGGACATCCAGAAGCCTCTGACCAGCGTGTTCGATCCGTTCGAGGAATACGAAAGCTTCGGTCACCACAACAACGCGATGCTGCGGCGGTTCCTGGATACCTTCGGGTTCGAGTACGAGTTCTACTCGGCGACCGAGTTCTACAAGACCGGCCAGTTCGACGCGATCCTGAAGCGGGCGGTCGAGAAATACGACGACGTGATGAAGGTGATGCTGAAGTCGCTGCGCGAAGAGCGGCAGCAGACCTATTCGATCTTCCTGCCGATCCACCCTGAAACGGGGCGGGTGCTGTATGTGCCGATGAAATCGGTCAACCGCGAGGATTACACGGTCACCTTCGACGACGAGGACGGGCGCGAATGGACCCTGCCGGTCACGGGCGGCAACGTGAAGCTGCAGTGGAAGCCCGATTTCGGGGCCCGCTGGGCGGCACTGGACGTCGATTTCGAGATGTACGGCAAGGACCATTCGACCAACACGCCGATCTATGACCGGATCTGTGAAATCCTCGGGGGCAAGAAGCCCGAGCATTTCACCTATGAACTGTTCCTGGACGACAAGGGTCAGAAGATTTCCAAGTCGTCGGGCAACGGGATCTCGATCGACGAATGGCTGACCTATGCCTCGACCGAAAGCCTGGCCTATTTCATGTTCCTCAAGCCGAAGACGGCCAAGCGGCTGTATTTCGACGTGATTCCGAAGGCGATGGACGAATACCATCAGCAGCTGCGGGCCTATGCCGAGCAGGATGCCAAGGGGCGGATGGCCAACCCGGTGTTCCATATCCACGGGCACAACGTGCCGGCCTCGGACATGGTGGTGACCTTCTCGATGCTGCTGAACCTGGCGTCGGTGTCGGGGGCCGAGGACAAGGAGACGCTCTGGGGCTTCATCCGCCGTTATGCGCCGGATGCCACGCCCGAGACGCATCCGCAGATGGACCAGGCGGCCGGGTTTGCCGTGCGCTACTACAATGATTTCGTGAAGCCCAAGAAGGTCTTCCGGGCGCCCACGGACGAGGAGCGGGTGGCCCTGGAAGAGCTGCGCGATGCGCTCAAGGCCTATGACGGGCCGGTCGATGACGAGGCGCTGCAATCGGTGGTCTATGCCGTGGGGCGCGACAAGTTCGACCCGCTGCGCGCCTGGTTCACGGCGCTGTACGAGGTGCTGCTGGGCGCAAGCCAGGGGCCGCGGTTTGGCGGGTTCATCGCGCTTTACGGGGTCAGCGAGACCGTGGAGCTGATCGACAAGGCGCTGGTGGGCGAATTCGCCTGACCCTCTGATCAGGGCGCCTGCGGCTGTCGCGGGCGCTCATTTTCTTAGACTAAGAAAATGGACACGGAAAATGATGCATTTTCCGGGCGCCGGTTGGAAAATGTTCAGCCTTTATCTGCTAGGCTGCGCCGGTCCATATGGATCGGGCGCGCATGACCACCGGATATGAACCTCTGAACACGTTGAAACCCGTGGTCTACGGGGTGTGGTTGATCGACGGACCGAAGATCCGGTTCTACGGTGTGCCGTTTTCCACGCGGGCCACGGTGATCCGGTTGCAATCGGGCGATCTGTGGGTGCATTCGCCGACGAAGCTGACGGCTGGGTTGCGGGCCGAGGTGGCCGACCTGGGTCCGGTCAAGCACCTGGTCGCCCCGAACTGGATCCATTATGCCGGCCTGCCAGAGTGGCAGGCGGCCTTTCCCGGGGCGGTGACCTGGTCAGCCCCCGGTGTCGTGAAGCGGGCCGAGCAGAAGGGCCTGCGGCTGCATGTGGATCACCGCCTGGGCCAGACCGCACCCGACGATTGGGCGGGCGAGATCGACCAGATGATTGTCGAGGGCAGCGCGACGCATCGCGAGGCCGTCTTCTTTCATCGCCCCACCCAGACCCTGATCCTGACCGACCTGATCGAGAATTTCGAGCCTCAGAACATGCCCTTGTGGATGTGGCCGATCTTGAAACTGGCCGGGATCCTGGACCCCGACGGGTCCATGCCCCGTGACATGCGGGCAACCTTCCGGGGCGGCGAGGATCAGCTGCGCGGGGCCATCCGGCAGATGATTGACTGGGCGCCGGAACGGGTCATCCTGGCCCATGGGCGCTGGTTTCAGTCGCGGGGCACCGAGGAGTTGAGGCGCGCCTTTGCCTGGGTGCTGTAGGCGCACGGGCCGGGGCGGGTTTTCCTGGCGGCCGGGCGGGCTATCTTTCCGGAGCAGCAACGGACGGATTGCGGGAGGATGTTCATGACACGGATGATGACGACGCTTGGGTTGGTGCTGTGGCTGGCGACGGGGCTTGTGGCGGGGCTGGCCGGCCCGGGGCGGGCCCAACAGCCGGGCGACGATATCGAGGCGACCATCGGAGCCCAGCTGGAGGCGTTCCGGGCGGATGCCTTTGACGAGGCCTTCACCTTTGCCAGCCCGATGATCCAGGGCCTGTTCCGCACGCCGGACACCTTTGGCGAGATGGTGCGCAACGGTTATCCGATGGTCTGGCGGCCGGGCACGGTGCGCTACCTGGACCTGCGCGAAGAGGGTGGCCGGCTGTTGCAACGGGTCGAAATCACCGATGCGCGGGGCGCGCTGCACCTGCTGGAATACGAGATGGTGCAGCTGGAGGGATCCTGGAAAATCAACGGGGTACGGCTTTTGAAGGCCGACGGGCTTTCGGCCTGATCCACGCCTCGCAGGCCTTGGGCCGGCCAGCCCTGCAACCTGAACCGGCCCCCATTGTTGCGCGGCCACCGTCACGGTGGGATCAGCGCGCGTTTACTCCTCGTTGATACTTCCCATCCCGCGTCCGGGGCCGGTGAAGGCCCGCCAACGAAGGGGAATGGGATGAACAAGGCAATCACCGACGGCGTGCTCTTTATGCCGCCCGCGTTCGAGGACGGTCTGGATGTCTGGTCGAGCGGGGACGGTACGCCCGGGTCGGACACCTATAACGGGGCGGGCAATGCCGCTTACGTTCCGGCCGACCAGGATTTCGGCGGCTGCCTGGAGCTTCTGAAGTCCAACAGCACGCAGAAACTGCGCTACATGGGCCAGACGCCGATCTATCCGGGCTGCTACCTGCAGATCCGCGCCCGCGTGAAGGCGATCAGCGGCAACCTGCCGGATGTGCGCATCGCGGGCTGGGCCGGGGGCGCCGGGGGCGCTCATGTCACCGGGGTGACGGAATATGCGTCCTCGACGACGATCACCGAATACGGCACGGTCTTCGAGGTGTCGGCCATCGTGGGCGTCGGCCAGCGCGGGGGCGTGGACCTGCCCTGGGGTCTCGCGGCCCAGTACGGCCATTTCGGCATCGACCTGACCGGGCCCACCGGGGGCATCGTGCGGGTCGACGACATCGAGATCGAGGACGTCACGGCGTTCTTCCTGCGGGACATGATCAACGCGGTGGACGTGCGCGACTATGGGGCCGTGGGCAACGGGTCGACGAACGATGCCCCGGCCTTCGTGGCGGCCGATGCGGCGGCGGCCGGCCGGCGGATCCTGGTGCCCGAGGGCACCTACCGGCTGACGACCTCGGTCACGCTGAACAACCCGGTGGCCTTTGAAGGCACGGTGTCGATGGACACCGACAAGATGCTGCTGCTGACCAAGAGCTTTGATCTGCCGACCTATATCGATGCCTTCGGCAACGAGGAGCTGGCGTTCAAGAAGGCGTTCCAGGCGCTGCTGAACAATGCAGACCACGAATCGCTGGACCTGGGCGGGCGCAAGATCTCGATCACCGGGCCGATCGACATGCAGGCGATCGTGCCCAACAAGGACAGCTATGCCACCCGCCGGGTGATCCGGAACGGCCAGTTCGTGGCCGAGGCCAGCGCGGCCTGGGACGACGACGTGGTGACATCAAGCGCGACCTATTCGACCAGCAATGCCAAGGTGCTGACGAACGTGGTGAACGTGGCCAACATCGCGGTGGGCTCGGTGATCACGGGCACCGGGGTGGGGCGCGAGGTCTACGTGACCTCGAAGAATGTCTCGGCCCAGGAGATCGAGCTGAGCGCGCCGTTGTACGATGCCGCGGGGACGCAGAACTTCACCTTCACGCGCTTCAAGTACATGCTTGATTTCAGTGGATTTTCGAAGTTGTCCAGGATGACGCTGTCGGAAATCGAGCTGCAGTGCCAGGGCCGGTGTTCGGGCGTGTTGCTGGCGCCGAAGGGGCTGATTTTCGCGATCCGCGACAGCTTTATTTCGGCGCCCAAGAACCGGGGGGTGACGTCGCACGGGACGGGCTGCCAGGGCATGCTGATCGACCGCTGCCAGTTCCTGACGAACGAGGACAGTGTCGACGTACCCAACCGGATCTCGATCGCGATCAACACCAATGGCAACGACGTCAAGCTGCGCGACAACCGGGCGACCAAGTTCAGGCATTTCGCGCTGCTGGGCGGGGCCAATTCGGTGGTGCTGGGCAATCACTTCTTCCAGGGTGACAGCATCGCGGGGGGCGTGCGCACGGCCGGGCTGGTGCTGTTCCAGCCCCATGTGTCCAGCGTGGTCAGCGGCAATTACATCGACAATTGCTTCATCGAATGGGCCAACGAGCATGACGCCTCGCCGGCGTTCACCTCGGGCTATTCGTTCAGCGCCCTGTCGATCACCGAGAACGTCTTTCTGACCGGCGACGTGGCGCCCTGGTTCAGCTACATCGTGATCAAGCCCTACGGGGCCAACCATTTCGTCACCGGGCTGAACGTGACGGGCAACAAGTTCCGGTCTCTCGAAGACAATATCGACCGGGTGGAGCGCGTGGACACCAGCTTTGCCGATCTCAATTACGACCGGTTCAAGGACATCATGTTCGAGGGCAATTCCTTCAATGCCATCAACTACCAGGTGTCCAACCCGCTGCGCGTGACCTTCACGCAAGGCACGGCAGCCAAGACCTGGACCGTGCCCACCGATGCGCTGCTGCCGTTCCAGGCCTGGGCGCGGGGCGTGAACAGCGTGACGGCGGTGGGCCAGATCGACAATGCCTCGGGACAGACGATCTACACGATGCCCTTCGTGAAGGCCAAGATCGGCACCAACAAGGACCATGTGCAGCTGGTCTGGTCGGAAAACGTGCTGGGCACGGTCGACGTGACCATCCGCGTCGACGACTGATCCCCCTTCGGCCCCTGACCGGGGCCGGACACGACCCTTCCGCGATCAACTGGGCTCTGACAGGCCCAGATCGGCAGGAGTGAGGAAGAAGGCCTGGCCGAAGCCGCCGTTCAGAAAGGCGCCGGTCACCGAGAACAAGGCGAAGTGAAAGTCGCCGAACCCGATATAAAGCTTGGCCTTGGGATGGTCGCGCAGCCAATGCGCGGCCATCTCTTCATATGCGGGATCGTCATGGTCGATGAAGGCCGCGCGCGCCTGAAGGGTCAGGCGGGGATGGGTCAGGGGGTCTCCCTTGTCGCCGGGTTCACCCACCAGAAGCGAGGCGGCGGGATCGGTGCGCAGGGCCTTCGCATGTTGCGACAGGGACGAGATCAGGATCAGCGGGGCACCGTTCGGGGCACGTCCGAAGGCCACCCGGCTGACCATCGGCGCGCCGTCCACCAGCACCCCGATCGCGGCAAATCGGGCGTCGTCCATCAACCCGGTCGCCAGCGCGCGGGCCTCGTCGTCGGTGGGGCGGATCGGAGAGCTGTCCTGGGTCATCGGGGCTGACGGTACTGCGCGGGGCAGGGGGGCTCAAGCGGTGTGTCGTGGCGTCAGAAGTCGATCCAGTAGCCGATGCGCAGGCCGGTTGTCATCTCGGCCGGGCCGCCCTTCTGTTCCAGCCCGACCAGCCAGGTGCGGCCCTTCTTCTTGCCCCGGATCAGCACGCCGGGGATGACCGACCAGTACAGATCGCTGTTCGGGGCCAGGTAGGTTTCCAGCGATATGATCGGGTTGATCGGCCGGTCGGCCTTGAACCCCACGACGGCATCGGCCTTCCAGGCCAGCCCGCCATTGCCCTGCCGCCACTCCGGCCCGACGCTCAGCGCGGCCCAGCCCGGGGCATTGGCGATCTTGATGTTGCGCCCCAGGCCGAACAGCACGCGGGCCATGGCCCCGGTGTCGGACTTGTAGCGGTGGCCGCCCAGGGCCACGTCGACGGCGGCCACCCATTTGCCGCGCAGGATCGGAAAGCGGGCGAAGGCCAGGGCATGGCCCGAGGTTCCGTTGTCGTTCAGATCCGCCCCCAGGGTCAGCCACGGCGTGATCCCGCGTTCACCGAAAAAACCATTTTCCAGCTGGCCGTTGCTGCGTGGCGTGGTCTGCACCGACAGGAAGGAAATCCGCGGATCGCGCAGCCAGGGCCCGGCCATGGCAATGGCGGGCAGCATCAGAAAAACCAGGCAAAGAGCCGCTGCGCGGTGCATTCCTGCTCCTGTTGGTGGCCTGGCGCGCTTCGAAGCGGCGCGCTGGGGCTCTGGCTATGTATTACCCGTTGCGCCATCCCCGCTCACGGCTATTCTGACCGGCAGCGGGCGCGGAGGCACAATGGGGCACGTCATCACGATTGCACAGCAGAAGGGCGGAGCGGGCAAGACCACTCTGGCCATCAACCTGGCTGTTGCGTTTTCCAAGGCTGGAAAATCGGTCGCATTGGTCGATATCGACCCACAGGGGTCGGCCGGGCGTTGGTTCATGACCCGCCTAGAGGCCCTGGGCGAACCGGATATCGAGTTTTCCACCGCCTCGGCCTGGGGCGCGTCCTACGAGGTGCGCAAGCTGGCCGAGCGCCACGACATCGTCATCATCGACACCCCGCCCAAGGCCGACAGCGACCTGCGCCCGGCCCTGCGCACGGCCGACCTGGTGCTGATCCCGGTGGCCACCAGCCATGTCGACCTGTGGGCCGTCGAGGTCGTGCTGTACATGGCCGAGCGCGAAAAGAAGCCGGCGATGATGGTGCTGACCCGTGCCCGGCCCGGCACCCGCCTGGCCGCCGAGATCGCCGCCAAGATCGACGAGATGGATGCCCAGGTGGCCGAAACGGCGATGGCCAACCGGGTGGTCTATGCCGACACGATGGGCCACGGCAAAGCCGCGATGGAAGCGCCCAAGGGCCCCGCCCATACCGAGATGGAGGCCCTGCGCACCGAGATCGAGGGCATGCTGAGCCGGTTGTGACAGGACCTGCGGCCCGGGCCATGCCATTGATCCGGCAGGCGAACCTTTGCGCGGCGCGGTTGAAAGCCCGGGCGCGGGGGCCATATCGAACGGGTAACCAGAGGGAGACCCCGGATGAAGTGCCCGATTGACGGAACCCAGCTTGTCATGACCGACCGCAGCGGCGTCGAAATCGACTATTGCCCGGACTGCCGGGGCGTCTGGCTGGACCGGGGCGAGCTGGACAAGATCATCGAGCGCACCCCGGCGACCGCGGCGCCTCCGCCGCCACCGCGGGAGCGGTCCCGGGACGAACGGGCGTATGAAACGGTGCGGCGCTACGGCGATGATGACGACCGCTACGACGACAGGTACGGCCGGAAAAAGAAGCGCCGGTCGTCCTTCCTTGATGACCTCTTCGACTTCTGATCGGATGAGCAAACCCCTCGATCCGTCCCTGGCGCTCGACCGGCGCGATGGTCTGCCCGACGCGCTGCGCGTGCTGGAAGAGGCCTTCCCCAAGGCGCAATGGGCGCAGCATCCCAATTTCGGCGAGCTTGTGCGGTTCTGGATGGACCGCCACAACATGTTCCGCCAGATCACGGCGGCCCTGCATGACGATGCCCAGGCGGTGATGGCCCAGCAGATGGATCCGCGCAGCCATGGGGCGCGTCTCGTGCGCTATGGCGGTCTGCTGGTGAACGAGCTGCACAATCACCACCAGATCGAGGATCACCATTACTTTCCGCAGCTTGTGGGCCTTGTCCCCGAAATCGACCGGGCCTTTGACCTGCTGGAAACCGACCATGAATCGATCGACCCGATGCTGCACGACCTGACCGCCGAGATGAATGCCGTCCTGCAGGGCGGCGGCCCGGTGGGGCGGTTCGACGAGGCCCTGCTGGCCTTCGACCGCCTTCTGGACCGTCATCTGACCGACGAGGAAGAGATCATCGTGCCGGTGATCCTGAAATCAGGGTTCACCGGCTAGTGCGGGGGTCAGGCAAACCGCAGCAGCCGCCCGATCCAGTCCAACGCCGCGCGCAGCAGGACCTTGTTCGATTCCAGGGCCTGGGCGATGCGGCTGAAATGCGCGCCGTTGTCGTCGGGGGCCCTCAGCAACACGGTCTGGGCTTCCTCGATGGCATCGGCGACCTGGGCCTTGGCGGTGGCGCGCGCCTCTTCCTTGATCGGCTGGTAGCTTTTGAACCCTTTCCTCAAGGGCGGTTTCACGGGGTCGGCATTGGCGCGCACGACGGCCTGGATCTTGTCGCCGACCTCGGCCAGGGTGTCCTCGACCAGGTCATAATCGGGGTTGTCTGCCACCCGGCGGGCCGAGCTGAAATAGGCGTCGTCGTAGCAATCGTAGCGGTAGACCCATGGAATCTCGAAGCATTTCCGGAATTCGGATTGCATCTGGATGATGAGGGCGGTGGTCGTCGAGTCGCGCAATCCGCGTTCGGTGTCGCTCCAGGCGAAGGCCGTGCTGGCGACGGAACAGGCGAGAAGGCCTGCCGTAAATCGTTTCATGAAAATGCTCCTGTCAAATGCCGAAAAAATAGCACGGATCGGAGCGGGGTGAAAGTTCCCCCGTCGTAACACTTTTTTGTCTTATGGAGTTTAAGCGGGGAAGGGCCCGCCGGTGGCTGTTTTCTGCGCACCGGCGGGCGGGCTGTCAGCCCGTGTTATATACGTTGGGTGCTTACCCCACGACGTTATAGCCGCGGCCGCGCATGCAGTTCTTGATGATCTGTTCCTTGGCCTGCTGCTGCTGGACAGCGCTGCCGGCCAGGCCAGCGATCGCGCCGACGGCGGCCGCATCGCGCACGTTGGTGCCCCGGTTGTTGACCAGGGCGGTCCCGGCAGCGGCGGCGCCGGCGGCCACGGCGGTGTTCTGGGCGGCATCGGACCCCAGCGCGCCCTGCGAGGCGGCGATCTGCTGGCAGGCGGCCAGGTCGGCGCTGTAGTTCGGGCCAACGGCTCCGTCGATCACCGGCTGGTAGTTCGACCCGGTGTTGGCACAGGCACTGGCGAGGCAGAGCGCGGGCACAACGGCCAGCTTGGCAATATGGCGCATGGTTAGCTCCTTGATTTGCAACTTGATCACTCCCTGAGCGAGGGGCAGCCCGAAACCGCGGGGTCCCCCGTATGTCTTTTCACCAACGCCACGATGGGGCGATTGGTTCCCGGTTGCAAGCGGCTGGCACGGAAGGGCGCGCTTTGGTCGCCTCCTTGCCGATCGGCGGGGCGCGGTTCTGAGGATGTCCCACGCGTGGGACAGGTGGTCGGTGTTTTTAAATCAATGGGTTACAGGGGCGTTTTGACGATTTCTTAACGTTTGGACGGCGGCCTAGAACCAGAGGTCGCGCACGCAGCGGCCGTCGCGGGGAAGGCCGTCGAAGGTGTCGAGCCCGTCGAAATGGTCGATGGGCAGATGGGCCACGGTGTCGGGGTCGCTGAGCCGGACGTTGACGGCGATGCGGGTACGGCCATCCTGGCCGGGCCTTGCCCCGCGCCAGCAGATCGTGTTGCCGCAGGTCGGACAGAACCGGATCTGCAGGGCGTCGCCATCGGCGCGCATGTAGCAGGCGGTGTCTCCGGTCACGGTGATGTTTTCGCCCTCGAACCCGTAGATCCAAAGCGCGCCATAGCGCCGGCAGAGCGTGCAATTGCAGGCGGTGGCCCCGGAGTCCCCTTCCAGCGGGCCCTCGAACACCCATGATACGGCGCCGCAATGGCATGTGCCTTGGTACATCGGAGCGTCCTTTCGGCCGGGGATGGAGAATAGGCGGGGCGAGGTCATCTGGGAAGGGGGCAAGTCCCGCGGGTGAAGGCGTGGGGGCTGACCGAGGCATGATGGGTTAAACAACCCATCCTACGAGGACGCGCGGGATGGCCATGATGTGCCCTTTCCTGGGGTTGTTGGCGTCCTTGTCGGAGGAGCCCAGGCGGGCGCGTTGGTCAGGTGGTGCGACGGGCAGCGGCCGACCTGGAGGGCATTTGGTTCGGCTGGTCGGGGTGGGGCGCTTAAAAGCATTGATGTCGGGTGGGGTGGTTGGGGCGTCGCCAAAGCGCCCGTCGTGCCGAAGGCACGCCTGCGGTGTGACGGGGAGGGTGAGGATTGGTCCGCCGGAGGCGGCAAAGGCTCCGGGGGAGCCTTTGAAATCCGAACGGGCGGAGCCCAGGCGGGTGCGTTGGTCAGGTGGTGCGACGGGCAGCGGCCGACCTGGAGGGCATTCGGTTCGGTTGATCGGGGTGGTGTGCTTTAAAGCATTGGTGTCGGGTGGGGTGAGTGGGGCGTTGCCAAAGCGCCCTCCGGGGGGAGGTCGGGCGCTGCCCGGCGTGCCGCCGGGCTGGGGGCTGGCGGATGGGTTTCGCGGGGCTCGGGCGGGGGCGTGATGGGATGACAGCCCATCCTACGTGCCAGGCTACGCTACAATGCTCAATCTATAGTTCTTTGGTGTCTTTCCGTGTGCTCCTTAGTGGAAGCCTGCCCGTAGAGCATTTGCGGTTAAATCGCCCTGTTTTAAGCAAATCGCTAGTGCATTGGCTTCGATTTCAAGTATTTCGGCAAGTTGAACTGGTAAGACTTCCTCCAGAAACTCTACCTGTCCAATGGATTCTAAAACCCCTTGAGTCAGCAAGAGGCCATTGTAGAAGTCAACGACACCTTTTGCTAAATCACCTAGTGCTCCTAGTTCGTCGACTTTGCGAGTATAGGCCCCGATCAAATAGTCAAAGCTACTCTGTTTCATCGTCGCTTCTTTTCGAATCAGCCTCATCGCTTGTGCTGCTTGCTCTTGGTTGCTTCGTAGCGCCTCGGCTCTTGCATAAAGGTCTTCAACCCATTTTCGGCGGCTTGCTACTTCCAATATCCCAAAGATCTCACATGCTACAATGTTAGCTAGGGCGATTTTCTGTTGCTTGACTTGAAGCTGAAATGCGGACTTCTGAGAGAAGTGTTGAATTGCCCCAGCGATCAAGGCGCCGCAAAAGGTCCCTAAAAGGCCAACAATAGCGATGACGATTTCATTACTCACCTCTTCCGCCTCTTCACATTCCCCCCGCGTTGCCCCGGCCGTCCCGCCGTTGATCGCCCCTTGCTTTTCACGGCGGCCTCCGACGCCGCTTCGACCGCCGATTGGCGGGCCAGGGGATCGTCGTGGACGGCCAGATCGACCGCTTCGAGTCGCTTGATCTCGTCGCGCAACCGCGCCGCTTCCTCGAACTCCAGGTTCTCGGCGGCCTTGCGCATGTCGTCGCGTAGCCCGTCCAGAACGGCCTGCATGTTGGAGCCCTGCAGCTTGGGGTCGATCGTCGCGGTGACGCGGGACATGTCGGTGTCGCCGTCGTAGAGACCGGCCAGCACGTCCTCGACGTTCTTCTTGACCGTTTCCGGCGTGATGCCGTGCTCCTCGTTATAGGCGATCTGCTTGGCGCGGCGGCGGTCGGTTTCGCCGAGGGCGCGCTCCATCGAGCCGGTGATGCGGTCGGCGTACATGATGACGCGGCCGTCGGCGTTGCGGGCGGCGCGGCCGATGGTCTGGATGAGAGAGGTCTCGGACCGCAGGAAGCCTTCCTTGTCGGCGTCCAGGATGGCGACAAGACCGCATTCGGGGATGTCGAGACCTTCGCGCAGAAGGTTGATGCCGACCAGCACGTCGAAGGCGCCAAGGCGAAGATCCCGAAGGATTTCAATGCGTTCCAGCGTGTCGATGTCAGAGTGCATGTAGCGGACCTTGATGCCCTGTTCATGCATGTACTCGGTCAGGTCCTCGGCCATGCGCTTGGTCAGCACGGTGGCGAGCGTCCGGTAGCCGGCGGCCGAGACGCGGCGGACCTCGTCGAGCAGGTCGTCGACCTGCATCTCGACGGGGCGGATTTCGACTTGGGGATCCAGCAGGCCGGTGGGGCGGATGACCTGTTCGGTGAAGACGCCACCAGACTGTTCCAGCTCCCACGCGGCGGGGGTGGCCGAGACGAAGACGGATTGCGGGCGCATGGCGTCCCATTCCTCGAACTTGAGGGGGCGGTTGTCCATGCAGGAGGGCAGGCGGAAGCCGTGTTCGGCCAGGGTGAATTTGCGCCGGTAGTCGCCCCGGTACATGCCGCCGATCTGCGGGACCGAGACGTGGGATTCGTCGGCGAAGACGATGGCGTTGTCGGGGATGAATTCGAAGAGGGTAGGGGGCGGTTCGCCGGGCGCGCGTCCCGTCAGATAGCGCGAGTAGTTCTCGATCCCGTTGCAGACGCCGGTGGCCTCCAGCATCTCGATGTCGAAATTGGTGCGCTGCTCCAGCCGCTGCGCCTCCAGCAGCTTGCCGTCGGCGACGAGCTGGTCAAGCCGGGTGCGCAGCTCTTTCTTGATGCCCTGAATGGCCTGCTGCATCGTCGGTTTCGGGGTCACGTAGTGGCTGTTGGCGTAGACGCGGATTTGCTCGAAGGTGTCGGTCTTCTCACCTGTGAGCGGGTCGAACTCGGTGATGCTTTCCAACTCCTCGCCG
>PAQV01000103.1 GCA_002709405.1 Paracoccaceae bacterium
CGCCGCCGTCGCCATCGGCCGCAACGAAGGGCAGCGGCTGATCGACTGCCTCGACGCGCTGCGAGCCAGCGAGGTGGTGCCCGGGCGGATCGTCTATGTCGATTCCGGCTCCACCGACGGCTCGGTCGAGGCCGCGCGGGCGCTGGGGTGCGAGGTGGTGATGCTCGACACCGCGACACCCTTCACGGCGGCCCGGGCCCGGAATGCCGGCCTCGACGCGCTGAGGGCAGGGGCGTTGCCCGATCTCGTCCAGTTCGTGGATGGCGACTGCGCCGTCCGGCCCGACTGGATCGGCACGGCGCGGGATTTCCTCGCCGCGCACCCCCGGGCCGCGGTGGTCTGCGGCAGGCGGCGCGAGCGATATCCCGAGGCCTCGGTCTATAACCGTCTGTGCGACCGCGAATGGGACACGCCCGTGGGGCAGGCGAAGGCCTGTGGCGGCGATGCCCTGATGCGGATGGCAGCGCTGGACGCGGTCGGAGATTACGATCCAACACTGATCGCCGGGGAGGAACCCGAGCTCTGCCTGCGCCTGCGCGCCCAAGGCTGGGAGGTCTGGCGGATCGATGCCGAGATGACCCTGCACGACGCGGCGATGACCCGGTTCTCGCAATTCTGGAAACGGATGCAACGGGGCGGCCATGCCTGGGCAGAGGGCGCCGCGATGCACGGAGCCCCGCCCGAACGGCACGGCGTGCGCGGGCGCAACAGCGCATTGCTCTGGGGCGTGGCCGTGCCGCTGGCGATCCTGCTGGCCCTGCTGATCTTCGGGCCCTGGGCCCTGGCTCTGCTGCTCGTCTATCCCTTGCAGATGCTGCGGATCGGGCTCAAGGACGGCGGAGGCCGCGCCGCCTTCGAACGGGCGATCCTTCTGGTCCTGGGCAAGTTCGCCGAGGCCCGCGGGGTGATCGGATACCACCTCGACGCCCGCACCGGCCGCCGCGCCAGCCTGATTGAATACAAGTGAGCTGCAGCTCAGGATTGAAAGCGGAGGATATCGTTTCCTCATCTCCGGCGATGGGGCCTCATCTACAACCCGCGGGTCCAAACACCTGCTCGTTACGGAAGCAGCTGTAATATCTCCTCCCGATACCACCAGCAGGCGCCAAAGTGGGCGGCCGCACCGAGAGAGAAAAGGGTAAGATCGCCCCACATGTCCCAACTCTTGTACCGGCGGAGGATGAGAGCGAGCAGTGGATATGTCAGTATGGTCGCGGCGCCTACACCAAGAATGGCACCGAATATACCCAGCTCGCGCGCGCCAAAATAGACCAGCACGACCTGAAGGAGAGACGTGCTCGTCATCATGATAAAAAAGCTCCGGGAATCGCCCTTGGCAACCGCGGCTCGAATTGCGCCTTGTGTCACGATCTGAGGAACAAGTGCCGAAGCCATCAGAACCACGATAGGACCGGCTAAAATATACCGGTCGTCATAGAGAACCTCCACCGCCGGGATCCCGAAGACTGCAAAGAAAAGGCTTACCAATAGCAGCACTGCAACAACGACGCGCCTCGCAGCGAATATCTTTCTACGGTTCCCGATATCGTCAAGAGGGTGACGAAGGCGGTACAACGGGAACATGACTTTTTCTCCCAGTGCAACGGCAACGAGCGACGGAACCGAAGCGAGAACCCAGCCGATATTGTAGACCCCGAACGTCTCGAGAGGAAGAAAAGCACCGAGAATTGCGCGGTCGGATTGCCGGATCAGGAAGGCGGCAAGCGATGTAAAGAATATGTACTTTCCGAAACGGAAGATCTCCGAAACGCTGCCGCGATCTAGCCTGAACCGATTTCTGATCCCGGTCAGGAAGATGTGCATCAGAAGAACTTTCAGGCTGGCTGCCAACACGGTGCCGATCGCCAGAGCCCAGACCGACCGCAGGGCCCAGGCGAGTATTCCAATCAAAACCAGCCCCAGAACCTGAGCCGTTAGTTCGACGACCGTCACCCTACCGAGCTCGAGGTTCCGAATTGCGCTGTAGGAATTGGTTGTCTGGAAGCCCGTCACGATCAGGGTTAGACCCGCAACCGGGAGGAGCTGGAGCAGCAACGGCTCATCGTAGATTGCCGCTGCGGGAAATGACAGAAGGCAGGCGCCGATCCAGAGCAAAAAGCCCCGGATTATCTGCATCGTCCATGCCGTGTTCAGAAAATCCGGCTCATCCCCTCGCCTGTTCTGGACAATCGAGCCTCTTATACCGAGGTCGGAAAACATTATCAGTCCAGCGATGAAGACCTGCACGATCGCCATCAGGCCGAAGGCTTCCGGAACCAGAAGGCGGGTCAGGACCAAGTTGGAAACGAGGCGAAAAAGGTTTTCCCCCTGCGATTGCAAAACCGTCAGCGCGCTACTGCGCCACGCCTTTCGCCTGAGACCGGTATTAGATGTCACGCGTCACCTTTCGATCGATCCCGGGCTTGCAGGGGCCCCATTGTCCCGAAAGGTTGCTACATGACAATGCTTCCAATGCCAATCGGCCTAAGCATGAGCTATCTACAAATCCTGGCAGGGGCGGCGCTGCTGGCGGGAACCGCCTGACACCAGAGCGACACCCATGTCGCCACCAGCCTCCTGATCTGCCTGCGCACCCCCAACACGCGTTGAAAACGAAGACTTTTCTCGATTTTCCAGAACAAACGACCCCATTCTTGCCATATTGTTTCCGGAAAACAGGGGTAACGCAGGAGAGAGATTTCCCATGGCCTCCGGGACCGAGACACCCGCCCGCGCCCCGGCCGCCCCGCAGGCCGATGCATCGCTCTGGCGCAAGGCGCTCAGGCGCGTGATCCCGGCCTGGACCGCGACCGGGCTCTTCACCGCCGCAGTGAACCTGCTGATGCTCACCGGCTCGATCTACATGCTGCAGATCTATGACCGGGTGCTGTCGAGCGGCTCCGTCCCCATGCTGCTGGCGCTCTTTGCCATCGTCGTGGTGCTCTACGGCTTCCTCGGGCTTTTCGACGGGCTGCGCGCGCGGCTGCTGTCGCGGGCGGCGCACCGGCTCGATGCCGATCTCGGGCCCGCGGCCTGCGGCCTCTGGCTGGGCAGCGGCAATAGCGGCCGCCAGGCCAGCGTGATGTCCGATCTCGACACGGTGCGAAGCTTCATCGCCTCGGCCGCCATGCGGGGCCTGTTCGATCTGCCCTTCATGCCGCTTTTCCTGGGCGTCCTCTTCCTCCTGCATCCCTGGCTGCGCTGGCTGACGCTGGCCGGCGCGGGGGTGACCGCGTTGGCTGCCTGGCTTGGCAGGCTGTCCACCACGGGGACACTGAACCGCGGCAAGGCAGCCCAGGCCCGGGCCCGCAGCTTTGCCGAAGGCGCCGAACGCGATGCCGAGGCCACGGTCGCCATGGGCATGCGCCCTGCGCTGGTCGCCCGCTGGCAGGAACTGCACGAAACCGCCCTGGCCCACAGCCAGGCCGGGGCCGACCGCGCCGACCAGATCGCCGCCTTCAGCCGATCCTTCCGGATGCTGCTGCAATCGGCGATCCTGACGCTGGGCGCCTGGCTGGTGATCAAGGGCGACATGTCGGCGGGCGCGATCGTCGCCTCCTCGATCCTGTCGGGCCGGGCGCTGGCCCCGATCGACCAGGCCATCGGCCAGTGGAAGGCGATTGCGGATGCGCGCGGGGCCTGGACCCGCCTCGGCGCCGCCTTCCGTGCACCCGCCGCGCAGGCCGCCCCCGCAACCGAACTGTCAGCCCCCACCGGACGGATCCGCGTCGACCGGATCAGCAAGCTCGCCCCCGGTCAGTCCGACCGGCGCCTGCTGACCCAGGTGGACTTCTCGCTGGACCCCGGTGACGGGCTGGGCGTGATCGGCAATTCGGCCAGCGGCAAATCGACCCTCGCCCGGTGCCTGACCGGCGTCTGGACCCCGGAATTCGGCGAAATCCGCCTCGATGGCGCGACGCTGGACCAATGGGATCCGGCGCGGCTTGGCCGGCATATCGGCTACCTGCCGCAAAGCGTGACCCTGCTGCCCGGCACGATCCGCGACACCATCGCCCGGATGGATCCCGCGATCACCGACACCCAGGTGATCGAGGCCGCCCGCCTGGCCGGCATCCACGAGATGATCCTCAAGCTGCCGGACGGCTACGACACCATGGTCGGGCCCAGTGCGCCGCCGCTTTCGGGCGGGCAGGTGCAGCGGATCGGACTGGCCCGGGCGCTCTGCGGGATGCCGCGGATCGTGGTGCTGGACGAACCGAACTCGAACCTCGACACGGCCGGCGACGAAGCCCTGAACCAGGCGATCACCGCCCTGCGCAAGGCCGGGTCGACCGTCATCGTCATGGCCCACAGGCCAAGCGCCATCGCGGCGGTGAACAAGCTGCTGATCCTGCAGGACGGCATGGTCGCCCGTTTCGGCGACAAGGCCGAGCTCATGGCGGCGAAACCCGACGCACCGGCCCGCGGCAAGGCCCCGGTGCAGGCGCTGCATGCGACGCCCCCCAACATGGGGACCAACACGGGTGCCGCAGCGGCCGCGCCGCCTGACCCCCTCTCGACCACGGCGGACCGCCCCCCGGCAGAGGCCCCCGCGCCCCATGCCGCCGCCCCGAAACCATCGCTGTCGCCGGACCACCCGGCCATGCGGCTGCGCCGCATCCGTGAAGGACGTGCCTCATGACGGATCATATCCCCGCAAACGCCGCCAACACCGGACCCAGAACCGGCTTCGGCCGGACCATCGGCGCGGGCGTCGTCGCCGGCATCCTGCTTTTCGGCGCGCTTGGTGGCTGGGCCGTGCAGGCCTCGATCAGTGGCGCGATCATCGCCCAGGGCGAGGTCAAGGTGCATGGCAAACCGCAGGAGGTGCAGCATCTCGACGGCGGGCTGATCGCCGGGATCGCGGTGTCGGACGGCGACCGGGTCGAGGCCGGGGCGCTGCTGCTCAGGCTCGATCCGACGACCCTGTCCCTGCAACGCGACAATGCCCGGGCGCGGCTCGCCGCGACGCTTGCCCGCGCCGCCCGGCTGCGCGCCGAAGAGACCGGAACGCCGCTCGATTTCACCCCTGCCGATCTGCCCTTTGCGCCGCTCGACATGGCCGCGGCCCAGGCCGACGAACGCCGCCTCTTCGAGGCCCGCGCCGCCAATCGCGAGGGGCGCCGCCTGCAACTGACCGAAACCCGCGCCGACCTGACCGCGCAGATCGACGGCATCGACCGGCAGCTGGCGGCCCTGGACGAAACCCTGGCACTGATGGAGGCCGACCTGGACCGGATCGGCGCGCTGGCCGCCCGCAAGCTCGCCCGCCAGGCCGAGGTCAGCGAGATGCAGCGCAGCCGGGCCGAAACGGTGGCCCGCCGGGAAGCGCTGACCGCCGAACGCGCCCGTCTGGGCCATGCCCGCGACGCCGCCACCACCAAGGCCGCCCAGACCGAACGCCGCCTGCACGAAGAGATCGTGACCGAGCGGATCGCGACCATGGCCGAGGTCGAGACCCTGACGCTCGAGATCGTGGATATCGAGGCGCGCCTCGCCCGGATCGAGATCCGCGCCCCCGCCGCCGGCATCGTGCATGACATGCAGGTCGCCACGACGGGCGGCGTCGTCGCCCCGGGCGACACGCTGCTGCAGATCGTGCCGCAGGATCGCGGGGTGGATTTCGAAACCCGGATCGATCCGCGCCAGGTGGACCAGGTGCATCCGGGGCAGGCGGCCGAGGTGATCGTCGCGGCCTTCGATCCCCGCTCGACCCCGCGCCTTGCCGGCAAGGTCGCCTGGATCGCCCCCGACACAGTCACCGACCCGCGCACCGGCGCCCCCTATTTCCGCGCCACGGTCCGCATCCCGGCCGAAGAACTCGCCCGCCTGGGCGACGCGGTGCTGGTCCCCGGCATGCCGATCGAGGCCTATCTGAAAACCACCGACCGCACCGTCGCCTCCTACCTGCTCGACCCCGTCACGCAAACGATGCGCCAGGCCATGCGGGAGTGAGGGGGACGGGCAGGCAATGCGAGATTTAAGACCGAAACGTGTCGGTCTGATATCGAAAGCACGCGTAGTCGCCGCTTTACATTGAAGCCCTTTGGCAATTCGCGAATACTGAAGCCCCGCACTCGAATTTCAGGATACTTCATGATTCCCGAAGCCGCAGACCATTATCATCGCTCAGCGGCTCAGGAGATTGGCACGATGGATGTTCTAGAAATCCAGGCTCGAAACTCGATCGAATTTCTGGACATCGTATTCGACTGCTATCGAACGGAACGTGTCTTTGCTATCGCACGTGAAAATACAGCTCTGACCGGCCAGGTGGGGCGGATCGAGAAATGGCACTCGTCGGGCCTTTCGAGCACGGGTTGGGCACGGCCTCAATACACGCCATTCTCATCCGGTGCCCCCGCGCAGATCGTCTTCACCTCGGGGACAGAGGGAAAAACGAAGGCCATAGTGCTGAGCCATCGCAATCTTGCGGATCCAATCCTTCGTCTGAACGATATCATGGGACTGACGGACGAGGTGCGCGAGTATATCGGCGTACCCGTTACATATTCCTTCGGACTAGGCCGCGCGAGGGCTGTCGCCGCCGCAGGCGGTGAGCTTTTTCTGCCCGAACGTTTCGACCCATTGGAAATTCGAGGGCTGCTCGAGGCGGGCCGTATCAACGCGATCTCCGCTGTTCCATTCTTATGGCGGCTGATCCTGGCCAATCCGGAGGCCATCGGTGACGCTGGAAAATCAGTACGCTGGATAGAAATCGGCAGCCAGTACATGGACTACGAGGAAAAGACCGCCATGCGCGACCTTTTCCCCAATGCGCGCATCATCCAGCACTATGGGCTGACGGAAGCATCGCGGTCGACTTTTCTGGATATTTCCAATGCGCCGGACGATATGCTCGGCTCGGTTGGCAAGGCCACCGGGTCCGTGGAACTGAAAATCACCGATGAAGGCGCAATCGCCATCCGAGGTGCGCATGTTGCGCTCGGTCAACTGGACGGCGGCAGTCACCTCGCCCCCCTGACCGATGCCGATGGCTGGCTGGTCACCCGGGACCGGGGGGAAATCCGGGATGGACATTTGTGGTATCAGGGACGGCTCGACGATCAGATCAACATTGGCGGCCTGAAGATTGGGGCGGAAGCGCTCGAAGCCACTGTATCCAATATCCTGCCGTCGATGGCGGGGCGCTTTGCCATCACGTCGGTACCAGACAAGGCCCGTGGGGAAGCGGTTCTGCTCGCCGTTAAAAGAGACCTCCACGATGAGGTGGCGTTGATCGAAACGGCTACGCGGATGGCGCTCGAGCGCCGGGGCATCGGCGCATCCGGAGCCGTCAAGACGATGCAGGTCGATGTCTTGCCGCGCACCGGAACCGACAAGATCCGCCGAAGCGCATTGCGCGATCAATGGCAGGACACCACGATCGAAATCTCTACAGCCGATCCCGAAACAGAGGATTTTTCGCCAGCTGAAGCCCGCCTTGCCGATAGCTGGCGAAAGGTCGTAGGTCCTGCAAAACTAACTCGAAACAGCAGTTTTTATGACGCTGGCGGTGACTCCTTGAGTTCGATGCAGGTCGGGTTGGCAATGGAATGGGAATGCCTGGCCTGTGTGGTCGACACCTCGCTGTCTGGGCAGCGCGTAGGACGGGAACTCGATAACATCGCCCGAACGCGTGGCTATCCCTGTATGGTGGTCAGCGATAATGGGACGGAACTGACCTCGAACGCCACTCTGAAATGGCAGGAGGATCGCAAGGTCGAGTGGCACTACATTGCTCCAGGGAAGCCGATGCAGAACGGCTTTGTGGAAAGCTTCAACGGCCGCCTGCGGGACGAGTGTCTAAACGAGCACCTGTTCGCCAACCTGCGCCATGCCAGAGAACTGATCTCGGCTTGGCGCACCGATTACAATCACCACCGCCCCCACACGAGCCTCGACGGGCTCACCCCGTGGGAGTATCACCAACCGTCAGTAGAGGACCAAACCCTGAACAGAGCGAACTAAAAAACGCGGACACTACGGGGAGCAGGTCATCTGATGTAGAGTTTGCTCAACCGCGAAGAAGCAGACATGATCGAAGGTCTTGTGTGGTCAATCTTCTGGACTGGCAGTCGCCAGATTTGAAATGGCTAAAACTAGCTCCAAGGAAACCCCGAAATCTTACCCATTTTGGCGGCGGGCCTGAGTGCGGAACTTCAAATCCTTGGAAACCCCGAACTTCACATAAGTTGAGACACAGCAATAGGTCAGGAAGCTAACAGGCATCTTGAAAAAGATATTCACGAGCCGTCCGATCGTTGGTCTCGTCGCATCCTCGTTCCCCAGCAACTCGGGATAGCGTGCATGGATGTCTGCAACATGAGCATTCTGGCGCGCCCGCACCCGGCTCAGGTCGTAGAAGCCCTCCGCCATCGGCCAATAAAACCGAGCCGGCACCGCAAAACGTTCAGCCGGCGCAAACAGAAGCCGCACGTATATGTCGTCGGAGAAGGTGTCGGGGAAGGTCTTCCAACGTGCTCGGCCAGCCGCGTTTACGCAAAACAGACCCGCGCCGGGGACACTGTCCTTCATGAACGGCAATTCTGACCAGGTCTTGGCGAATTTTCGTGTCACGAAGCTTTCTGCTTCGCTGACAACCATGGTTCCACTCGCATAACGCGCCTCGGGGACGGACAGGATTTCCCTGACCTGAGAAAACAACGCCGGATCCAGTGTGAGATCCGCGTCCATGTAACAGCGGATCTCTCCTGTGGCGACGGCATCGCCCTCGTTCATCGCGTTCGTCTTGCCGCCCTGCTCGAGGTTCAGGACAGTCAAGGTCCATCCCTTTGCCTCGAACTGTTCCGCGTAAGAGCTTATGATCTCGACGGTCGCATCCCGACAGGCGTTGGCGGCGAATACGACCTGAACGTCCCCCGAGATATCCTGCTCGAGAAGAGAGTCGATGCACCCCGCGATATGAGCTTCTTCGTTGCACGCAGGAATGATGATGCTGACGCCCACGCTCATGTCAGGCCGCACCGACCTTGGCCTGCACGTCATCGGACAAAAGCCGGTGGAAATAGTCGACCGTCATGCCCAACCCTTGTTCCAGAGGGATTGTTGGCTGCCAGCCGAGGCGATCTTGAGCCAGGGAAATATCCGGTTTGCGTTGCAGCGGGTCGTCCTGCGGCAATGACTTGTAGATGATCTCGGATTCCGAACCGATGTGGGCAAGAACCTTCTCAGCCAACTCTCGGATCGAGAACTCGCCTGGATTTCCGATATTGACCGGTCCGTTGAACCCTTCCTCGGAATTCATCATGCGGATGATTGCCTCGACCAGATCGTCGACATAGCAGAAAGACCGGGTCTGAGATCCATCTCCATAGATCGTAATGGGTTCGCCTCGGAGGGCCTGAACGATGAAGTTCGATACCACCCGGCCGTCGTTGGGATGCATCTTGGGGCCATAGGTGTTGAAGATCCGAACGACCTTTATGCTGACACCGTGCTGGCGATGATAATCGAAGAACAGGGTCTCGGCGCATCTCTTGCCTTCATCATAGCAAGACCGCGGGCCAATCGGATTGACATTGCCCCAGTAGCCTTCCGGCTGGGGATGCACGCTGGGGTCACCATAGACTTCGGAGGTCGAGGCCTGCAGGATCCGCGCCCCGGTCCGCTTGGCCAGACCCAGCATGTTGATGGCACCATGGACCGATGTCTTCGTGGTCTGGACCGGGTCGTATTGATAATGCACCGGGGATGCGGGACAGGCGAGATTGTAGATCTGATCCACTTCGACGTAGAGTGGGAACGTCACGTCGTGACGCATCAACTCGAACAGCGGGTTGGAGAGAAGGTGGGCCACATTCTTGCGGCGACCCGTGAAAAAGTTGTCGACACAAAGAACTTCGTGACCACTTTCCAGGAGGCGTTCGCACAGATGGCTTCCGATGAACCCGGCCCCGCCGGTGACTAATATTCTTTTGCTCATGCTGCGTATCCGGACGTCATACCGCCCCCTAACGATTACAAATTTTTCAAACCGCTCCGAGTGAATATGGAACGCCTCTCTTTCGGTTTTTGGCCATTTCAGCGCGTTTTTCCAGCTATGATTGAACCCCGAACCGTAGTTTTCACCTAGGCTTCATAAGTGAACCGCTTTTTGAGCAGAATACGCCCAGTCTCGTAAATTGACCCAGAAGACGGGCTCGTAGCCGGGACGGGTCCAAGCCTTGCGCTAAGCATCGAAGCATCAAAGCCTGTCCAGGCCAGATGGATTGCTTCAACAAGCGATGCGTCAGAACAACCCCAGCTGATCGGCCACCGGGTTGCCTGCCGCGAAATCCGCGATGAGCGTATCAAGCGTGGCGCCCGCGGGCTCTCCCGTCCAGTCGCTCACCATCCGGATTTCTCCACTGTCGGCAAAGGCGATCAGTTCCACATTGACCAATTGTGCAAAGACCCCATCCGCCCCGACAAGCAGGCGGCCGTCCTGGTCCACGGCGAAGTCGAAATCCTCTGCCCAGCCGTCGAACAGCACCATGTCGGTGCCCTCGCCGCCATTGATCCCGTCCGGTGACAGCCCGCCGACAATCAGGTCGGCCCCTGCCCCGCCCAGAAGATAATCGCGCTTGGCCGTGCCCACCAGCACATCGCCCTGGTCGGTGCCCGTCAGGGTCAGGCCCTGCAGGAAGGCATCCTCGGGGCGGTCGTTATTGAGGCTACCGTACGTGGCGGCGGCGGTTGCATTGTAGTGATCATAGGCCGCCGAGATCGGATTTTCGTCAGCAAGATAGTCACGCGTGCCCCAGAGACCAGAGCTGGTGTCATCGACATTGCCGAAATCGTTGACCAGGATGCCGCCCTCTTCCCGGAAGATCTCGGCCATGCGAGTGGTCAGTTGCCCCATCTCGGCGCTCTGGTTAAGCGCCTTGTACCATTCAGCATCCGGGCTATTGCGATCAGGGGCCGAGATATGGCTGTCGGCCTCGTACTGGATCAACTCCAACCCCCAGGCATCGGCCATCTCCTTGTTGGCCGCGAAATTCCCGCGCAGGTAGCCTTCCAGGGGATCCTCGAACCTTGGGTGGATCTCTCCGTTGTCATGCGTCCGGATCAGGGCCAGTTCTGTACTATCCAGCGCAGACAGGCCGTTGGCCAGGTAATCGGCGGCGCGTTTGACGAAATACTGGTACTTCGTCTCGGTGACACCTTCGGCAAACAGGGCCTCGGATTGCGCATACCAGGCACTGCGCAACTCGGTGAACTCGTCCGAACTGACTTCGCTGAAATAACCTGTCACGGCCAAGGCATCGAAGACATCCGACATTTCACCGCTGCGGCCCTGCTCGGCGTAATAGGCCTCCACCCCTGTCTCGACCATCCGGGCGACATCGTAATAGACCGTCTGGGTGCCCATGATCAGCTGCATCTCGCGGCCCGGCGCTTCCTCGGTCATGATCTCTCGGATCTGCGCGGAGCGGTAACCATAATATTCCCGCGCGGCTCGAATGTCGCCTTCGTCGGTTCCACCCGATCCCAGAAGGGATGCCTCCCGAACCTGGTCAAACCCATAGGCCCAGTTCCAGACCTCGTTCGACAATTCGAACTTGGCCACGAGCCCCTCGTCCAGATGTTCGGCCACGTAAGACACCAGTGCGCGGACATAATCGTCATCCGCCTTCAGCGGGATGTTGAACCAGGGATCGGCCCCCACCTCGTTGGCCAGTTGGACCATGACCTCAAAGGGAAGATGCCCAGGGATCGACATCTGGCTGTCCTCGGAGATATCGGGCGTGCTCGTGACCCGGGAGTTGATCGCCCAGGTCGCGCTGTCCATCCCGTAGACATCCGCCACCGAGGTCACATCGGAGCCGTTCGTGCCCATCCAGTCCATGAAACGCAGCGTGTGGTGATCCTGGATCGTCGCCAGGTAGCGCGGATCGAAGATAGCACCAGCGTCGTACATATCCTTGTACTCGGCCTTGACGATCGAGATGTCCCGGACGTGATTGTCTGGATCCATGTCGCGGATTGTAACCATTCTCAGACCACTGCCTTCCGGCCAGGTGCCGGTCACACGGCCGCCGATCACGTTGCCATCCGCATCCATCAAGGTAACCGCATCCGAAACGATCAGGTCCCGAATCTCGACCGTACCGCTGCCCCTCCACTCGATGACCATGTCGCCAGATGTTTCGGCCTGAACCTGTTCATTCGGGTGATGGATCGAAACATAATAGAAATAGCCCTGCTGCCAGCCGGGCAGGGTCTCGTTCCCCCCCAGCAGGGCCGTCGGATACCCATTCTCGTCCAGTAACCCGGCTTCCGCCAGAACACCGGCACTCACCGTATTGCCATCAGCGTCATAGATGGACACCGGAGAGGCCTGTTTCATCAGGTTAAGGAACGGTGGACTTTTGTAATAGGCGTAGCCACTCAACCCTACCGCCAAGGATGGATCCGCCAAACCGACCCCCGGGTTGTCTGCTGCCTGGGCGAGCAGCTCATAGGCATAAGGGCTCAGCCCCGCCTCCTGGCTGACCGCGTCGCCCGACACCATCACCCACTCCCCGCCGGTATCCGCGCCGGCCCATTGCAGGTTCAGCGTCGCCCAGCCGGCCCCGTCGATGTAGGACACCCCGATCTCGTGGCTACCGGCCTCCAACTCGATGGTGGCAAAGACCTTCTGAACCCAGGGAGCGCTGGTCGTCGTCGCGATGGTGTGGCCGTTCATGCGCAGCTCGGCCCCGTCATCGGCCTGCAGCAGGAAAGTATAAAGACCTGCCGTCTCGACCTGCAGGTAGCCCGTGTATTCGGCGGCAAAGTAGTCCGCGGCCCCGCCCTCCCAGAAAGCATCAACCGTCCGCACATAATTCAGTGTGTTGACGCTGCCCTCGGAGACCGCCGCCGGTGCGGCCCCGCCCCCGGTATCGAACCGATAATAGGTCGCCTGGAACCCCCGGCCCGGGGCGGCCTCTTCGGTCGTAGGCTCGGGCTGCTGGGGAGGCGTCCATGCCGCGGGCGCGCTGAAGGTTGTATCGGCCCAAGCCCTAGGCGTCGTTTCAATCGCCGCGATCCGGTAAGGTGTCAGGTCTCGGGCCGCAGACAGCTCAAGGCTCGGAGCATGGCCTGCAAATGCAAAGGCAGGAGCCAGCAGACCCGCCCGGTCGCCCCCCCTGCCCTCGCCGTCCATCCATCCCCGGATGTCGAACAACCCACGCTGATCCCAGCGGGAAACAGCCCACTGAAATGGGAAAATGTCTCTGATCTGCACTGCGCCTGCCTCCTGAAGCACGAAGCTTGGAGGGGCAGATGCCGATGTCTGTCTTGTATTTGTTGTGCTCGGATACTGCCCCGGTTGGGGGGCAGCCATCGCAGAGAGGTAGAAACAAACCGTAAAACCGCATAGGACCAGAATGCGCCCAAGGGCCCTGAATCCGGCATGCGGACGCTGGTTATGGTTAATTCGAGGCGGTTTTTTCTCAAAATCAAGGTAGGTCATGGGTCGGGAGCTCCGTTGGCTCGCGGGGGGGACTGCTCAAACCTCCCTCAGACGCTGTCCTTGCAGCTGATGCAATATACGGCTCGCTCTGGAACGGCCGAGGACAACCCCAGAGCGAGCCGAAAAATTCACAAAGCAGCGTCGTAAATGGCACGCAACCGAGCCGCAGCCACTTCCGGCAAGTACAGCGCTTCGAGTTTACGCCGCGCTGCATCACCCATCTGGTCAGGTAAATGAGGATTCCGGGCGATTGCTTCTGCAAACCCCACAATCTGATCCGATAACCCCTTCTGGAGGGCCTCCCATTCATCAGGCGCCGCGGATGTGGCGAGATGAAGCCAGCGCCCATCCTCATCTGTATCCGTTGACAGCAGCCAACCACTGCTTTCGTGGTCAATCAACTCCGGTATCGCAAAGATTTCAGTCGCCGCGGTCGCCAACCCTGTCAAACCTGCTTCGATCACGACCCATCCCAAGGATTCGTCGACCGTCGGAAACAGCAGAAAGTCCGCCTCAGCCATACGGCGTCGAACCTCAGAATTCGGGAGCGAAGCATGGTGTTCAATGAACGGGGTTTCATCCAGGACCGCGTACAATGTATTGGTAGGCAGGCTCCTACCCGGCATGGCATAGCTTTCCGCAGTGGGCCGGCCAATCACAGTCAACGAGGCCTCGATGCCCCCGGCGTTCAGCCTCTGAACGGCATCCACAGCTACGCCCAGTCCCTTTCGAAGGCCATCCCCTCCAACGAAGAGGAAGCGGATAGGTTGTTTGATATCACGAGGAGGACGCAACATCGCCGGAGGGGTGACAGCGCCGCGAAACACGTCCATCTTGTGATCCAGGTGTGGATGGTTCGCGGCCTTGAACCTGCGTGAAATGAAACGCTGCGCCGCTTCCGAGAGCGGCAGAATACGCCGACAGGACTCTTTGCTGAGAGCCTTCAAAGCGAATTGTTTCTGCCAGTCTGCAGGCTGCCCCAGAATCCTCGGTAGTTCCATCTCGCAACTCACCACGAAAGGCCGCCGCCGCGGCACCTGAAGGGGGAGATGGTTGAAGCTGTGTATAAGATCGACCCGCGGACCAATCACGGCCGGGGTGTGCGCAAAAAACTGAGAGCGTGTCTCGAAACGGCGCGCCGAGATCGCTTGGAGTGTGCAAAAAGTGACCGCGGGAACAGGCACACCGTATGAAACATGTTCAAGCCCATACGAAGGTGCAATCGTTCCTACCGTAAGTGGCTGCTCCCCATGCGGCCCAACATCATTCCCACGTGGAACAGGGCCAAAGCGGACACACGGCGGAGGCTCTACAGCCGCTTTGCTGACTTTCCCATCTAAAGGTGCATCTACCTGTTGAGGAATTGTCGCCATCAAAAACTGCTTTCCTATTCTCTAAAATAGTCTGCCAGAAGCCAAGAAATCCCCAGCCATGTGATCCAAGAAATTCAGCCAATTTCCATAAGAGCGTGCAAGTCAGAGGTGGAGATGCCTGCTCTGCATCACGACATGCCGCAAGGTTGAGCGTGCAGGCAAGATCATCGTTTGAACAAAGCTGGCAATGACGCCCCCACACGCTTCACATTGCTTGACAGATCAATAAACGCGCACTCGGAACGTAGTTCCAGTCCAGAGCCCCACACTCTTTCAAATCACATCCTCATAGAGGATGCGCCTCGGCATATTTTCGGAAGAAGGCCAGGAACGCCCGATCCGGGTCGGTGGGGGCGGATTTGCCCTTGGACCAGGCGCGCCATTCGGCCTCGACGAAGTAGATGTCGTAGCCCGGGTAGCGCAGGCGGGCGGTGTCGTAGGTTTCGCTGTCGAGCGCCGGGCCCACCCGGGCCATACGGGCCGGGCGGGGTTTGGCCTTGGGGGGCGCCACGGTTTGGGCTGGCGCTTTTGAAGCGGCAGTGTCGGGCACCGGGCGGGGCGTGGGTTTGGCCTCGGGCTCGGCCGTGCCGGACCGCTTGGCCTTGCGGCCGGGCTTGGCGAAGCTCAGCGTGCGGGCGGCATCCCCCTGCCCCGCGCTGTCCTTCTTCCACCAGCGCAGCTCCACATGGGTCACGCTGCGCCCGGTCTTGATCGGCTCGATCTCGACGATGTAATCCGACAGCTGGCTGACCTCGGCCACCGCCGGCGTGATCGCCCGCAGCTTGAGGTTCGACCAGGTGGTCAGCTTGCCCTTGGGCACGCCGAGGATGCCGCGCAGTTCGTCCACCGTGAACCGGTCCGACGAGCGCCACGACAGGTTGCCCCGCTTCTGCACCATCTCGTAAAGCGTCAGCGCGTATTTCGACGTCAGCGCGAACATCACCTCGCGCTGCAGCCGGGCAAAGACCGTGCTGTCCTTGATGATCCGCCGCAGCCGCGCCGGGATCTCGTATTCCAGCAGACCGTCGCGCCGCTCGACCTCGAGGTTGCCGCCCAGCAATTGCACCCGCTCGATCGCCCGCTCGCCATCGCGGGTCACCGCCACGCGGACGATCGCCGTCATCAGCCGTTCGATCGACTCGCCGATCCGGTCGTTGGAATTGTGGCTGCCGCGCAACGAGGCCTTGGCCACCACGTGGGTGACCGGCTTGTCGATCGCATCCCAGGCCTGCTCCAGCAGCTGGTTGTAGATGCGCCGGTCCACCAGGGTCAGGGGCGTCACTTCCACCAGGTCGACGAGCTCGCCGGGTTTGACGAGGCTCTCGGCATTGGGACGCGCGTCCAGGGTCCTGTAGGTGGCCGGCTTCGCTTTCTTCGCTCGCGCCATGTGTGTTCTTGTCGTGTGTCTTACGTCTGCCCGTTTGGATGTAATGGTACGAAGCCCCCGCGGAGCGGGCAAGATCGAGGGGATCCCGAAAAGTAAGGCATCACGCGCCCCTTGGCGAAGCCCGCCGGAAAACAGGCCGCTTCTGGGGCGCCCGGAGGGGGCGGAAACGCCATCCCGAAAAGTAAGGACAGGGCCCCACCCGATCCGTAACGCCAGCCCACCCGAAACGTACGCCAAAACACCCCAGGATGTAAGGATTGCCACCCGATAAGTAAGTCTGGTTGGAAGTTATCATTTGTTATCATTGTGTTGCGTCGCGCGAACAAGAGAATCTAAGAATCCGAATCCTTTGGGTTCTTTTTTCTGGATTTTGGGGGGTAAGGACTCTGGCCCGGGACAGCGCTTCCCTTCCATGGTGCGTGCCTGTGGTCCGTTCTGAAAAGCCCCCTTTTCAGACGAGATTTCCGAATCGAAAGACTTTTTGCGAAGACTTCCGCTTTTTCGCGCCTGAAGGGCGAAAAAGCGCACCACGGCCGCGCGGAATGAAAACTCTGGACTTGAGATCATCGCCTGCGGGCGTCATGATTCGGCGCGAGCAGTACGAGGCCCAGTATGGACAGCATTCTTCCCCCAGTCACCATGACGGAATTCGAGGAGCTGGCCGGACGCTCCGAGACCGTGATCAACCGGCTCCGAGACCGTGTCTTCGCCCAGGACCGCAGCAAGAAACTGGAGCTGCGATTCAACGTCCGGACCGCCGCCGAAATGGTCGGGCGCAGCGAGAAACTGATCCGCGACGCGGAAGGCGACGGCCGTCTGCCCGAGCCGGAAAAGGATCCCAAGACCAATCGGCGACAGGGCTATTCCCTGGCCGAGGTCAACCGCATGCGCGAGGTCTTCGGCACCCTGCCCCACCGCGCGACCGACGATCCGGCCATGGTCCTGTCGATCCAGTCCTTCAAGGGCGGCGTCGGCAAGTCGACCCTGACCTGCCACATGGCCCAGTACTTCGCCCTGAAGGGCTACCGGGTGTGCGTAATCGACTGCGACAGCCAGGCCTCGACCACCTCGATCTTCGGGCTGAACCCGGACGTGGATGTCGAAGAGGACGAGGACACGCTCTATCCCTTCTTCCGCCACGGCGGGCCGCAGACGCCGAACTATGCGCTGCGGGCGACCTACTGGCCGAACATCGCGCTGATCCCGGCGAACCTGGGACTGTACGATGCCGAGTACGAATTCGCCGCCCGGATGGCCCGCGACAGCAGCTTCGTGCTGGACCGGCTGCGCGAGGGGATCGACTCCATTCGGGATCTCTTTGACATCATCATCATGGATCCCCCCCCTGCCCTGGGCATGATCTCGCTGTCGGTGCTGCGGGCCGCCGATGCGCTGCTGATCCCTGCTCCGCCCAGCAACATCGACTTCGGCTCGACGGCGCATTTCCTGCGGATGATGACCTCGACCCTGGAGGAACTGGCGCGCCATGGCGGCGAGCGTGACTATGCCTTCGTCAAGATCCTGGTCACCAAGATGAGCGACACCAAGTCGGCGCACCAGGCGATCCATCGGATGATGCAGGCGGTGTTTCCGCAGGACCTGATGCAGGCGGTGCTGAAGGACAGCGCCGAGATCGACAATGCCACGGCGAACCTCGCGACGGTCTACGAGCTGACCGGGGCCGCGACGCGGACCGAGACCCACAAGCGCTGCCGGGCGTACCTGGACGCCGTGGGCCGCGAGCTGGAGATCCTGGTGCGCAAGACCTGGCCAAGCCACCACGAGGCACTGCGACGGGAGGGGCTGCTGTGAGCCGCAAGAAACATGATGCGATCTTCGACGACGTGCTGTCGGGGCTGGACGCGCCAGAGGAGCGCGGGGAGGGCAGGGCGGAACCTGCCGGGCGGGCCCGTTTCCTGCGGCGCTCCACGGCGCTTGGAGAGCGCGTGGCAGGCGAGCGGGAGGAGAAGGTCCTGCACTGGATCGACCCCGAGCGTTGCCGCATGTGGGCGCGCCACAACCGCGAATACAGCCTGCTGACCGAGGACAATTGCCGCGACCTGATCGACGGGATCCGGGCGCAGGGCCGCCAGGAATTCCCGGCCGTGGTGCGACGCCTGAGCGGAGAGGATCACGACTACGAGGTGATCTGCGGGGCCCGGCGCCATTTCGCGGTGAGCTGGCTGAGGGCCAACAATTATCCGCAGTTCCGCTACCTGGTCGAAGTCCGCGACATGACGGACGAAGAGGCCTTTCGCCTGGCCGACATCGAGAACCGGGACCGCCTGGACATCTCGGATTACGAGCGGGCGCGGGACTATGCCGAGGCGATCGAGCTCTATTATGGCGGCCGCCAGAAGACGATGGCGGCGCGGCTGGAGGTGTCGGAAAGCTGGCTGTCGCGCTACCTGGCGCTGGCCCGGCTGCCGGACGAGATCATCGGGGCCTTTTCCTCAATGCACGATATCCGCGAGCTGCACGCGCGGGTGCTGAAGCCGCTGCTGGCAGATGAGGCGACGCGCGAGACGGTGCTGGAGGCGGCGAGGGCCATTGCTGCGGATCAGCAAGCGCGTCGTCAGTCGGGCGGGGCAGGGGTCGCCGCACCAGACGTGGTATCTTTGCTCAAGGCGGCTGCGGCGCCGCCAAAGCCGGCCGTCGAGTCGATGTCCGGTGAAGCAGGCTCAGAAGGGCAGGGGGGCGAGGTCGCCGTCCGTCGCAAGGGCGCCAAGCTGGTCATCGAGGTGCCCAAGGGCGTGTCCCGTGACGAGGCCGAAGCGGTGATCGGCGCGGCCCTGGATGACTATTTCCAGGACGGCTGAGGAAAATTGCCAATTGGCAATTTTTTCGGGGTGGCAACGAAGAAGGGCCCGGAGCGATGCTCCGGGCCCTTCTTCAATCCGAATGTCGGTGCTGTCAGGCGGCTGCGGGTTCGGCCGCAGCGTCTGCTTCCCGCCGCTTCTTGCGACGCGACATGAAGCCGAAGGCGCCAACGCCGCTCAGCAGCAGGACCGCGCCGGCCGGAACCGGGATCGGGGCCAGGCCGCTGGTGTAGATGACCACGTCGGTCAGAGGCTTGCCGCCCAGCAGGACGCCGGCGAAGGCTGCGGTGCTCCAGGTGCCGCCGGTGATCTCGGCCGGGTTCTCGAAGAGATAGGCGGTCGACTTGGTGGCGGTGGTCAGGATGACGACGATGCGCAGGACCGAGTCGAAGGCGCCGGCATCAACCGACCAGGTGCCCTCGGTGCGGCTGCGGTTGCTGGTCAGTTCGACCGAGTTCGGGCCGCCACGGTTGGCGCTGCCCCAGAACGAATAATCGGTGTAGCCGAAGAGGCCGGGGTCGGTCTCCTTGGCCGAACGCCAGCTTTCCGCATAGGTCGAGGTGTTCAGGTCGCCGCGGCGCACAAGCGTCCGGGCCGCGCCAAAGCAGGCATCCGCGTTGCCGCCGCTTGCCGTCACATCCGAGCCTGTGCCCGCGGTGCAGGTACCGGTCGAAACGAAGGTTGCCGCTTCGGCGGAAGGTGTACCAAGTACCATTGCGGCGGCAAACGCCAAAGGTACTGCTTTCGTGATCCAAGAGAGCATGGGTGCCAGCCTGTTTACTGAGAAAACTATCTGATTTTTTCATAAAGGTTAATTGGGCCAAATTGAATAGCTTTCTGTGATTTCAACGCGGCAACACCTGCATGTGCCGTTCCTGCACATCCGATCCGGCAATCCTGAGGCGGGTTGCGCAGATTTTAGACGGAAGGGGGACATCCTGCACTGATTGAGCCCAGACCGCTTGATCAGGTCTGAATTGTCCCGGAATTGCCCGTGTGTTCGATTCGCCGCCCGGGATGTGCGTCTTCGATAGACTCTCGCGGCACGCTTGGCGGGGCGTCTGCCTTGCCATTACCGGGCTATTAAGACTCGCCGGGCAAGGCCCTGACCCTATCCGGACGCGCTTTTCGGGTTCGTATGGGCGCGCGTTGCCAGTGTTTCGGGCCTGTCGTGCGTGTCATCGGCCTGACGTTCCAGCCGGGACGCGACCAGGGACCAGAGGGTATTGATGCAAAGAACACCAAGCGTTACCGCCAACCCGACCCCCACATAAACAAGGAGCGCAGTCAGCCACCCGCCCCCGAGCCACAAGGTCAGGCCAAGTCCGGCTGCGCCAAAAAGCACGCCAAAGAACAAAGCTCCTACGACCATGTCTCCTCCCACTGATCCCAGGATTGTGTAGGGTAATGGTTGCCAAACCCCTAACGTCAAGGAATTCCCGCCTCTGTTTCGGAAATGTGACTCTCTGACAGGGCCGGAATTCACGACACCCGGGTTCACGGAAGCACAGCAACAGGCACCCATTTCGTTTTTACGCAGAACATGGCTCATCCCTGAATTGTCATGACGCGAAACCCTGTTGAATGGTTTTCATCGCCGGGGTGGGACGTTAACGTTTATGAAGGCGCAGAGATCCCTGGCACGGGAAATCCCTGCGATCACAACTGGCTTCATCGGGCAGGGGACGGTGTTTCATGTCGGACAGCGACAGCCTCGGCGGGATCCCGAAGGCGCTTGGTGACTTTGCCAGCTGGGGGATCTTCTGGCTGATCGCGGCGGTGCTCGGCGCGGCGCTGTTCTTCCAGGACGGGCTGGCCGCTCTTTTGGCCGCCTGGCAGATGCCGGAATACAGCCACGGGCCGCTGATCCCGATCCTGTCGGGCTTCCTGTTCCTGCGCCAGCTGAAGGATTTCCCCGAACGTCCCGGACCGATTCCCGACCGCTGGCCCGGCCTCGTGCTGCTGGCCCTGGCCCTGATCGTCGCCCTGGCCGGCCAGGTCATCGAGATCCCGGCCCTCGTCGCCTATTCCCTGATCCTTTGGACCGGGGCCATGCTGCTGATCAGTTTCGGCTGGTCCACGGGCCGGCATTTCTGGCCACCGGTCCTGCACCTGGTCTTCATGCTGCCGTTGCCGGGGTCGGTCTATTACGGGCTGTCGACCTACCTGCAGGGCGTGTCCTCGGAACTGGGCGTGGCCTTCCTGAGAGGGCTCGACGTGCCGGTCTACCTGCTGGGCAACGTCATCGACCTGGGCGTGATGAAGCTGCACGTGGCCGAGGCCTGTTCAGGCCTGCGCTACCTGTTCCCGATCCTGAGCTTCAGCTACATCTTCGCCGTCCTCTACAAGGGGCCGATGTGGCACAAGGCGGTCCTGCTGCTGTCGGCGGCACCCATCACCGTCCTGATGAATTCCATCCGGATCGCGATTGCCGGCTGGATCGTGAACCATTGGGGCCCCTCCCATATCGAGGGCTTTTCCCATTTCTTCGAAGGCTGGGTGATCTTCATCCTGTGCATCCTGCTGCTGTTCGGCCTGGCGCAAGTGATGCTGATGATGCGCCCCGACCGGCCGGGGCTGATCGACGCGCTGGACCTGGACACGACGGGGCTGGGGGAACAGATGATGCGCCTGCGCCTGGTGCAGCCGTCGGTGGCGCTGATCTCGGCCGCGCTGGTGACCCTGTCCCTGGCCGCCGCCATGACGGCCCTTCCCGAGCGCCGCGCCGTCTGGGCCGAACGCACGCCCTTCCTGCTGTTCCCGAGGGAGCTGGGCCAATGGCAGTCCGGCCCCCGCCGCAGTTTCGATGACCGGGTCACCCAGGCAATCGGAGCGGACGATTTCCATTCCGTCATCCTGACCTCGCCGAACACGACGGCCTCGGTCGACCTGCTGTTCGTCTGGTACCGCGATTCATCTGACAGCGCAGTGCATTCCCCCGAGGTCTGCCTGCCCAGCCGGGGCTGGGAAATCGCCGAGATCTCCCGCGCCCGGGCCGAGGGTCTGAGCACCGAGGGCATGTCCATCACCCCGTTCGACTACAGCCGGGTGATCATCCAGAAGGGCGAGACCCGGATGCTGGTCTATTACTGGTTCGAACAGAACGGTATGCGGACGGCTGGGGAATTCACGGCCAAGTGGGAGCTGCTGAAGGGCAAGGTTCTGGACGGTCGCGAGGACAGCGGGCTGGTTCGGTTGATCACGGCGATTGACCCGGAAGAGGGAGGCGTTGCTGCCGCCGAGGCCCGGTTGAACGATGTTCTCAAGGAAGCCGTGGGGCGTCTTCCGCGGTTCATACCTGCCACATAACAGAGATTATGTTGAATGATGCAAGGCATCGACCTTTGTGAAATGTCTGATGTCATGAAGGACACGCAGCCTGTTCCATTTGTGATCTAGGGGGCGCTTCGGTCAGGGACGACCTTGCTTCGGCCGCTGCTGGATAACCACGGGCAGATCGCAAATGACGGAGAAGCCGATTGCATCCTGGACTGGATCCAGCGCGATCCGTCTCATCCCACGGGGTGCCGGTACGATCTGGGTGGATTGCGACGAGGCCGTATTGTTCGATCCAGAAAGCTCGATATCCCGGACGGTTGCGATGTGAACTTCGTAAGCGTTAGCTCAGCCACCTCAGGGCCGCCAGGAAATATCCCGTCCCAGCGAAACGAATATCTCGTGGGCGGTGCCCGAGCCCGAGTTCTCCTGGTCGCGGAAGCGGTGGGTGTAGCCTCCGGTCAGGTCCCAGTCGTCGGTCAGGGCGTGGGTGTATTGGGCCGTGGCGGTTGTGCGTTCGGCGAAATTCACGTTGCCCGCGCCACCCGCGTCGTCCGTGCGGGCGTAGTCGAAGGACAGGCCGATGCTGTCGAAATCGTTGACCAGCAGGTCATAGCTCAGCCGGATCCGGCTGGCCCGTTGCACGGTGTCGTCGTCAGCCACGATGATGCGGGTCGAGGCGTCGACCACGAAGCGCTGGCGGGTGCGTTCGTGGCTGTAATAGACCCCGCCGGTGGGCTGCAGGCCGACGCCTTCGGGCTCGGTCACGCCGAGGGTCAGTTCCAGGTCGCCGGTGGGCAATTCGAACCCGCGGGTCAGCGAGAAATCCGACCGCCCGCCCGCACCGGTCACGTCGTGCGACAGGTCGGCTTCGATGAAGCCCGTGGGCAACTCGCGGGCGAAGCCCACCCCGGCGATGAAGCCGTCGTTGTCGTTGCCGTCGATGCCGAAGGCGCGCAGGGTCTCGTCCACGGTCTTGTAGCCGAACTGGCCAGAGATCGTGGTCAGGGGATTGATCCGGCGCTCGGCGCCCAGGTCGACCGATTGGGTGACCCGCCGGGTCTCTGTGAAATCGTCGGCATCGTAGTCCGAGATGCTATAACCCAGACGGACGGCCGTTGCCGTGTCTGGGCGGAAGACCAGGGCCGCGCTGCCGCCATAGGTCGTGCGGTTGTACAGATCCGGGTCGGTGGCGTCGATGTAATGCAGGTTGTCGACGAAGAAGCCGAACTCGGTGCCCAGGGGGGCGTTGCGGCCCAGCTCCAGTCCCAGGTCGAGGGTTTCACGCACCTCGAACCCGTCATCGGTCAGCAGTTCCGACGGATCGGTGATGTCCAGCGGCAGGTCGTCGATCGACAGGTCCCGCGTCAGCACCGTTGCATTGGCCGTCATCAGCGCGTTGGAGGACTCGCGGGCATAGGCCAGCTCGAGCCGGGGCAGCAGCAGCTGGTTGTCGGGCGCGCCCTTGCCGGTGCCCAGGCGGAACCGGTTGCCGATCTCGAAGAACAGCGACTGGGTCCGGGTCTCGGCTTCGATCCCGAAGGACAGGCGGGTCTCGGAATAATAGGAATTGCCCGGCGACTCGACCGCCAGCTGGCGGTTGTCGCTGGCCCGGAGTTCATTCGAGAATCCGAAGGTGTAGACCAGGCTGCCATTGTCATCGAGACCGGCCGCGGCGTCTTGCGGACGGCCGATCGCGGGCAGCAGCGCGACAAGCGCGGCCACCCCGGCAGAGGTCAGGAGAATGGAACGCCGCATGGCTGTCCGGGTCATCTGGCTGGCTTATTCGAAAAGCTTGCGCGTCGGGATGACGATGACGTCGCCTTCCACCAGCTTGGTGCTCGACGAGATCCGCGGCGTCTTGTTGCGGCCGAGCTTGTTGTTGTAGCTGAACAGGTACACCTGGTCGGCCCGGTGCAGTTCGATCCGCGACTGCGCGGCAAAGGGCGTCAGCCCGCCGGATTCCGCCAGGAACTGCAG